>NZ_BAAJOT010000004.1:675000-903871 GCF_057554225.1 Labrys sp. Lb11
GAGGGAAAGGTGAAAAGATCCCCGACGAGGGGAGTGAAAGAGATCCTGAAACCGGATGCCTACAAACAGGTGGAGCCCGAGGTTCGCGAGAGCCTGGGTGACACCGTACCTTTTGTATAATGGGCCAGCGACTTAGTGAGACGGGCGAGCTTAAGCCGATAGGTGTAGGCGCAGCGAAAGCGAGTCTGAACAGGGCGTTCAGTCCGTCTTATTAGACCCGAAACCGATGTGATCTAGCCATGAGCAGGTTGAAGGTGGGGTAACACCCACTGGAGGACCGAACCGGTGTCTGTTGAAAAAGCCTCGGATGACTTGTGGCTAGGGGTGAAAGGCCAATCAAACTCGGAAATAGCTGGTTCTCCGCGAAATCTATTTAGGTAGAGCGTCGCATGAATGCTCCAGGGGGTAGAGCACTGGATGGGCTAGGGGATCTTACCGGTCTACCAAACCTAACCAAACTCCGAATACCTGGAAGCAATGTGCGGCAGACAGACGGCGGGTGCTAACGTCCGTCGTCGAGAGGGAAAAAACCCTGACCACCAGCTAAGGCCCCCAATTCGTGGCTAAGTGGGAAAGGATGTGAGGATCCCATAACAACCAGGAGGTTGGCTTAGAAGCAGCCATCCTTTAAAGAAAGCGTAACAGCTCACTGGTCTAAACAAGGGTCTTTGCGCCGACAATGTACCGGGGCTCAAGCCACGAGCCGAAGCTGTGGGTGTGCGCAAGCACGCGGTAGCGGAGCGTTCCATAGGCCTGTGAAGGCGGACCCGTGAGGGCTGCTGGAGGTATTGGAAGTGCGAATGCTGGCATGAGTAACGACAAACAGTGTGAGAGACACTGTCGCCGAAAGTCCAAGGGTTCCTGCGTAAAGCTAATCTGCGCAGGGTTAGTCGGCCCCTAAGGCGAGGCTGAAAAGCGTAGTCGATGGGAATGCGGTGAATATTCCGCAACCAGTGGAAGGTGACGAATCCCAACCGTCGTCCGGTCTTATCGGATTGATCAGGCGGCCTCGGGGTTCCAGGAAACAGCCTCCACGTGAGACCGTACCCGAAACCGACACAGGTGGACTGGTAGAGTATACCAAGGCGCTTGAGAGAATGATGCTGAAGGAACTCGGCAATTTACCTCCGTAACTTCGGGATAAGGAGGCCTCGTTGGTGGGCAACCATTGGCGAGGGGCACAAACTAGGGGGTGGCGACTGTTTAACAAAAACACAGGGCTCTGCTAAGCCGCAAGGCGACGTATAGGGTCTGACGCCTGCCCGGTGCCGGAAGGTTAAGAGGAGAGGTGCAAGCTTTGAATCGAAGCCCCGGTAAACGGCGGCCGTAACTATAACGGTCCTAAGGTAGCGAAATTCCTTGTCGGGTAAGTTCCGACCTGCACGAATGGCGTAACGATCTCCCCGCTGTCTCCAGCATCAACTCAGTGAAATTGAATTCCCCGTGAAGATGCGGGGTACCTGCACTTAGACGGAAAGACCCCGTGCACCTTTACTATAACTTTACACTGGCATTCGTGTTTGCATGTGTAGGATAGGTGGTAGGCTTTGAAGCGAGGGCGCCAGCTCTCGTGGAGCCACCCTTGAAATACCACCCTTATGAACATGGATGTCTAACCGCGGACCGTCATCCGGTTCCGGGACAGTGTATGGTGGGTAGTTTGACTGGGGCGGTCGCCTCCCAAAGAGTAACGGAGGCGTGCGAAGGTGGGCTCAGACCGGTCGGAAATCGGTCGTCGAGTGCAATGGCATAAGCCCGCCTGACTGCGAGACTGACACGTCGAGCAGAGACGAAAGTCGGCCATAGTGATCCGGTGGTCCGTTGTGGAACGGCCATCGCTCAACGAATAAAAGGTACGCCGGGGATAACAGGCTGATGATTCCCAAGAGTCCATATCGACGGAATCGTTTGGCACCTCGATGTCGACTCATCACATCCTGGGGCTGGAGAAGGTCCCAAGGGTTCGGCTGTTCGCCGATTAAAGTGGTACGTGAGTTGGGTTCAAAACGTCGTGAGACAGTTTGGTCCCTATCTGGTGTGGGCGTAGGAGAATTGAGAGGATCTGTCCTTAGTACGAGAGGACCGGGATGGACGTACCTCTGGTGGACCTGTTGTGGCGCCAGCCGCAGTGCAGGGTAGCTATGTACGGTCGGGATAACCGCTGAAGGCATCTAAGCGGGAAACCCACCTCAAGATGAGTTCTCCCTTGAAAGCCGTGGTAGACCACCACGTTGATAGGCCGGGTGTGGAAGCGCCGCGAGGCGCGCAGCTAACCGGTACTAATCGCTTGATCGGCTTGATCGCTCTCATTGCCAATGCTCACGTCGCAAATCGCAAGATTTGTCGACTGCGCGAACGAAGTTCGTCGCAACAGCCGCGAACCGAACGGTTCGTCGGCCGCACACGCAGGACCGCTTGCTTCAATTGTCTTTCGCCGGCCTGGTGGCTTGAGCGAGGAGCCTGAACCCGATCCCATCCCGAACTCGGCCGTTAAACTCCTCCGCGCCGATGGTACTATGTCTCAAGACCTGGGAGAGTAGGTCGTCGCCAGGCCTGCCAAGGACAATTCCTCTTCATCATGCTCCCGTCTCCGGTTGTCGGGCACCGACGACCCTGCCGCGGGGTGGAGCAGCCCGGTAGCTCGTCAGGCTCATAACCTGAAGGCCGCAGGTTCAAATCCTGCCCCCGCAACCAACGCAAAAAAGCCCGCCGTCCCCCAGGGACCGCGGGCTTTTTGCCGTTCCGATCCCCGACCCGCCAGGCAAGGCCCGCGCCGCACAAGCTGAACCGCGCCGAACCGCCGGAAGCCCTCTCCGCGCCACAAGCGACACCCCGTTCCGTCCCCGCCGCAGATCGCCTGAACGGCAATGCGCGGTGTGACGGCTCACCGGCACGAACGCCCCGCCTTGGCGGTCGGCGGAGATGCTTCACCAAACCAGCGCCGCTGCATCGCGCCGAGAAATTGTCGATCCCCGACCGCATATCCGGATGCTGACCCTATGACGGAATCAATGCCGCAACACGGGCAGAGGGCCGTTCCGGCGACGTCCTCCAACCATTCCTCGATATCGGCCGCGGCAAACGTCCGGCAGCAGTAGAAGCAGGGTGGGATGGACGGTTTGGCGAGCCGGGAGAGTGAAGCGCGCTTTTCGAGCTATGTCGAGGGTCTTGTCGGGGTGATCGGGCATGCGGACCGGGCGGAGCCGCTGCGCGCTTATTGTCTCGGGCTGCTGCTGCCGGGCGAGCGCAAGAGCGTGGAGCCGATGGCGGCGGTGACGGCGCCGTCCCGGGTGGCGGCGCAGCATCAGGCGCTGCTGCATTTTGTCGGCAATGCGCCGTAGCCGGATGAGCCGGTGCTGGCCAAGGTGCGCGAGCAGGTGCTGCCGGCGATCGAGCGCAGTGGGCCGATCGAAGCCTGGATCATCGATGACACGGGCTTTCCGAAGAAGGGGCGTCATTCGGTCGGGGTGACGCGGCAAGATTGCGGCCAGCTCGGCAAGCAGGACAACTGCCAGGTGGCGGTGAGCCTGTCGATCGCCAACCATGCCGCCAGCCTGCCGGTGGCCTACCGGCTGTACCTGCCGGAAGATTGGGCGGCAGATCCGCTGCGGCGGGCCAAGGCGGGCGTGCCGCCGGAGGTGGCGTTTGCGACCAAGCCGGAGATCGCGCTGGCCCAGCTGCGGGCGGCGTGTGCGGCAGGTCTTCCACGAGGGACGGTGCTGATGGATGCCGGCTATGGCGTCGACACGCGCCTGCGCACCGAGATCACCGCCCTCGGCCTTCGCTACGCAGCGGGCCTGACGTCGACCATGACGGTGTGGCCGCCCGGCACCGGGCCGTTGCCGCCGCGGGAGCGGAGCGGCCGGGGCCGGCCGGGCACGCGCCTGCGCCGGGATGCCGAGCATCGGCCGGTCACGGTCAAGGCCCTGGCGCTCAGCCTGCCGGCTTCGGCCTGGGAAACCATCCGTTGGCGCGAGGGCGCGGCCGACTGGCTGAGCTCGCGCTACGCCAGGGTGCGCGTGCGCCCGGCCCACCGCGACGAGCAACTCACCCAGCCGCGCCCGGAAGAATGGCTGCTGATCGAATGGCCCGAAAGCGAGGTGGAGCCGGTCAAATATTGGTTCTCCACCCTGCCCGAGGCCATCCCCTTCGCCGACCTGGTCGATGTCACCAAGCTGCGCTGGCGCATCGAACGCGACCACCAGGACCTCAAGCAGGAGGTCGGGCTCGGCCACTACGAAGGGCGAGGCTGGCGAGGCTTCCACCATCACGCCACCCTGTGCATCGCCGCCTACGGCTTCCTGGTCTCCGAAAGGGAGACGATTCCCCCCTCCGGACCGGGCACCGCCGCGAACCTCCCGCAACCTGCCCTTCCCGACGATTATCGACCCCGAGGCGCCGCCGGTCCGGCCCGAACGGCACATGCCCAACTCGATCGCCTCCATGCGCCGACGCCTCACCGTCGCTCTCGCCGGCAGCCTGCAGCGCTGTCCCTGCTGCAACGCACCGCGCAAGCCACCGACTGCCCCACAATGCTTGTGACGCAGTAAGGGGCCGGAAGGGAATAGGCGAATCGGTTGGGCTTTTTGGTGATGTCGTGGGATTCCTGTCGGAGGCAGAGTGTCGTATCGTAGGGGATGATTGACGAAGTTTCCCTGCGCAAGCGCCAGTCTGCGCTTCTGCGGCACCTTGACGAACGGCAACGGCGGTTGTTTGCGGCCAGCGAGGCGAAGGCGGCCGGTCATGGCGGCATAGCGGCGGTTTCGCGTGTGACGGGCATCGCGCCGAGTACGATCGGGCGCGGGTTGAAGGACATCGCGGCTCCTGCGTCCCTGCCGAAAGGTCGCGTTCGTCGCCCGGGCGGCGGACGCAAGTCACTGGTTGAGAAAGAGCCCCAGTTGCTCCTTGATCTGCTGGGGCTGGTCGAGCCGGGCGCGCGCGGGGATCCGATGTCGCCGCTGCGCTGGACCTGCAAGAGCACCCGTCGCTTGGCCGCTCAACTCGGGGAACTTGGCCACAAAGTCAGCCACACGGTGGTCGGAGAGTTGCTGAAGGCGGAAAAGTTCAGCTTGCAGGCCAATCGCAAAACCCTGGAAGGCGCGGACCATCCCGACCGCGACGCTCAGTTCCAAGTGGTCAACGCCGCGGTCAAGACCGCTTTGGCGGACCAGCAGCCGGTCATCTCGGTCGATACGAAGAAGAAGGAACTGGTCGGCGACTTCAAGAACGCCGGCCGGGAATGGCGGCCCCGAGGCGATCCCGAGACGGTGCGCGTGCACGACTTTCTCATCCAGGAACTGGGGCGCGCCATTCCCTATGGCGTTTACGACCTCGCCGCCAACGCGGGCTGGGTGAGTGTCGGCATGGACAATGACACCGCGGCTTTCGCCGCGCAGACCATCCGCCGATGGTGGCGGGAGGTCGGCTGCTGTCGCTATCCCCTGGCCAGGCGCCTGGTCATCACCGCCGATGGTGGCGGCAGCAACGCCTCGCGCGGACGCCTTTGGAAGCTTGAATTGCAGCGCCTCGCCGATGAACTGGGTCTCTCGATCGAAGTGCACCACCTCCCGCCGGGAACAAGCAAGTGGAACAAGATCGAGCACCGCCTGTTCTCGTTCATCACCCAAAATTGGCGCGCGCACCCTCTCGTCAGCTATCGCGTCATCGTCGATCTGATCGCCTCGACAACCACGAAGACCGGGTTGACGGTCCTGTGTGAACTCGACACCAACACATATCCCAAAGGCATCGCCGTCTCCGACGCCGACTGGCAAAACATCAACATCCGCCGCCACGATTTCCACGGCGAATGGAATTATACAATCGACCCATCAACCCAAATACCAGAAGCGGTTATTTCCTGACCGACCCTAAGACTAGGGCGTTTTGCGATTTGACGGAATCGCGTCAAGTCGCAAAGACGCGTCGAAACAAGGCGTTAGAGCAAAGCGGGTTTCCATCGAAACGCGCTTTGCTCCAGGGCTCGCCCCTGGCCGCCGGCCGGAAAGCGGTGGGTGCCGTCCGGCACCCACGACAACGCCTTGCAATGATGGAAACTGGCGGCGGCAGCACCGGTCCCGGCACTGCCGCGCATGAGAGGGCCGGGCGGATGCTAGGCCGGCTGGGGCAGGAGGATCGATGCGAGGGCGTGGGCTCTCGGATTGGCGTCGGCGACGAGACGGTCGAAGCGGTGATTGGCGATCCTGGCGACCTCGACCAGCGCGGCTGCCCGCTCCACGGCGGGCGCGTTCGCCAGCCGGGCGCGGCCGTTGGCGACGACGCGCTCATAGCGCTCCACATCCCCGGCCGAGACGATCAGCGGGAAGCCGAAATGCCCGCGATAGGAGCGCGCGAGCCGGACGACCGCATCATGGTCGGAGGGATCGAGCCCGCCGATGCCGGCTTCGGCATGGTCCAGCAGGTAGGCGTTGTCGGCGTCGGCCTCCGATCCCAGGTCGGGGAAGGAGGCGAGCAGGTCTTGCTGCTCCTGCGTGGTTCCCGCGAGCATCGCGGTCTGGAACGCCGAGCGCAATGCGATCGTGTCGGCGAAGGGCCGCATCGCCCAGGCACGCTCGATCACCCAGGGTGTGTTCTCGACCAGCCTGCCGAACGTCTCGCAGAACGCTTCCCGGCTCATGCCGTTGACGTCCTCGATCGTGACGAGCCTGGCGCCCGGCCTTCCGGCAACGGCCGCGCCGCCGGAGCCGAAGGCGTTGAACAGCAGATTGAGCACGATCGCCGACAGGGCGCCCAAGATAATGCCGCTGTTGAAGATGATCTGCGCCCAGTGCGGGAGCGCATTGCCGACGAAGGGCTGCGCCGTCACCAGCATGCCCAGCCCGATGCTGACGGAGACCACGACGACGTTGTTCTGGTTGTTGAAGTCGACCTTGCCGAGCGTCTGGATGCCGACGGCCGCGACGGCGCCGAACATGGCCAGGGCCGCGCCGCCCAGGACGGGAGCGGGAATGCCGGCGACGATAGCCCCGGCCTTCGGCAGCGAGCCGAGCAGGATCATGATGACGCCGGCGGCCGCCACGACCCAGCGGCTCTTGACCTGGGTCAGGCGCACCAGGCCGACATTCTGGGCGAAGCAGGTGTAGGGAAAGGCATTCAGCACGCCGCCGATGAAGGTGGCCAGGCCATCGGCGCGGATGGCCCTGGCGATGTCCTCGTGGCGGATGCGCTTCCTGACGATCTCGCCGGTGGCGTAGACGTCGCCGGCGGTCTCGACCATGGTGATGATCATCACCACGATCATTGACAGGATCGCCGACAGGCCGAAGGTCGGCCAGCCGAAATAGAACGGCAGCGTATAGCCGAACCATGGCGATGAGCCTACATCGCCGAAATGGGCGTCGCCGAGCAGCCACGCCGCGGCCGTTCCGGCAACCAGGCCGATCAGGACGGCGATCGTTTGCAGGAATCCCGAGGACAGGCGCTGGATGGCGACGATCAGCGCCAACGTGCCCAGGCCATAGGCGAGGTTCTTGAGCAGGACCGGGTTCTGCATGGCGTTCGGGCCGCTGCCGGCGACGACGTAGTTTGCCGCCACCGGCAGCAGGCCGACACCGATGATCAGGATGACCGAGCCGACCACGACCGGTGGGAAGAAGCGCATCAGCCTGGTGAAATAGGACGCCGCCAGGAAGGTGAAGACGCCGGCCACCATGACCGAGCCATAGATCGCCAGGAGGCCCTGCGTGCCGCCGCCGGCCTCGAGCCCGATGGCGACCATCGGGCCGACCGCGGTGATCGTCACGCCCTGCAGCAGCGGCAGGCGGACGCCGATGCGTCCGATGCCGACCGATTGCAGCAGGGAGGCGATGCCGCAGGTAAAGAGATCGGCATTGATGAGGTGGATCAGTTGTTCCGTCGTCAGCCCGAGGGCTCCCGCCAGGATGATGGGCGTCAGGATCGCGCCGGCGTAGAAGGCAAGCACATGCTGCATGCCGTAGGCCGCCAGCTTCGAGGCCGGAAGCATCTCGTCGACCGGGTGGATCCGGGATGCGTGGCCGGGATCGGTCCGGCGCTCGATACCAAGGGAAGGCGTCATCTTGCATCTCGCACGAAATCGCCGAGGACCGGACGAGGAGCACCAGGCAGTCTCGGCGGGGAGAAAACAGGTCACATGCCGCGCATTACCGAGGTAATCTCAGAAAATACTTGCGGCGTTCGCATGAAATCGGACGTCGTCCGTCGATGTCGGGCTAATTTGTCAACCTGAGGAGATGGATTGCGGCGTGCGCAGGTCTGTTGAAGTGTTGCTGCGCGTGTGGAGAATGCAATGAAGATACAAGTCTTCGTTTCGAAGTGGCTTCGAGCACGGCTTTTTCCTCCCGATCCTTTCCGGATATCTTGTTGCCGGAAACTGTATGGCTCGCTAAGCTTCCTGGAAAGCGGGGGATCTTGAACCCGTCGTTCAGGATTATGGACGCTCATGGGCTATCAGTACGAGCTGAGCGACATTCTTGCCTTCCGGCAGATTGCCAAGGCCGGCAGCATTTCCGGGGCGGCGGCTCTCTACAATGCGCCGAAGGCGACCCTGAGCCTGCATTTGCGCCGCCTTGAGGATGCGCTGCAGGTCGAATTGTTCGTCCGCAAGGCCAAGGGGCTGGATCTCACCGATGCCGGCAAGGAGTTCCTGGAGCATTGCGCGGCGATCTTCGACAGTTGCGAGAATGCGGCTCTCGCCGCGCAGCGGGCGCATTCGACCATTCGCGGCCATGTTCGCGTGGCCTCGAGCTCCGAGTTCGGCACATTGATGCTCGGCGCCGCGACGCTGCGGTTCTCGGCCGAGAATCCCGGCATCGACTTCGACCTGCACCTCTACTCGCCCGAGCAGATCCTGGCGGGGCATCTCGATTTCGACTGCCTGATCCATGTCGGCGAGCCCGCCGACTCCGGCCTGATGCGACGCAAGCTCAGCACCGTGTCCTACGGCCTCTTCGCCAGCCCGTCATTCCTGCGCCGGCACGGCACGCCCGAGAGCATCGAGGCCGTGGAGGGAATGCAGGGCGTCGTCTATGCCCGCAACGGCGCGGCGGAGCAGTGGACGCTGCGCAACGGCAGCCGTGTCGTGCAGGTGAGGCCCTACCGCAAATTCAACGTCAATGAATACTGGATGGGCAAGTGCTTCGTCGTCAAAGGCTCGGCCATGGGCTACCTGCCCGATTTCTTCGTCAAGCATGAGGTGGAGCGCGGCGCGCTCGTGCCGATCCTGCCGCAATGGCGTTCGGAGAGCACCGACATCTACGCCATCTATCCGGCGCAGCGCCACCGCAACCCCCGGGTCATGAAGTTCGTCGAGATGCTCTGCGCACATTTCGGCGATTTCATCCGCGACCCCGGCTACTCGCTGATCGAATCGGAGCAGGGGCAACCCGGGGCCTGAGCGGGGTTTTTCGAACCCGCTCAGGGCGCGCGTTCACAGGTCCAGGACGATCCTGCCGCCCTTGCAGCGCGAGACGCACGGCGTGATGACCTTGCCCGATGCATGCTCCCTGGCATTGAAATAGACGTCGCGATGTTCGGGCTCGCCTTCGACGACGGCGGTGGCGCAGGTGCCGCAGGCTCCCTGCTCGCAGGAGGTCAGCAGGTCGACGCCGGCCTCGATCAGCGCCTGGGCCATGGTCTGGCCCGGCTCGACCATGACCGTGACGCCGGACCGGCGGGCGACCACCTCGAAGCTGCCGTTGGATCGGGCTGGCACTGGCGCGGCGGCAAAATATTCCAGGTGAATCCGCTCCTCCGGGATGCCGCGTGTCCTGGCCAGGGTGGTGACGAGGTCCATGAACGGCGCCGGGCCGCAGGTATAGACGTGGGCCCTCGTCGCGGCCGCGGACAGGAGCTGCTCCAGCAGGCCGTCGAGGGCCGGCGGCACCAGGCCGCAATGGATCGTCATCCGGGCATCGGCGTCGAGGATCGAGCAGAAGGGCGCCATGGCGGCGTCCCGGGCGAAGAGATGCAGCCCGAACGGCGTGCCCCGCTGTTCCAGGTGGCGCGCCATGGCCAGGAGCGGCGTGATGCCGATGCCGCCGGCAAGCAGCAGCGCCGGAGCATCATGCGCGTGCAGGTGGAAATTGTTGCGCGGCGCACTGATGCCGAGCCGGTCGCCGGTCTTGAGCGCATGCATGGCGACCGAGCCGCCACGGGACTTGGCCTCCCGCTTCACGCCGATGTAATAGGCGCCGTCGTCCCGCGGCCCGTTCCACAGCGAATACTGCCGGACCAGCCCGTCGGCGACGTGCACGTCGATATGGGCGCCCGGCTCGGCCGGCGGCAGGGCCGTTCCGTCGGCGGGCGTCAGCTCGAAGCAGCGGACTTCCGGGGTTTCGTCCCAGAGGCGGGACACCACGACCTGTCGTGTCATGCGCGGCCTCCCCGGAGCGGCAGCGGCAGCATCCCGGCCATCGGACTGAATCCCTCGAGGCGCATGAAGCGTTCGACCCAGCGCATGACCGAAGGGTAGTCCGCCTGCGAAACGCCGCCTTCCTCGGCCAGGGCGACATAGGGAAAGCAGGCGATGTCGGCGATCGTCGGCCGCTCGCCCTCGCACAGCCAGTCATGGCCGGCGCGTTCGGCGAACCACAGATGCTCGTCGAGCACGCGCAGCAGCCGATGGCCGCCGGCGCGGGCCTTGCGGATGTCGACGTCGAAGAACATGGCGTCGTGCAGCCGGGCGGCGGAGATCGTCGCGGTGAGGGCGTCGGCGAAGGCCAGCCAGCTCTGGATCGGCCCGAGCCGGTGCGGCTGGCGGAGCGGGTACCAATGACCGTCGGGATCGTATTTCGCAGCCAGATGCACCAGGATCGCCTGGGCGTCGCGCACGACCACGCCGTCGTCCTCAAGAACGGGAAGCTGGCCCAGCGGGTTGAGCGCGAGAAACGCGTCGGAGCGATGCTCGAAGCCGGGGTAGAAGTCCACCGGCTGCTTGACATGGGCGAGGCCGAGCCAGCCCAGCAGCAGGCGCACCTTGTAGCAATTGCCGGACACGGCATAGTCGTGGAGCCTGATCACGCCCCCGCCTCCAGCTTGCGTCGCAACGCGGTCAAAGCGAGGTTTGCCCGCCGCGCGGCTTCGATGTCGGGCTCGCCCGAGCGGCGACGGACGAACCCATAGGCCGTCGCCTGCCGTGCTCCGGTGGGACTGACGACGATGCGGAGCGTATCGAGGCCGGCGCAGGCCTGCGCCACGGTCCCGGCGTCGGCGTTGAAAGGCAGAGGGCGCAGCAGGATCTCCTCGGCAGTCGGCGCAAATCCCGCCGGGGGCACGGCGTCGTCGCTCCCCGACGCCCAGACGATGCCGCCGGCTGTCGACGACGGCAGGACGCGGGCTCCCGCCCTTGGCAGCGCCTTGCCCGGTTCCGCCGGAATGAAGACGACCGATCCGTCCGCGCCGAAGCGCCAGCCGTGATAGACGTCCTCGACGCAGCCGCCGAGATTGCGTCCGGCACTGAGCCGGACGCTGCGATGCTGGCAATTGTCCTCCCAGACATGGATGCGGCCGGCATTGCAGCGCCAGAGCACCAGCGCCAGCGTGCCGAGCGCGCTGCGCACCAGGCTGAACGGGCGGACATCCCGCTCCAGCGCGACGGGCCAGGTTCCGGACATCGTCATGACGCACCCCATGCCGCGCCGTAGCGTACATTCCTGGCGCGGAGCCAGGCGCGATAGGCGAGCGAGGCCCGGTCGACCGACACGGACGTCTCGGCGACCTCGTCCAGCGGCAGCTTTCGTCGCGTATGGCGCTCCAGCGCGTATTTGTCCTGGACCGAGATCCATTGCTGGTCGGACCGCAGCTGCCTCTCGTCCATCCAGTCTTCCCGCACCCAGGCCAGCATCTTGTGGGCGATGAAGCTTTCCTCCGACGTCGGCTGGCAGAAGATGCCGAGGAAGTCGTAGCGCTGCGCCTCCCCGTCCCGCAGCGGGCGATGGATGCACAGGATCACCGAATAGGGCGCCGGGATACGGTAGGTGTATTCGGCCATGCCGCCCGTCAGCGGCAGATAGGCCCGATGGCTGTGCGACCACAGAGCACCATGCCCGTCCACGGATGTCTCATGGAACGCGAGTTCGGGGTGCGCTTCGTCCCCGAGAATGCCGGGATGCAGGAAGGCGTAGTGGGCGTTGTCGACGACATTGTCGACCACGCGGAGCCCGGAGCATCGGAGAGGCGTCGACCACACGTTCATGACGAGGCGGTCGACCTCGTAATATTCGATCAGCGGCGGCGGCGGTTGCGCCGGCTCGCCGAGGGTCGTCCAGACATAGCCGAGGCGCTCGATGGCCGGCAGCGGCCGGCCGTCAAGCGCGACGGCGATCCAGGTCGGATGCAGGGTCAGCGACAGGTCTCGGTCGAGCAGCCGCGTCCGCGTGCGGCCCTGCCGCCGCAGGTCGATCGGCGAGCCGACGGGATACCAGGCGTCCCAGGCCGTCTTGTCGTCCTCGGCATCCATGGCCCCCTCACGCGCTTTCCATGACCGTGGTGCGCAGGGCCTCCCTGAAGGCCTCGGCGCCGCTCATGGCTGCGGCGGACAATTCGCGCAGCCATTTGCGGTACTGGTTGGAGACCTTGTCGGTCGGCAGCGAGATCTCCTCCAGCGACAGCCCGCCCGGCTGCGTCTCGATGATCGGCTTGTCCTCCGCGAGCACGACCTTCTGGAAGGCCAGCGGCACCGCATCGTCGAGGTCGGCATCGGCATGGGCGAGGATCATGAAGTTGCGGCAGGCGTTCTCGCTCACTGGGCTCGAGGCCGTCCACAGCAGGAACGGGCTGCCGTCGCGGTAGAGCCGGATACTCAGATTGATCGTGAACGGCATCGAGGCGCGGTAGTCGAACGAGCCCAGCGGGCTGTCCGGGGGCAGCATGTCGAGCATGTCCTTGCCGGGCTCCATGACGAAGCGCAGCTCGCCGTCGACGCGGTCCATCGGCACGATCGCCGGCTCGGCATAGGCCGGATCGTAGAGCGTGCCGGGATGGACATAGGCAAAATGCGAGAAATCGGTGAAATTCTCCCAGCGCCGCTCGGCCGAGCTGCTCCAGTCATACGGCTCCGCCACGATGACGCGCTTGAGCCGCGGGTCGTCCCACGCGCCGCAATAGGGGATCGTCGTGCAGTCCCAGGACGAGTCGAGCCTCACCCAGACGAGGCCGTACTTGACCTCGCAGGCATAGGCCCTGGTCAGGGCCTTGGCCGGGATCGGATCGCGGGGACAGGCAGGCATGCGCACGCAGCGGCCGGCCTCGTCGTACTGCCAGCCGTGATAGGGGCATTGCAGCACCTTGCCCTCGACCACCTTGCCGGCGGAGAGCCTGGCGAACCGGTGGGCGCAGCGATCCTGCAGGGCGACGACCCTGCCGGCCAGCCTGGCGACGACGACGGCCTCGTCGAGCAGCGTCACGCCCAGCGGCCCCTCTCCCGAAGGATGGGCGCGCTCCAGCTCCGAGACCGTGCAGACCGGATGCCAGAAATGTCTGAGATAGGTCCGGTCCGCGACCAGAGGCTTGGAAATCCCCATCGTCCCCACATCCCGTTTCGTTTGGCGATGCGTCAGGGATAGCGGTGAGACGGCGGCCAAAAAAGGCAATGAAAGCAGACGGGGCGTTCAGCAATATGAACGATGGCGAAGCTGCGGCCGGCCGCTCGGGAGCGGACGTGAGGCGCCGTCCCGGACATCCCGCGTCCCGCCGGCGCTCACGCCTGCCCGCGCGCAAAGCTCGCCCGTTCGGCCCGCACCCGCGCGGTGATGTGGTCGGCCACGGCGGCGACGCGGCGGGTGGCGTGGGTGTCGGGGTGCGAGACCAGCCAGTAGCTGCGGGTGAAGCGGGTTCCCGGTAGCAGCCGGCGCAGCTCCGGATAGCGGCAGGCGGCATAGTCGTGCAGGATGCCGACGCCGTGACCGGCCCGCACCGCCTCCATCTGGGCGACGACGCTGCCGCATTCGAAGCGCCGGTGCATCAGCCGGCCGAGCGCTTCCGCATAGTCGAGGGCGCGGCTGTAGACGAGGTCGTCGACATGGGTGACGAAGAGGCGGCCGGCGAGGTCGTCCTCGCAGTCGATGGCGCCGGCGCTCTCGAGATAGCTCTCGGCCGCATAGACGCTCAGCGTATAGTCGGTCAGCTTCTTGACCAGGAGCCGCCCCTGAGCCGGGCGATCGAGCGTCACCACGATGTCGGCCTCGCGCCGCGACAGCGAGAAGGTGCGCGGCAGCGGCACGAGCTGGATGACGAGGTCGGGGTGCCGGGCGGCCAGCGCCCCGAGTTCCCGGGCGAGGAAGTAGTTGCCGAGCCCGTCCGGCGCGCCCACCCGCACGGTGCCGCTGACCGCCGCCGATATGCCCGAGACCAGGGCGCCGACCTTGAGGAACTCCGATTCCGCCGTCTCCGCCGCCAGCAGCAGCGCCTCTCCGGCGGCGGTCAGGGTACAGCCCTGGGTCTGGCGGTCGACCAGGCGGGTGCCGAACTCCTCCTCCAGGGCGGTGAGCTGGCGCCCGACCGTGGCGTGGTTCAGCCCGAGCTGGCGCGCCGCGCCGAGCAGCTGCCCGCTGCGGGCGATGGCCAGGAAGATGCGGATATGGTCCCAGTCCATGGGATGACTTTAAAATTCGCACATCAGGAGTGCAATACCTCGCGTTGATGTGCGGACGTGTCGATTGCATAAGCCTTGCCGACACCGGCGCGAAGGCCGGCCCCACCGGCTCCGGAGGACATCATGACACGCGAGATTTCCCACTTCGTCGGCGGCAAGCTCACCGCCGGCCGGAGCGGGCGCAGCGCCCCGGTCTACAATCCCGCCACCGGCGAGGTGGCCGCCAATGTCGCGCTGGCCTCGGTGGAGGAGGTGCGCGCCGCCGTCGCCGCGGCCAAGGCCGCCGCCCCGGCCTGGGCCGGCACCACGCCGCTGCGTCGCGCCCGCATCCTCAACCGCTTCCTGCACATCCTGGAGGAGCGCACAGACGAGCTCGCCGTGGTGATCACCGCCGAGCACGGCAAGGTGCTGTCGGATGCCAAGGGCGAGATCCAGCGCGGCATGGAGGTGGTCGAGTTCGCCACCGCCGCCCCCCAGCTGCTCAAGGGCGAGGTGACGGAGAATGTCGGCACCCGCGTCGACAGCCATTCCCTGCGCCAGCCGCTCGGCGTCGTCGCCGGCATCACGCCGTTCAACTTCCCGGCCATGGTGCCGATGTGGATGTTCCCGGTGGCGCTTGCCTGCGGCAACTGCTTCATCCTCAAGCCGTCGGAGCGCGATCCCTCCGCCTCGCTGCTGCTGGCGCAGTGGCTGAAGGAGGCCGGCCTGCCGGACGGCGTGTTCAGTGTCGTGCAGGGCGACAAGGAAGCGGTCGACGCCATCCTGACCGATCCCGACATCGCCGCGGTCAGCTTTGTCGGCTCGACGCCGATCGCCCGCTACATCTATGAGACGGCCTCGCGCAACGGCAAGCGCTGTCAGGCCCTAGGCGGCGCCAAGAACCACATGATCGTCATGCCCGACGCCGATCTCGACCAGGCGGTCGACGCGCTGATGGGCGCGGCCTACGGCTCGGCCGGCGAGCGCTGCATGGCGATCTCGGTGGCGGTGCCGGTCGGCGAGAAGACCGCCGACGCCCTGATGGCCAAGCTGGAGCCGAAGGTGCGCGCCCTCAAGATCGGACCCGGCACCGACCCGGAGGCCGAGATGGGGCCGCTGGTGACCCGTCAGCATCTCGACAAGGTGCGCGGCTACATTGATGCCGGCGTCGCCGAGGGCGCCAGGCTGGTCGTCGACGGCCGCGGCTTCAGGATGCAGGGCTACGAGAACGGCTTCTTCGTCGGTGGCACGCTGTTCGACCACGTCACCACCGACATGACGATCTACAAGGAGGAGATCTTCGGGCCGGTCCTGGCCGTGGCGCGCGTGCCCGACTACAAGACCGCCGCCCGCATGATCAACGAGCACGAATACGGCAACGGCACGGCGATCTTCACCCGCGACGGCGACGCCGCCCGCGAATTCGCCCACCAGATCCAGGTCGGCATGGTCGGCATCAACGTGCCGATCCCGGTGCCGATGGCGTTCCACTCCTTCGGCGGCTGGAAGGCCTCGCTGTTCGGCGACCACCACATGCACGGGCCGGAGGGCGTGCGCTTCTACACCAAGCTGAAGACGATCACGAGCCGCTGGCCGACCGGCATCCGCGCCGGGGCCGACTTCGTCATGCCGACGATGAAGTAGGCGCCGGCCGGCACGCACCGGACCCGTCTTGACGCGCGAGCCCGCCGCCCGGAAAAGGCGGCGGGCTCGTGCTTGTTTGAAGCGATTCAAGGAACGGTATTGAATCGTTTCAAGCGGGACTGGCCGGCGTCGCGTCCGGCGCAATCATTCGCGAGCGGGCTTCATGTCCGTTCGGTGTGATTTGCCGGCAAAGTTTGTGCCGGCATCGCTCATCGTCCGGATCCGGGGCGCCGCCGCACGGGCGTCCGGCCTCACAGGTAGCGCGGCGTCTGCTTGAAGCCGGGCCAGGCGTCGGGATCGTGGCCGGTCACCACCCGCGCGCCGGTGCGCTCGGCGAGATGCCGCAGCTTCTGGACGGAGCGGACCGTATCGACGGTCGAGGCGAGGAAGCCGGGCAGGGCCTTCTCGTTCCAGTGGTCGAGGGTGTAGGCGGCGTCGATGGTCAGGAGCAGCGGCCCGCTCCGGGGCAGCGTCACCAGGAAGGACTGGTGGCCGGGCGCGTGGCCGGGGGTGAAGATCATCTTCAGGGTGCCGTCGCCGAAGAGATCGTAGCCATCGGTGACGTCGCCCTCCAGGAACTGCCATTTCAGGCCCGGCCGGTCGAAGTCGTTGCGGATATAGCCGCCGCGGGCGAACCAGTCCGGCGTGAAGGCGTATTCGTACTCGCGGCGCTGGACGATGTGCAGCGCGTTGGGGAAGCGGCCGACGGCGCCGGTGTGGTCGAGATGCAGGTGCGACTGCACGACATGGGTGACGTCCTCGGCCCGGATGCCCATGGCGGCGAGCTGCTGCACGCAGCCGTCGCTTTCCTGCATCACCGGCCAGTAGACGTCGACGATGCCGCCCCAGTAGCCGCGCGGATCGGAGGCGCATTCGACCGCGTTGCCGCCGTCGATCACCACGATGCCCTTGGGGTGCCGGATCATGAACCAGGGCACCGGGATCTCGTAGTCCTGGTCGAGACCCTGGTTCATCTTGATGTTGTGGACCTTGCACTTCAGCGTTCCGCTCTGGAACATGTGCAGCTCGATGTCGCTCATCCCATTCCTCCCAAGGGCTGTAACTGTCCGCTCGCTCACCAGTTGGCGAGCGACCGGCGCATGATGGTTTCGATCTCGGCCGCGCCGGCCGCCTTCGGTGCGATCACCAGGAGGCGCTGCTGCTTCAGCGCGCCCTGCACCAGGGCCGGAATGTCCTCCTCGCCATAGCCGAGCGCCGCGATGCCGGACGGCGCGCCGACCGCCTGCATCAGTTCGATCAGGGCGTTGGGCAGGGAATCGGGGCCGGGATCGGCGATCGGACCGCCGGTAAGCAGCTCGGCCGCCTTGATGTGCTTGTCCGGCGCCGCGTCGAAGGTGAAGCGGAACGCGGCGGGCGAGGTGACGATCACGGAAAAGCCGTGCGGCACGAAATTGTGCCCGGTCTCGTAGCCGGGCGCCCGGTAGACATGCTTGAGGCCGGCCAGCGGATAGGCGCAGGCGTGCGGGATGTGCACGCCGGCCGTGCCGAAGCCGATGCCGGCCATGGTGGCGCCGAGCATCATCGTGCCGCGGGCCTCCAGGTCGTTGCCGTCCCGCACCGCGCGCCGGAGATAGCGTCCGCCGAACTCGATCGCCTTCAGCGACCAGATGTCGGCGACGGGATTGCTGCCCTGGTAAGGCGGCCGGTCGTCCGGCGTCGCCGGCCGCGGCCGGGCATCGAAGGGGCGCGAGATGTAGGATTCCACCGCATGGCAGACCACGTCGAGCCCGCAGGCGGCGGTGACCGCGGCCGGCGTGGTGCGGGCGAGTTCGGGGTCGACGATGGCCAGCGTCGGCCGCATATAGCGGTGCGAGATGCCGGTCTTCATCTTCAACTCGGGGATGTCGAGCACCGCCACCGTCGTCGCCTCGGAGCCCGAGCCGGAGGTGGTGGGGATGGCGATCAGCGGCCTGAGCGGCGAGGGCGGCTTGCGGCCGCCGCCCACGGGTGCGTTGACATAGTCGATGATCGCGCCGCCGTGGCTGCGGATGAGGTTGGCGACCTTGGCCGTATCGATGGTCGAGCCGCCGCCCAGCGCCACGAATCCGTCGACGGCATGCTCGGCGGCAAAGGCCGCGGCCTGGCCGAAGGACTCGATGGTCGGCTCGACATGGATCGCCTCGTAGACGACGACGCCGGTGCCGGCGCGCGCGGCGATCTCGACGACCCGGTCCGTCAGGCCGAGCTTGCGCAACTGCGGGTCGGCGACCAGCAGAACCTTGCCGAGGCCGAGGCGCTTCAGCTCCCAGCCCAGTTCCTCCACGGCGCCGTTGCCGAATTTGAGCTGGGTGGCCTCCAGTGTGAAGATCGTCTCGTTGGGACCGCGATCCGCAGGCGCCATAACCCTCTCCTTTGCCGGCCGGGGCAGGGCCCGGCATCGTTCGCCGCCAGCGCGCATCAAGCGGTCGCTTGCGAAATTTCGCGGACCGTCCCACAATGGTGACTAGATGTCAATGTTACTGGCTGACATGGTCATATGATGAATTTACGACCCGATCCCTCTCCGGCCCACCAGGGGCTGGTGGCGCGCCTGCGCGAGGCGCTGCCGACCGGGGCCGTGCTCGACGATGCCGCCGATCTCGCCGCGTTCGAGACCGATTGGCGTCGCCTGCGTTCGAATCCTGCGCTCTGCGCGGTGCTGCCCACCGGCACCGCCGATGTCGCGACGGCGGTGCGGCTGTGCGCCGCGGCCGGCGTCGCAGTGGTGCCGCAGGGCGGCAACACCGGCCTGGTCGCCGGCGCCGTGCCGATCGCCGGCGTGCCGCAGGTCGTGCTGTCGCTCCGGCGCATGGCGGCGGTGACCGAGGTCGACCCTGTCGGCGACAGCCTGACCGCCCAGGCCGGTGCGACGCTGCGCAGCGTCCAGGAGGCTGCGGCCGAGGCGGGGCGGCTCTTCCCCCTCAGCCTTGCCGCCGAGGGCACGGCCCAGATCGGCGGCCTGATCGCCACCAATGCCGGCGGTCTGCAGGTGCTGGCCTATGGATCGATGCGCGCCCTGGTGCTGGGCCTCGAGGTCGTGCTGCCGGATGGGCGTGTCTGGAGCGGCCTGCGGGCGCTGCGCAAGGATAACACCGGCTTCGACCTGAAGCAGTTGTTCATCGGTTCCGAAGGTACATTCGGCATCGTCACCGCCGCCTGCCTGCGCCTGTTCCCGGCAGTGGCCCAGCGCGTGACCGCGCTCGTCGCCGTGGCGTCCGTGGAGCAGGCGCTGGCGCTGTTCCAGGCCGCCCGCGGCCGCACCGGCAGCGCCCTCACCATGTGCGAGTTCGTGGCGGGCGAGGCCATGCGGCTGGTGGCGCGGCACATGCCTGGAGCCCGTCCGCCCTTCGACGCGCCGGCCTATGTCCTCATGGAACTGTCCTCCCCCGGCGTCGACGATCCCCTGCCGCGGGTGATGGAGCAGATCCTGGAGGCGGCGCTGGCCGACGGCGTCGCGCAGGACGCGGTCATCGCCCAGAGCGAGCGCGAACGCACGCAGTTGTTGCGCCTGCGCGAGGAAATCTCCGACGCCGAGCTCGCCGACGGCGGTGCCGTGAAGCACGACGTCGCCGTGCCGATTGCGCTCATCCCCGAGACCGTGGCGGCGGTGGAGGAGTTGGTGCGCCGGCGCTTTCCGGGCTGCCGCCCCAACATCTTCGGCCATCTCGGCGACGGCAACCTGCACGTCAACATCCGCCCCCCGGAAGGCCGCCGCGTCGCCGATCTCGGCCCGCTTTACCAGGAGATCACCCTGGCGGTGGAGGAGATGGCCATGGCGCGCCGCGGCTCCTTCAGCGCCGAGCACGGTATCGGCCAGTTGCGCGCGGCCAGCCTGCGCCGCCACAAGGGGGAGGCGGACATCGCGCTGATGGCGACTTTGAAACAGGCGCTCGATCCGCATAACATCCTGAACCCGGGCAAGATTCTGTCCGAGGGCTGAAAAGGGGGCAGGGTTGGCCGTCAAGGATCCGGTGCGAGACGCGGCCGAGCCGGCGGGATCGGGAGGAGACCGGCGCATCGACCGGCCGCAGCCGCTGGCGGAACGGGTGGTCGCCTCGCTGCACGAGGACATCGAGAGCGGACGCCTCGGCGCCGGGGATCGGCTGCCGACCGAGCCGGATCTCGCCGCCAGCTTCGGCGTCAGCCGCACGGTGATCCGCGAGGCGGTGTCGCGCCTCAAGGCCGACGGCATCCTGGTCAGCCGGCAAGGCGCCGGCGTCTTCGTGTCGGACGCGCCGCTGCAGCGTTCCTTCCGCATTCGCGACGAGGAGGTGACGAGCGGGGTGGCGCTGCGCGAGATCTTCGAGCTGCGCCTGTGCCTGGAGGTGGAAGGGGCGGCGCTGGCTGCCGTCCGGCGCACCGAGGCGGATCTCGCCACCCTCGCCCACTGGCTGGCCGAGATGGACCGCACCAAGCTCGGCCCCGATTTCGGGGTTGCCGCCGACGTGGAGTTCCACCGCAGCGTGGCGATCGCCAGCGGCAACGGCAAGGTCGCCGATTTCCAGCGCTATCTGTCGGTGCTGCTGCGCCAGAGCGTCACCGTCGCCCGCGGCAACACGCTGAAGCAGCCCGAACTGGTCGACGCCGTGGTCGAGGAGCACCGCCGCGTCCACCGCGCCATCGCCGACGGTTCGGCCGCGGCGGCGCGCGAGGCCATGCGCCGCCACCTCCTCTCCGCCGCCATCCGCCTCGGCGTCATCGCCGCCGAGGAGGCCGCGCGACTGTCCTGAGGCGCGACCTCGCAGCTCGACCTTATCCAACCCTGACGGGAGGCGAGACGGCGCGCACAGGGGGGCGACGTCGACGCGCCGGGCGTTTCGCGATGTCCCGGTTTGATCGAGATGCCCATGAATGCATGCCATCGGGTGGCATGCCGCGTCGCGAGCGTGGCGGATGCGCATGGCAGATAGCCTGGCAAGCGATCGTCAGCCCTCGCCCCGATCCAGGGCGTCGCCCCAGTCGGCCCGCCGCGCCGCCTTGAACAGGGCGCCGTCGCGGCGGCTGGTGACGGCGAGACCGGCTTCGCCGTCCGAGCGGCAGAGCTTCAGCCGCACCAGGCCGCTCGCCGCATCCGGACGGGCCAGGACGCGGGCGTCCGGCAGCGACACCGGCCGGCGCGAGGCGGCGAAGAAGGCGTATTTCTCGTCCTCCCACGGCACCTCGGCGCCCTTGGCGAGCCGGTGCCGGCGCGAGCGGGCGACGCGGCGGGCGAAATGGCACCAGTCCGGCGCTGCGAGCGGGCAGGCGAGGGCGTGCGGGCAGGGCGCCACCGGATAGGCGCCCGCTTCCAGCAGCGCCGCGCGCACGGCGAGGATGCGCCGGGCGCCGGCCGGCGTGCCGGGCTCGACGACGACGAGGATGCCGTCAGTCAGGTTCCACAGGCGACGGACCAGCGGCGCGATCTCCTCGTCCTCGATCTCGTCCAGCACATAGGCGAGGGTGACGAGGTCGGCCGGGGCGGCGGCCGGCATGGCGCGGACGGCATCGCCCGCCAGCCATTGCACCTCGACGTCGAGCCGGCGCGACAGCGTCTCGCCGACCTGGCGGATGGCCGGGCTCGCTTCCACCAGCGTCGCGGCCGCGAGAGCCGGCCAGCAGTCGGCGGCGGCCCACAGGGCCGAGCCGGGGCCGGCGCCGACGTCGAGCTGCGTGCGGGGGGCGAAGTCGGGGGCAACGTCCTCGATCAGGCCGAGAGCCGCGCGGATCGCCGCATAGGTCGCGGGCAGGCGGGTGGCGAGATAGGCCCTCGCCGCGACGTCGCCGTCGATGTGCAGGCGCCCGTCCCGGACTTCCTGCCGGTAGCGCTGCGACAGCCGTGCCGCCGCCCCCTTGATCTCCGCGCCCGGACTTGCCGCGAGCAGCCGCTCCACTTCCTGTCGCAGGGGGCCTGGCAGTTCCATGATCCTCGCCGGTGCCGGAGAGGCCCGCGTCCCGGAATGGGAGCGGCCGCAGCATCTCTCCGTCCGCGCACCCTTACACGAAGCCGGGCTCCCGCGCCTATGGGGCGGCCTTGAGGTGATCGGCCACCGCCAGCGCCGTATCGCCGTCGATGATCAGGCCCCGGACGAGGCCGCTGCGCAGCAGCGCCACGGTGGCGAGGGTCTTCTCCAGGCCGGCGGCGAGCAGCACGACGTTGCGGCCGCGCAGATGCTCCGTCGCGACCGCCAGGCTGCGCTGGGCGAGCGGGTGCGGCACTTCGCGGCCGTGCGCGTCGTAGAGCCGGCCGAGCGTGTCGCAGACCGCGCCGCTGTCGCGCACGCTCTGCATCTCCTCGGCCGAGATCATGTCCTGCAGCCGCAGCACCGCGGTCTCCTCGAGCTCGCCGACGCTGATCAGGTAGAGGTCGGCGCTGCGGGCCATCTCGACTGCGTCCATCACCATGCGCTGGGACATCAGCACCTGCCGGTCGGCGATGGAATCGGCGATGAACGGCACCGGCAGGAAGTGCACCTCGCCGCCGGTGCGCGCGGCGAAGGCCTGCACCACCTCGAACGGGTTCGAGGCGGAGTTGCGGGTCAGCGAGCCGATCAGCGAGACGAAGCGGGCCTGCGGGTTGCGCACGCCCGAAAGCTGCTGCGCCACCTGCTCGATGCTGCGTCCCCAGCTCACCCCGACCGTGACCGGCCCGCTGCCGAGCTTGCCCTTCAGGAAGTTGGCCCCGGCGGTGCCGATGGCGCGGCGGGCGACGGCGCTCTGGATGCGGGCCAGCTCCGGATCGGCCGGGGCGCGGACGAAGCCGACCGGCGGCGTCGAGATGCAGAAGTCGAGCCCGAACGCGCGGGCGATGCCGTGCTCGACGGCGATGTCGCGGGCCGAGTCGTGGTTGATCGCGATGCTGATCAGGCCGCGGTCGCGCCCCTCCGACAGGAGGCGGTTGACCCGCGAGCGGTGCAGGCCGAGCCGCGTCGCCGTCTCCTCCTGGTTCAGGCCGGCCACGTAGTAGAGCCACGCCACCCGCACGATCAGGGCGTCGTCGGTCTCATGGGCCAGGTTCAGGTTCAGCATCGTCGTCCCGCTGCGGTTCACTGACAGATTGACAAGTGTCGGTGGATAAATCAAACATGCATCAAATGTCGTGACTAACGACAAAAGTGCGAAAGCGAGTCGACGCAGATCGGCCGGGGAGGAGGATCATGAGCTTCGTCATCGGTATCGACGGCGGCACCGAGAGCATCCGCGCCCGCGTCTACGACCTCGCCGGCGACTGCAAGGGCTCGGCCGCCCATCCCTATGAGACCCGCTTCTCCCCCGGCGCCCGGGCCGAGCAGGACCCTGAGGACTGGTGGAGCGCCATGGGCCACGCGGTGCGTCGGGCCGTGGCCGAAGCCGGTATTCCGCCTGCCTCGGTCGAGGCGATCGCCCTCGCCACCACCTGCTGCACGGTCGTCGCCCTCGACGAAGCCGGCCGGGCGCTCAGGCCCGCCATCATCTGGATGGACGTGCGCGCCGAGGCCGAGGCGGCGGCGGTGCTGGCCACCGGTGACGAAGCCCTGGCGGTGAACTGCGCCGGCAACGGGCCGGTCTCGGCCGAATGGATGATCCCCAAGGCGCTCTGGCTCGCCCGGCACGAGCCTGAGCTGTTCGAGCGCGCCGCGACGATCTGCGAATATCAGGACTTCATGAGCCTGCGCCTGACCGGCCGGCGCTGCGCCAGCCTCAACAACGTCTCGGCGCGCTGGCATTATTCGACCCTGCGCGGCGGCTATGCCAAGGGCATCCTGTCCCGCCTCGGCCTGGAGGCGCTGCTCGGCAAATGGCCGGCCGAGGTGGTGGCGCCCGGCGGCGTCATCGGTCCGCTGACCGCCGCGGCCGCCGAGCATCTCGGTCTGCCGCAGACGGTCAAGGTTGTCCAGGGCGGCGCCGACGCCTTCATCGGCATCATCGGCCTCGGCGTCAGCAAGCCCGGGCAGCTCGCCCTGATCACCGGCTCCTCCCACCTCATGTTCGGCGTCGCCACCCGGCCCGCCTCCGCCAACGGCCTGTGGGGCACCTATGCCGACGCGGTCTATCCCGGCCTGAACATCATGGAAGGCGGCCAGACCTCGACCGGCTCGATCATCAACTGGCTGCGCCGGCTCGCCGGCGGCACGCTCGACTTCGCGGCCCTGAACGCCGAGGCCGCCAGGCTCGAGCCGGGTTGCGACGGCCTGCTGGTGCTCGACCATTTCCAGGGCAACCGCACGCCCTATGTCGACGCGCTGTCGCGCGGCGCCTTCGTCGGCCTCACCCTCGGACACGGCATGCCGCATTTGTTCCGCGCCGCGATCGAGGGCATCTGCTTCGGCACCCGGGCCATCCTCGACGGCATGGCCGCGGCCGGCTTCACCGCCACCGAGATCACCATCGGCGGCGGCGCGACCTCGTCCGACCTCTGGCTGCAGATCCACGCCGACACCGCCGGCCTGCCGGTGAGCGTGCCCGCCGCCAGCGAGGCGCCCTCGCTCGGCGCGGCCATCCTGGCGGGCGTCGGCGCCGGCCATTTCGCCGACATCGATGCCGGCGTGGCGGCGATGGTCCGCCCCGGCCGGCGCATCGAGCCCCGGCCGCGCGAGCGGGCACTCTATGACGAGCTCTACCGGACCTATGCCCGGCTCTATCCGGCCCTCAAGCCTTTCGCCCCGAAGCCGGCCGCAGGCTAGCCCGGGCACCCCGTTCCTCTTTCCCGGTGGTTCCATGCCGTCCAACACGCCTCTTTTCGACCTCTACCGCACGATGCGGCGCATCCGAACCTTCGAGGAGCACGTCGGCGAGCTCTACGTCCGCGGCCTCAGCGCCGGCTCGATGCTGCATCTGTCGATCGGCGAGGAGGGGGCTGCGGCCGGGGTGTGCGCGGCGATGCAGCCCCAGGACAGCTTCACCACCCATCACCGCGGCCACGGCATCTTCCTGGCCCGCGGCGCCGAACCGAACCGGATGATGGCGGAGATCGGCGGCCGCGAGAGCGGTTACTGTCACGGCAAGGGCGGCTCCATGCACATCGCCGACATGGCGCTCGGCCATCTCGGCGCCAACGCCATCGTCGGCGGCGGCATCCCGCACGTGGTCGGCGCCGCCCTCGCCTACAAGCGGCTGAAGAAGGATGCGGTCTCCGTCGCCTTCTTCGGCGACGGGGCGATGCAGCAGGGCATCCTCTACGAAAGCATGAACATGGCGGCCCTCTGGGACCTGCCGGTGCTGTTCGTGTGCATCAACAACCAGTACGGCATGGGCACGCGCATCGACAAGGCGACGCGCTCCACCGCCTTCGACCGGCGGGCCGAGGCCTTCGGCCTCAACGCCGAGATGGTCGACGGCGAGGATGTCGAGGACGTCTTCCAGAAGGCGCAGGGCCTGATCGACGCCGCGCGCGCCGGCCGCCCCGGCTTCATGGCGGTGTCCTGCTTCCGCTTCTACGGCCATGGCCGCATGGACAAGAGCCCCTATCGCAGCCCCGAGGAGGAGGAGGCCGGCCGCCGACGCGATCCGGTCGCGCGGGCGCGAGCCGGCCTGATCGAACGGGGGCTCGCCACCGCCGCCGAGCTCGATGCGCTCGATCTGGCCGTCGTCCGCGAGATGAGCCAGTCCATCGACTTCACCGCCGCCGCCGCCGAGCCGCCGCCGGCCTCGATGTTCCGCGACGTCTTCGCCGTCGGCGAGCCCGAGCCCGAGCCGGTGCGCACCCGCATCGATCGCATCCTGGCACGGGCGTGAGGAAAGCTGTCATGGTCGAGATCACCTATCGCGACGCACTGCGCCAGGGCCTGCGCGACGCCATGGTCGCCGACGACCGGGTCGTCGTCATCGGCGAGGAGGTCGGTGTCTATGGCGGCGCCTACGGCGTCACCAAGGACCTGATCCGCGAGTTCGGGCCGGAGCGGCTGATCGACACGCCGATCAGCGAGCCGGCGATCATCGGCACCGCCGTCGGCGCCGCCATGGCCGGGCTCCGGCCGGTGGCCGAGCTGATGTATGTCGACTTCCTCGGCCTGACCATGGACCAGGTCGGCAACCAGGCCGCCAAGATCCGCTACATGTTCGGCGGCCAGATCGGCGTGCCGATGGTGCTGCGCACCCAGGGCGGCACCGGCCGCTCCGCCGGGGCCCAGCATTCCCAGAGCCTGGAGGCCTGGATCATGCACGTGCCGGGCCTGCGCCTGGCCATGCCGGCCACGGCCGCCGACGCCTACCACCTGCTGCGCCACAGCCTGACGCTGCCCGATCCGGTGGTGTTCATCGAGCACAAGTCGCTCTACGCCCGCAAGGAACAGGCGGATCTGGCCGCTCCCGAGGCGCCCTGGGGCAAGGCCGTGGTGCGCCGGCGCGGCGCGCACGTCACCCTCGTCACCTATTCGCGCATGGTGCATGTGGCGATCGAGGCGGCCGGGACCCTGGCCGAGCGGGGCATCGAGGTCGAGGTCATCGACCTGCGGACGCTGAACCCGCTCGACATGGACACCGTGATCGCCTCGGTGAACCGCACCGGCCGGGCCGTCGCCCTCAGCGAGGGGCATATGACCTGCGGCGTCGCGGCGGAGCTCTCCGCGCGCATCACCGAGGAGTGCTTCGACTATCTGGAGGATCCGGTGGTGCGGATCGCCGGCGAGGACATACCGATCTCGGTCTCGCCGGAGCTCGAAGGCGCGAGCATCCCCTCGGTCGGCCTCGTGGTCGACACCGTCGCCCGGATGGTGCGCTGATGGCGGCGATCCTGACCCTGCCGCGCCTCGGCGAGACCATGGAGGAGGGGCGCATCGTCGGCTGGCTGAAGCGGCCGGGCCAGGCGTTCCGCCGCGGCGAGACCATCGTCGAGATCGAGACCGACAAGACGGTGGTGGAACTGCCGGCCCTCGTCGACGGCGTCCTGGTCGAGATCCTCGCCGGCGAGGGGACGCAGATCGAGGTCGGCCAGCCGCTGTGCCGCTACGACGGCGAGGCTGCCGAAGCCGATGCGGCGCCGCCGCCCGCCGCCGAGGTCGCGGCCCCCGCTCCGCCTGCTCCGGCACCGGAACCGGCGGCCGCAGCGCCGGCAGTCGCGCCCGCTTCGGCGGAGCGCCCGCGAGCGACCCCTCTCGCCCGGCGCATCGCCCGCCAGAACGGCATCGACATCGCCGCCGTGCCGGGCACGGGCCGCCGCTCGCGCATCGAGGCCCGCGACGTCGAGGCCTTCGTCGCCGGCAACGCCGCGCCCGTGGACGCCGCGCCGGTCCCGGCCGATCCGGGCAGGGCCGCCGCTCTCGACCTGCCCGCCGGTCGCATGGCCTTCCGCGAATGGGGCGCGGCCTCGGGCTCGGCGCCGCCGATGCTGCTGCTGCACGGCTTCGGCGGCGATGCCCAGACCTGGCATCTCCTTGGCGCCGGCCTCGCCCGCCTCGGCCGGCGCGTGCTGGCGCCGGACCTGCCGGCCCACGGCGCCACGGCGATCGAGGCGGCCGGGCTCGACGACCTCGTGGCGGCCCTCGCCGCCTTCGCCGGGACGCTTTCCCCCGGCCCGGTCGAACTGGTCGGCCATTCGCTGGGCGGCGCCGTCGCCGCCCGGCTGGCCCGCCGGCTCGCGGCCACCCGCGTCACCCTGATCGCGCCGGCCGGCCTCGGCAGCGAGATCGACGCCGACTTCGTCGACGGCATGGCCCATGCCGCGACCGGCGGCGGGATCGCCCATCTGCTGCGCCGCGTCGCGGTGCGCCCGCCCGTCCTCTCGGCCCGCCAGCTCGACGCGATGGCCGCCTCGCTCGGCGGCCGGGGACGCCTCGCCGGCCTCGCCGCCGCGCTGGTGCGGGACGGGCGCCAGCAGGTCGACATCGTCGGCGACCTGGCGGCGCTGGAGGGCAGGGCGCGGCTCGTCTGGGGACTGGAGGATCGCATCATCCCCTGGCGGCACGCCCTCGGCGCCGGCAGCGCCACGCCGGTCCACTTCGTCGCGGATGCCGGGCACATGCCGCAATGGGACCAGCCGCAGAAGCTGGCGGCCCTCTTCGCCTGAGGGCCGTCGGACAAGACCATGACAACCGGAGGAGACACGATGGACGACCAGGACCACCCCTTGACCGGCCCCACCCGCCGCGGCCTGCTCGGCGGCATGGGCCTCGCCGGGGCCGCCGCGATGTTCGGCGGCTCGCAGCTGGCGCAGCTCGCGTTCGGCTCTTCGCCCGCCTTCGCCCAGTCGGGCAAGCCGCTGAAGGTGGCGGTGATCGCCCAGCAGATGGCGGCCCAGTCAGCCCAGCGTTCCTGGGCCGGCCTGCAGCAATGGCTGAAGAAGACCGGGCTCGACAAGAGCTGGGAGGTCAACCAGACCGACGCCAAGGGCGATCCCGGCCAGCTCGTCAGCCAGATCGAGGACGCTATCACCGCCAAGTCCGACGCGATCCTGGTGATGTACGGCACGCTGACCGCGGCCAAGAGCGCCCTCGACAGCCTGACCGCCTCGAAGATCCCGTTCTTCAGCCTGGATTCGGGCTGGCAGGCGCCGGCCATCGCCGACATCACCAGCAACAACTACGCCATGAGCGCGCAGACCTCGCAGTTCATGATCGACACGCTCCTGGCCAAGGGCAAGACCTCGGCCAACATGTGCGCGGTCATCGCCAACTTCCATCACGGCACCCGCAAGCGCGGCAAGGTGATGAAGACCGCACTCACCGAGAACGAATGGATCTCGATGAAGGCCGAGCGCGTCATCCAGTATGCCGGTTTCTACGAGGCGACCCAGAACACGGTGAACGACTGGCTCACCACCTATGGCGACGATCTCGACGTGATCTGGTGCCCGTGGGACGAGCCGGCCATGGCCGCGTCCGAGGTGATCGTCTCGCGCGGCCTGCAGGACAAGATCTTCGTCATCGGCCATGACGGCCATCCGACCGCGCTCGACCGCATGCGCCAGCCCGACTACCCGCTGCTGGCCACCACCGCCCAGGCCTTCGAGGTCTGGGGCGCCTACACCGGCTGGCTGATCAACGAGATCGTCGGCAAGGGCGGCGACGTGAAGAAGCTGGTGCCGGTGCCGACCGTCGAGTTCCCGGCGCCGCTCCTGGTGCGCGGCGTCAACATTCCCGCGCCGGACACGCCGACCTACAACGCCCAGGACCTCTACTACATCTACCGCGACCGCGCCCTCGCCGGCATGTAGCCCGTCCCGCCGGCGGACGGCCTTGCCCGCCCGCCGGCTCCTGCCATCGACCGGAGACGAAGATGGACCGCACCGCGGCCGCCGCGGCTCCGCGCCTCAGCGCGCGCGGCATCGGCAAGAGCTTCCACGGCAATCCCGCCCTCGACGACGTCGACCTCGACCTGCGCGGCGGCGAGATGCTGGCGCTCGTCGGCGCCAACGGCGCCGGCAAGTCGACGCTGGTCAAGATCGTCTGCGGGGCGCTGGCGGCGGATCAGGGCGAGATCCGCATCGACGGCCGCGCCGTCTCCTTCCACACCGTTCGCGACGCCCTCGCCGCCGGTATCGCCGTGGCGCACCAGCAGGTGGCGATCATTCCCTCGCTCACGGCGGCCGAGAACATCATGCTCGGGCGCGAGCCGCTCGGCGGCGGCTTCATCCGCAACCGCGCGCTCCAGGTCAGGGCGCGCGAGATCGCGGTCCGCTTCGGCATCGACATCGCCCTCGACCGCGAATGCGGCGAACTCGGGCTGGGCGAGAACAAGATCCTCGACATCCTCAAGGCGCTGGTCGGGGAACCGGCGATCCTGATCCTCGACGAGCCGACGGCCTCGCTCACCCTGCACGAGAGCCGCAAGCTCTTCGCCTTCCTGCGCGACCTCAAGGCCCAGGGACTCGCCATCCTGTTCATCTCCCATCACCTCAACGAGATCTTCGAGCAGTGCGACCACGTCGTCGTGCTCAAGGACGGGCGCAAGGTGCATGACGGCCCCGTCGCAGCGACCACGCCCGAGGCGGTGGTGCGGCTCATGGTCGGGCGCGCCATCGAGGACACCGACTGGTCGAGCTCCGCCGTCCACGGCGATGTGACGCTGCGCCTGAAGAACACGTCGGTCGCCGGCCTCGCCATCCCGGAGATGACCGTGCATTCCGGCGAGGTGGTGGGCCTGGCCGGCGTGCTCGGCGGCGGCCAGACCCGCATCCTGGAAACCCTGGCCGGGGACGGCGAGCCGCCCGCCGGCGGGGAGGTGCTGGTCAACGGCCGGCCGGGCTGCCCCGCCAACGTCGCCGACGCCATCGCCCGCGGCGTCTACCTCGTCGCCGACGAGCGGCTGACCAAGGCGCTGTTCCCCGGCCTGTCGGTGGAGGAGAACCTGCTCACCGGCTCGCTGGCCGAGACCAGCCGCTACGGCTTCATGCAGATCGGGCTCGGCGCCGCGGCGGCCGACGACGCCATCGGCCGGCTGGCGATCAAGTGCAGCGGCCGCGGCCAGGACATCCTGCAGCTCTCCGGCGGCAACCAGCAGAAGGTCGCCTTCGGCCGCTGGCTGATCCGCATGGCCCGGAGCGCGTCCCCGGCACGGCCGCTGCTGCTGCTCGACAACCCGACCGAGGGCGTCGACGTCGGCAGCAAGGCCGAGCTCTACGCCCTGATCCGCGACCTTGCCCGCTCGGGCGCCAGCGTCCTCATCGCCAGCGCCGAGTTTCCGGAAATGCTGAAGCTGTGCGACCGCATCTACTGCATCGCGGACAAGGCGGTCGGCCGCTGCCTGGAGCGGTCCGAGTTTTCCGAAGAACGACTGCTGCTCGAGGTGAACTGACCATGGCGACGAACGCACGGGCCGAAGGCGGCCGCGGCATCGATCTCGGCGGGCTGATCGGCCGATACGGCACGGTGGCGGCCGCCGTCGTCATCTTCATCGGCTTTGCCCTGGCCAATGAGCGCTTCCTCTCCGTCGGCAACATCAGCAATGTGCTGGTGCAGATCTCCGTGCTGATGGTGATCTCCTCCGGCCTGACCGTGGCGGTGTCGAGCGGCGAGTTCGACCTCTCCGTCGGCCAGGTGGCGAGCCTGTCCGGCGTGCTGGTCGCCGGCCTGATGATCTGGAGCGGCCAGTCGGTGGCCGTCGCCATCGTCCTTTCCGTCCTGGCCGGCGTCCTCATCGGCCTCGCCAACGGGCTGCTGGTCACCTGGCTGCGCATCCCCTCGCTGATCGCGACGCTGGCGATGGGGCCGATCGCGCTCGGCCTCAACTACGCCTACACCAACGGCGACTCGATCTACGCCCAGATGCCGGCGAGCTTCTACTTCATCGCCAAGGGCCGGCTGTTCGACGTCGTCCCCGTGCCGATCGTCATCGCGGTGGTCATGGTCGCCGCCTTCTACGTGCTCCTGAACCGGACCCGGCTCGGCCGCAGCATCGTCGCCACCGGCGCCAACATCCAGGCCGCGCGCCTGTCCGGCATCAAGGTCAATCGCGCCCGCATCGTCGCCCTGGCGCTCTCCGCCTTCGGCGCCGCCATCGGCGGCGTGATGCTGACGGCGCGCCTGGGCACCGGCCAGTCCGGCGCCGGCGACGCCTACCTGATGGACAGCCTCGCCGCCGTGTTCCTCGGCATGACCGCCTTCAAGCCCGGCCGCGCCACGGTGCAGGGCACGCTGGTCGGGGTGATCATCATCGGCATGCTCGACAACGGCCTCAACCTGATGGGCGCGCCGTTCTACCTGCAGAACGAGGTGCGCGGCATCGTCATGATCGCCGCCGTCAGCCTCGCCGTGCTGCGCAGCGAGATCCGTTTCTTCCGGTGAGAAACGCCGGGAGCGTCGAGGACAGGGAGGGACAGACATGAGCAAGCCATCGAACGGGCGCGTGGCGCTGGTGACGGGAGCGAGCCGCGGCATCGGCCGGGCCCTGGCGCTCGGACTGGCGGCGGACGGTTTCGACGTCGTCGTCAACGACATCGCCCGCCAGTCCGCCGACCTCGATGCGGTGGCCGGCGAGATCCGCGCCCTCGGCCGCCGGGCCTTCGCCGTCACGGCCGACGTCAGCAGCAAGGCGGAGGTGACGGCGATGGCCGACCGCGCCGTCGCCGAGGCGGGGCAGGTCGATGCGGTCGTCAACAATGCCGGCATCCTGATCTCCCGGTCGGTCGACGACCTCGCCGAGGCGGAGTGGGACGCGGTGCTCGACGTCAACGCCAAGGGCACTTTCCTGGTGGTGCAGGCGCTGCTGCCGCACATGAAGGCACGGCGCTATGGCCGCATCGTCAACATCGCCTCGATCGGCGGCAAGCACGGCGCTCCCAACCAGGCGCATTATTCCGCCTCCAAGGCGGCGGTGATGGGCTTCACCCGGGTCCTGGCCCAGGAGGTCGGTCCCTTCGGCATCACCGCCAACTGCGTCTGCCCGGGCATCATCGTCACCGAGATGGGCCGCACCAATCTCGGCGACCAGGCGAGCATCGACCGCTGGGTGGGGATCACGGCGCTGCGCCGGCTCGGCCAGCCCGAGGATGTCGCCGGCCCGGTCTGTTTCCTGGCGTCGGACGCCTCGGCCTTCGTCACAGGCCAGACGCTGAACGTGTGCGGGGGCATCCACCTGAGCTGAGGACGGGTGGCCTCGGGCGTTCGCGATCGTGGATTGCTCCCGCAGGCACTCTTGATAGGATCGGCGGACCGCACCATCTGGCGTTGGCTGTCTTCCGGGCCGACGCGGTATCCGAGGATGGTGCCCGTCTGATCCGGTCGAGCGAGGCCATTCATGTCTGATGCAGCGTCACTTTCGCGCCCGGCCGCGTGCCGGCGGTCTGCGCGCCTTGCGCCGTTTCTCGTCCTGTCCCTCCTGTGGCCGGGACTGGCCGCCGCCCAGCAGGCGCCCTCGGTGACCGTGGCCAAGCCCGTGGTCAAGGATGTCGTCGAGTATGACGACTTCATCGGCCGCTTCGAGGCCGTCGACCAGGTCGACATCCGCGCCCGCGTCTCGGGCTATGTCGACCAGATCGCCTTCACCGACGGCGCCACCGTCAAGGCCGGCGACCTGCTCTTCGTCATCGACCGGCGCCCCTACCAGGCGGCGTTGGACGAGGCGCAGGCTACCCTCGAGGCGGCGCAGGCCCGGCTCGACTTCGCCAAGGGCGACCTCGACCGGGCCGAGTCCCTGCGCAAGACGGGCAACATCACCGGCCAGCTTTTCGACGAACGGGCCCAGGCGGTGGCCACGGCCAAGGCCGACGTCAACAAGGCCCAGGCCACCCTCAACCGCACCCGGCTCGACCTGCAGTTCACCGAGATCCGGGCGCCGATCTCCGGGCGCCTGTCCCGCCGCCTCGTCTCCATCGGCAATCTCGTCAGCGCCAACGACACCGTCCTGACCAACATCGTCTCGCTGGATCCGATCAACTTCTACTTCGACGTCGACGAGCGCTCCTTCCTCGCCTACCAGCGCCTGGGCACCGGCTCGATCCGCGTCTCCAGCGACGGCAACCCCAACGAGGTGCTGGTGGCCAAGTCGAACGAGCCGGAGCCTTCGCACAAGGGATACCTGGATTTCACCGAAAACCGGCTCGACGCCGCCAGCGGCACGATCCGTGGCCGCGCCGTGTTCGAGAACAAGGATCTGTCCCTGCTGCCGGGCCTGTTCGGCCGCATCCGCATCCTCGGCTCCGACAAATATCGCGGCGTGCTCGTGCCCGAAGAGGCGCTGTCGACAGATCAGGACCGGCGCGTGGTCTATGTGGTCGGCCCCGACAACACCGTGACGCTGCAGCCGGTCAGGGTCGGCTCCCGGGTCGACGGCTACCGCGTCATCCGCGAAGGCCTGAAGGGCGACGAGACCATCGTCGTCAACGGGCTGATGCGGGTGCGGCCCGGGGTCAAGATCGAGCCCAAGATGACGACGCTGCCCGACGTCTACGTGGTCGCCAAGCAATAGGGGCCGGTCCATGCGGTTCGCGCATTTCTTCGTCGACCGGCCGATCTTCGCCGCGGTCCTGGCGATCGTCATCTCCCTGGTCGGCACCATCGCCTTTCTCGGCCTGCCGGTGGCGCAATATCCCGAGATCGCGCCGCCGACCATCGTCGTCCGCGCCTCCTATCCCGGCGCCAACGCCCAGACCGTGGCCGCCACGGTCGCCACGCCCCTGGAGGAGCAGGTCAACGGCGTCGAGGGCATGCTCTACATGTCCTCCTATTCGACCAGCGACGGCAGCCTGTCCCTGACCATCACCTTCAAGCTCGGCGTCGACCTCGACCAGGCCCAGGTGCTGGTGCAGAACCGGGTCGCCATCGCCACGCCGCGCCTGCCGGACGCGGTCCGCGCCCTCGGCGTCACCACGCTCAAGAGCTCGCCCGACCTGATGATGGTCGTGCACATGTTCTCCCCGAACGGGGCCTACGACCAGCTCTACGTCTCCAACTACGCCCGCAACAACATCCGCGACGACCTGCTGCGGCTCGACGGCGTCGGCGACCTCACCATCTTCGGCGAGCGCCAGTACAGCCTGCGCGTCTGGCTCGATCCGGACAAGCTGGCGACCTTCGGGCTGACCTCCTCGGACGTGGTCGCCGCGATCCGGGCCCAGAACGTGCAGGTGTCGAGCGGCGCCCTCGGGCAGGAGCCGACCCCGGCGGACAGCGCCTTCCGCATCACGATCAACACCCAGGGCCGCTTCCAGGACGCGACCCAGTTCCGCCGGGTGATCGTGCGCTCCACCCCGGACGGGCGCCTGGTCCGGGTGCAGGACGTCGCCCGGGTCGAGCTCGGCGCCCAGGACTACGTCACCAACTCCTATCTCGACGGCAAGCCGGCCGTGGCGCTGGCCATCTTCCAGCGGCCCAACACCAATGCGCTGGACGCGGCCGCCGAGATCATCGCCAAGATGCAGGAGCTGAAGAAGTCCTTCCCGCCCGGCATCGACTACACGATCGTCTACAACCCGACCCAGTTCATCGCCGAGTCGGTCAACGCGGTGTACCACACCCTCGGCGAGGCCGTGGTGCTGGTGGTGCTGGTCATCCTGGTGTTCCTGCAGAGCTGGCGCACCGCCCTGATCCCGATCGTCGCCATCCCCGTGTCGCTGATCGGCACCTGCGCCATCATGGCGGCCTTCGGCTTCTCGCTGAACAACCTGACGCTGTTCGGCATGGTGCTGGCCATCGGCATCGTCGTCGACGACGCCATCGTCGTGGTCGAGAACATCGAGCGCAACATCGCCGAGGGCATGTCCCCGCGCGACGCGGCGCACGAGACCATGGACGAGGTCGGCACCGCGGTGATCGCCATCGCCCTGGTGCTGGGCGCGGTGTTCATCCCCACCGCCTTCATCCCCGGGCTGTCCGGGCAGTTCTACCGCCAGTTCGCCCTGACCATCGCGGTCTCGACCTTCATCTCCGCCTTCATCTCGCTGACGCTGTCGCCGGCCCTGTCGGCCATCCTGCTCAAGCCCCACCACGCGGCGGCTCCCAGGAGCGCGATCGGACGGCTCGGCAGCCGGCTGGCCGGCGGCTTCAACCGCGGCTTCGACCGGATGTCGAACGGCTATGCCGGCGCGGTCGGCGGGGTCGTCCGTCACAAGCTGATCGCCCTGGCGATCTATGCCGGCCTGCTCGGCGGAACGGTCTGGATCGCCCAGGCGGTGCCGCGCGGCTTCATCCCGCAGCTCGATCAGGGCTACGCCATCATCGTGGCGCAGCTGCCGGACGGCGCCGCCCTGTCGCGCACCGACCGCGTCACCCGGCGCATCACCGAGATCGCCCTGCAGACGCCGGGGGCGGCCCATGCCGTCGCCTTCGCCGGCTTCTCCGGCGCCACCTTCACCAACGCCTCGAACGCGGCGGCGATCTTCGTGCCGTTCAAGCCGTTCGAGGAACGCATCGCCGAGGGCCTGACGGCCGACAAGATCGTCAAGGACCTGTTCATGCGCATGCAGTCGATCGAGGAAGCCTTCATCATCGCCATCCCGCCGCCGCCGGTGCGCGGCATCGGCAATTCCGGCGGCTTCAAGATGCAGGTGCAGGAGCGGCTCGGGCCGGACGTGCGCCGCATCCTGGCCTCCGCCTACGAGATCGTCGGCAAGGCGCGCGCCAATCCCAACCTCAGCGGCGTGTTCACCACCTTCTCGGCCAACTCGCCGCAGATCTTCCTCAACATCGACCGGCAGAAGGCCGAGCTCCTCAACGTGCCGATCTCCAACATCTTCGACACGCTGCAGGAGAATCTGGGCACGGCCTACGTCAACGATTTCAACGCCTTCGGCCGCGTCTACCAGGTGCGCGCCCAGGCGGAGCCGCGCTTTCGCACCGACACCGAGCAGATCGAGCGGCTGCGCGTGCGCTCGGCCACCGGCGCGCTGGTGCCGCTCGGCACGCTGGTGGAGATCCGCGACGTCTCCGGTCCGGACCTGATCCAGCGCTACAACATGTACACGTCGGTGCCGATCCAGGGGAACGCCGCGCCCGGCGTGTCGTCGGGCCAGGCCCTGGATGCCATGGAGCAGCTGGCGCGGGAGACCCTGCCGCAGGGCGCGACCTTCCAGTGGACCGATCTCGCCTTCCAGGAGCGTTCGACCGGCAACACGGCGATCTTCATCTTCGCCCTCTCGGTGCTGTTCGTCTTCCTGGTGCTGGCGGCCCAGTACGAGAGCTGGTCGCTGCCGCTGGCGATCATCCTGATCGTGCCGATGGCGGTGCTGTCGGCCCTGATCGGCGTGATGCTGCGCGGCCAGGACAACAACATCCTGACCCAGATCGGCCTGATCGTGCTGGTCGGCCTGGCGGCGAAGAACGCCATCCTGATCGTCGAGTTCGCCCGCGAGGCCGAAGCGCGCGACGGCAAGGACCCGGTGGCGGCGGTGATCGAGGCCTGCCGGCTGCGCCTCAGGCCGATCCTGATGACCGCCTTCGCCTTCATTCTCGGCGTGGTGCCGCTGGTCATCGCCACCGGCCCCGGCGCGGAGATGCGCCAGGCGCTGGGCACCGCGGTGTTCTTCGGCATGATCGGCGTGACCGTGATCGGCCTGTTCCTGACGCCGGTGTTCTACGTGACGCTGCGCACCCTCGCGATGTGGCTCGGCCGGCGGTCGCGGCCGACACCCAAGGCGGCGGCCTGACGGCCCTGTCGACGAACCTCGTCCCTGCCCTTTCCGCCAAGGGCAGGGAGCGGCCGGGGCTTCAGCCGTGGGCCACCTTCTTGGAGAAGCGCACGGGCGTGTCCGCGAGCTTGTCCGTCAGCTCGCGCGCCGCGGCGACCAGCGCCTCGCGGTACTGCGCATGGTTGCGGGCGGCATCGGCGCGCGGGGCGACGAGGCAGAGCGTGGCGGCGCACACGCCTTCCTGCCAGATCGGCGCGGCGAAGCAGTGGGTGAAGGTGTCGGCGACGCTGTCGAAGGAATAGAAGCCCTCGCTACGCGCCCGGTGGACCTCGCCGAGGAAGACGGCGCTGTCGAGCACCGCGCCGTCCGGCAGCACGAAGTCGCCTCTGGGGATGAAGGCGAGGATCTCCTCGTCGCTCATATGCGCCACCAGGAGGCGTCCGGAGGCGGTCCACGGCACCGGGATCGGCTCGCCGACATCGGAGGAGATGCGGAACGGGCGGGCGCCCTCCTTGATCATCGCCACCGTGTATTTGCGCCCGTCCAGCATGCACAGCTGCGCCGTCTCCCGCGTGGTCTCGGCGAGGCGGGCGAGATAGGCCTTGCACTCGCGGGTCAGGTCGAACTGCGACTGGTAGGCGAGGCCGAGGAAATAGAGCTTGCGGCCGAGATAGACCCGGCCTTCTCCGTCGGCATATTCGAGGATGCCGGCGTTGAGCAGCAGGTTGACCAGTTCGTAGGCGGTGGACTTCGGCGCGCCGATTCCCGCCGCGATCTCGTTGGCGCGCGCCGGCCGGTGGTGCTCGCGCAGGAAGTCGAGGATCTCGAAGGCCCGGTCGAGCCCGCGCATGCGCCGGTTGACGCCGATCTCGGTCACTCCGTCCGCCGACATGTCAGGCTCCTCGCGCGATTGCCCCGCATGTGCCACAGCTTGCGCCGGCCGGGCAACCCGTCGGCGGCTCACCCCTTCGGCTTGTAGGCGACGCAGTCGATCTCGATCTTGCAGTCGACGACCATGCTGGCCTGGACGCAGGCCCGTGCCGGCGGGTGGGCGCTGAAATAGCCGGCGTAGATCTTGTTGAACGTCCAGAAGTCGCGCGGGTCGTCGAGCCAGACGCCGACGCGCACCACATGCTCCAGGCCGTAGCCGGCCTCCTCCAGGATGGCGATGACGTTCTCGATCGCCTTGTGGGTCTGCGGAATGATGCCGCCCTCGATGATCTCGCCGTCGACCATGGCGACCTGGCCGGAGACGTAGAGCCAGCCGTCCGCCTCGACGGCGCGGGCGAACGGCAGGGACTGGCCGCCTGCGCCGGCCTTGCTGGCTCCGTAACGCGTGATGCTCACAGCATTCCTCCGGAATGGTCGGAAAAGATGACGGCGCCGGCTGCCCGTCGCCTGAAAGTCCAATATACCGGACTAAATGGCAATATACCGGATCGATCAATAAGCTCCGTCGATCCTGCCTGTCAAGGAATCGCGTCGATCGGCGGAAAGCGGCCTCTTGCGCACGGCCGGGAAACGGATCTAGCATCAGTGTGTCCGGAATAGTGTTCGTTAGTCCGGTATAATGGAATTTCAATCAAGGTGATCGCGACCGGACTGCTGCCCGGCCGTGCAACGACGACCTGCTTCAATTGAGGGGAAGAGCCATGTTCACGTCATCCTTGCGATCGGCCATCGGCGCCGTCTGCCTCGGCCTCGTCGCCTGCGCCGGCCTCGCCACCGCGGCCGAGGCTGCCGCCAACTGCATCAAGGGCGACCGCAAGCCGCCGTTCACGCTCGGCTGGGCCAACATCTATTCCGTGCCGACCTGGATGAAGCAGACCGAGGGCACCATCGCCGCCGAGGTCGAGAGGCTGAAGAAGGAGGGCCTCGTCGACAAGCTGGTGATCACCGACGCCCAGGGCGATGCCAACACCCAGATCCAGCAGATCCAGTCGATGATCGACGCCAATGTCGACGCCATCCTGCTGATCGCCGGCTCCTCCACCGCCCCGGCCCGCGTCCTGGCCGATGCCTGCGCCAAGGGCATCGCCGTCATCAACTTCGACAGCCTCGTCGACACCGACAAGGTCACGGCCAAGATCAACACCGACTCGGCCGAATGGGGTGCCAGCGCCGCCAAGTGGCTGGTCGACCAGATGGGCGGCAAGGGCAAGATCCTGGTGCTCAACGGCCCGGCCGGCATCTCCGTCAGCGACGACCGCCGCAAGGGCGCCGAGCCGGTGCTGAAGGCCAATCCGGGGGTGACCATCCTGGCCGAGACCAACACCGCCTACAACGTCGCCCCGGCGCAGGAAGCGGTGACCAGCCTGCTCTTCGCCCATCCCGAAATCGACGGCGTGCTCTCGCTCGGCGGCGCCCTCTCGGCCGGCGCCGTGCTCGCCATGGACAAGCAGGGCCGGCCGATGGTGCCGATGACCGGCGAAAACGCCCGCCAATTCCTGGAGCTGTGGAAGGAAAAGGGCCTGAAGAGCTGGGCCACCATGCAGCCGAACTGGCTCGGCGCCCTGGCCGCCTACACCGCGGTCCAGGCCCTGAGCGGCAAGGACGTCGCGCCCTTCGTCAAGGTGCCGCTGCCGGTGATCGACGACGCCAATCTCGACGGCTATCTCGCCCGGGCCAAGGATTTCCCGGCTGACGGCTACATCTATTCGCCCTACGATCAGGCTCTGTTCGACAAGCTTCTGGCCCAGAAGTGATTCCGGCCGCGGGTCCTGCCTCATGAGCTCTGCCCCGATCCTCGCGGCGCGGGGCGTGTCGAAGTCGTTCTTCGGCAATCCCGTGCTGCGCGATGTCTCGATCACCCTGCAGCCCGGCCGCGTGCATGCGCTGCTCGGCGAGAACGGGGCGGGCAAGTCGACGCTGATCAATCTCCTGTCGGGCGCACTGCGTCCCGACGGGGGCAGCATCGAGGTCGACGGCCGCAGCCTCGACCGCCTGACCCCGGCGGATGCCCGGCGCGCCGGCGTCGCCGTGGTGCAGCAGGAGCTGAGCCTGACCAGCCAGCTCTCCATCGCCGAGAATATCGGCCTGGGCGCCTATCCGCGCCGCCTCGGCCTGGTCGACTACGGCTTGCTGGCCGAGCGCGCCAAGGCGGTCTGCGACCGCGTCGGCCTCGACGAGCCGCTGTCGCGTCCGGTCGGCGACCTGCCGCTCGGCCGACGCCAGATGGTGGAGATCGCCAAGGCGCTCTACCGCGAGCCGCGCGTGCTGATCTTCGACGAGCCGACCTCCTCGCTCTCGGCCCACGAGACCGCCACCCTGGTCGGGCTGATCCGCCGGCTGCGGGCCGCCGGCACGGCCATCCTCTATATTTCCCATCGCCTCAACGAGGTGATGGCGCTGTGCGACCACGTCACCGTGCTGAAGGACGGCGCCGTCACCGCGGACCGGCCGCTCGACGGCATCGACGCCGCCGGCCTGGTGCGTCTGATGGTCGGGCGCGACCCCGGCGACCTGTTCCCGCGCTGGACGCCGGCGTCGCAGGCCGAGGCGATCGTCTCGGTCTCCGGGCTTTGCGCCGGCATGGTGCGCGACGTCGACCTGGAGCTCCGGCGCGGCGAGGTGCTCGGCATCGGCGGCCTGGTCGGCCAGGGGCAGGAGGACCTGCTGCTCGCCCTCTACGGCGCCCTGCCGGCGACGGCCGCCGCCGCCCGCTTCGGCGCCGCTGCCGGCCTGCCGGGTTCGGTGGCGCGGGCCAACGCCCTGGGCCTCGCCTATGTCCCGGCCGACCGCAAGCGCGAGGGCCTGCACCTGATCCATCCCATCGCGGCCAACATGATGCTGCCGGGCTTGGCCCGCGCCGCGGCGCTGCAGCTGCGCGACTGGGTGGCGGAGCGGCGTCTGGCCTGCGACCTCGCCGACCGGCTGGGCATCAAGGGGGACCTGACGCGTCCGGTGCAGGCCCTGTCCGGCGGCAACCAGCAGAAGGTGGCGCTGGCCAAGTGGATGCCGCACGACCCACCGATCCTCCTGCTCAACGACCCCACGCGCGGCGTCGACGTCGAGACCAAGCGCGAGATCTACGGCCTGCTCCGGCGCTTCGCCGGGGAGGGCAAGGCCGTGGTGCTGTCGAGCTCCGACACGCCGGAGCTGGTGCATCTGTGCGACCGCGTGGCGGTGATGCGCGAGGGACGCATCGTCGCCATGCTCGGCCGCGACATGCTCAGCGAGGAGGCGATCGTCGCCGCCGCCATGGGAGCGGAGAGCGCGAGGGAGGCGGCATGACCCGGCCCTCGCTCTACTGGCCGGTCCAGCGCGGCCGCAATCGCGGCGTCCACGGCCTGTTCCTGGTCGTGGCGGCCTTCCTCGCCCTTTATCTCTACCTCTTCCCCGGCCTGTTCAGCGTCGGCGGCGTGTCGAAATTCGCCCAGAGCTGGCTGCCGCTCGCCCTGGTGGCGATGGCGCAGGCGCTGTTGATGCTGACCGGCGGCATCAGCCTGATGGTCGGCGCCATGGTCAGCCTCGGGGCGGTGATCGCGGCCACGACCATGAGCGGCCCGCTCGGCGTCGCCGGCGGCAGCGTCGCCGTCGCGCTGGCCGGCCTCGGCATCGGCGCGACGGCCGGCGTCATCGTCGTGCGTCTCAGGCTGCCGGCGATCATCGTCACCCTGGCCGGGTCCTTCATCGTCGGCGGTGCGGCGCTCCTGGTGCTGCCGCGGCCGGGCGGCGCCATCCCCGACTGGTTCTCCGACCTGCTGGCCGGCAATACGCCGGTCGCCGCCGTCCTGCTGGTGCTGACCGCGCTCGCCTGGAAGCTCTATCTGGCGACCCCCCTCGGCCTCAGCCTCTACGCCGCCGGCGAAAACCCGGTCGGCGCCTATCGCTCCGGCGTGCCGGTCGATGCCGCCCGCATCGTCGCCTATGCCCTCAGCGGCCTGCTCTGCACGGGCGCCGGCCTGTTCGTCGCGGCGCAGACCGGCTCGGGCGACCCGGTGATCGGCACCGCCTTCACCCTGAACTCGATCGCCGCGGCGGTGCTCGGCGGCGTCGGCTTCCTCGGCGGCGCCGGCACCATGCGCGGCGCCATCGCCGGCAGCCTGCTCTTGTGCGTGATGATCAACGTCATGTTCTTCCTCGGCTTTCCGCCCGTGGCCCAATATGTCGCCCAGGGCCTGATCATCATCGGTGCGGTGGCTCTGCCGCAATTCACCGCGCGCGGGAGGACGGCATGAGCGACGTCGACGTCACCCGCTTTCCGCGCCGGCGCCTCGCCGGCCTCCTGCGCAGCCGGCCTGTCCTGACGCTGCTGATCGTCCTGGCCGTCTGGGTCGTGGCCGGTTTCGCCAGGCAGGGCTTCGGCTCCTATGGACACCTGCGCTATCTCCTGGAACTGGCGGCGGTGATCGGCCTGGTGGCGGCCGGCCAGACGCTGGTGGTGATCGGCGGCGGCATCGATCTTTCGGTCGGCGCCATCGTCACGGTCAGCGCCGTCGGCGTGCCGCTGCTGGCCTGGAGCGGCGACCCCGGCGGCGCCCTGGCGGTGGCGGGCATGCTCGCCATCGCCGCCGGCATCGGCCTGCTCAACGGCCTGGGCGTCGCCTTCCTGCGCGTGCATCCGATGATCATGACCCTGGCCATGGCAACCTTCCTGCAGGGCGTCCTGATCATCATCGCCGGCGGCAGCGCGGTCTCGGCCCAGAACCCGCTGGTCGCCTGGCTCGGCAACGCCCGGCTCTTCGGCGTGCCTGCCGGCATCCTGCTCTGGCTGGCTGTGTCCGCGCTGGCGCTGGCGCTGCTGCACGCCACGCCCTTCGGCGCCCGCGTCTTCGCCCTCGGCGCCAATCCGCTGGCGACCACGCTGTCGGGCGTGGCGAGCCGCGCCACCACGGCGGCGATCTACGCCCTGAGCGGCTTCACCGCCGGCCTCGCCGGCGTGCTGGTGCTCGGCATGAACGGCCAGGGCTATGTCGGCATCGGCGATCCCTACCTGCTCGCCTCGATCGCGGCCGTGGTGCTCGGCGGCACCTCGATCCTCGGCGGCGCCGGCACCTATGCCGGCACCATCCCCGGCGCGGTGTTGCTGGTGACGATCACGGCCCTGATCACCGTGGTCAACGCCTCGCCCGGCTGGCGCAGCATCCTGTTCGGCTCGCTCATCCTAGGGCTGCTGCTGCTGTCGGGCCGGGAGGCCAGCCGGCGATGAGACCTCGTCCAGGCGGTAGAGCCGTTTGGCGTTGGCGAAGAACAGGGCGTGCTGTTCGTCCGCCGAGAAATCCGCGGTGATGGCGATGAAGGCCTCCCAGACCTGGTCGAAGCTCGCGTGCAGCCCGGCGACCGGAAAGTCGCTGGCGAACAGCGCCCGCTCCGGGCCGAAGCAATCGACGCAGTGGCGGACCACGGCGCCGAGACTGTCGAGCGTCCATTCATGGTCGTAGGCGACGAGGTCGGAGATCTTGACGGCGACATTGGGCAGGCGCGCCAGGCGGCGGAGCCCGTCCCGCCAGCGGCGCATGCCCTCGGCGTCGCGCTCGAACGGGCTGCCGCAATGATTGAGGACGAAGAGCTGGTCCGGGAAGGCGGCGGCGAGGCGGGCGGCATCGCCGAGCTGGTTCGGGAACAGCATGAGGTCGAAGACGAGGCCATGGCGCGCCAGCCGGGCGAGGCCGCGGCGCCAGGCCGGGTCGTCCATCAGGTCGCCGCGGGCGGCGAAGCGCCGCGCCGGATCCGGCGTCCAGCTGAGGATGTCGCGGATGCCGACGACGCGGGCGGAGGCGGCCTGCGCCTCGACCAGGGCTTCCGCGTCCGGCCTGGCGAGCGGCACATGGGCGACGCAGCGCGCCGCCACCATGCCGCGCGCCGGGAGGGCGTCGAGCCAGCGCGTTTCGCCGAGGCAGTCCGCCGGATCCCAGCCCGCCTCCACATGCACCGTGGCGGCGATCGGCCAGCATGCGGCGTCGCGGCGATAGTCGGCCGGCAGGTAGTCCCGGCGCAGCGATCCGAGATCGCCGAGGCCGCCGCGCTCGCCCGCCTCCGCCGCCAGCCACGGATGTTTGCCGAGACCGAGGTCCCACAGATGATGATGGGCGTCGACGATCGGGCCGTCATAGGGCTTCGGCACGCTCTTTCCTCCCTTGCCTCAGGCCCCGGCCACACTGCCATCGCTTCATAGGGTTTCCCACCATGCATTCCGGCGTCTTCCACACCCTCGACCTCGACCGCGACGGCAAGGCCCTGAGCTTTCTCGGCGTGCCGCTGTCGATCGACCGTTCGCCCTATTTCCAGGTGAAGGTGCCGGTCTGCGTGGTGCGCAACGGCCCCGGCCCGTCGGTGCTGCTGATGGCCGGCAATCACGGCGACGAATATGAGGGCGAATTGTCCCTTGGCCGCCTGATCCGGCGGCTCGATCCGGCGGCGATGCGCGGTCGGGTCACCATCCTGCCGATGACCAACGCGCCGGCGGTGCGGGCGGCCAGGCGCTGCTCGCCGCTCGACGGCGGCAACCTCAACCGCGCCTTTCCCGGCGATCCCGCCGGCAACGCCACCGCCCGCCTGGCGCATTTCCTCGAGCACGAGCTGTTCCCGCGCCATGACGTGGTGTTCGACCTGCATGCCGGCGGCACCTCGATGGCGCATCTGCTCTGCGCGCTGATCGAGAAGCAGGAGGATCCGGCGCGCACGCAGGCGGCGCTCGACCTGATGCGCCGCCTCGGCCTCGCCTACGGCTTCGTCGCCGACAATGGCCGGGGCACGCCGACCTCGATGGGCGCGGCTGGGCGCGCCGGCGCCATCGGCGTCAGCGGCGAGTTCGGCGGCGGCGGCACGGTGACGCCGCAGACCATGGCCGCGACGGAGCGGGCGATCGACAATCTCCTGGTCGCCCTCGGTGTCATCGAGGCGCCGCTGCTGTCGCGCCGTCCCGAGCCGCCGGCGACGATGCGGATCCTCTCGCTGGCGCGCCAGGCGCAGGCGATCTATGCCACGCGCCATGGCTGGTTCGAGCCGGCGACGCCGCTCGGCGCCATCGTCCGGGCGGGCGACGTCGCCGGTTGGCTGCACGATCTGGAGCGGCTGGAGGATGCCGAGGAGGAATTGCGCTTCGCCGAAGGCGGCGTCGTGCTCTCCCAGCGCCTGCACACCATGTGCGAGGCGGGCGACTGCCTGGTGCAGGTGGCGGAACTGGTGGAAGGATGAGGCCTATGCAGCTCTCGATGTGGACCTATCCCTGGGATGTCCAGGATTGCGGCTTCGAGCCGGTCGTGCGCGACCTCAGGGAGCGGGCCGGGCTGAACGGCGTCAGCCTCGCCGCCTCCTACCATGCCGGGCGCTTCCTGCAGCCGCGCAGCCCCCGCCGCAAGGTGTATTTCCCCGAGGACGGCACCATCTACTTCCGGCCGGAACCCGGGCGCTGGGAGGGCTCGCGCCTCCAGCCCAAGCCGGCCGACATGCTCGACGGCGGCGACGTTCTGCGCCGCCTCGTCGACGAGCGCGAACGCACCGGCCTCGCCGTCTCGGCCTGGACCGTCTGCCTGCACAACATGCGGCTCGGCCTGCTGCACCCCGATGTCGTCACCCGCACCGCCTTCGGCGACGCCAATCCGTTCGGCCTCTGCCCCTCGCATCCCGATGCGCGACGCTATGTCTGCACGCTGGTGGAGGACATGACGGCGAACTACCGGCCGGACGTGGTGGAGCTGGAGACCCCCTGCTTCATGCCCTATGCCCATGGCTATCACCATGAGAAGGATGGCGTCGGCCTGCTGCCGGAGGATGATTTTCTCCTGTCGCTGTGCTTCTGCGAGGCCTGCCTCGCCCGGTCGGCCAAGGCGGGCGTCGACGGCGAGGCGGCACGCCGGACCACGCGGCGCCTGGTGGCCGAGGCACTGGAGCGCGCGGTGCCGGCGCCGCGCTGGCCGGACTTCGCGACCCGCGGGCTCGACTCGTTCCGGGACCATCCGGAAATCCTTGCCTATGCCGCCTGGCGGACCGAGCCGGTGGCCAGCCTGGTCGCCGAGATCCGCGAGCGGGCCGACCCGGCCAGCCGGATCCATGTCATCGACATCCGGGACGGCTGGCTCGGCGGCTGCGACGCGGCCGCGCTCGGCCGCGTCTGCGACGGCATGGTCTTCTGCGTCTACGACATGAGCCGCGAGGAGACCGCCGACGCGCTCTCCCTCGGCCGGGCGGCGCTCGGGCCGGACAAATATCTCGGCGCCGGGTTCCGCGTGTTCCATCCGGAGATGGCGGACGCCGCCGACCTCGCGGCCAAGGTCCGGGCCGCGGCCGCGGCGGGCGCCGACGGCATCAACTTCTACAATTACGGCCTGGTGCCGGCGGCGCGTCTCGACTGGGTCAGGCAGGCGGCCGAAGCCGTCCGCCCCGCAGGGTGACGGGGCGTTCGGCCACGGCGGCGGAGCGGCCGCCTCCGCCGCTGCACGAGGGGCGGTCCGTCGCGGCTAAAGCGTCTTGCGATTTGACGGACTCGCGTCAAGTCGCAAAGACGCGTCGAAACAAGGGGGTAGAGCAACGCGCGTTTCCACCAAAACGCGCTTTGCTCTAGCCGCCGGCAGGCGGCTGGGGCAGGTCGGTGGCGTCATAGGCCCAGACGCGAAACGATGTCAGGGTATGCCGACCGAACGAATTGATCAGCGGAATATCCGCGGCGTCGCGCCCGCGCGCCACGACGATGCGCCCGATGCGCGGCACGTTGTTGCGGGGATCGAACGTCAGCCAGCGGCCGCCCAGATAGACTTCGATCCAGGCGCTGAAATCCATCGGGTCGACGACCGGGACGCCGATGTCGCCGAGATAGCCGTTGACGTAGCGGGCCGGGATGTTCATGCAGCGCAGAAACGTGATGGCGAGGTGCGCGTAGTCCCGGCAGACGCCGACACGCTCCTGATAGGCCTCGAAGGCCGTGCGGGTGGCGCGGGCGTTCTGGTAGCCGAAGCTGATGTGGCGGTTGGTGAAGTTGCAGACGGCCTGGACGCGGCCCCAGCCCGGGCTGACATGCCCGAACAGATCCCAGGCGACCTGGCTCAGCCTGTCGGTCTCGCAGTAGCGGCTGCCCATCAGATGGACGAGGCAATCGTCCGGCAGAGCCGCGACCGGGATTTCGGCCGCGCCCCAGTCCACCGGATCGAGGGCTCCGTCATCCTCGATCGTACCGTCGCTCCAGATCGAGAAATCGCCCGCCGGCGCCACGAAGCGGCGGCAGACATTGCCGAACAGGTCCCGATAGGTCGTGATCGGAACATCGGGCGTGGTGATCAGCACCTCGGCCGACCGCATGTCGGCGGCCCTGTCGTCATGCACCGCCAGGAGGCACACCATCGGCGTCGGCTGCGGGCAGGTGACGGTGATGTCGTAGCCGTATCGGATCAGCATGGGCATGCGCCTCTCGAAGCCTCGCGTCCGACGACGGATCGGGAGCCCCGGAGGTCACCAGGGCCAGGGCGGCGGCGTGCGCTTCTTTTTTTTCGCCGCCCTGGCGACAGCCGGCTTCTTGGCGGGGGCCGCCCCGGCCGCCAGCGCCTCTTCCGCCTCCTTGGCAAGGCGGAGCGCGCGGAGGCGGGCCGTCTTGGCCAGCAGGGCCTTGCGTTCGTCCGAAGTGTCTTTCGCTGCCACTGCGCATGCTCCTGTTGGCAACCGGTCCGGCATGTCGACGGCAGGGCGGCCGCCTCGGCGATCCGCCCCCGTCCGACAGGCCGGGATCAGTAGCCCATCCCGCCGCCCATGCCGCCGGGCATGGCGGGGGCGTCCTTCTGCGGGACGTCGGCGACCATCGCCTCGGTGGTGATCAGCAGCGCCGCGACGGAGCCGGCGTCCTGCAAGGCGGCGCGCACCACCTTGGCGGGGTCGATGATGCCGGCTTCGATCATGTCGACATAGGCCTCGGCCTGCGCGTCGAACCCGGCGTTCGGGTTCTTGGATTCCAGCAGCCTGCCCACCACCGTCGAGCCTTCGACGCCGGAATTCTCGACGATCTGGCGGATCGGCGCCTCGAGGGCGCGCAGCACGATCGCGATTCCGGCCCTCACGTCGGCATTGTCGGAGGTGACCTTCGACAGGGCCGCCTTGGCCCGCAGCAGGGCGACGCCGCCGCCGGGCACGATGCCTTCCTCGACCGCCGCGCGGGTGGCGTTCAGCGCGTCGTCGATGCGGTCCTTCTTTTCCTTGACTTCGATCTCGGTCGCGCCGCCGACGCGGATGACGGCGACGCCGCCGGAGAGCTTGGCGAGCCGCTCCTGCAGCTTCTCCTTGTCGTAGTCGGAGGTCGTCTCCTCGATCTGCGCCTTGATCTGCTGGACGCGGGCCTCGATGTCCTTCTTCTTGCCGGCACCGTCGATGATGGTGGTGGTCTCCTTGTCGATGCGGATCCGCTTGGCGCGCCCCAGCATGTCGACGGTGACGTTTTCCAGCTTGATGCCGAGTTCCTCGGAAACGACCTGGCCGCCGGTCAGCGCGGCGATGTCCTCGAGCATGGCCTTGCGGCGGTCGCCGAAGCCCGGAGCCTTGACGGCCGCCACCTTGAGGCCGCCGCGCAGCTTGTTGACGACCAGCGTCGCCAGGGCCTCGCCCTCGACATCCTCGGAGACGATCAGGAGCGGCTTGCCGGTCTGCACCACCGCCTCGAGCAGCGGCAGCAGGGCCTGCAGGCCCGCCAGCTTCTTCTCATGGATCAGAAGATAGGCATCTTCCAGTTCGGCCGACATCTTCTCGGCATTGGTGATGAAGTAGGGCGAGAGATAGCCGCGATCGAACTGCATGCCTTCGACCACGTCGAGCTCGGTCTCGGCGCTCTTGGCTTCCTCGACCGTGATCACGCCCTCGTTGCCGACCTTCTTCATCGCCTTGGCGATCATCGCGCCGACCGACGTGTCGCCATTGGCGGCGATGGTGCCGATCTGGGCGATCTCCTCGGATGTCTGGACCTTCCTGGCGCGCGCCTCGATGTCCTTGACCACCGCGACGACGGCCATGTCGACGCCGCGCTTGAGGTCCATCGGATTCATGCCGGCGGCGACGAACTTGGCGCCTTCGCGGATGATGGAGGCGGCCAGGACGGTCGCCGTGGTGGTGCCGTCGCCGGCAAGGTCGTTGGTCTTCGCGGCCACTTCGCGCACCATCTGGGCGCCCATGTTCTCGAACTTGTCGGCAAGCTCGATCTCCTTGGCGACGGTGACGCCGTCCTTGGTGATGCGCGGCGCGCCGTAGGAGCGGTCGATGATGACGTTGCGGCCCTTGGGGCCGAGCGTCACCTTGACGGCGTTGTTGAGGATCTCGACGCCGCGCAGCATGCTGTCGCGGGCTTCGCTGGAGAATTTGACGACCTTGGCGGCCATGGTTCGGTGCTCCGATATCGCTTGAGAACGGCTCGTGAAGGTCGAAGCGTCAGCTGGCCGCGGCCTTGTCGACGACGCCCATGATGTCGGCTTCCTTCAGGATCGGCAGGTCCTGGCCGTCGATGCCGACGTCCGTGCCGCACCATTTGCCGAAGAGCACGACGTCGTCCGCTGCAAGATCGACCGGGATCAGCCCGCCGCTGTCGTCGCGGATGCCGGAGCCGACGGCGATGACCTCGCCGTCCTGCGGCTTCTCCTTCGCCGTATCGGGGATGATGATCCCGCCCCTGGATTTGTCTTTGCCTTCGAGGCGCCGGATGGCGACCCGATCGTGCAGAGGGCGGAATGTCATGGGATGCCCCTTTCGGGCTGGGCACGCATGGGCGTGCCGGTTCCCTACATGTAGGCCCTTTGGCACTCGATTGATATGAGTGCCAGCGAATTATTCTCGCCGCTGCGAAGCGACGGGCACCGCCCGCCCGCCGCCGCGCGGCCCGGGCGGCGTTTGCGCGCCGCCCTCAGAAGTCCGGCGCCGACAACTGGTAGAAGCTCTGGCGCTTCCGGGCATAGGCCTTCGACGCCACCTGCCGGATCCATGGGAGATTGGCATCGAACGCCTGCAGGAGCGCCGCTTCGTCCGGGCGCGATTGCGGGCTGATCACGCGAAGGGCATCCTCGCCCACATAGAACGAGATCTCGAACGCCGAGTCGTAGCCCCAGAAACGGACGCTGTGCCTCGCCGCGTCGTAGCTGCGGCTGGCGTTGGGAAAACTCAGGGACATGGGCATCCTTTGGGCGTGCCGGCCAAGGCCCTTCGCGCTCGTCCTCAGCGCGTGAGAGGCCGACCGACGTCGGACACATCGACGACGATCAGCTTTCGAGAAGTAAAAGCCGAAGAACCTGTAACATATAGAACGCAATCTTGGAAATTGCGAGGCACGTTCTCGTGCCATATGAAGCGAGGCCACTGATGCTCATCTCCTTTCGCACGGCGGCAACAGTGCGGGCAGGGGTGGAATTCGGACCGGCTCGACCCGTTTGCCACTTGACCCTCGTGCGGCCGGCGGTCTGCCGGCCTTGTGCCGATGTGGAGTGATCATGACCATTGCGACGATTCCGGCCGGCCGATGGTACGAGGCGATTCCCTTCGCCGACGGCGTCACGCTGATCCACGAACCCTGGCTGCCGCCGTTCTTCCGCTGCAACATGTGGCTGATCCGTGGCCGCGACCGCGATCTCCTGATCGATGCCGGGCTCGGCGCCGTGCCGCTGCGCCGGCATGTGCCGGCCCTGGCCGGCCGGCCGGTCACGCTGCTGGCGAGTCACACCCATTTCGACCATATCGGCGCCGCCGCCGAGTTCGACACGCGCCTCGCCCATCCGATCGAGGCGCCGATCCTGGCCGAGCCGACCAACGAGGCGACCCTGTTTGCCGCCTATGCTTCGGGCTCGGGCGATGCGGAGATGTTCTGGGGCCTGCCGCCGGGCTGGGACGCAACGCGCTATCGCATCGCCCCGGCACCGGCGACCGGCCTCGTCGCCGATGGCGACGTGATCGACCTCGGCGACCGCGCCCTGACCGTGCTGCACACGCCGGGCCACTCGCCCGGCCATGTCTCGCTGTTCGAGGAGAAGACCGGCACCCTGTTCGCGCAGGACGTGGTCTATGACGGGCCGCTGGTCGACGACTGCTATCACTCCGACATCGCCGTCTATGTCGCGACGTTGCAGCGCCTGCGCGGCCTGCAGCCGCGCATCGTCCATGGCGGCCATTTCGCCAGCTTCGGCCCGACCCGATTCCGGCAGCTGATCGATGCCTATGTCGCCGCGAAGGGCGGGTAGGGGGATGTGATCAGCCCCTCTCCCGGATGGGGGCAGGGGGCCCGGGCGGCAAGCCCGTCTCCGGGCTCGTCTGCAAGCGGACCTGCGACGTTGCCCGCATGACGGAGCCGGCTACCCCACGAATCCCGCCGCCTTGTGGCTGCCGTCGCAGTAGGGCTTCTTGCCGGAGTGGCCGCAGCGGCACAGATAGGTCTCTGTGACGCGGTTGATCGTCCGCCCGGTGCCGGACACCACCTCCAGGTTGCCCGCCACCCGCAGCGGTCCGTTCTTCAGCGGCGTCACCGTCACGGGGCCGTTCCGTGCCGCCAGCGGCTCGGAGGTCTGCGTCTGCGGCTCGCCCGTGGCGGTGAAGCCGGCGGCGGTGTGGCTGCCGTCGCAATAGGGCTTGTTGGCGGAGGCGCCGCAGCGGCACAGCGTCGCCCGCAGCGCTTCGTGCTCGCCGATCGTCAGCTCGGCGTGCAGCGCCAGCGGGCCGTTCTCGCGGATGCGGACGGTGTTGACGATCGGCGCGGCTTCGAGCGCGGTGCCGTCCGGGCGCTCGACCCGGATGGCGCCGGAAGGACAGTTCAGCGCCAGGCGTTCGAGATCGGCGACGCTCGCCGCGTCCGGGTGGATCCATTCGCCCTTGACGTTGGGGACGAACACGTCCGGACGGTCGAGGACGCAGCCCCTGGAATGGATGCACAGCGTCCCGTCGAACCGGATGACCGCCTCGCGGCCGCGAACCACTTCCTCCGGCATCCCACCCTCCCTGGCTGCTGGCCCGGCCCCGCCGGGCGCGGGGCGATGATGCCACGCTTCGGGAGAAAGGTGCAGTCCATACTTGGTTCCGGGCTGGGCTCCTCCGGCTCAGCCCGGCCCCGGTTGCCAGCCGGCCGGCGCCATCTCGAAGCCTTCGAAGCGGAAGCCCGGCGCGACGGTGCAGCCGACCAGCGTCCAGGCGCCCAGGCTCTCGGCCGCCTGCCAGGCGCCGGCCGGCACCACGGCTTGCGGGCGCTCCCCGGCGACGAGATCCGGGCCGAGCACATGGGTGGCGGCGGCGAGGCCGTCGGCCGAAACATGCAGCGCCAGCGGCGCGCCGGCATAGTGGTGCCAGGCCTCGCTCGCATCGACCCGGTGCCAGTGCGAGCGTTCGCCGGCCTGCAGCAGGTAGTAGATGGCGGTCGAGGCCGCCCGGCCGCAGGGATCGGGGGCATCCTTGAAAGTCTCGACATAGTGGCCGCCCTCGGGATGGGCGCGCATGCCGAGGATGGCGATGATGTCCTGGGCGGTGGGGACGGGCATGCGCCGAGGGCTCCGTTGGCGTTCAGAACCGGTTCTTGCGTTCGCGCAGCTCCGCCAGCACCGCCACCGGATCGGCGCCGGCGAGGCCGAGCCCGGCGGCGATCGCCGGGTCGTCGGCGCGCAGGAACGGGTTTTCCCGCTTTTCCGCCCCGAGCGTGACCGGCAAGGTGAAGGGGCCCTCGGCCCGCTGCTGCTCGGCCTCGGCGGCGCGCGCCCGAAGCGCTGCGTTGCCGGGGTCGACCGTCAGCGCGAAGCGGGCGTTGGAGAGGGTGTACTCGTGCCCGCAATAGAGCAGGGTGTCGTCTGGAAGGGCCCGCAGCCTGGAGAGCGAGCCCCACATCTGGCCCGGCGTGCCTTCGAACAGGCGGCCGCAACCGAGCGAGAACAGCGTGTCGGCGGCGAACAGCGCCTTCTCGGCCTCGAACCAGTAGGCGATGTGGCCGACGGTGTGGCCGGGCGTGTCGATCACCTTGGCTGCGAGCGACCCGACCATGACCGTGTCGCCCTCGGCCACCGTCTCGTCGACGGCCGGGATGCGGTGGGCGTCGGCCCTGGCCGCGACGACGCGGCAGGCCCAGGCCGATTTCAGCGCCGCGATGCCGGCCACATGGTCGTCATGGTGGTGCGTGACCAGGATGTCGGTGAGCCGCCAGCCCCGCCGCTTCAGCGCCGCCTCGATCGGAGCGGCCTCGGGCGCGTCGATCGCCGCCGTCCGGCCGGTGGCCGGGTCGTGGATCAGGGCCCCGAAATTGTCGGAGCGGCAGAGGAAGAGATCGATGGTCGCAGCCATGGCGGCGGCGTGCTCCTGTGCTTGGCCTTGAGCCGGTTCTCCCGAACCTGCTCACACGCGAGAATCCGGGCAGCGTCGATCCTGCGTCGAAAGCGGCAAGACCGTTCGTGGCGAAGGCCGCGGGAAGCGGCCTGGCAGTCTTCAACTTGCGTTCGAAGCACAAGACGCCGCAATAATCCAGCCTCGGCCGGACGAGGCCACCTTCGGGGGAGGGCTGCATGGCAGACGGTGTGGTGATCATCGGCGATCATGCCGTGACGATCGACGACATCGCCGCGATCGCCCGCCGCCATACGCCGGCCGCCCTGTCGCGCGGGGCCCGCGAGCGCATGGCGACGGCGCGCAGGGTGGTCGAGCGCCATATCGCCGAGGACGTGCCGGTCTACGGCCTGACCACCGGCCTCGGCGCCGCGGTCGACACTCGCCTTTCCGCCGACGACCTCGCCGCCTTCCAGCGCCGCGTCGCCTTCGCCCGCGCCGTCGGCATCGGCGAGGCCATGCCGGTCGAGGAGGTGCGCGCCATGATGGCGGCCCGCGTCGCCGGCATGGCGGTGGGCCAGACCGGGGTTTCGCCGGCCGTGCCGGAAGCGCTGGTCGCGGCGCTCAACGCCGGCTTCCACCCGGTGGTGCCCTCGATCGGCTCGATCGGCGCGGCCGACCTGGCGCCGCTCGCCCATATGGCGGTGGCGCTGCTCGGCGAGGGCGAGGCCGAGTTCGGCAGCGAGCGCATGTCCGGGGGCGCCGCCCTGGCGCGGGCCGGCCTGGCGCCGGTGCCGGTCGGTCCCAAGGACGGTCATGCCCTGGTCGTCGCCAATGCCGCGTCCGTGGGGCGCGGGGCCCTGGCGCTGGCCGACGCCCGGCTGGCGCTCGACGCGCTCGACGCCTCGGCCGCCCTGGCCATGGAGGCATTCGGCGCCAATCTGTCGCCGCTTCTGCCGGTGGTGAACGCGGCGCGGCCGGGGCCGGGCCAGGCCCAGGCCGCCCAGCGCCTGTTCGCCCTGCTCGTCGGCGGCCATCTCGGCGATCATCGCGGCGCGGTACGGCGGGTGCAGGATCCGTTGTCCTATCGCTGCGTCGCGCCGGTGCACGGCGCGGCGCGCACGGCCCTCGCCGAGGCGGTGGCCATGGTCGAGCTTGAGCTCAACCATGCCGGCGACAATCCGGTGGTGATCGACGGGCAGATGCTGTCGAACGGCAATTTCGACATGACGGTCTTCACCCTGCGCTTCGAGGCGCTGGCGCAGGCCCTGTCCCATGCCGCCACCATCTCAGCCCAGCGGGCGCTGAAGCTGATGTCGCCGGGTTATTCCGAGCAGCCGCGCTTCCTCACCCCGCTCGGCCAGAGCCGCACCGGCTTTGCCACCCTGCAGAAGGCGATCGGCGCGCTGGAGGGCGAAGTCCGGGCCCGGGCCCAGCCGGCGACGCTGGCGCTGCTGCATGCCGCCGACGGCGTCGAGGACCATGCCGCCAACGCGCCGGCCGCCGTGACCAAGCTGAAGGAGAGCGCGGGTCGGCTGGTGGCGCTCGCCGCCTGCGAGATGATCGTGGCGGCCCAGGCCATCGACCTGCGCGGCGGCGCCGACCTCGGCGGCGGCACGGCCCGCATCTTCGCCTTCGTGCGCAGCCATGTCGACAAGCTGGAGGAGGATCGCGCCAGCGGTCCGGATGTGTCGCGCCTCGCCGAGGCGATCCGGGCCGGCGGGCTGGCGGGGCTGTAGCGGACGGCGGCAGCGCCCGGTCGGGGTTCGGCACGCAGCCACGCTTGCGGGAACAGGATCAGGGAGCGGTCACGGCAAAGTCCTGCATGCGGCCATCCTGCCGCCCCTCATAGGTGAAGTGCCACCATTCCCGCGGATAGTTGCGGAAGCCGGCCGCCTGCATCGCCAGCGTCAGCGTCCGCCGGTTCCGGGCGGCCTCTGCCGGCAGGCCGTCCGCGTCGGTCCGGGACAGCGGATCGAAGCAGTCGAAGGCCGTGCCGAAGTCGAGCGTGCCCTGATCGCCGCGCTGCGCCGCCGACGCGGTGCAGGGCACGCCCGGGGCGGCGGGCGTCGCGGGCGTGCCGAGGCGGATGAGGCCGAGGTCGACGGCATAGCCGGTCGCGTGCAGCGACCGGGCCGCGACATAGCCGAGCCTCACCAGGCTGCGGCGATCGACCTGCGGATGGTCGGGCGCACGCTGCGGTCCGCCCGCCTTGGCCCAGGCGAGGATGTCGGCGACGGCCCGGGCGGGCCGGTAGCAGTCGAAAACCACCAGTCCGAGTCCCTCGGGGGCGAGCCGCATCTGGACCCGGACCAGGGCCTGTGCCGCCTCGGTCCGCAGGATGCAGGCGGGAGCCTCGTAGCCTGCCAACGGGCGCCCGGCAAAATTCTCCGGTCCCGCATAGCGCATGTCCTGGCGGATGGTCGGGGCCAGGACGGCGAGCCGGGAGAAGCCGGGCGGCAGCTCGGCGGAGGCGGCCGGGGCGGCAGCCAGCAGCGGCAGAAGGCAAAGAGCCGCCCGGCGCGAGCCGGGCCGTCCGCGGATGCCGCTCACACCGCCTCCCGTCGTTGCGGCCGCCCGGCGCGGGCGGCCCGTCCTCTCATTCGTCCTCGTAGTCCATGTCCTGACTGGCGGGGACATGGATGATCCTGTCTCGGCTGTAGGAGAGGATCTCGCGCTTTCCGGCATGGTTGGCGGGTCCGACGAGGCCCTCCTTCTCCATGCGCTCGACCAGGGAGGCGGCGCGGTTGTAGCCGATCTGCAGCCGGCGCTGGATGTAGGAGGTCGAGCACTTCTTGTCGCGCATCACCACCTTCACCGCCTGGTCGTAGAGCTCGCCGCTCTCCTCGCCGCCGAAGGCGCCCTTGTCGAACACCGCCGCATCGGCCTCCGCCTCCTCGCCCTCGCCCTCCTCGTCCGCCGTGATCGTGTCGAGATAGTCCGGCCGACCCTGGGCCTTGAGATGGGCCACCACCTTCTCCACCTCGTCGTCCGACACGAACGGCCCGTGCACGCGGGTGATCCGACCGCCCCCGGCCATGTGCAGCATGTCGCCCTGGCCCAGGAGTTGCTCGGCCCCCTGCTCGCTCAGGATCGTCCGGCTGTCGATCTTCGAGGTCACCTGGAAGGAGATGCGGGTCGGGAAGTTCGCCTTGATCGTGCCGGTGATCACGTCCACCGACGGGCGCTGCGTCGCCATGATCAGGTGGATGCCCGCCGCCCGCGCCATCTGCGCCAGCCGCTGGATCGCCCCCTCGATGTCCTTGCCCGCCACCATCATCAGGTCGGCCATCTCGTCGACGATGATGACGATGTAGGGCATCGCCGACAGGTCCATCTCCTCCTGCTCGTACAGCGCCTCCCCCGTCTCCTTGTCGAAGCCGGTCTGCACCGTGCGGATGACGCTCTCGCCCTTCTCCTGCGCCGCCGCCGCCCGGGCATTGTAGCCGTCGATGTTGCGCACCCCGAGCTTCGACATCTTCTTGTAGCGCTCTTCCATCTCGCGCACCGCCCATTTGAGCGCGAGCACCGCCTTCTTCGGGTCGGTCACCACCGGCGCCAGAAGATGCGGGATGCCGTCATAGATCGACAGCTCCAGCATCTTCGGGTCGACCATGATCAGCCGGCACTCCGTCGGCTTCAGCCGGTAGAGCAGCGACAGGATCATGGTGTTGATCGCCACCGACTTGCCCGAGCCGGTGGTGCCGGCCACCAGGAGGTGCGGCATCTTCTCCAACTGGGCGATCACCGGCTCGCCGCCGATGGTCTTGCCCAGCGACAGGGCCAGCTTGAACTTCGACTTCTCGAAATCCTCCGAGCCGATCAGCTCGCGGAAATACACCATCTCGCGCTTGGCGTTCGGCAGCTCGATGCCGATGACGTTGCGCCCGGGCACCACCGCCACGCGCGCCGACAGCGCCGACATCGAGCGGGCGATGTCGTCGGCAAGGCCGATCACCCGCGAGGACTTGATGCCCGGTGCCGGTTCCAGCTCGTACAGCGTCACCACCGGGCCGGGCCGCACATGGATGATCTCGCCGCGGATGCCGAAATCCTCCAGCACGCTCTCCAGGAGCCGCGCGTTCTGCTCCAGCGCCTCCATGGAGATCGCCGCCCCGGTCGGCTTGCGCGGCTCGGCCAGCAGCGTGAGGGGAGGCAGCTCATAGCCGGCACGCACCGCCACGGGCCGCGGGGTCTTGCTCGCCGGCAGGGGCGCGCGGTCATAAGGGGTGATGGTCGGCGCGGGGCGGGCCGGAGCCGGGACAGGAACGGCGACGGGCGCTACGGCCGTCTCGAGCACCTCCCCGTCCTCCTCGTCCTCCTCGTCCTGCCCGTCCTCTTCGTCTTCCTCGTCGTCGACCTCCGCGTCCGCGGCCTCCTCGCTGTCGGCCTCGTCCGCCTCGTCTTCGGCGCCGATTTCGATCACATCCTCTTCGGCCTCGAGAAGCTCCTCTTCGTCGGCGACGTCTTCCGGCGCCGGCAGGCGGATGACGGCGCTCTCCTCGGCGACCGAGCCCGTATCGGGCACGGCCTGGACCTGCGGCGGCTCCGGCGGAGCCAGGGCGGGCGGCTGGGCCGCCTGCACGGGCACGACCTTGCCGGCCGGGCTCCAGGAATAGCTGCGGAAGAGCGAGACGATGGGGATGCCGGGCGCGACCCGCACGGGCACCGGGGCCGGCGCCTCGATGGCGCGGGGCGGCTCGCCCAGCAACTCCAGGCTCTCCCAGAACACGCTGTCCGGCAGATAGGGCCAGGGCGTGGCAGCGGCGACGGTGTCACCCTGCGTGTCCCCGGCGGCGTCCGGCTCGGCCGGCGGCATGGCCGCCTCGGCATCGACGGCCGAATCGGCCGGCGCCTCGACGTGGATGTCGCCGATGCCGGCCTCGGCGATAGCCTTGGCCAGGGCGGCTTGCGTCGCCGCCACGCCCGATTCGGCGGGGTCGCCGCGGCGCAAGTGGCGGTCGGGCGTGCGCGTGAAGCGAACATTCTCAGGCAGGGACAGCGAGCGCTGCCAGGCCGGCATATGGAAGCGGTTGCCGGCAGGTCCAGGCGTCTCGGGCGCCTCGGCGGGCTGCACGGGGGGGGCGACGTAGTTGGGTCTGGGGATACGCATAACCGCCTTCGAACAAACTGGGCCTATGGACGGGAACATCGCGCCCAATCGGAAAGGCGTGGTTAACGGGGCGCTACGATGTCCCCATCTGCCGAAGGCTGTGGCATCCCGGTCGCGCCGCCGAGACAGGCATGGCGCATCCCGGCACGGCCGCATCCCGGTTCGACGGATGCAGGCTGCGCCCGGCCCGGCGTGACCGCTCGTGCGCCGTTATTCGGAGACGATCTTGACCCTGTCGCCCGCCTGCAGCGTCGCGTTCGCATCCAGCCCGTTCAGCACCAGGAAGCGCTCGAGCGACTGGTCGGCATAGGCCATGCGGGCGGCCATGGTGGCGGGGGTGTCGCCGGCACGCACGGTGACGACGTCGACGCGCAGCGGCTTGACGTTGCGAATCTCGTCCGACGTGAGCTGGCGGAAGGTCGAGGCCGTCTGCTGGAACACGGCGTCCGTCGCCGGCGTCAGATCGCGCGTGGCGAAGATCATGCGATAGACGCTGGGGCCGAAGCGGATGGCATAGAGTCGGAAGCTCCATTCCTCGCCCCTTGCCACCGCCGTCGCCGCCTCGAAGCCGTTGATGGTCAGCGTCGAGGCCGAGCCCGCATCGACGCCTTCGATCCAGCCGGAGTTGAGATAGTCGACCAGCGACTGGCCGTCCTTCGGCTTGACGGTGTCGAGGCGCAGAGCCCTGCCGCCGCCGTCGACGCCGAGGATCGCCTGCGGCGTGTTGTCGATGGTGAAGCCCTGCGGCACGGCGAAGGTGAAGCCGAGGCGCGGATGCAGGAAGGACCGCCCCTGCATGAAGCCCTGGGTCGGATCCTCGCCATAGGTGAGGCCGTCGATCGCCTGGAGATAGCTGACCTTGTCGCGGCGCCCCGAACCGGGAGCGCCGTATTGGCGCGCCACCTCGACCGCCCGCTGGATGCGCTCCGGCGTCGAGGGATGGGTGTTGAGGAAATCATAGGCGTTGGCGTTCGGCGGGGCTCCGGGCGAGCGCATGCCGACCTGCCGGCTCATCGAAGCCAGGAAGCGCGACGCGCCATAGGGATCGAAGCCGGCCCGGGCGATGGTGCGCACGCCGACCTGGTCCGCCTCCAGCTCCTGCTGGCGCGAGAAGCTGGCGATCGTCACCATCGACTTGGCCTGCTGGGCCTGGCCCTCCTGCGGTTTGTGCAGCACGTCGGTCATCACCGCCGAGACCAGCACCGACTGCTTTTCCATGTTGGCGCGGGCGACCGCATGCCGGGCCGAGACGTGCGCCATCTCATGCGCCAGCACCGCGGCGATCTCGGCATCGTCATTGGCCAGCGCCAGCAGGCCGCGGGTGACGTAAATCCGTCCGGAGGGCAGGGCGAAGGCGTTGACCGAGGGGGCGTTCAGGATGGTCAGCTTGTAGGGGATGTCCGGCCGGTCGGACTGCGCCGCCAGGCGCTCGACCAGGTCGCCGAGATAGCGCTCCGTCGCCGCATTGCGATAGGCGCCGCCATAGGAGGCGACGAGGCGGTCGTGCTCGCGGTCGGCGGCGGTGGGCGGCGCGATGACCTTCGGCGCTTCCTTCGGCAGGGCGGCGACCAGCGGACGGGCCTGCTCGCCCATGTCGGCCAGGCCTTCGCCCGGGGAGGTGCAGCCGGCCAGGCCGAGCATCAACGCGGCCAGACCAATCCCGACCACCGAACTCCGTCCTGAAACACGCGCCGTCATCGCGTCCCGTCCATTCCTTCCATTCATGGCGTCGGCTCATCGAGACGTTCGATCGCCGACGGCTCCGTGATGTCGATGCGCGGCCCGCCCTGCAAGGTCACCACGCCGCGCGCCCGGATCCTCTGACCCTTGAGCGCCTCCGGTGCAATCCCGGCCGCAACGAAGCGCGGCCGTTCCCTCTTGGGTATGGCCAAGGTCACGTCGGTGCGCCAAACCGCGCCGAAGTCGATCCAGAGCATCGCCCCGCTCGAGCCCGCATGCGTGACGCGGCCCGATATGATGGCGAAGCGGCCCTCATGCGCCGCCACGGCATCCGGGTCCGAAGCGTCGGCCACTCCATACTCCGGTTGCGCCCAAAGGCCAAGCCCGGCGCGGCGCGCCGTGTCTTCGGCCGCCAGCAGATCGGCATAGCAGGGCTCGTCGCCGGGCCGGGGGCGGACGCGCGCCCGTCCCTCCGACGCCAGCCGCTCCGACAGGAAGAGGCCGTCGACGACGAGATCGGCGCGGATCATGCCGTGCCGGTCCGGCTGCCCCGCGCCGACCAGGGTCACCTCGATATCCTCGATCGGCGGCAGGCTGAGGCTCGTCCCGTCGAGGCCCGCGAGCTGGACCAGCCGGCCGTCGGCCAGTCGCAGGGCGTTGCCCGGCAACACCGCCGCGATCACGACGGATTCGCCTGCCGCAGCCGACTGGCGGCAGGCATCGGCCATGGCAATCGAAGGACTGCACACCACCATCGCGGCGCATGCCGCATTGGCCATGCTCATCAAGGCCCGCCCCGCCATCGTGACGCTTTACCGGGCGATGCCCGTCCCATGTGTCCTCGAAAAAAGCCTACGGATTCGAAAGGCGAAAATGCGGCGACGGCGTCCGGATGGCGTCTGATTAAATTTTGGATAGGCGCCTGATCTTTGAGCAGCCCTTGGCGCGACCGTTGAGACCGAAATCGGCAGCCTGTTGAATTCTTGTTGTTTTACAATTCGTTAAGGCGTGCTTCCCGGCTTGGCACGGGGCTTGATTGGCCGCTCCCGATTCACGGCGTCGCCATCCATGCGGGGTGGAGCCGCTGCGGCGAATTCAAGGCTCAAGGGTGAAGCAGCATGAAGATCGTGATGGCCATCATCAAGCCGTTCAAGCTGGAGGAGGTGCGCGATGCGCTGACCGCCGTCGGCGTGCACGGCCTGACCGTGACGGAAGTGAAGGGCTACGGGCGCCAGAAGGGGCACACCGAGATCTATCGCGGCGCCGAATATGTCGTGAGCTTCCTGCCCAAGCTGAAGATCGAGGTCGCGGTCGCCGGCGACCTCGTCGGCAAGGTGATCGACGCCATCAGCGCTGCCGCCAAGACCGGCCAGATCGGCGACGGCAAGATTTTCGTCACGCCGATCGAGACGGCGGTGCGCATCCGCACCGGTGAAAAGGACACGGACGCGCTCTGACGCGGCCTCCCAGCGACAATCACGACCGCGACAGGATCCATCCTCGATGACCATTTCCCGCGTACTGAAGGCAGCAACGCCGGCGCTTGCGGCAGCGCTGCTCTCGGCTTCACCCGCCTGGGCCGACGCCGTCGCCGACGCGCTTGCCTCTCCCGGAGCCAAGGGCGACACCGCCTGGATGCTGGCGGCCAGCGCCCTGGTGCTGCTGATGACCGTGCCGGGCCTTGCCCTGTTCTATGGCGGCCTGGTGCGCAGCAAGAACATGCTTTCCGTCTTCACCCAGGTCTTCGTCATCGCCGCGCTCGTCTCGGTGATCTGGGTGGTCTACGGCTATTCGCTCGCCTTCACCGAAGGCTCGGGCCTGCTCCAGCCCTTCTTCGGCGGCTTCAGCAAGATGTTCCTGGCCGGCGTCAGCACCTCGACCGGTGCGGCGACCTTCTCCCACGGGGTCTACCTCCCCGAATATGTCTATATCGCCTTCCAGATGACATTCGCGATGATCACCCCCGGCCTGATCGTCGGCTCCTTTGCCGAGCGCATCAAGTTCTCCTCGATGATCGTCTTCATCGTCCTGTGGGTGACCTTCGTCTATTTCCCCATGGCCCATATGGTCTGGTACTGGGGCGGCCCGGATGCGGCGACGGCACCGGCCGGCCAGATCTACACCTGGGGCGGCCTCGACTTCGCCGGCGGCACCGTGGTGCACATCAATGCCGGGCTTGCCGGCCTGATCGGCGCGCTGGTCCTGGGCAAGCGGGTGGGCTATGGCCGCGAGCACCTGCCGCCGCATTCGCTGACCATGACCGCCATCGGCGGCTCGCTGCTCTGGGTCGGCTGGTTCGGCTTCAATGCCGGCTCGAACCTCGAAGCCAATGCCTATGCAGCCCTGGCCATGATCAACACCTTCGTCGCCACGGCCGCGGCGGCGGTGTCCTGGCTGTTCGTGGAATGGGCGATCAAGGGCAAGCCCTCGCTGCTCGGCACCATCTCGGGCGCCGTCGCCGGCCTGGTGGCGGTCACGCCGGCCTGCGGCTTCGCCGGCCCGATGGGCGCGGTGGTGCTCGGCCTCGCCGTCAGCCCGATCTGCTTCTTCTTCGTCTCCACGGTGAAGAACGCCCTCGGCTATGATGACTCGCTCGACGTCTTCGGGGTGCACTGCATCGGCGGCATCTTCGGCGCCATCGCCACCGGCATCCTGGTCAACCCGGCCCTCGGCGGCGTCGGCATCCCCGACTACGTCACCGAGCCGGGCAAGCTCCTGGTGGCTGAATGGAGCGTCGGCCAGGTCTGGATCCAGCTCAAGGGGGTGCTGCTGACGCTGGCATGGTCGGGCATCGGCTCGTTCGTCCTCTACAAGCTCGTCGATCTGGCCATGGGCCTGCGCGTCACGTCCGACCAGGAGCGCGAGGGCCTCGACATCGCCGAGCACGGCGAGCGCGCCTACAATTACTGACCGGCCGGCCTCGCCGGCTGCCGCGGACCCCGGCCTTGCAAGCCGGGGTTTTCGCTTGGCGCGCCCCGTAGCAGGCCTGCCTTGCACGGCCGGCGGTCCGTGACGCTTGAACCCCGTGCCCATCTCCGCTAGGCAACTGCACAGACGTGAAATCCTCCAGGACGTTGCCCCATGACCTATGTGGTCACCGAGAACTGCATCAAGTGCAAGTACATGGACTGCGTCGAAGTGTGTCCGGTGGACTGCTTCTACGAGGGCGACAACATGCTGGTGATCCATCCCGACGAGTGTATCGACTGCGGCGTCTGCGAACCCGAATGCCCGGCAGACGCCATCAAGGCGGATACGGAGCGTGGCCTGGAATCCTGGCTGGAGCTGAATGCCCAGTATGCCAAGACCTGGCCCAACATCACCATCAAGCGTGACAGCCCCGCCGATGCCAAGGCGTGGGACGGCGTGGCCGGCAAGCTCGAGCATTTCTCGCCCGATCCGGGTCAGGGCGACGCCTGAACCGGCCGTCCGTCACCGACGCCAAGGCGCGGCCGTTCCGCGCAACGTCGACCGCATGGCAACCATAATGCCCACAGAGGGCGGGGCTGCTATGCGTTGGCGCGCTTATGCATTGATTTTCGCCAGTTTTTGTGCTACCAATTGCAACAAGGTCAGGAAAGGCCGCCGCATCTGCCACCGCTCCGACAAGGAGCCATTTTTTTGTGGCCTCACAATGAGGAAGACATTATCCGCGGGCGTGTTTCGCGCTCTCGGAACGTTGGCGCGACATTTTGACCCCCTTCCGGTTCGGCACCGCCACAGTACGCCGCAGGGCGTGCGTGGTGTTCCTGTCGAATGAGGCCTCGCGGCAACGGGCGCCAAAGCGTCTGCCCGCTCATCTTGTGGCGTCGAGCCACCACGAAAAGGAGCGTTGAAGCGTCATGACGAGCGTGAAGAAGGCGTCGACCAAGCAGGGTTTCAAGACCGGCGAGCACATTGTCTATCCGTCGCACGGCGTCGGCCGGATCGTGTCGATCGACGAGCAGGAAGTGGCCGGCTTCAAGCTGGAATTGTTCGTCATCACCTTCGCCAAGGACAAGATGACCCTGCGCGTTCCCACCACCAAGGTGGCTGCGGTCGGCATGCGCAAGCTCGCCGATCCGGCTCTGGTCGAAAAGTCGCTCGACACGCTCAAGGGCCGCGCCCGCATCAAGCGCACGATGTGGTCGCGCCGGGCGCAGGAATATGAGGCGAAGATCAATTCCGGCGACCTGATCGCCATCGCCGAGGTGGTACGCGACCTCTATCGCTCCGACGCGCAGCCCGAGCAGTCCTATTCCGAGCGCCAGCTCTACGAGGCGGCGCTCGACCGCATGTCGCGCGAGATCGCGGCCGTGCAGGATCTCTCCGAGGTCGACGCGGTGAAGGTGCTCGAGGCCAACCTCGCCAAGGGGCCGAAGCGCGGCGCCGCCAAGGATGCCGAAGCCGATCTCGACGAAGTCGCCGAGGAAGAGGCCGCCTGATCGGCTCCTCCGGCGGAACTGGAACGAAGGCCCGGCATCGTCCGGGCCTTTTTCATAGGGGGCGCCGGGCGGTCAGCGCGCGCGGAACGCCGCCGAGGTCGCATCGCGCCGGACCGGACGGGGAGAGGCCTGCGGCCGCGGCCAGGACCGCGACGTCCGCTTCCTGCCCAGCCCCGAGCTCCAGCACCAGCGCGCCGCCGGGAACGAGGTGCCCGGACGCTGCCGCGGCGATGGCGCGATAGGCCGAGAGCCCGTCCGCGCCGCCGTCGAGCGCGAGAAGCGGGTCATGCTCGCGCACCTCGACCGCCAGGCCCGCGATGTCCCCGGCCGGGATGTAGGGCGGATTGGAAACGATCAGGTCGAAGACGCCCTGCAGCGCCCCGGTCCAGTCCGCCGCCAGGAAAGCTGCCCGTTCGCCGACGCCGTTTGCCCGGGCATTGTCGCGGGCGAGGGCCGCCGCCGCCGGATCCCGGTCGACGCCGATGCCCGTGGCTGCCGGGCGCTCATGCAGCAGCGCCACCAGGATCGCGCCGCTGCCCGTGCCGAGATCGAGGATGCGATAGGGCCGGGCGCGGTCCGGCAAGGTCGCGAGCGCGGCCTCGACCACGGTTTCCGTGTCGGGGCGCGGCGACAGGGTGGCGTGGCCGAGCCGGAACGTCAGGCCCCAGAATTCGCGCAGGCCGAGGATGCGGTCGACCGGCTCGCCGGCGAGGCGGCGGGCGATCATCGCCCGCGCGCGCGCCGCGGCCCCGTCCGCCACCGATGCGTCGGCCCGCAGCACGATGTCCGCGGGCGTCGCCTCCGCCGCTTCCGCGACCAGCCAGCGCGCATCGAGCTCGGGTGTCGCCACGCCCCCTGCGGCCAGCGCCGCCGCCGCCTCGCGGTAGAGCGTGCCGAGCGTGGTCATCGCCGTTACCGGGCTTCGCTCGCCGCCAGGAGCCGGGCCTGGTTCTCGGTGACGAGGGCGTCGACCACTTCGCCGAGCGCGTCACCGGCGATCACCTGGTCGAGCTTGTAGAGCGTCAGGCCGATGCGGTGATCGGTGACGCGGCCTTGCGGGAAGTTGTAGGTGCGGATGCGCTCGGACCGGTCGCCGGAGCCGACCTGGTCGCGCCGGTCGGCGGCGCGGGCCGCGTCGTTGCGCTCGCGCTCGGCCTCGTAGAGGCGGGAGCGCAGCAGCGCCATGGCCCGTGCCCGGTTCTTGTGCTGCGAGCGCTCGTCCTGCACCGCGACCACGGTTCCCGTCGGCAAATGGGTGATGCGCACCGCCGAGTCCGTGGTGTTGACGTGCTGGCCGCCGGCGCCGGAAGCGCGGAACACGTCGGTCTTGAGGTCCTTCTCGTCGATGACGATGTCGACCTCCTCCGCTTCCGGCAGCACCGCCACCGTGGCGGCGGAGGTGTGGATGCGTCCGCCCGCCTCGGTGACCGGCACGCGCTGGACGCGGTGCACGCCCGACTCGAATTTCAGCTTGGCGAACACGCCGCGGCCGCGGATCGCCGCCGAGGCCTCCTTGTAGCCGCCGGCGGTGCCGGGCGATTCCGATAGGATCTCGGTCTTCCACCCCTGCAGGTCGGCGTAGCGCAGATACATGCGCAGGAGGTCGCCGGCGAACAGCGAGGCCTCGTCGCCGCCGGTGCCGGCGCGCACTTCCAGGATCGCCGACTTCTCGTCGGCCGCATCCTTGGGCAGGAGCGACAGGCGGATGGCGGTCTCCAGCTCGCCGATGCGCTGGATCAGCTCCTTGCGCTCTTCGTCGGCCAGGTCCGCCATCTCGCCGGCGACGGAAGGCTCGGCCAGCATCGCCTCGACGCCGGCGAGTTCGCCCTGCGCCGCGCGCCAGTCGCGGATGGCGGCGACGACCGGGTCGAGCTCGGCGAGCTCGCGGGAGAGGGCGACGAAGGTCTCGGCGCTCGGGCCGGAGGCGAGCTCGGCCTCGACGAAGTCGCGGCGGCGGACGAGGGCGTCGAGTTTGTCGATGGGCAGCATGAGCGGGGAGGCGGGTTGGGTGGCGGCCGGAAGGAGGGCGCCGGGACCGGCGCGGGCAGGGCGGGAAGGCCCGCTACAACGGCACGCCGCGTCGCTCGGCGAAGTCCCGCAGCGCGGCGCGCAGCGGCTTGTCGGAATGGGCGGCGAGGTGGTGGTCGACCACCGCCTCGAGCTCGGCCGCATCGGCCTCCATCAACGCCGCCTTGACCGGTCCGATAGCCGCCGGCGTCATCGACAGGAGGCGGAAACCGGCGCCGATCAGCGCCAGGGCCTCGAGGGGCCTGGAGGCGAGCTCGCCGCACAGCGTCACCGGCACGCCGGCGGCCGCGGCCCGGTCGGCGATGAACTTCAGCGCCCGCATGATCGGCGTCGACAGCGTGTCGAAGCGTCCGGCGACGCGGGCATTGCCCCGGTCCACCGCGAACAGGAACTGGAACAGGTCGTTCGAGCCGACCGACAGGAAGTCGACCCGGGCCAGGATCTCGTCGAGCTGCCAGAGCATCGAGGGCACCTCGACCATGGCGCCGAGCTTGACGAGGTCCGGCAACGCCTTGCCGTGGCGGCGCAGGAAGGCGATCTCGCGCTCCATCATGGCCCGCGCCTCGTCGAACTCGTGCGCGGCGGCGATCATCGGGAACATCACGCGCAGCTCGCGGCCGGCCGCCGCCTGCAGCAGCGCTCTGAGCTGCGAGCGCATCAGGCCGGGCCGGTCGAGGCCGAGGCGGATGGCCCGCCAGCCGAGCGCCGGGTTCTCCTCCTCGATCTTGTGCATGTAGGGCAGCACCTTGTCGCCGCCGATGTCGAGGGTGCGGAAGGTCACCGGCCGGTCGCCGGCCGCCTGCAGCACCGCCTGGTAGAGCGCCTGCTGCTCGCTGGTGCGCGGGAACTGCGAGGCGATCATGAACTGCAGCTCGGTGCGGAACAGGCCGATGCCGTGGGCGCCGCTCTCCTTGACATGCGGCAGGTCGACGAGCAGGCCGGCGTTGAGGAAGAGGCCGATGTCGCGCCCGTCGCGGGTGCGGCTCGGCAGGTCGCGCAGCGCCTGGTACTGCTCCTGGCGGCGGGCGCGGAAGCGCACCTTCTCCGCATAGGCCGCCTCGACATCGGGGGCCGGGCGCACCTGTACCGCGCCGGAGGACCCGTCGACGATGATGGCGTCGCCCTCCTCGACCAGGCTGGTGATCTCCGGCACTTCGCCGACGGCGGCGATGCCGAGCGCCCGGGCGACGATGGCGACATGGCTGGTCGGGCCGCCTTCCTCCAGGATCAGGCCGCGCAGGCGCTCGCGATCATAGTCGAGCAGGGCGGCCGGCCCCATCGAACGGGCCACCAGGATGGCGTCCTTGGGCATGCGCTCGCCCGAGGCGTGATGGCCGTCGCCGGTGAGCTGGCGCAGCAGGCGGTTGGCGAGATCGTCGAGATCGTAGAGCCGCTCGCGCAGGATCGGATCGGCGACGCGCTGCATCTTGGCGCGGGTGTCGGACTGGATGCGCTGCACGGCCGCCTCGGCGGTGACGCCGGTGGCGATCACCTCGCGCATCTTGGCGAGCCAGCCGCGGTCATGGGCGAACATGCGGTAGGCTTCGAGGATCTCGCGCGTCTCGGTGGCGCGGGCGACGTCGCCGCGGTCGAGCATGCTGTCGATGGAATCGCGCAGGCCGGTGATGGCGCGGTCGAGGCGATCGGCCTCGCGGGCCGTGTCCTCGGCGATCAGGGTTTTCACCACCACGCGCGGCTCGTGCAGCACGACGTGGCCGAGGCCGACGCCTTCGGCCAGGGAGACCCCGGCGAGGTGCAGCGGCCGGCGGCCTGCGATGTCGGCGCCGGGACGGGCGAGGGCCTGCAGCTCGCCCGAGGCGATCATCTCGGCCAGCACCATCGAGACGGTCAGCAGCGCCTCGATCTCTTCCTCGCTGTAGACGCGATGCGCCCGGTTCTGCACCACCAGCACGCCCAGCGTCTCGCCGGCGCGCAGGATCGGCACGCCGAGGAAGGCGTGGTAGAGCTCTTCGCCGGTTTCCGGCTTGTAGGAGAAGGCCGGGTGATGCTGGGCGTCGGAGGTGGCGACCGGCTCGGCCTCCTTGGCCACCAGGCCGACCAGGCCCTCGCCCTTGCGCATGGTGGTGAGGTGGACGGCGTCGGGATTGAGGCCTTCGGTGGCGTAGAGCTCGAGCGTGCCGTCGGAGCGCAGCACATAGGCCGAGCAGACCTCCGCCACCATGTTGGCGGCGATCAGCACCACTGTCTTGTCGAGGCGTTCCTGCGCGGAGACGGGCTCCGCCATCACCTCGCGGAGCCGTTTCAGAAGCAGGCGCGGTCCGGCGATCGCGCCAGGCATGCGTGGCCCTCCTGTCCGGCTTGCGCAGCGAGGCCGGTTTCCCCGGGAGTTCCGGCCGCCGCACGGTGCCCGAAAATCCTGCAAGGTTTCAAATGCTTGTCAGGCGGTTTCGACCCCGAACCATGGGCGGGGTCGTCCTGTCCCGTCAAGCGTTCACTCAAAGGCCGGATGCGCCGGCGCCGTCCGGTCCTCGGTCCTGCCTCGCTCTGGCCGGCAAATCAGGCCTTGTCGAGGCCGTATAGCGAATGCAGCGTCCTGACGGCAAGCTCGGTGTAGGCGGCATCGATCAGCACGGAGATCTTGATCTCCGACGTGGTGATGGCGCGGATGTTGATCGAGCGCGAGGCCAGGGCCTGGAAGCAGCTGGCGGCGACGCCGGCATGGCTGCGCATGCCGATGCCGATCACCGAGACCTTGGCCACGTCCGTGGCCGCCTCGACGATCTCGCAGCCCACCACCGCCCGGGCCTTGTTGATCACGTCCCGGGCGCGCTGGAACTCGGCCTGAGGCACGGTGAAGGTCATGTCGGTCGACTTGCCGTCCTCGGAGATGTTCTGGACGATCATGTCGACATTGATGTTGGCTTCGGCCAGCGGCACGAAGATGGCGGCGGCGACGCCCGGCTTGTCCGGCACGTGGCGCAGGGTGATCTGCGCTTCGTCCTTCGAATAGGCGATGCCGGTGACGACCTGCTGTTCCACGATGTCTTCCTCGTCGCAGATGAGGGTTCCGGGGTTGGGATTGGCCGGATCGTCGAAGGACGACCGCACATAGGTCTTGACCTTGTGTACCATGGCGAGCTCGACCGAGCGCACCTGCAGCACCTTGGCGCCGAGCGAGGCCATTTCCAGCATTTCCTCGAAGGCGATGCGGTCCATCCGCCGCGCCTTCGGCACGATGCGCGGATCGGTGGTGTAGACCCCGTCGACATCGGTGTAGATGTCGCAGCGCTCCGCCCCGATGGCGCTGGCGATGGCCACGGCGGAGGTGTCGGAGCCGCCGCGCCCGAGCGTGGCGATCCGCCCGTTCTTCGGCTCGATGCCCTGGAAGCCGGAAACCACCGCGACCTCGCCGCGGGCGAAGCCGTCGTCGAGGTTCTTCGAGGGAACGGCGGTGATGCGGGCCGAGCCGTGCGCCTCGCTGGTCTCGATCGGCACCTGCCAGCCCTGCCAGGACCGGGCCTTGAGGCCGATGCCGTTGAGGACGATGGCCAGGAGGCCGGAGGTCACCTGCTCGCCCGAGGCGACGACGGTGTCATATTCGTGCAGGTCGTTCAGCGCCGCGGCCTCGTTGCACCAGGCGACGAGCTCGTTGGTCTTGCCGGACATGGCCGAGACCACGACGGCGACGTCGTAGCCGGCATCGATCTCGCGTTTGACATGTTTCGCCACGTTCTTGATGCGTTCGACGGTGGCGACCGAGGTGCCGCCGAATTTCATCACCAGACGGGGGCGGGAACTGCCGGACATGCGGCGACGTGGCTCCGATGGGGCGTGGCGATCCACGCAAGAAAAGGCGGCCGGGAGGCCCGACCGCATCGCAGCGCCGTTTAAGGGAAAGGGGAGGGGAAGGCAAGCGACCGGGGCGCCGTCACGCCCGCACGATCGCCGCCTTCAGTTCCGCCGGCCGATAGGGCTTGGGCAGGAACGGCGCCGCCGAGAACTCGGGCGGCAGGTCGGCCCGGCGGCTGGCCGAGATGAACAGCACAGGCACGCCGCGCTCGCGCAGGTTGCGGGCCAGGGAAAACGTGACGCCGTCGGGGAGCTCGACGTCGAGCAGCGCCAGCCCATAGTCGATCCCGTCCGCGGCCCGGACCGCTTCACGCAGGGTGCCGCAGCACACGCAGGCGACGCCGGCCTCGCCGGCGATGGTCTCGAGGTCCAGGGCAATCAAAGGATCGTCCTCGACGATCAGGATCGGTTTCGTGGTCATCGTGCACTGCAAACGCCGACGGGCCGAAAAGGTTCGCCAAGCCGTTGCGGCTTTGTGCGTTTTCGCACCGCACCCGTTCCCGTCCCCCGCGATCCTCGCATCTGTATCCCGGGCGACACAGCTCGGCCCGATTGCGGGAAAGCCAGGGCGTCCTTGCCCCGATGCACGGCCGATCTGTTAACGTTTCACCAAGATTCTCGTACCATCATGGTTAGGAAAGTGTTTCGCGAGCCCGTCGTGACCACATCGAAGATCCTGGTCGTCCTGCACCAAGAGCATTCCACCCCCGGCCGGGTCGGGCGCCTGCTGCGGGAGAGGGGCTACGAGCTGGACATCCGCCGGCCGCGCTTCGGCGATCCCTTGCCGGAGACCATGGCCGACCATGCCGGCGCCGTCATCTTCGGCGGCCCGATGAGCTGCAACGATGACGAGGCCTGGATCCGGCGCGAGATCGACTGGATCGACGTGCCCCTGCGTGAGGAAAAGCCCTTTCTCGGCATCTGCCTCGGCGCCCAGATGATGGCGCGCCATCTCGGCGCCCCGGTGTCGCGCCACCGCGACGGCCATGTCGAGATCGGCTACTGGCCGATCCGCCCGACGGCGGCCGGCGAGGCGCTGATGACCTGGCCCGGCCATGTCTATCATTGGCACAACGAGGGCTTCGAGCATGTGCCGGGCACCCAGTTGCTCGCCACCGGCGAGACCTTCGCCAACCAGGCCTTCCGCTGCGGCCGCAACGCCTATGGCCTGCAGTTCCATCCCGAGGTCACGCATCTCATGCTCTGCCGCTGGACCATCGGCAGCGAGGAGAAGCTCTGCGGCCCCGGCGCCCAGGACCGCGCCACCCAGATCGCCGGCCGCTTCCAGCACGACCATGCAGTCAAGCTGTGGCTCGACGACTTCCTCGACCTCTGGCTGGAGCCCTGGCCGCTGGCGCTTGCGGCGGAGTAGGGCGCCTCAGGCCGGTTCCCCCAGGCACGCCGCCGCCAGCTTGGCGAACGAGCGCGAGCGGTGCGAGCGGGTGTTCTTCTCGGCCTCGGTCATTTCCGCGAAGGTCCTGTCGCTGCCGTCCGGCTGGAACATCGGGTCGTAGCCGTGGCCGTGCGTGCCGCGCGGCGGCCAGACCAGCGTGCCGTCGGCGCGGCCCTCGAACTCCTCGACATGGCCGTCGGGCCAGGCCACGGCGATCAGCGACACGAAGGTGCCGCGGCGCCGGGCCGGAGCGCTCGCCCCGGCCTCGGTCAGCTCGGCCTGGACCCGGCGCATGGCCAGCATCCAGTCGCGGGTCTCGCCGGCCCAATCCGCGGTGTAGACGCCGGGCGCGCCGCCGAGCGCCTCGACGCACAGGCCCGAGTCGTCGGCGATCGCCGGCAGGCCGGTGGCCGTCACGGCGGCGAGAGCCTTGAGGCGGGCATTCTCGGAGAAGGTGGTGCCGGTCTCCTCCGGCACGGGCAGGCCGAGCTCGCCGGCCGAGGTGACGTCCACGCCCTTGGGCGCCATCATCGCCCGGAACTCGGCGAGCTTGCCGGCATTGTGGGTCGCCAGCACGACCTTTCCGGTCAGGGGGCGGCTCATCCGGCCACCGCCTGCTTCTGCAGCTCGACCAGCCTGGCGACACCGCTCTTGGCCAGTGCCAGCATGTCGATCAGCTGGCTCTCGCTGAAGGGCGCGCCCTCGGCGGTGCCCTGCACCTCCACCAGGCCGCCGGAACCGGTGATGACGAAGTTGGCGTCTGTCTGCGCCTCGGAGTCCTCGGCATAGTCGAGGTCGAGCACCGGCTGCCCGCGCGAGATGCCGCAGGACACGGCGGCGACATGGTCCTTCAGCGGGCTGACGGGCAGCATGTTGCGGCCGACCATCCACTGGAAGCAGTCGTGCAGCGCCACCCAGGCGCCGGTGATCGAGGCGGTGCGCGTGCCGCCGTCGGCCTGCAGCACGTCGCAGTCGACGATGATCTGCTTCTCGCCGAGGCGGACGAGGTCGACCACCGCGCGCAGCGACCGGCCGACCAGGCGCTGGATCTCCTGGGTGCGGCCCGACGGCTTGCCGGAGGTGGATTCGCGCCGGGTGCGATCATGGGTGGCGCGCGGCAGCATGGCGTATTCGGCCGTGACCCAGCCCTTGCCGGTGCCGCGCAGCCACGGCGGCGGCTTGTCTTCCAGCGAGGCGGTGACGAGCACATGGGTCTCGCCGAACTTGATCAGGCAGGAGCCCTCGGCATAACGCGCGACGGCCCGCTCGATGGAAATGGGGCGCAATTCGTCCGGCGCACGGCGGGAAGGACGCATGGACAAGTCTCCGGTTTCTGCCGCGCTTCTAAAGGGCGCAGGCAGCGGCGGCAAGAATGGAGCGTGTCACAACCCGGCCGCGATTGGCGGCCTATGCTGCCCGCATCCGCGTCCGGAGACAGCCATGAAGATCGCCGACGTCAGCAAGAGCGCCTTCGCCATGCCGCAGACCAGCCCCAGGCAACTGCCGGGACGCGTCGACCTGCCCCCCGGACTCGGCGAAGCTGGGCATGACTGCATGGCCTGACGGCTCGGCGGGGGCATCGCGCCCAGCCGCCACGAACCGTCCGACAGGGGCGCACCTGGCAGCGAGAACGCGTTACGTGTTACAAAATATGTAATCTGTAACAGCGTATTCCGATCAGGATTCTTGATGGGGGCTTACAGGGGTTCTTTGCACAACTATATGACATGTCGGGATTTTTGTGAGCGGCCTTCAGGTCGGAGCCATCACTGGCAGGCCTGGAATCCGCCCGAAATGCCCGAGCCTTGAACCGGCGAAACAAAGGGTCTATCGGAACGGAAGATCGGTTTCTTCCTCTTAGTCCCTCCTTAGGAAAACTGCTCATGGCGCGCAGCAAGATCGCACTCATCGGGGCCGGCCAGATCGGCGGCACCCTGGCTCTCCTCGCCGGCCTGAAGGAACTGGGCGACATCGTCCTGTTCGACGTGATGGAGGGCGTGCCGCAGGGCAAGGCGCTCGACATCGCCGAGGCCTCGCCCGTCGACGGCTTCGACGTCGCCCTCTCCGGCGCCCAGAGCTATGCGGCCATCGAAGGCGCCGACGTGGTGATCGTCACCGCCGGCGTGCCGCGCAAGCCCGGCATGAGCCGCGACGACCTCCTGACGATCAACCTCAAGGTGATGGAGCAGGTCGGCGCCGGCATTGCCAAGTATGCCCCGAACGCCTTCGTCATCTGCATCACCAACCCGCTCGACGCCATGGTCTGGGCCCTGCAGAAGGCCTGCGGCCTGCCCAAGCAGAAGGTGGTCGGCATGGCGGGCGTGCTCGATTCCTCGCGGTTCCGCCACTTCCTCGCCGCCGAGTTCAACGTCTCGGTCGAGGACGTCACCGCCTTCGTGCTCGGTGGCCACGGCGACACCATGGTGCCGTCGGTGCGCTACTCCACCGTGGCCGGCATTCCGCTGCCCGACCTGATCAAGATGGGCTGGACCACCGAGGAGCGCCTGGCCGAGATCGTGCAGCGCACCCGTGACGGCGGCGCCGAGATCGTCAACCTGCTCAAGACGGGCTCGGCCTTCTATGCCCCGGCCGCCTCCGCCATCGCCATGGCCGAGAGCTATCTCAAGGACAAGAAGCGGGTGCTGCCCTGCGCCGCCCATCTCAGCGGCGAGTACGGCGTGCGCGACCTTTATGTCGGCGTTCCCGTGGTGATCGGCGAGAAAGGCGTGGAGCGCATCGTCGAGATCGCGCTCGACAAGGACGAGCGGGCCGGCTTCGAGAAGTCGGTCAACGCGGTCAAGAGCCTGGTCGAGGCCTGCAAGGCCATCGCGCCGAGCCTCGCCTGACATTTCCCAGCAACGCGGGATCTTCCCATGAACATCCATGAATACCAGGCCAAGGCGGTGCTGAAGGATTTCGGTGCGCCCGTCTCGCGCGGCGTGCCAGCCTTCACCGTCGATGAGGCGGTCAAGGCCGCCGAGGCGCTGGGCGGACCGCTCTACGTGGTCAAGTCCCAGATCCACGCCGGCGGCCGCGGCAAGGGCAAGTTCAAGGAGCTTCCCGCGGACGCCAAGGGCGGCGTGCGCCTGGCCAAGTCGCTGGACGAGGTGCGCGCTCATGCCCGGGAGATGCTCGGCAACACGCTGGTGACGGTGCAGACCGGCCCGGCCGGCAAGCAGGTCAACCGCCTCTACATCGAGGACGGCTCCGACATCGAGAAGGAGTTCTACCTCTCCATCCTGGTCGACCGCGAGACCAGCCGTGTCGCCTTCGTGGTCTCCACGGAAGGCGGCATGGACATCGAGAAGGTCGCCCACGACACGCCCGAGAAGATCGTCACCTTCTCCATCGACCCGGCCACCGGCGTCATGCCGCATCACGGCCTGGCCGTGGCCAAGGCGCTCGGCCTCTCCGGCGATCTCGCCAAGCAGGCGGTGGCGCTGACCGCCAAGCTCTACACGGCCTTCGTCGCCAAGGACATGGCGATGCTGGAGGTCAACCCGCTGATCGTCTCGACCGGCGGCGAGCTCAAGTGCCTCGACGCCAAGATCGGCTTCGATTCCAACGCGCTCTATCGCCACCCCGACATCGTCGCCCTGCGCGACGAGACCGAGGAGGACCCCAAGGAGATCGAGGCCTCGCGCTACGATCTTTCCTACGTCGCCCTCGAGGGCTCCATCGGCTGCATGGTCAACGGCGCGGGCCTGGCCATGGCGACCATGGACATCATCAAGCTCTATGGCGAGGAGCCGGCCAACTTCCTCGACGTGGGCGGCGGCGCCACCAAGGAAAAGGTGACGGCGGCTTTCAAGATCATCACGGCCGACCCGAACGTCAAAGGCATCCTGGTCAACATCTTCGGCGGCATCATGCGCTGCGACGTGATCGCGGAAGGCGTGATCGCGGCCGTGACCGAGGTCGGCCTCTCCGTGCCGCTGGTGGTGCGTCTGGAAGGCACCAATGTCGAGCTCGGCAAGAAGATCATCCGGGAATCCGGACTGAACGTGATTTCGGCCGACGATCTCGACGACGCGGCCCAGAAGATCGTCAAGGCAGTGCGGGGCTAAGAGATGTCCATCCTGATCGACAAGTCCACCCGCGTCATCTGCCAGGGCTTCACCGGCAAGAACGGCACCTTCCATTCCGAGCAGGCGATCAAGTACGGCACGCGCATGGTCGGGGGCACCTCGCCCGGCAAGGGCGGCGCGGTGCATCTGGGCCTGCCGGTGTTCGACACCGTCGCCGAGGCGCGTGCGGCGACCGGGGCCGACGCCTCGGTGATCTACGTGCCGCCGCCGGGCGCGGCCGATGCCATCTGCGAGGCGATCGACGCGGAAGTGCCGCTGATCGTCTGCATCACCGAGGGCATCCCGGTGGCCGACATGGTCAAGGTCAAGCGGGCCCTCTCCGGCTCGAAGTCGCGGCTGATCGGGCCCAACTGCCCCGGCGTTATGACGGCGGACGAGTGCAAGATCGGCATCATGCCCGGCAACATCTTCCGCAAGGGCTCGGTCGGCATCGTCTCGCGCTCGGGCACGCTGACCTATGAGGCGGTGTTCCAGACCACGACGGAGGGCCTCGGCCAGACCACGGCCGTGGGCATCGGCGGCGATCCGGTCAAGGGCACCGAGTTCATCGATGTGCTGGAGCTGTTCCTCGCCGACCCCGACACGCATTCGATCGTGATGATCGGCGAGATCGGCGGCTCGGCCGAGGAGGACGCGGCCCAGTTCATCCGCGACGAGGCCAAGCGCGGGCGGTCCAAGCCGATGGTCGGCTTCATCGCCGGCCGCACCGCCCCGCCCGGCCGGCGCATGGGCCATGCCGGCGCCATCATCTCCGGCGGCAAGGGCGATGCCGGCTCGAAGGTCGCTGCCATGGAAGCGGCGGGCATCCGGGTGTCGCCGTCACCGGCACGTCTGGGCAAGACTCTCGTCGACGTGCTCAAGGGCTGACGCAGCGCCGGATCACATAGAGGGATCGGGACCATGGATCGCCAGGACGATTTGAACGAACAAGCCTTCGCCTATGGCGGCGACGCCGCCTATCTCGAAGATCTCTATGCCCGCTACGAGAACAATCCCTCCTCCGTGGACGGCGAGTGGGCGCGCTACTTCTCCGGCCTCGCCGACGACAAGGCGGATGTGGAGAAGAACGCCCGCGGCGCCAGCTGGAAGAAGCCGGGCTGGCCGATCGCGGCCAATGGCGAGATCGTCTCGGCGCTCGACGGCAACTGGGCGGCGATCGAGAAGAGCCTCGGCGAGAAGATCAAGGCCAGGGCCGAGAAGCAGGCGCCCGCCGCCATCTCGGCCGCGGACCTGCAGAGCGCGGCGCGCGACAGCGTGCGCGCCATCATGCTGATCCGCTCCTACCGCATGCGCGGCCATCTCCACGCCAATCTCGACCCGCTCGGCCTGGAGCCGCAGCGGGATCACGAGGAGCTGCACCCGGCGACCTACGGCTTCTCGGACGCCGACTGGGACCGCAAGATCTTCATCGACCGGGTGCTCGGGCTGGAGTTCGCCACCATCCGCGAGATCGTCGCGATCCTCAAGCGGACCTATTGCTCGACGCTCGGCATCGAGTTCATGCACATCTCCGATCCCGAGCAGAAGAGCTGGATCCAGCAGCGCATCGAGGGCGCGGACAAGGAGATCACCTTCACCCGCGAGGGCAAGCGGGCGATCCTGTCCAAGCTGATCGAGGCCGAGGGCTTCGAGAAATTCCTCGACGTCAAGTACACCGGCACCAAGCGCTTCGGCCTCGACGGCGGCGAATCGCTGATCCCGGCGCTGGAGCAGATCATCAAGCGCGGCGGCAATCTCGGCGTGAAGGAGATCGTGCTGGGCATGGCCCATCGCGGCCGTCTCAACGTCCTGACCCAGGTGATGGGCAAGCCGCACCGGGCCCTGTTCCACGAGTTCAAGGGCGGCTCCTACGCGCCCGACGACGTCGAGGGCTCCGGCGACGTCAAGTACCATCTCGGCGCCTCGTCGGACCGCGAGTTCGACGGCAACAAGGTGCACCTGTCGCTGACCGCCAACCCCTCGCACCTGGAGATCGTCGACCCCGTGGTGCTGGGCAAGGTCCGCGCCAAGCAGGACCAGCACAAGGACGCCAAGGATCGCACCTCGGTGATGCCGCTCCTGCTGCACGGCGACGCCGCCTTCGCCGGCCAGGGCGTGGTGGCCGAGAGCCTCGGCCTGTCCGGGCTCAAGGGCCACCGCACCGGCGGCTCGATGCACGTCATCATCAACAACCAGATCGGCTTCACCACCTATCCGCGCTATTCGCGCTCCTCGCCCTATCCCTCCGACGTGGCGAAGATGATCGAGGCGCCGATCTTCCACGTGAACGGCGACGATCCGGAAGCGGTGGTGTTCGCGGCCAAGGTGGCGACCGAGTTCCGCCAGACCTTCCACAAGCCGGTTGTGGTCGACATCTTCTGCTATCGCCGCTTCGGCCACAACGAGGGCGACGAGCCGGCCTTCACCCAGCCGCTGATGTACCGCAATATCCGCGCCCATCCCAGCGTGGTGGAGCTCTACTCCAAGCGCCTGGTCGAGGGCGGCATCCTCACCCCGGGCGAAGTCGACAAGATGAAGGCCGACTGGCGCGCGCGCCTGGAGGCGGAGTACGAGGCCGGCCAGGGCTACAAGCCCAACAAGGCCGACTGGCTCGACGGCCAGTGGGCCGGGCTTAAGGCGGTCGCCGCCGACAGCGCCGACGACCCGCGCCGCGGCGCCACCGGCCTCGAGCTTCGAAAGCTGCGCGAGATCGGCGTGGCGCTGACCACCGTCCCGGCCGATTTCAACGCCCACCGGACCATCCAGCGCTTCCTCGACACGCGCCGCAAGGCGATCGAGACCGGCGAGGGCATCGACTGGGCCACGGCCGAGTCGCTGGCCTTCGGCTCGCTCTGCGACGAGGGCCATCGCGTCCGCCTGTCCGGCCAGGACGTCGAGCGCGGCACCTTCTCGCAGCGCCACTCCGTGCTGATCGACCAGGAGACCGAGCGCCGCTACACCCCGCTCAAGAACATCCGCCCGGGCCAGGGGGCCTACGAGATCATCAACTCGATGCTGTCGGAAGAGGCGGTGCTCGGGTTCGAATACGGCTACTCCCTGGCCGAGCCCAAGGCGCTGGTGCTGTGGGAGGCGCAGTTCGGCGACTTCGCCAACGGCGCACAGGTGGTGTTCGACCAGTTCATTTCCTCGGGCGAGCGCAAGTGGCTGCGTCTGTCGGGCCTGGTCTGCCTGCTGCCGCACGGCTATGAGGGCCAGGGGCCGGAGCACTCCTCGGCGCGCCTCGAGCGCTTCCTGCAGATGTGCGCGGAAGACAACATGCAGGTGGCGAACTGCTCGACGCCGTCGAACTACTTCCACATCCTGCGCCGCCAGCTCAAGCGCGACATCCGCAAGCCGCTGGTGCTGATGACGCCCAAGTCGCTGCTGCGCCACAAGCGCTGCGTCTCGCGGCTGGACGACATGGGGCCGGACACCTCCTTCCACCGCGTGCTGTGGGACGACGCCCAGACGGGCCGGGCCCCGGGCAAGCTGGTGGCGGACGAGAAGATCCGCCGCGTCGTGCTGTGCACCGGCAAGGTCTACTACGACCTCCTGGAGGAGAGGGAGAAGCGCGGCATCGACGACATCTACCTGCTGCGCGTCGAGCAGCTCTATCCCTTCCCGCTCAAGGCTCTGGTGGCCGAGCTGTCGCGCTTCCGCAAGGCCGACGTGGTCTGGTGCCAGGAGGAGCCCAAGAACATGGGGGCCTGGTTCTTCGTCGAGCCCTACCTGGAGTGGGTGCTCGCCCAGACCGGCAACAAGGTGAAGCGCGCCACCTATGCCGGGCGGCCGGCTTCGGCCGCGACCGCCACGGGCCTGATGTCGAAGCACCTGGCCCAGCTGCAGGCCTTCCTCGACGAGGCGCTGACCGCCTAGGAGCGCGCGCAATGCCTTACTTCTTCTGCCGGCTCAATCCACCGCGCCCGAGCTTCGCCTTCGACATGTCGGAGACGGAGAAGGCCATGATGGAGCAGCATGCGGAGAAGCTGCGCGTCCTGGCCGCGGCCGGCGTCCTGGTAATTGCCGGGCCGGTCGCCGATCCTGCCGGGCCCTGGGGGCTCGGCGTGTTCCGGGCCGAGAGCGCCGAGGCGATGCGCGCTCTCGCCGACGAGGACCCGGCGATCAAGGCGGCCGCCGGCTTCTCCTACGACATCTATCCGATGCTGAGCGCCGTTGTGGGCCGGCCCAATCCCTGACCGAAGATGAGAGGACGCCCCGTCGAGGGCGCATTGCAATGGCAACGGAAATCAAGGTTCCTACCCTCGGCGAGTCGGTGACGGAAGCCACCATCGGCAAGTGGTTCAAGAAGCCCGGCGAGGCGGTGCGGGCGGACGAGCCCGTCCTTGAGCTGGAGACCGACAAGGTGACGCTGGAGGTCAACGCACCGGCCGCCGGCGTGCTCGGTGCCGTCCTGGCCAAGACCGGCGAGACCGTCACGCCCGGCGCGGTGCTCGGCACCATCGAGGCCGGCAGCGCGGCTGCCGCCGCCCCTGCGCCCGAACCCGCCACGGCGGCTCCGGCTCCTGCGGCTGCCCCGGCCGCCACCGCCATGCCGCCGTCTCCCGCCGCCGCCAAGATCGCCGCCGACCGGGGCATCGAGCCCGCTGCCGTCGAGGGCAGCGGCAAGCGCGGCCAGGTGCTGAAGGGCGACGTGCTGGCGGCGCCTGCGCCTGCACCTGCCGCTCCGGCTCCTGCGCCCGCCGAGGCGCCGGTCGCCAGGCCGGCCGCGCCGCGTCCGGCCGCGCCGGCCGAGGATGCCGTCCGCGAGGAGCGGGTGCGCATGACCAAGCTGCGCCAGACCATCGCCCGCCGCCTCAAGGAGGCGCAGGCCACCGCCGCCATGCTGACGACCTTCAACGAGGTCGACATGACGGAGGTGATGGCCCTGCGCAACCAGTACAAGGACCTGTTCGAGAAGAAGCACGGCGTCAAGCTCGGCTTCATGTCCTTCTTCGTGCGCGCCTGCACCCAGGCGCTGAAGGAGATGCCGGCGGTCAATGCCGAGATCGACGGCCAGGACATCGTCTACAAGAACTACTATCACGTCGGCGTCGCCGTCGGCACCGACAAGGGCCTGGTCGTGCCGATCATCCGCGATGCCGACAAGCTCGGCCTCGCCGGCATCGAGAAGACCATCGCCGATTTCGGCAAGCGCGCCCGCGACGGCCAGCTCAAGATCGAGGAGATGCAGGGCGGCACCTTCACCATCTCCAACGGCGGTGTCTACGGCTCGCTGATGTCGACGCCGATCCTCAACGCGCCGCAGTCGGCCATTCTCGGCATGCACAAGATCCAGGAGCGGCCGATGGTGATCGGCGGCCAGATCGTGCCGCGGCCGATGATGTATCTGGCGCTGTCCTACGACCACCGCATCATCGACGGCAAGGAGGCCGTGACCTTCCTGGTGCGGGTCAAGGAGACGCTGGAGGATCCGGCGCGCCTCGTGCTCGATCTCTAGAGCAAAGCGCGTTTTGGTGGAAACGCGCTTTGCTCCAGCTCCTTGTTTCGACGCGTCTTTGCGACTTGACGCGAGTGCGTCAAATCGCAAAGCGCCCTGGGCCGCCGCAGCCCGTCTTCGCGGCGCGGCCGGAGAGAAGGATATCGTCATGGCCAACGGACCTGCCCCGCCGCCCCTGCAGCCGCACCTGTGCGTCAGGGACGGCCAGGCCGCGATCGCATTCTACGAGACGGCTTTCGCGGCCACGGTCCTGTCGAGGCAACTGGCCGACGACGGCCGGCGGGTGATGCATGCCAGCCTCGCGCTGTTCGGCAGCGGGATCCTGCTGCACGACGAGTTTCCCGAGTTCGGCGGCGACGTGATGTCGCCGACGACGCTGCACGGCGCCAGCATCGCCATCAACGTCAACCTGTCGACGCCGGCCGAGGTGGACGCCGCCATCGACCGGGCGGTCGCGGCCGGGGCGGGGCTGGTCATGCCCGCCGGCGACGTGTTCTGGGGAGCACGCTACGGCCGCATCCGCGACCCCTTCGGCCATGTCTGGGCCTTCAACGCGCCGCTGCCCGGCCCGACTGCGGCCTGAGGGCGACGCCGCCCATCCCATGATTTGCCAGCGCGGCTCCGGCGACGGCGCCGCGCAACCCCGACCGCAGGATTGGAACAAGACGGATGCCTCACGATCTCGTCGTCATCGGAACCGGCCCCGGCGGCTATGTCTGCGCCATTCGCGCAGCCCAGCTCGGCCTCAACGTCGCCGTCGTCGAAAAGCGCAAGACCCATGGCGGGACCTGCCTCAACATCGGCTGCATCCCTTCCAAGGCGCTGCTGCAGGCCTCCGAACTGTTCGACGAGGCCGGCCATGGCCTCAAGGCCTTCGGCATCGATCTACCGGCGCCGGTGCTCAACCTGCCGCGGATGATGCAGCACAGGCAGGACACCGTCGACGCCAACGTCAACGGCGTCGCCTTCCTGCTGAAGAAGAACAAGATCACCGTCTACCACGGCACCGGCACGATCCTCGGCGCGGGCAAGGTCGAGGTCGCCGCCGAGGACGGCGGCAGGCAGGCCGTCGAGACCAGGGCCATCGTCATCGCCACCGGCTCGGACGTGGCCGAGCTGCCCGGGGTCGTCATCGATGAGAAGACCATCGTCTCCTCCACCGGGGCGCTGGAGTTGGCCGAGGTGCCCAAGAGCCTCCTCGTCATCGGCGCCGGCGTGATCGGGCTGGAGCTCGGCTCGGTCTGGCGCCGGCTCGGCGCCAAGGTCACCGTGGTCGAGTTCCTCGACCGTATCCTGCCCGGCATCGACGGAGAGGTGGCCAAGCAGTTCCAGCGCATCCTGCAGAAGCAGGGCTTCGCCTTCAAGCTGGCCACCAAGGTCACCGGTGCCGCCACCGGGGCGTCCGGCGCCACCGTGACCGTGGAGCCCGTCGCCGGCGGCGCGGCCGAGACCATCGAAGCCGACATCGTGCTCGTCGCCACCGGCCGCCGGCCCTACACGCAGGGCCTGGGCCTGGAGGCTGCCGGCGTGGCGATGGAGAGGGGCCGCGTCGTCATCGACGAGCAGTTCCGCACCAACGTGCCGGGCATCTACGCCATCGGCGACGTGGTGCGCGGCCCGATGCTGGCCCACAAGGCCGAGGACGAGGGCATGGCCTGCGCCGAGATCCTGGCCGGCCAGCACGGCCATGTGAACTACGACGTCATTCCCAGCGTGGTCTACACCTTCCCCGAGGTCGCCGCCGTCGGCAGGACCGAGGAGGATCTCAAGGCGGCGGGCATCGCCTACAAGGTCGGCAAGTTCCCGTTCATGGCCAATGGCCGGGCGCGGGCCAACCGCACCACCGAAGGCTTCGTCAAGGTCCTGGCGGATGCGACGACCGACAGGGTGCTCGGCGTCCATATCATCGGCGCCGGTGCCGGCGAGCAGATCGCCGAGGCGGCCGTGCTGATGGAGTTCGGCGGCTCGTCCGAGGATCTCGCCCGCACCTGCCATGCCCATCCCACGCTGTCGGAGGCGGTGAAGGAGGCGGCGCTTGCCGTGGAGGGGCGCGCGATCCATATCTGACGGGACGCGGCGGGATTCGAGGCCGCGAAATGGCCATCAACGGCGCGTAAGGCGTGGGTTGATCCCGTTCTCGGAGTGTTCGATGCGATCTGTCAGGAGCCTTGCCTTCATCGTCGGTCTCGCCATTGCCGCCGGCCCGGCCGTCGCCGGCCTCGCCTTTGCCCAGACCGAGGCTCCAGGAGCGCCGGTGCCGCCCATGTCCCCCACGGCGGCGACAGAGCAGGTCGCCGGCAAGGCGCCGGCCGTCAAGCCGCCGCCGGCAATCGGTGCCCCGCCCGTCGTCGCCCTCGGCCCGTTCAACCCGCGGGCGATGACGCCGCAGCAGGCCGCCGCCATCCGCAAGATCAACGCCTACCTCAACTCGGTGCGCGTCATGAGCGGCACCTTTACCCAGCTCGCGCCCGACGGCACCCGCAGCCAGGGCCAGTTCTGGGTGTCGAAGCCCGGCAAGCTGCGTTTCCAGTACGCCGCGCCCAACCCGCTCGAGCTGATTGCCGACGGCCGTTCCGTGGCGGTGCGCAACCGCAAGGAGAACAAGCAGGACCTCTACTTCATCGGCCAGACGCCGCTGCGCTTCCTGCTGGCCGACAGCATCGACCTGATCCAGGACACGGCGCTGATCGGCCTCTACAACGACAAGGAGTCGGTGACGGTGACGCTGGAGGAGAAATCCTCGATCGGCGGCTCGGCCCGCATCTCGCTGATGTTCTCGGCGGCCGACTCCTCGCTGAAGCAGTGGACGATCACCGACGCCCAGGGCTACGACACCACGGTGGCGATCTTCGACGTCGACACCAAGTCCCAGCCCAGCAACAAGCTGTTCTACATCAACGAGCAGCGCGTGCTGTAGCGGCGGCCGTCACGCGGCCGCCTGGCGCTCCAGCGCCTCCAGCGCGGCCGCGATGATCTCGGCGGCCGCGTTACCGATCTCGGTCAGCGCGCTCACGTCCCTGGCCAGGAGCGACAGGGGCGTGGACATGCGTGGGCCGGACATCGGCACGAAGCAGAGCTTGCCGGTCTTCAGCTCCTCGGCGATGTCGATCATGGTCAGCATGCACAGGCCGCCGCCGGCCTGCACCATCGCCTTGAGGAAGGCGATCGAGTTGGTGACGGCGACGCGCTGCACCGGAGCCCGCTGACGTTCGATGATCATCTCGGACAGGGGCCCGATCGTCAGGCTCTCGTCGGTGATGATGACGTCTTCGTCGGCGATGTCGTCGATCGTGATGCAGCTCCTGGCGGCCAGGGCGTGCCAGGGCGGGACCACCAGTCCGAGAGGCAGGTTGGCTGTCCGCACGATGTGGACCTCGCTGTCATGCGGCGTGTTGAAGGCCACGGCGAGATCGATGTCGCCCGACCTGATCTTCTCCAGGATGGTGTCGGTGCCGCCGACGACGGCGTGCAGGATCACGGCGGGATGGCGTTTCCGCAGGGCGCGGAACACGGACGGCAGGAATCCCGCCGCCAGGCACTCCATGATGCCGACACGGATGCGCGAGCGCTGCGAGGGGCGGAGGCTTTCCAGCTCCTCGCTGGCGCCGACGATGTCCTGCTGCCATTTGCGCACCTGGCCGATCAGCACGCGGCCGGCTTCGGTCGGGCGCATGCCGCGCGGCAGGCGCTCGAACAGCGGCTGCCCATATTCCTGCTCGAGGTTGAGGATCTGGCGGTTGACCGCCGACGGCGTGGCGTTCATCCGTTCGGCGGCCTTGCGGACCGAGCCGTAGCGGGCGACCATTTCCAGAGCGTTCGCACCTTGGGTGATCAGCGGCATTCCTGCGCCCGCAGCGTCAGAGCGTGCAATTTTTTCGTACGGTGCGCACACAACTACGCACTGGTCAATACGCTCTCGCCTCTCTAGCCTTTTCGGGTTCGGGAGGGGACATGACAATGATCCGTGCAAGTCTGACGCGTCGGCACGTCCTGGTCGCAACCGCCGGTGCGGCGCTGCCGCTGGTCCTGCCGGGGTGGGGCGCGCGCGCCGGCGCGGCGCTGCCGGCGATCAAGGAAGAGGACGCGACGATCGCCTTCGCCCTGACGGGGCCCGTGGCGGACGAAGGCTGGAATGCCAAGCAGAATCTCGGGGTCGAGGCGATCAAGGCCGCCTTTCCGAAGCTGCGGACCCTGGTGGTCGAAAGCGTGCCGTTCTCGGCGGACGCCAGCCGGACGTTCCGGCAGTTCGTGCAGGAGGGCGCCCAGATGGTGTTCTCCACCTCCAACTACGGCGACTTCCTCACCTCGGTGGTCGAGCGCGCGCCGGAGGTCGCATTCCTCCAGGCCGACGGGCGCGCGGTCGCCGACAATCTCGGCTGGTACTATGTCAAGCACTGGTACCCGACCTATGTGCTGGGCGTGGCCGCGGGCCTGCTCAGCAAGTCGGGCAAGCTCGGATATGTCGCGTCCTTCCCCGTGCCGGTGGTGTTCAGCTCCACCAACGCCTTCCTGCTCGGAGCCCGCTCGGTCAATCCCGCGGCGACGCTGCAGGTCATCACCGTCAATTCCTGGTTCGATCCGCAGGGGGCCAACCAGGCGGCGAGCGCCCTGATCGACAGCGGTTGCGATTTCCTGTTCGGCGTCATGAACGAGCCGGCCTATCTGCAGGTCTGCGAGCAGCGCGGCGTGCGCGCCGCGATGTGGAATGCCGACATGCGGCGTTTCGGCGAGAACGCCTATGTCAGCTCCATCGTCCCCGACTGGACCGCCTTCTATGTCGACCAGGTCCGCCAGCGGCTGGAAGGGCGCTGGACCGGCGGCGGCCAGACGCTCCTCGGCATGGGCCGGGGCGTCGACCGCGACGCCTGGGGCAAGGCGGTCCCGGCCGACGTCGCCGCCAAGGCCGATGCTGTGCGCGAGAAGATCCTCGGCGGCTGGAGCCCCTTCACGGGCGAGATCAAGGACAGCGGCGGCACGGTCCGCGTCAAGGCGGGCGAGACGATGGACGAGCTCGCGCTCTACAATTGGGACTGGTCCGTGGAAGGTGTGTCCGGCCTGGCCGCGTAGCGTCGCGCTCGTGCGGGCCGCAGCCATGTCTGCTTCGCCGGAGGCATTCCAGGGGCGCGGGGCCGGTGCGGCGATCGCCTCCCTGCGCGCCATCGCCAAGTATTTCCCGGGCGTCGTCGCCAACGAGGCGGTCGACCTCGACATCCGGGCAGGCGAGATCCACGCCCTGCTCGGCGAGAACGGCGCCGGCAAGTCGACGCTGATGAACATCCTCACCGGCATCTACCAGCCCGATGCCGGTTCGATCGCCATCGACGGCCGGACGGTCCGCTTTTCCTCGCCGTTGGATGCGATCGCCGCTGGCATCGGCATGGTGCATCAGCACTTCAAGCTGGTGCAGGCCTTCACCGTGGCCGAGAACATCCACCTGGGCTGGAAGGACACGCCGAGGCGGATCACGGCCGGCGAGCTCGAAGCGAGGACGCGGGCGATCGCCGGGCGCTTCAACCTCGGCGTCCGCCCCGAGGCGCGCATCGACACGCTGTCGGCCGGAGAGCAGCAGCGCGTCGAGATCCTGCGGGTGCTGGCGCGCGGTGCACGCATCCTCGTCCTGGACGAGCCCACGGCCGTGCTCACGCCCGGCGAGGTGCGCGAACTGTTCAAGGCTCTCGACGCCTATCGCCGCGCCGGCAACGCCGTGGTCTTCATCAGCCACAAGCTCGGCGAGGTCCTCGCGATTTCGGACCGGGTGACGGTGCTGCGCGGCGGCCGCAAGGTCGGCGAGCATGCGACGGCCGATTGCGACGAGCGCATGCTGGCGGCGCTGATGGTCGGCCGCGACATCGGCGCGCGCAACCGTCGCGACGGCCATGGCGGCGCGCCCATGGCGGCCGGCGCCTGCGCCCTGGAGCTGAAGGGCGTCTGCGTCGAGGACGAGCGCGGTCTCGCCACCCTGCGGCATGTCGATCTCGGCATCCGCGCCGGCGAGATCCTCGGCATCGCGGGCGTTGCCGGCAACGGTCAGCGCGAGCTCAGCCAGATCATCACCGGCATGCTGGCGCCCACGGCGGGCGAGGTGCTGCTGAACGGAGCCGCCATCCGCCGTTCCGGCGCATGCGGCTTTGCCGCCCTCGGCATCGGCCATATCCCCGAAGACCGCCTGCGCAGCGGCCTCGCCCCGTCCCTGCCGATCGACGACAATGTGGCGATGCGCGAATACAAGGCGCCGCCCCTGGCGCGCGGCTTGTTCTATCGCCCGGGCGCGGCGCGGCGGCTGGCCCGTGCGGTCGCGGCGGCCGCCGCCGTCGCCGTTCCCGATTTCGCCATGCCGATCCGCAACCTGTCCGGCGGCAACCAGCAGCGCCTGGTGGCGCAGCGCGAGATGCGCATCGCCAGCCGGGTGCTGGTCGCCGCCTATCCCAGCCGCGGCCTCGACATCGGCGCGATCGACACGATGCTGCGCTCTTTCGTCGGCCTGCGCGACAAGGGCGTCGCGGTGGTGCTGATCTCCGAGGATCTGGAGGAACTGCTCGGCGTCTGCGATCGCATCGCCGTCCTCTACGAGGGGCGCGTCATGGCCACCTTCGATCCGGCAACCGCCGATATCGAGGCGATCGGGCTGGCGATGGGCGGCCGGCCGTCGCCGGCGCCCGGGGGAGCAGCATCATGACGGTCCGTCTTCAGAGGGCCGCTTCGGCGACGCCGGCGAGGTCGCTGGCTGCCCGCCTCGCCGCCATCGGCCTGGCCCTGCTGGTCGGCGGCGCGCTGGTGGCGCTGACCGGCCGCGACGCGTTGCGCATGGGTGGCCAGGTCGTGGCCTCGACCTTCGGTTCCAGCTTCGGCTGGCAGGATCTGTGCGTCCTGGCGACGCCGCTCATCCTCACCGGCCTTGCCGTCATGATCACGCGGCGTATCGGCTTGTGGAACATCGGCGCGGAGGGGCAGTTCTACGCCGGCGCGCTGCTGGCCACCGCGGTCGGCCTGTTCCTGAACGGTCCTGCCTGGCTGATGCTGCCGCTGATGGTCCTGGCCGGCGCCGTCGGCGGCCTCCTGTGGATCGCCGTTCCCGCTTTCGCCCGGGCCTATGCCGGCGTCAACGAGCTGATCTCGACGCTGCTCCTGAACTTCGTCGCCACCCTGCTGGTCTACTATGTCGGCACCGGGCCGTGGCGGGATCGCGGCGCCGGCACGCTCGGATCGACCCCGCGCATCCGCTATGCCGTCCCGGAGCTCTGGGGCGTGGTCCATTGGGGCTTCGTGATCGCGATCGTCGTGACCGTGGCGGTCGCCGCCGTCCTGACCTTCACCCGGTGGGGCTATGAAGTGCGGATCAGCGGCGCCAACCCCGAGGGCGCGCACTATGCCGGCATCCCCGTCCGCCATCGCATCGTCGCGGTGATGCTGCTGTCGGGAGCCGTGGCCGGCCTTGCCGGCATGCTGGAGGTGGCGGGAACGGTTCATCGGCTCCAGGGCGGCATCTCCAACAATTTCGGCTATCTCGGCATCATCGTCGCCGTCCTGGCCAACCGGTCGTGCCTGGCCGTGCTGGCGGCTGCCGCCCTGATGGCCTTCCTCCTGAACGCCGGCATCATCCTGCAGACGCAGGGCCTGACCACCTCGACCGTGGTCGCGCTGACCGGGCTGGTGCTGATGTTCACCGCCATCGGCGAGGAGTTTGCCCGCTACCGCCGGGTCCGCGCCGCGGACGGGTCACGATAGGACGACGCCATGGACATTGTGACGGGCCTCCTGGCGACTGCGGTGCTGGCCGGCGGAGTGCTCGCCCTGGCGGCGCTGGGCGAGGTGATCAGCGAGCGTGTCGGCGTGGTGAACCTCGGCCTCGAGGGGCTGATGGCGATGGGCGCCATGACGGCGGTCGCCGTCACCGTGGCCGTTCCGAGCGCCCTGGTCGCGCTGATGGCGGCGCTGGCGGTCGGCCTCGGCCTCGGCCTCGTGTTCGCGCTGGCGACCGTGGTCTGCCGGGCCGACCAGATCCTGTGCGGCCTGGCCCTGACCCTGATCGGCACCGGACTGTCCGCGACGCTCGGAAAGTCCTTCTCCGGCGTCCCGGTCACGGCGACCTTCGGTCCGGTCGCCGTGCCGATCCTCAGCGACATCCCGGTCCTGGGACCGGCCTTCTTCTCGCAGAACATCCTCGTCTACCTGATCTTCCTGGTGCTGCCGGCGGCCGTCCACCTGCTCCTGTTCCGGACCCGGCACGGCCTCGACATGCGCGCCGTCGGCGAGAATCCGGCCGCGGCGGATGCCGCCGGCATTCCCGTCCTGGCGATCCGCTTCTGGTATGTCTGCCTCGGCGCCGTCCTGGCGGCCGGCGCCGGCGCCTATCTGACGCTGGCCTTCGTGCCGTCCTGGTCGGAGGGGATGGTCGCGGGCCGGGGCTGGATCGCCGCGGCGCTGGTCATCTTCGCCCGCTACCGGCCCTTCGGCGTCGCCCTGGCGGCGCTGCTGTTCGGCCTGATCACCGCCGTGGGCTATGTCGGCCAGGCGCGCAACTGGCCGATCGCGGCGCCGCTGCTGGCGATGCTGCCCTATCTCGGCGCCCTGGCCTTCATCATGGTTCCCGCCTTCGTCTGGCATCGCATGCGCCGGGCCACCGCCGCGCCGGCCGCGCTCGGCCAGCCCTATTTCCGCGACGTCCGCTGATCGGCCGCCGATCCCGAGCACACAGAGGGGAGAGACACATGAGCATCGATATCGCCATCGTCAACGGCACGGTGCTGCCCATGGGCGGCGCCAAGGCGATCGAGCGCGGCACGGTGACCATCGTCGGAAACAGGATCGAGGCCGTCGGGCCGGCCGGGCAGGTGGACATCGCCGGCGCGGCGAAGGTCATCGACGCGGCCAACTGCGTCGTCATGCCCGGCTTCTGCGACAGCCACACCCATATCGCCTCGAACATGCTGCTGCGCGGCCTCCTGGAGGACGTGCGTCTGTTCGAGTGGCTGGCGACGATGTGGCAGCTCAAGCGCAATTTCGACCCGGAGACGCTCTACTGGGCCAGCCTGAACGGCCTGGTCGAGATGGTGAAGTCCGGCGTGACCTCCTTCAACGAGCATTTCGACGCCTATGCGGTCGAGCCGCAGATCGAGGCGCTGAAGCAGGTGCCGCTGCGCGCCACTCTCGGCTACGGCTTCGCCGACCGCGGCGTCTACGTCTCGATCACCGACTGGTCCTGGAAGACGCTGCACGGCTTCGGCGACCTCGTCGCCCGACACCACGACACGCGCGACGGCTTGCTGCAGGTCGGGCTGTCGCCGCACGCTCCCTATTCCTGCGGCGCCGAGATGTTCCGGCTGGTGCGCGAGGTCGCCGATGCGCACAGGGTGCCGATCCACACCCATCTGTCGGAGGGGCCGCAGGAGATCGCCTATGTGGCGGAGACTTACGGCACCTCGCCGGTGCGCTGGCTGGACTCGCTCGGCTTCCTCAAGCCCGACATCACCGCCGCGCACTGCACCCAGCTCGACGACGAGGATGCCCGCATCCTCGGCGAGCGCGGCACCAAGATCGCCCATTGCCCCTGCTGCAACGCCAAGCTCGCATCGGGGACGCTGCGGCTAAAATGCGTGCGCGAGCACGGCGTCACCGTCGGCTTGGCGACCGACGGCCCGGCCAGCCACAACACGCTCGACATGTTCCAGGAGATGAAGTTCGCCGGCATGATCCACAAGGACAAGACCGACGATACCGAGTTCCTGAAGACGGCGGAAATCCTGGAGATGGCGACCGCCGAAGGCGCCAAGGCCATGAACCGGGCCGAGACCGGCCAGTTGGTGCCGGGCATGGCGGCGGACGTCATCGTCGTCGACATGGACAAGGCCCATACCCTGCCGGTCTACGATCCGGCTGCGGCGCTGGTCTATTCCAGCCGCGCCGACGACGTGCGCGACAGCATCGTCGGCGGCCGCATCCTGATGGAGAAGCGTCGGGTCGCCGGCGTGGACGAAACGGAAATCCGCGCCAGGTTCCGCGAAAAGGCCCACGCCCTGCGCAAGCGCAGCCTGGGTTGAGCGGGCGGCGCCGGCTTGTCCGGTTCGGCGCCGAAGCCGCGACGTGACACGCGATGCATAGGAAGGCCCGGGCGTCGTCCCATAGGGTTCGCAAGACAGGAGCGGGCCATGTCGCTCCTGGCGCGCGTCAGCGGCACAGATCGGGTGACAGCAGCCTTCCAATCGCCGTGTTCCCTGACGAGATCGCATGCGATCTGGTCGCGATGGCCGGATCAAGTCCGGCCACGACGCGATTGAACGGGCGAGCCCATTTCTCCGACGATTACGTATCTCAGCGCCTATGGGGCATGGTCCGGCCTCGTCTCCGCGCCTGTGTCACGGCGTCGGGACTACAGGATGAAGTCGCTCGCCTGCAGCGAGGCCGGGTGGTTGACCTGGATCGAGAAGTCTGCCTTGCCGTCGCCGTTGACGTCGCCATAGACATAGGCGTTCCCGTTCACAGCCTGGTAGCGCAGCTCGCCGGCGTGATGGGTGAAGGCGGCGCTGCCGAGGAACTTGAAGGCCTGGTTGCCGGAGGCGACGCTGTTGGCGTCGATCTCCTTCAGGTCGATCCGGTCGCCCTCCGCGGCGTTGAAGTCCTGGATGATGTCCCGGCCAAAAGCGGCCGCGGAGCTCTCCGATGGCGCGGTGAAGACGAAGCGGTCGGCCCCGAGGCCTCCGGTCAGCCTGTCGGCGCCGGCCCCGCCGACCAGGACGTCGTTGCCGCCGCGGCCGTCGAGGCTGTCGTTGCCGGCAAGGCCCTTCAGCGTGTTGGCGCCGGCATTGCCGAAGATCCGGTTGGCGAGGGCGTTGCCGGTGCCGTCGATGTCGTGGACGTTGGCCAGGACCAGGGTCTCGACCTTGCCCTTGCAGTGGTAGGGATCGGACAGGCTGAAGCTGACCGACGCATAGACCTTGTCGAGGCCGGTCGTGCCGGTCTCGTCGACCACGTCCCTGGCGTTGTCGACGTAATAGGTGTCGTCGCCGTCGCCGCCGATCATCTTGTCGGCGCCGGCGCCGCCCTGAATGGTGTCGTCGCCGCCATGGCCGTCGATGACGTTCGCGGCCGCGCTGCCGACGATGATGTCGGCGTACCGCGTACCGATGACGTTCTCGATGCCGGCGATAGCGTAGGGACCGCCGGAGGCCGGGTTGGCGCCCCAGGTGCCGGCGGTGAGGTCGACGGCGGCGCCGAGGAGGACCAGGCGCAGATCCAGCGTATCGACGCCGGTCCCACCGTCGATAGTGCCTTTGAGCGCCGTCCCGCGCAGACGGACGATGTCGTCGCCGCTGCCGCCGTTGATGGTGTCCGTCCCGTAGCCGCCGTTCGACAACACGTCGTCGCCGGCACCACCGTTCAGCGTGTCGCTGCCGACGCCGCCGTCCAGCATGTCGTTGCCGTCGCCGCCGTCCAGCGTGTCTTTGCCGAACTCGCCGTAGAGGATATCATTGCCCGCACCGCCCCAGAGCGTATCGTCGCCGCTCCCGCCGGCGATGCTGTCGTCCCCATCGTCCCCGTGGAGGACGTCGACGTTGGAGCCGCCGCTGATATGGTCCGCGCCGGCCCCGCCGTATACGGTGCTCGTACCGTCCCTTTCTTCGCCCTTGGGATCGATCAAATTCGTGCCCGTAACGATCCTGTCGTCGCCGGCCCCGCCGAAGATCGTATTCTCGACCGCCTCGAAGAACTCGAAGTCGCGGTACATGATGACATCGTCGCCCGGGCTGCCGGACGTGAAGCGTTCTCCCCCGGAGCCGGTGTCGATCGTCTCTCCGTTGATGATCACGGAGCCTTGGTAATTGCTGCTGACGACATCGATGGTGTACTGGGCGATGGCGTTTCCGACGTCGTTGACGCCGACGAAATAGGTGCCGCTCGTCGTGGCGGTGAAGCTGATGAAGGCATTCTGTCCGCTGCCGCTGTTGTCGTCGTGAGCGAGTTCCACGCCCGCTGCGTCGAACAGGCGGAGATAGGCGTCGCCGCTTGCGCCGCCGGCCAGCGCGTCACGGGCGAAGAAGCGATAGGTGGTGCCGGCGACCAGGTCGAGCCTGATCCAGTCGCTGTCTCCGGCCGTTTCGAAGGTCCCCGAACAGGAGGCGACCACCTGGACGTCGCCCTGGAAGATGGCGGTCGTGGTCGTGTTGTCGGGAATATCCACCATGGGGTTACGTGCTCCCATCGAAAAGAAACGATCTGGATTACCCACATACGGGAGTATTCCGAACCTGACGAATTCGCGCTGGGCTGTCTGTCCGGAATCTTAATTGAATCAATGTCTTATATTTTCAGGGCAGCGATCGGAATCGAACCATGGGAGCGTAACGCTAAAGTATATCTATATATGCCGCAACGGAAATATATCGGCTTGGGCTGGGTGGAACCCGTCTCCGCTTCCCGAGCCCCTCGAGCCGACTCCGGCGAGTGCAGCCTGGGCTCGTCTCAGCGCCGCCTCACCCGAGCGCCGAGCGCGACGCGCATCAGGGCGCGCGAGGCGATCACCTCGGCGAGCGTGGCGTTGCGCCGGGCTTCCAGCACGCCGTCGGCGAGGTCGGCGACGATGCGGTCGAGCCGCTCGGCCGTGAGCGCCGCCAGTTGCGCCGCCACCGCCGCCTTGCGCCGGAAATGCACCTGTCCACCGGCCGCCTCCACCACGCTTGCGGCCGGGCGGCCCTTGTCCGCTTCGGCACGCAGGCGGTGCAGCATCAGGGCATGGCGCAGTGCCGCGCCGACCAGCACCGACGGGTTTACGCCCTCGCTCCAGGCCTTGGCCAGGGCCGGGTCGAGCGTGTCGGTGCGGCCGGAGAAGGCGGCGTCGATGATCGTGTCGGTGGCGAGCAGGCTGGCATCGCCCACCACCGCCTCGACGTCAGAAAGCTCGATCCTCCCGGCGCCGTGGGCATAGAGCGTCAGCTTGCGCACTTCCGAGCGCGAGGCGAGCCGGTCGCCGCCGAGCAGGCCGAGCAGGGCCTCGCGGGCTTCCGGCGCAATGGCGAGGCCCGCCGCCGCGATCTCGTCGGCGACGATCTGGCCGACCGTCGCCGCCTCGTCGCCGTAGCAGGCCAGCACCGCGCCGGTCCTCGATCGTTCCACCAGGCCGACGAGAGGGGCTGATTTCTTCCAGTCGCCGCCCTCGATCACCACCCGGCAGTCGGACGGCGGACTGGCCAGCAGCGGCTCGACCGCCGGCGCGAGATTGCGTCCGCCGGCCCTGACCCAGATCGCCCGCCGGCCGCCGAACAGGGGGATGGTGTAGGCTTCGTCGGCGAGGCGGGCCGGATCGGCGGCGATGTCGTCGCCGTCGAGCTTGATCATCTGGAAGGGGTCGGAGGCGTCGTCGATCGAGGCCGTCACCACCGCCTTGGCCCGCTCGTTCACCAGCCCGGTGTCGGGCCCGTAGATCAGCACGACGGCGTAATGGGCATCCGGCTTGCGCACGAAGGCGTCGGCGGAGCGCGCCGGGATCGCCGTCATGACAGGGGCGCTCCGAAAGGGGCAGGATCGAGCGCGGAGAAGGCCTGCCCGCGCTCTTCCGGAACCGCGGCGGCTCTGTCACTCGTCCGGCGGCGACTCATCGGGTCAGGAAAGCGGCGACGCGCGTCTTGATCGCGTCCGCCAGTACCTCGGCCGCGCCGTTCTCGGCATCGCGGCCGGCTCTGACGGCGGCGAATTGCTGCTGGCCGCGATCGAAGGACTTGCGTGCAAAGTTCTTGCCGGACAGCACCGGCGTCTCCGATCCGACCGGTGTCAGCGAGAACTCGCCGGACACGATCACCTGGTCGACCTGGCGGATCTGCGTCTGTGCATCGACGATGTAGTCGGTCAGCGTCGACCTGACATGGAGGTGGAGCACATATTGCGGCGGCGGGGCCGCCCCGCCGCCGGTGAAGGCGAATTGCAGGTTGTTGCGCACCTGCTGGGCCACGCGCGCATCCCGGACCCCGACCGGGATCGGCGCCACCTCGATGGCCGCGAGCTTGTCGGCCAGGCCCGGGCCGCCGGTGGCGGGCGTCGCATACATCGGCCGGAAGCAGCCGGTGAGGGACAGCGCCGGCAGCGCCGCCAGGGCAAGCAGGGCGGCGCGGCGCGAAGAACGGTCAGGCGACGACATTCACGATCCTTCCCGGCACGACGATGAGCTTCTTGACCGGCTTGCCTTCGAGCGCGCGCTGCACGGCTTCGAGCGCCAGGGTTGCCGCCTCGATCTCGTTTTGCGTCGCAGCCTTGGGCACCGTCAAGTCCGCGCGCTTGCGCCCGTTGACCTGCACCGGCAGCGTGACCGTGTCGTCCTGCAGCAGGGCGGGGTCGGCAACCGGCCAGGCGGCTTCCGCCACCAGGCCCTCGCCGCCCAGCACGCTCCAGCACTCCTCGGCCAGATGCGGCATCATCGGCGCGATCAGCTGCACCAGGACGGTCGCCGCCTCGCGCAGTGCCGCGGGCATGCCCTCGGCCGGCTTGGCGCTGTCGGCGGCCGCCGCGCCGAGCGCGTTCGCCAGCGTGTAGACATGGGCCACGCAACGGTTGAAGCCGAGCCGCTCGATATCGGCCTCCACGGCCGCCAGGGCCCGGTGCGCCGCCTTGCGCACGGCCTGCGCCTCGGGGCCGTAGCTCGTCGGCGCCGTCGAGGGCGCCGTCCTGGCGGCGACGTCGTTGACCAGCCGCCAGACGCGCTGCACGAAGCGTCCGGCACCCTGCACGCCGTCCTCGGTCCAGATCACGTCGCGCTCGGGCGGCGAGTCCGACAGCATGAACCAGCGCGCGGTGTCGGCGCCGTAGTCGGCGATGATGTCGTCGGGGTCGACGACGTTGCGCTTCGACTTCGACATCTTCTCGATCGGGCCGATCTCGATCGGCTCGCCCGTGGTGATGCTGACGGCAAAGCGCTGCTCGCCCTCGCCGCCGATGCGCACCTCGGAGGGCAGCACATAGGTCCCGTCGGCGCCGCGATAGGTCTCGTGCACCACCATGCCCTGGGTGAACAGGCCCTTGAACGGCTCGTCCAGGCCGAGATGACCGGTCTTGCGCATCGCCCGCACGAAGAAGCGGCTGTAGAGCAGGTGCAGGATCGCGTGCTCGATGCCGCCGATATACTGGTCCACCGGCAGCCAGCGGTCGGCCTCGGAACGCGTCGTCGGCTCCGTCCGGTTCCACGGATCGGTGAAGCGGGCGAAGTACCAGGACGAGTCGACGAAGGTGTCCATCGTGTCGGTCTCGCGCCGCGCCGCGTTGCCGCATTGCGGGCAAGAGACATGGCGCCAGGTCGGATGCCGGTCGAGCGGATTGCCCGGCTTGTCGAAGGTCACGTCGTCCGGCAGCTTCACCGGCAGGTCCTTCTTCGGCACGGGCACGATGCCGCAGGCCTCGCAGTGGATCACCGGGATCGGGCAACCCCAGTAGCGCTGGCGCGAGATGCCCCAGTCGCGCAGGCGGAAATTGACCTTGCGCTCGCCCACCGGCCGGCCGCCGCGCTCCTGGCTCTCCAGGCGCCGCGCCACTTCCTCCTTCGCCTCGGCGATGGTCAGCCCGTCGAGGAAGCGGGAATTGATCATTCGCCCCTCGCCGTCATAGGCGACGTCGTCGATCATGAAGGTCTCGGGATCGGCGCCCTCCGGGCAGACCACCGGCACGACGCCGAGCCCGTACTTGTCGACGAATTCGAGGTCGCGCTGGTCATGGGCCGGGCAGCCGAAGATGGCGCCGGTGCCGTAGTCCATCAGGATGAAGTTGGCGACGTAGACCGGCAGCGTCCAATGGGCGTCGAAGGGATGCCTGGCGCGGATGCCGGTGTCGTAGCCCAGCTTCTCGGCGGTCTCGATCGCCTCCAGCGCGGTGCCGCTGCGCTTGCACTCGGCGATGAACGCGGCCAGCGCCGGATCCCCGGCCGCGGCGGACCGCGCCAGCGGATGGTCGGGCGCGATCGCCATGAACTTGGCGCCGAACAGCGTGTCCGGCCGTGTGGTGTAGATCAGCAGCTCGCTCTCGCCGGCCGGCGCGGTGCCCTCCTCGATCGCGAAGCGGATCTGCAGGCCCTCGGAACGGCCGATCCAGTTCTTCTGCATCAGCCGGACCTTTTCCGGCCAGCGGTCGAGCGTGTCGAGCGCCGTCAGCAGATCCTCCGAGTAGTCGGTGATCTTCAGGAACCACTGCGTCAGCTCGCGCTGCTCCACCAGCGCGCCCGAGCGCCAGCCGCGGCCGTCGATCACCTGCTCGTTGGCGAGCACGGTCTGGTCCTCCGGGTCCCAGTTGACCTTGGAGACCTTGCGCTCGACCAGGCCGGAGGCCAGGAAGTCGAGGAACATCGCCTGCTGGTGGCGGTAATAGGCGGGGTCGCAGGTCGCCACCTCGCGGCTCCAGTCGAGCGACAGGCCCATGGACTTGAGCTGCGCCTTCATGGTGGCGATGTTGGCGTAGGTCCAGGTCGCCGGATGCGACTTGTTCTGCATCGCCGCGTTCTCGGCCGGCATGCCGAAGGCGTCCCAGCCCATCGGATGCAGCACGTTGAAGCCCTTGGCGCGCTTGTAGCGCGCCACCACGTCGCCCATGGTGTAGTTGCGGACATGGCCCATATGGATGCGCCCCGACGGGTAGGGGAACATCTCCAGCACGTAGTAGCGCGGCCGCGGATCCTCGTTCCGGGTCTCGAAGATCGCCTTGTCCGCCCAGGTCTTCTGCCATTTGGGCTCGGTTTCGCGGGCGTTGTAGCGTTCGGTGGTCATGATATCCGGCTCGAAGGACTGCGCGGGCCGAGAGGCCCGAAACACACGAGGGACGTCGCTGGCCGATCGACTCCGGGCGTCGTCCACGATGGGTGAACATCGGATAGGGCGAGTTCGCGGCGAAACCAAGCTGTTTTCGCTTCCGGAGTGAAAGCGGGTGCCTGAAGCAGGTTGTCGCGGGGGCATAGCCAGGGCCGCCGCCGGCGACTATCAATCGGCGAAGCAGACCATGCGGAATGTCCCGGCCCGCCCGGCGGGCCCGGACATTCCAGATGAAATCCCGAGTTGCCGCCATGTCCGATGCCCCCGCCCGCCTTGCCGAGATCCGTGCCGCCGTCGCCAGGGCCGAAGCCGATGCCGGCCGCCCGGCCGGCTCGGTGGCGCTCGTCGCCGTGTCCAAGACCTTCGACGCCGCCGCGATCGAGCCCGTGCTCGCCGCGGGCCAGCGCGTCTTCGGCGAGAATCGCGTCCAGGAGGCGCAGGGCAAATGGCCGGCGCTGCGCGAGCGCTGGCCGGATATCGAGCTGCACCTGATCGGACCGCTGCAGTCCAACAAGGCCAGGGAGGCGGTGGCCCTGTTCGACGCCATCCACAGCGTCGACCGCCCCTCGGTCGCCGCGGCGCTGGCCAAGGAGATCGCCCGCCAGGGACGGGCTCCGCGCCTGCTCGTCCAGGTCAACACCGGCGAGGAGCCGCAGAAGGCCGGCGTCGTGCCAGATGAGGCCGACGCCTTCATCGCCGCCTGCCGCAGCGACCACGGCCTCGCCGTCGACGGGCTGATGTGCATCCCGCCGGCCGACCAGGCGCCCGGCCCGCATTTCGCCCTGCTCGCCAAGATCGCGGCCCGCAACGGCCTGTCGATGCTGTCGATGGGCATGTCCGCGGACTTCGAGACGGCCATCGAGCTCGGCGCCACTCATGTGCGCGTCGGCAGCGCCATTTTCGGTCATCGATGAGCGGCGAGCGCAACCTGGAGGCGCTGCTGCGCTCGATGCGGCCGGTGCTGCAGGCGCCGATCTACGTCTTCGCCACGCTGGCGCCGGGCACGCCTGTCCCGCCCGGCCTCGATCCGATCATGACCTTCCGGGAACGGGAAGGCACGACCCTGATCCTGGAGCGGGAGGCCGCGGCGGCGGCGGGCATCGCCGGCATCTTCCCCTGCCGGATGATCACGCTCGACATCCACTCCTCGCTCGACGCCGTCGGCTTCCTGGCGGCGATCACGGCCGCCCTGGCGCGGGCGGGCATGGGCGTCAACCCGGTCGCCGCCTTCTACCACGATCATCTGTTCGTGCCGCAGGAGCGGGCCGAGGAGGCCTGGCGCATCCTCCAGAGCGTCCGGGACGGCGTCCAGGGATAGGGGCGCGTCAACCGATCGTCATCACCGCGCGGCGCGACAGGCGCGGCAGCACCTTGCGGAACACGGCGGGCTCGACCGCCACGCAGCCGGCCGTCGGCGTCCGCGCTTCCCGGCAGACATGCCAGAAGATCGCGCTGCCGCGGCCCTTGCGCACCGGCCCGTCGTTCCAGCCCAGCGGCACGATCAGGTCGTAGAGGCGGTCCTGCCGCCACAGGCTCTCCTCGGCCGTGCCGGACGCGTCGCGGATCGGGCGGTTGTAGCGGCGGTCGGCCACGTCGTCGCACCAGGCGTCGTCGCGGCGGGTGGCGTGGAACGGCAGCAGGCTCGGCACCCGCGCGCCCTTGTCGGGACGCTGGATCTGGCCGCGCAGGGCGAGGCGGGCCCGCGGCGTGCCGCCGTCGCCCTCACGCTTGTCGACGACGACGCCGCTGCGCCCGAGCACGCAAGGGTAGGCGACGCCGCCGACCACCAGCACGCCGCGGGTGCGGCTGATCGGGCTGGCATGCACCCGGATCCTCGCCACGCGACGCTTCATGTCCTGCATATCCCTGTCGACAGCGCGTTCACGCCATTTCACAAATCACTTGGATTCCTTGCATGATGCATGTCAACACGCCGTAAAGCATGGATGAGTCCCGCGATGTCCGGCAGCCGTAAGATCCTGATCGTCGACGACGAGGGCGAGTTGCGCCTCGCGCTCGCCGAGCAGCTGGCACTCTACGACGAATTCGAGATCGCCCAGGCCGACTCGGCGACCAGGGCGGTGCAGGCCGCCAAGACCGACCATCTCGACCTGGTGATCATGGATGTCGGCCTGCCGGACATGGACGGGCGCGAAGCCGTGAAGCTGATGCGCAAGAACGGCTTCAAGGCGCCGGTGATCATGCTGACCGGCCATGATTCGGATTCCGACACCATCCTGGCGCTGGAGGCCGGCGCCAACGACTATGTGACCAAGCCCTTCCGCTTCGCCGTCCTGCTGGCGCGGGTGCGGGCGCATCTGCGCCAGCACGAGACCAGCGAGGACGCCATCTTCACCATCGGCTCCTTCACCTTCAAGCCGGCATCCAAGCTCCTGCTGGCGGAGAAGGGCTCGAAGGTCAGGCTGACGGAAAAGGAGACCTCGATCCTGCGCTATCTCTATCGTTCCGGCCAGAAGGCGGTGCCGCGCGAGACATTGCTGCAGGAGGTGTGGGGGTACAATTCCGGCGTGACCACGCATACGCTGGAGACCCACATCTATCGCCTGCGCCAGAAGATCGAGAAGGATCCCTCCAACGCCGCGCTCCTCGTCACCGAGGGCGGGGGCTACAAGCTCGTGCCGTAGGGATCTGTCGTCGAGCGGGGATGGGGGCATGAGAGGGAATCTGAAAACGGAAGACAGGCTTGAGACGGCCGGCGCGGCCGGCCGCGGTTCCTGATGGCTCTCGACGACGACATCGCGCTGTTCTCCAGGGTGCCGGTCCTCGGCGGCATGGGCCGCGAGGCGTTGCGTCTGCTCGCCTTCGCCGCCGAGACCCGGCAGTTGCGTGCCGGCGACGTGCTGTTCCGCAAGGGCGAGACCTCGGATGCCGGCTATGTCGTCGCGGACGGCGCGATCGCCATGGTCGGGGAGGAGGGCCGCGGCGCCGAGACCATCGTCGGCCCGGCCTCCCTGATCGGCGAGATGGCCCTGATCTCCGAGACCAAGCGCCCGGCCACGGCGATCGCCCGCGAGCCCAGCACGGTGCTGCGCATCTCCCGGCCGATGTTCCGGCGCACGCTGGAGGAATATCCGCAGGTGGCCCATCGCCTGGCGGCGGCCATGCGCGAACGCGTCGAGGGGTTGTCCCGGGAGATCGCCGGCGTCAAGCAGGCCTTGCGCAAGCTCGACCCGTGAGACCCCCTCTCCACGCGTCCCCCGGTTGCGCGGCCGGCCCTACCAGGGCAACTCCTGCCCGTCCCTGAAGAACTTCCCGGATGGTCCGCCTTCGGGCAGCGTCGCCGCCCAGACCACGCCGGCGGCGCCCTCGGCCACCGGTCTCGCGCCCTGCTCGGCGGCGCCGGCGGTGGTGGCGATCCAGCCGGGGCAGACCGCATTGACCAGCGCCGGCCCGCCGGCGAACACGGCCGCCATCTTCACCGTCATGGCATTCTGGGCCGCCTTCGACACGGCATAGCCGCCGAGCAGGGGGCCGCGCCGCGGCATGCCGTGGGCGGCGGCGAACGAGGCCGCCTCGCTGGAAATGTTGACGACGCGCGGCCTGGGACTGTTGCGCAGCAGCGGCTCCATGACGCGGATCATCCGCCAGGGGCCGAAAAGGTTGATCTCCAGCGCCTGCCGCACATCGTCGAAATCGGCGGTCAATGTCGGGGCCTGCGGATCGAACACGCCCGCCGCATTGTTGACCAGCACGTCGAGGCGGCCGAAATGATGGTGCAGGGTCGCGACCAGCTCCGAGGCGCTGGCCTCGCTGGTGACGTCGAGGGCATGGCCGCGCACGTCGAGCCCTTCGGCCCGCAGCGCCGCCGCGTTGACGTCGGCCGCGCCCGGGTCGCGGGCCGTGAGCAGGACGACGAAGCCCTTGACGGCCAGCTGCCGCGCCACCTCGACGCCCAGCCCCTGTCTGCGGCTGGCGCCGGTGACGACGGCGACGCCGGCGTTGGAATCCGTGATCATGCTACCCCCGTGTTCCAAACGTCTCGCCCTTTTAGTCAGACAGGGCCGCCGCCGCCACCCCGGAGCATTACGGGGTGTGGACAGGCGTGATCGCAGCCGGGGGGCGCACCGCGCCTGGCGGCGGGGTCGAGGCCGTGCCTGCTCCATGCTGCGGCCTTTCAGGCCGTTGCCCCGCTTCCCTGGTCGCGGGCGATGCTTTCGTGGTTCTTGAGCACGATGCCGGCGAGGCCGTGCTTGGCGCAGAGCCGGTCGAGGTCGGCCCGGCGCGATGCGGCGTTGGCCGCCGCCGACACGCTGTCGCCGTGGGCCGAGACACGGACGCCCTCGCCCCCGGAGGGGAAGAAGCCCAAGCCGGCCGCGGCGAGGCGCAGATACCAGTCCCAGTCCCAGTAATGCGGCAGGCGCTCGTCGAACGGCCCGAGACGGTCGTGCAGGGCGCGGTCATAGGCGACGCCGGGGATCAGCAGCGTGTTGTCGCGGCGCAGGCTCGCGGCGTCGGCGTGCGCCAGGAAGGGCAGCACCTCGTCCGGCCCGTCCGGCCTCTCCCTGACGATACTGCCCGAGGCATAGGCCAGCCCCTCGTCCTTGAAGGCGGCGAGCAGGCCGGCGAGATGGGCCGGATCCTCCCACCAGTCGTCATCGTCGAGGAAGGCGATCCTGTCCCCGCGGGCCGCGCCGACTCCCATGTTGCGCGCCGGCACCTGGCCGGCACCACCGGTCGCCAGCAGCACGACCGGGCAGAAGTCGATGCTGCGAGCCTCCTCCAGTCCGTCGCCGTCGCCATCGTCGACCACCACGAGCTCGATGTCGCGCAGGCTTTGCCGGCGCACGGATGCGATCGCCCGGGCCAGCAGCGCACGCCGGTTGCGGGTCGGAATGACGACGGAGAACTGGGGCATGGGCGATGGGATCCGGAGGGACGCGCGCAGCGCTTGACACTGCCGAGCGCCGGTCCCGATTGTCGGTGCCGCCGCCAGAGAGCCGCATCCCGAGGGAGCCATCATGACCACATTCGACAAATTGTCGCTAGCCGGAAAGGTCGCCGTCGTCACCGGCGGCACGCAGGGGCTGGGCGAGACCACGGCGCATCTCCTGGCCGACCGCGGCGCGGCCGGATTGGTGATCTGCGGGCGCAACGCAGGCAATGGCGAGCGGGTGAAGGCCGCGCTGGAGGCCAAGGGCGTGAGGGCCGTCTATGTCCAGGCCGATCTCGGCACGGTCGAGGACAGCCGCAGGGTGATCGCCGAGGCCGACAAGGCGTTCGGACGCATCGACGTGCTGGTCAACGCCGCCGCCATCACCGATCGCGGCACCATCTTCGACACCAGCCCCGAGCTGTTCGACCAGATGTTCGCGGTGAACGTGCGTGCGCCGTTCTTCCTGATGCAGGACGCCGCCAAGGTGATGCGCCGCAACGGCACGCCGGGCTCGATCGTCAACATCATCTCCATGTCCGGCCATGGCGGCCAGACCTTCATCACCGCCTATTGCGCCTCGAAGGGAGCGTTGATCACCCTGACCAAGAACGTCGCCTTCTCGCTGCTGCGCCACAAGATCCGGGTCAACGGCCTGACCATCGGCTGGATGGACACGCCCGGCGAGGACCGCATCATGAAGACCTATCACGGCGCGGGCGACGACTGGCGCGAGGCGGCCTATGCCGGCCTGCCGACCGGGCGCATGCTGCAGCCGGAGGAGGTGGCGCGGGCCGTCGCCTATCTCGCCTCGGACGAATCCGGCCTGATGACCGGCTCGATCATCGATTTCGACCAGCAGGTGCGGGGTTGTGCCGAGAGCGGCCCCCAGCCTCCGCCGCTGGCTTGACCCCTCCGCGAAAATTGTCCGGAAGAGCCCCGGCCGGCGCCGAAAAAACCACTTTGGTCTGACAAAAAGCCGTTGCGCCGGCCGATCTCCTGGCCATAATCGCCCGCCAAGAAACGTGTTCCTCGACCGGCTCGATCCGGCGCAAGGGGCGCAGGGGAGGACGGTTCATGGCTTTGCTGGACCTGCGCAAGGTCTCCAAGAGCTTTGGTGCGATCAAGGCCCTGACCGACGTCGAGTTCCAGATCGACCGAGGCGAGATCGTCGGCCTGATGGGCGACAACGGCGCCGGCAAGTCGACGCTGGTCAAGCTGATCGCCGGCAATTTCCCGCCCACCAGCGGCGAGATCGTGCTCGACGGCGAGGTCGTGCACTTCCACAAGCCGGTCGAGGCCCGGGCCAAGGGCATCGAGGTCGTCTACCAGGACCTGGCGCTCTGCAACAACCTGACGGCCGCGGCCAACGTCTTCCTCGGCCGGGAGATGAAGAAATCGGTCGGCCCGATCCGTTGGCTCGACCATGCCAGCATGGTCAAGCGGGCCGGCGAGCTCTTCTCCGAGCTGAAGTCGGAGACGCGCCCGCGCGATCTCGTCCGCCTGATGTCCGGCGGCCAGCGCCAGGCCGTGGCGATTGCCCGCACGCGCCTCTCCGAGGCCAAGATCGTGCTGATGGACGAGCCGACCGCCGCCATCAGCGTGCGCCAGGTCGCCGAGGTGCTCGGGCTGATCCGCCGCCTGCGCGACGCCGGCATCACCGTGGTGCTGATCAGCCACCGCATGCCCGACGTGTTCGAGGTGTGCGACCGCGTCATCGTCATGCGGCGCGGCCGCAAGGTCGCCGACAAGCGTATCGCCGAAAGTTCCCCCGAAGAGGTGACCGGTCTGATCACCGGCGCCATCCATGCCGCGTGAGGCGCCGATGAGCGATGCAGCCAACACGCCGCCGCCGAGCCGGGCGAACGTCTCGATCGAGTCCGTGCTCGGCATCAAGGAGAAGACGCTCTGGCAGACGCTGATCTCCAGCCAGGCCTTCTGGGTCACCATCGCGCTGATCGTGATCTGCGCGATCATGTCGGTCCGCGAGCCGCGCTTCGCCACCGAGGATAATTTCTACAACATCACCCGCAACTTCGCCTTCATCGGCATCATGGCCCTCGGCCTGACCGCCGTGATCATCACCGGCGGCATCGACCTGTCGGTCGGCTCGATCATGGGACTGACGGCGGTCGCCTGCGGCCTTGCCCTGGAGGCGCAATATCCCTGGTGGGTGGCGATCATTGCCGGGCTCGCCGCCGGGGGCATCGCCGGCGCCGTCAACGGCGTGCTGGTCGCCTATGTCGGGCTGTCCTCCTTCGTGGTGACGCTCGGCATGCTGTCGGCGGCGCGTTCGGTCGCCGTGGTTCTCTCCGGCAACCGCATGATCTACAATTTCGGCCCCGGCGGACCGGCCTTCAAGAGCATCGGCGCCGGCTCGATACTCGGCCTCGCCAACCCGGTCTGGGTTCTGGTCATCCTCACCGTCGCCTTCGCCGTCGCGCTGCGCATGTCCACCTGGGGGCGCCACCTCCTGGCGGTCGGTGGCAACGAGCAGGCCGCCAACCTCACCGGCGTGCCGGTCAAGCGCGTCAAGCTGCAGGCCTATATCCTCTCGGGCCTGTCGGCCGCGGTGGCGGCGATCCTCAGCGTCGGCTGGGCCGGCTCGGCGATCAACGCCCTCGGCACCGGCTATGAGCTGCGCGCCATCGCCTCGACCGTGATCGGCGGCGCCAACCTGATGGGCGGCGAGGGCGGCGCCTTCGGCGCCTTCATCGGCGCTGCGCTGCTGGAGGTCATCCGCAATGCGCTCCTGATGGCGGGCGTCGATTCCAACTGGCAGGGCGTCTTCGTCGGCGGCTTCCTCGTTCTCGCGGTCCTGCTCGAGCGGATCCGCGGCAAGGCACGCGAATGACCGGGTGAACCGGCATGCCGCGAAACCGGACGCGGGGCACCGCGTCCGACCTACGGAAACGACAACAACAACCGGAGGAGACCATGATCAAGTACATGCTGACCACAGCGCTCGTCGCCGCGGGCCTGGCGGCGGGAAGCGCCGGCGCCCAGGCTGCCGACAAGTACACCTTCGCGCTGGTTCCCAAGAACACCAACAACCCCTTCTTCGACCAGGCGCTGGCCGGCTGCAAGAAGGCCGAGGGCGAGCTGAAGGGCGCGGTCGAGTGTCTCTATATCGGCCCGGGCGAGCATGGCGGCGGCGACGAGCAGGCGCAGATCGTGCAGGATCTGATCACCAAGGGCGTCGACGGCATCGCGGTGTCGCCGGCCAACGCCGCGGCGATGGCGGCGGCCCTTCAGGGGGCGGCCGGGGCCAAGATCCCGGTTCTGACCTGGGACAGCGACCTCCTGCCCGACAACAAGGGCGAGCGCCTCGCCTATGTCGGCACGCACAATTACGAGATCGGCGTCAACCTCGCCAAGCTGGTGCAGCAGATCAAGCCCAAGGGCGGCAAGATCTGCATCCAGTCGGGCGGCGCTGCGGCGGCCAACCACAATGAGCGCATGCAGGGCATTCGCGACACGCTCGCCGGCAAGGAGAGCGCCCAGCCGCCCGGCGAGCGGCTGACCGGCCAGAACGGCTGGACCGAGGTCGACGGCTGCCCGCTCTACACCGACGACGACTTCCCCAAGGCGGTGCAGCAGATGGAGGACATCCTCGGCAAATATGCCGATCTCGACGCCTTCGTGCCGACCGGCGGCTTCCCGCAATTCGTGCCGGACGCCTATGAGAAGGTCGCCTCCAAGTACAAGGACGCCATCGCCTCGGGCAAGCTCGCCCTGGTCGTCGCCGACACGCTGCCGGTGCAGATCGAGCTGATGAAGAAGGGTCTGTCGGCCGGGCAGGTCGGCCAGCGGCCGTTCGAGATGGGCTACAAGGCGATGTACTTCCTCAAGGACATCAAGGAAGGCAAGGCTCCGCCGAAGGACCCGACCTACACCGGCCTCGATGTCTGCACGCCGAAGACGGCCGACACCTGCGTGGGCGGCGGCAACTAGTCCTCCGTCCTCCCAGGCCTTCCTGATCGCCGGGCGGAGCCTCCGCCCGGCGATCTGCTTTTCGGCGGGCCGCCGGGCCGGCGGAACATCCCTTGCCTGTCGGCGTTGCTTCGCCAAGTCGCGGCTGAAGCCGCCGACGCCGCGGGCGTCGCATTTCTGGAGGCAACTGGGCAAGGATCAGGCTGATGAAGACCACGATCACGCGATTCTACGGCAGGTATGCCGGCGCCAAGAATGCGCTGGAGGACCTGCTCGAGAACGGCGTCGCGCGCGAAGACATCTCGATCGTCGCCAACACGGCGGACGTGGACTATCTCGCCCATGCCGAGAATTCCCAGGCGGCGGAGGGCGCCGGCGCGGGTGCCGGCATCGGCGGCGTGCTCGGTGGCGGCGCCGGCCTGCTCGCCGGCCTCGGCGTGATCGCCATTCCCGGTCTGGGGCCCGTGGTGGCGGCAGGCTGGCTGGCCTCGACAGCCGCCGGCCTGGTCGCCGGCGCCGCCGCCGGGGCGGCCGCGGGCGGCATCATCGGCGCCCTGATGGAATCCGGGCTCACCGAGGAGCACGCCACGGTCTACGCCGACGGCGTCCGCAAGGGCGGCGCGCTGTTGACGGTGCGGGTCGACGAAGCCTTCGCCGACGAGGTCAAGACCACGCTGGACGCGCATGGGCCGGTCGGCACCGGCTATGACCGTGACGCCGGCTCCGAGATCGAGAAGGAGGAGGCCGGGACGCGCATGGCCGAGAAGGTCCGCGAACGGATGAGCATCGACCGGCCGCCTCCGGCCTGAGCCCGCTTCCCGCCCCAAAGCCCCCGCGACGTGGCGGGGGCCCGGGACATCGGAAAAGCCCGGCCCGTCGTCAGGGCGCGCTGGCGGCGTCGAGAGCCTCGATCGCGCCGCGGTCCAGCGTCAGCCGGACGGCGGCGAGCAGGTCGCCGAGCTGCTCCAGGCTGGTGGCGCTGGCGACGGGCGCGACCAGCCCGGGCCGGGCGATCAGCCAGGCGATGGCGACCTGGGCCGGCGTCCCGGAGAGGGAGGCCGCCACCGCGTCGAGGGCGACGAGAATGCGCAGCCCGCGCGGGTTGAGATAGCCCTTCATGTCGCCGCCGCGGGCGGCGCTCTTGCTGAAATCCGCCTCGGACCTGTACTTGCCGGAGAGAAAGCCCTTGGCCAGCGAGAAATAGCTGGTCACGCCGATGCCGTTCTCGCGGCAGAACGGTTCGAGTTCGGCCTCGTAGCCGGCCCGGTCATAGAGGTTGTAGTGGGTCTGCAGGTTCTCGAAGCGTGGCCAGCCATGGGCGGCGCTTACCGCCAGCGCGGCGCGCATGGTCGCGGCGCTGTGGTTGGAGTTGCCGATGAAGCGCACCTTGCCGGCCTTGACCAGGTCGGCGTAAGCGCCGAGCGTCTCCTCATGCGGGGTCTGCGGGTCTTCCCAATGCGAGAGGTAGAGGTCGATCACGTCGGTCTGCAGGCGCCGCAGCGAGGCCTCCACCGCCTCGGCGATGTAGGGGCGGGACAGGCCCTTCTTGCCTGGCCCCATCTCCGAACCGACCTTGGTGGTGAGGACGATGCGGTCACGGTTGCCGCGCGCCTTCATCCACTTGCCGATGATCGTCTCCGACTCGCCGCCGGAATTGCCCGGTGCCCAGGCCGAATAGACATCCGCCGTGTCGATGAAGTTGAAGCCGGCGTCGACGAAGGCGTCGAGCACCTTGAACGAGGCGGTTTCGTCGGCGCTCCAGCCGAAGACGTTGCCGCCGAGGCAGAGGGGCGCGACCAGAAGATCGGAACGGCCGATGCGACGCTTTTCCATGGTGGGTCCTTTCGGGTTCGAAATGGCGGGGCGCCGTCGGCGCGGGGGCCGCGCCCCGTCGGCAATGGCGGCGGCATCGCGCGGCAATGAGGATGGAGGCCGATCTCGATGCCTGGCGGGGACACGCCCGGGCTCCGGGGACCGAGGTTCCGGCGGGCCGGCGCTCAGATATGGTACATCAGGATCGGCGCGCCCTGCTCGGAATTGCGCCGCATCTCCTCCACCGAGGTGTTGTCGAGGATGCGCGCCGAGACATCGCGCACTTCCAGCATCAGCAGTCGCACCGCGCAGCCCTCGACGTCCTTGCAGTCCTCGCACGGCTGGTAGGCGGTTCGGCTGGCGCAGGCAATCGGCGCCAGCGGGCCGTCGAGCACGCGGATTGCCGAGCCGATACTGATCTTGGAGGCGTCGCGCGCCAGCATGTAGCCGCCGCCCTTGCCCTTCTTGCTGCGGACGATGCCGCCGACCCGCAATTCGCCGAGAATGGCGTCGAGGAATTTCTTGGGGATGTTGTTGGCCTCGGCGATCTCGTGCGACTGCACGGTCTCGCCCTCGGGCAGACCGGCGAGATGAACCAGCGCCTTGAGGCCGTATTTGCCCTTGTTGGTCAGCATTGCGTCCGGCGTGCTCCTGCAGCCGGAAAATAGTTATAATCTATCGATTATGCAATCGCGGCCTGCTCGAAATGCGCGGCGAAGCTGGCGGGCTGGCGCTCCAGCATGGCGATCAGGGTGAAATCCGAGAGCTGGGGCCGATTGCTGACATGCACGGGGACGCGGAACCGGCGGGCGGCGCGGACGACGCGGTCTTCCAGCTCCACCGCCTCCACCGTCACCAGCACGGCGCTGGCGCCGGCAATATCGACATCGGCAACCGGCCGCAGGCGCAGTTCGACCGCGAAGCGCTCCACGAAGCGGCGGATGGCGGCGTCGACCCGCGGTGCGACCAGGACGACCTCGTCGCTGCGCACCGTCGCCAATCGCAGGATGTCCAGCGTGTTCGCCGCGCCGCCGACGACGACGATGCGGTCGCGGGCCGCATGGGCCGCCGGGAACGGGTGCAGCATGCCGTCGAGAGCCATCGCCTCCTCCCTTCCGCGGACGGCATGGATGCCAGCCGTGTCGTCTCCGCAAGGTGGCCCGGATCGGCGGCCGGGGCGAGACGGGCAGGATTTTTTTGTCGGCGGCCGCGGGAGAAGAGGCTTCTCCGCAGCCGGGACGAGGCAGCATATCTCTTGCCGACGCACCGAGGGCGCGCAGCCCCGCGCTTCAATCGTCGTCGCCTTCGTCGAGGAAGCGGTCGATCTCGCGCCGCTCGCGCTTGGTCGGACGGCCGGAACCGGGCACACGTTCGGCCACGGCGGCGTGGGTGTCGCGCGGCGGCGGTTCCGGCGACAGGTCCTCGTAGAGCGCCTGCGCCTCGCTCGCCGGGCCGCGCCGTTCGCCGAGGCCGAGCACGCGGTAGACCCTGACGGTCCGTTCCAGCGCGACGGTGAGCACGTCGCCCGGCTTGACCGGCTTGGACGGCGCGTCCGTCCGGACGCCGTTGAGGCGGACATGACCGTCCGCCACCAGCTTGGCGGCGAGCGTGCGGGTCTTCACCACGCGCGCATGCCAGAGCCATTTGTCGAGGCGCAGACGCGATGCGGCCTCGACCGGGCTCACGGGCTCAGGATTCCTTGCCCGACTTCTGCATCTGCTCCTTCAGGGCAAGCAGCTTGGCGAAGGGCGAGTTGGGGTCGGGCTGGCGGTTGTCGCGGCCGGACGGCCGCTGCTCGGTCGACCAGTTGCGCGGAGCCCGGTCCGCCTCGTTGCGGTCACGGCGCGGGCCGCGATCGTCCCGGCCGCGATCCGGCTTGCCGCCGCCGTTGCGGGCCTCGAACGGTCGCCTGTCCTCGCGCGGCGGCGCATTGTCGCGACGCTCTCCACCCTGGCGGTCGCGGTCGAACCGGCGCGGACGATCCTCGTCGCGGCGCTCGCGCGGCGCATCCCCCGGCCGCTGGGCGGCGTCGGGGGCGGCGCCGAGGCCGCGGCGGGCACCGGCCTGGCGCTCCCCGCCGCCGGCACGCTCGCCGAAGGGCCGATCGCCCTGGGGCCGATCGCCCTGGGGACGATTGCCTTGCGGGCGATTGCCGGGCTGGCGGTCACCCTGGCGCCGGTCGCCCTGGCCGCCGCGCGCATGCTGCGGGCGGTGATGGCGCTCGAAGCGCGCCGGCCTCCAGACCTCGATCTCGACCTCGGCCGGCGGTTCGGCCGTGGCGGATCCCGCCGCTTCGCCGGCCGTCGCCGTCGCATCGGCCGCTGCCGCAGGCTCGCTTGCCTCGGCCTCGGCGGCAGGCCCGGTCCCGGCCGCCTGGACGGCCTCGGCTGGAACATCTTCGGCGAGAGCCGACTCGACGGACTCCACAGATGCCGCTGCGACGGCGGGTTCGTGCGTCCCGGTCTCGTCGGCCGCCGGCTGGTCGACGGTCTCCTCGGCGGGATCGGTTTCCGCAGCGGGAGGCTCGAGAGGAGCTGCGGCCTCGACGGCAGTCTCGGCCGGCGCGCTGTCCTCGGTCACCGTCGCGGCTTCGGCGATCGTTTCGTCGGCCGGGGCGGCGTCGGACTGCGCCGGAGCCTCGGCGTCGGGGGCCTGTGCCTCGCCGTCGGCGCTGGCCTGGGGCAGGGCGGGCTCCACCGGCGCAGCCGGCGTCGTGGCCGCCGGCAGGCGGATCGCCTGGGTGATCGCCGGTCCGTTGCGCTTCTCCATGCGATAGCCGAGGCCGCGCAGGATCGAGGCGAAATCCTCGCCCGAGCAGCCGACCAGCGAGGTCATCTGCACCGTGGCGACGAACCCGTCGCCATCGGCGGCACCGGCCGGCGGCTCGCCCACCGTCGTGCCCGGGCGATAGGCGATGGCCGGGCGGATGATGTCGGCCAGGCGCTCGAGGATGTCGACGCGCACAGCCCTCTCGCCGCAGACGCGGTAGCCGACCAGGCGATAGAGGCCCTTGTCGATGCTGGTATCGGCCGGGATCGAAGTGCGGCCCGAGGCGGCCAGATGCGGGATCTCGTCGAGACCCTTCTGCTCCAGGCCGCCATGGTTCAGGGCCCAGAGCTGGACCGCCAGCGTGCGCGGCGCCGGCTTCATCAGGGCCGGCAGGTAGACGTGATAGGCGCCGAAGCGCACGCCGTGCTTGCGCAGCGAGGCGCGCTGGTCCTGGTCGAGCTGCTTGAGGTCCTCCGCCACCCGGTTGCGATCGAGCACCCCGAGCGCTTCGACCAGCTGGAAGGCGATGCCCTTGGCCAGGCCCTGCAGGTCCTCGGCCTTGTCGAGCAGCAGCAGCGGCCCGAGCAGGCGCGCCATGTGGTTGCCGATCCAGATCTCCAGCCGCGTCTGCACGGCATCGCGCGCCGGACCGGTCAGCTGCTCGTCGGCGATGAGGCGGATGCGCGGCGCCAGGGCCTTTTCGGAGCCGGCGAGCTTCGCCACCGGCTCGCCGACCCAGCGGATCGTGCCGTCGATGGCGAGCGCGAACTCGGTGTCCGGCGCCTGCGAGAAGCGCTGGGACCGGGCCTCGATCTCGCCGGCGAGCGCCTTGGCCGCGGCAGCCCGCAACGCCCGGCCGCTCTCGCCGTCGCCGGCGCTGGGGTCCGGGGCGAACTGGAAGCCCTGGAGGGTCCCGACATGCTGACCCTCGACGATGACGTCGCCGGTCCGGGTGATTTCAGTCTCGAGCATGGCATTTTCTCTAAGACGCCGCATCAGCACGCTGGTGCGACGGTCGACAAAGCGTTGGGCAAGCCGCTCATGCAGCGCGTCGGAGAGCTTGTCTTCGACGGCACGCGTCACGCCTTGCCAATGGGCAGGGTCCTTCAGCCAGTCAGGCCGGTTCGCCGCGAAGGTCCATGTCCGGATATGGGCGATGCGCGTCGACAGCGTGTCGATATCACCGTCCGTCCGGTCCGAGAAGGCCACCTGCCGCGCGAACCAATCGTCGGGGACCTTACCGTCCCGCATCAAAAAACCATAGAGGGTCGTGACGAGATCGGCGTGGGCATGCGGAGAAATTTTCCGATAGTCCGGCACCTGGGCGATCTCCCAGAGCCGCTCGACCGCCGCCTTGCCGTGCGCCATGGCGCGCACGTCCTCGTCCCGGGTGGCGATGGCGAGGGCGCGGATGTCGTCGGCATCGGGCGCCCGGGTGAGGCCCGGCTCGTCCGGCGGGCGCCCCAGCGTCTCCTGGAGCGCCTGCACCGAGGAGAAATCCAGGGCCGGGTTGCGCCATTGCAGCACCTTGACGCTGTCGAAGCTGTGGCTCTCGATCGCCTGGACCAGTTCCGGCTCGAAGCCGTCGCAGCGCCCGGTGGTGCCGAAGGTGCCGTCGCGGACATGGCGGCCGGCGCGCCCGGCGATCTGGCCGAACTCGGCCGGGTTGAGCCGGCGGAACTGGTAGCCGTCGAACTTGCGGTCGCCCGCGAAGGCGACGTGGTCGACGTCGAGGTTGAGGCCCATGCCGATGGCGTCGGTCGCCACCATGTAGTCGACGTCGCCGTTCTGGTACATCGCCACCTGGGCGTTGCGGGTGCGCGGGCTGAGCGCGCCCAGCACCACAGCCGCGCCGCCGCGCTGGCGGCGGATCAGTTCGGCGATGGCATAGACCTCCTCGGCCGAGAAGGCGACGATGGCGCTGCGGCGCGGCAGGCGGGTGAGCTTCTTGCTGCCGGCGAAGAGCAGGTTTGACAGCCGTGGCCGCGACACGACGTTGACGCCCGGCAGCAGCTTCTCGACGATCGGCCGCATCGTCGCGGCGCCGAGCAGCAGCGTCTCGGCCGAGCCGCGGCGGTTGAGCATGCGGTCGGTGAAGACATGGCCGCGCTCCAGGTCGGCGGCGATCTGGATCTCGTCGATGGCGACGAAAGGCACGTCGAGGTCGCGCGGCATGGCCTCGGCCGTCGCCACCCAGTAGCGCGCCGCATCCGGTTTGATCTTCTCCTCGCCCGTGACCAGCGCCACCTTCTCCGGCCCGACGCGGTCGACGATCTTGTTGTAGACCTCGCGGGCGAGCAGACGCAGCGGCAGGCCGATGATGCCCGCGCCGTGGCCGAGCATGCGCTCGATGGCGAGGTGGGTCTTGCCGGTGTTGGTGGGTCCGAGGACCGCCGTCACGCCGCGCGCGCGCATCGGCGGGGGAAGCACGGAAGGCATCATGGGCAGAAACGGGCCTCGATGGATTCGGGCGAAGTCAGATCGAGGGAAACCGTCGGCCGTCCCCGTCTGATACGCTATATGGTCCTTTTTCGCGTCCGCGTTAACCCCCCGAACGCGCGTCGAACGGAGCGTGGCCGAATCACTGCGGACGCGGCTTTCCCGATTTGTTCGCTGCGGCGGCCGGCGTCCAGCCGGACGGTGCACGTCGACGTTGATTTGTGCTTGGATATGCCGATATCGGCTTTTTTCATTGCGTGATTGTGCATGATCGTGCATAAACTGGCACCGTGTCCCGTGCCGGTGTCCCCATGTCCGCTCCTCCGTCGCCCGAAGAACGGCAGGCCGCGATCCTTGGCCGGATCGAGCGGGACGGCCGTGTCCTGGCGGCGGCCGCCGCCGTCGAGCTCGGCGTCTCCGAGGACAGCATCCGGCGTGACCTGCGCGACCTGGCGCAGGCCGGCCTCGTCCAGCGCATCCATGGCGGCGCGATCCGCCGTTCGCAGGTGCCGCAGGCCTTCGGCGAGCGGCTCGGCCGGCGCGCCGCGGAAAAATCCTCGCTCGCCGGCGCCGCGCTCGGCCTCATCAAGGCGGGGTCGACCGTCCTGCTCGACCAGAGCACGACCACGCTGGCGCTCGCCCGTCTCCTGCCGATCGGCTCGGACCTGGCGATCGTCACCGCCACGCCCGAGATCGCCATGGCGGCGCTCGACCGGGAGGTGTCGGAGGTGATCCTGCTCGGCGGGCGGCTCGATCCGCTGCGCCGCTGCGCCGCCGGCCCGGCCGTGCTTGCCGCCATCCAGGCCATTCGCTTCGACCTGTGCGTCCTCGGCGTCTGCGGCCTCGACATCGATCTCGGCGTCACCGCGCACGACCATGACGACGCCTGCCTGAAGCGGGCGATGGTCGCCGCCTCCGGCGAAACCGCGATCCTCGTCACCGCCGACAAGTTCGACACCGCCTTGCCCTTCCGCGTCGCACCGCTGTCGCGGCTCGACCGGCTCGTGGCCGAGGCCGGCACCCCGCCCGACACGCTGGCGCGCTACGCCGCGGCGGGCATCGACATCCTCACCGCCTGAGGCACCCATGATCTTCATGAGTCATCCCTGGCGGCCGACCGCCGCCGCCTTCTTCGTCAACGGCGCGGTCTTCGGCGTCTGGGCCACCCAGATCCCGCTGGTCAAGGACCGTCTCGGCCTCGATGCCGCCGCGCTCGGCCTGGTGATCCTCGTGCTCGGCGCCGGCGCCGTGCTGGCCATGGCCGGCAGCGGCTGGCTGGTCCGCCGCTACGGCAGCGCCGCGATGATACGCCGCTGCGGCGCCCTGTTCTGCCTGGCGCTGCCGGTGATCGCCATCGCGCCGAGCGTGCCGGTGCTCTGCCTCGTGCTGTTCGCCTTCGGCGCCAGCGGCGGCTGCATGGACGTGGCCATAAACGCCCATGCCGCGCAGGTCGAGCGCACCACCGGGCGCCTCTGCATGTCGTCCTTCCACGGCATGTGGAGCGTCGGCGGCCTGGCCGGCGCCGGCGCGGGCGGCCTGCTGCTCTATGTCCTGCCCGGCGCCGGGCAGACGCTGCTGGCGGCGCTGCTGCTCGGCGGCCTGCTCGCCTGGGCCCAGCCGCATTTCCTCGGCCGCAACGGCGCCGAGGCGGCCTCGGGCCACGTGTCGCTGCGGCCGGAGGCCATCGCCGTGCTGATCGGCATCCTGGCCGGCCTCACCTTCGAGGCGGAGGGCACCGTGCTCGACTGGAGCTCGATCTACCTGACGGCCGAGCTCGGGGCGGTCCCCGAGATGGCCGGCGCCGGCTATGCCGCCTTCTCCGCCACCATGGCGCTCGGCCGCTTCGTCGGCGACCGGGTGCGCCGGGTCTGGGGCTCGGTGGCGATGATGCTCGTCGGCTCGCTGCTGGGGGCCTTCGGCCTGGCGCTCGGGCCTCTCACCAACCATCCCGCGCTCGCCGTCCTCGGCCTCGCCGTGGCCGGCATCGGCATGTCCAACATCGTGCCGCTGCTGTTCAGCGCCGCGGGCAAGAGCCGGCATCCCGACACCGCCATCGCCGCCGTCTCGACGCTCGGCTATGGCGGCCTGCTGGCCGGTCCGCCGCTCCTGGGCTTCGTCGCCCATGCCACGTCCTACGGCATGATCTTCGTGGTCGCGGCAGCCATGTGCCTGGTGATGGCCGCCGGCGCCTTCGCGGTGAAGGGGGCGGACGCGACATGAGGCGGAGCGGGCCCTGCGTCGCCAGGGACGTCGTTGGGCGGCGGGTTTGACACGAGGCGGTGTCGGTGCCGACTCTCGTCGGCCTGACTCTGACCGGAGCCGCACGCCCCATGATCACCACGCTCGCGATCGCGGGCTATCGCTCGCTGCGCGACGTCCGGCTGTCGCTCGGCCGGCTCAATGTCGTCACCGGCGCCAATGGCAGCGGCAAGTCCAGCCTCTACCGGTCGCTGCGGCTGCTGGCGGACATCGCCCAGGGGCGGATCATCCAGTCCCTGGCCGCCGAAGGCGGCCTGCCCTCGACGCTCTGGGCCGGACCGGAGGCGTTCTCGCGCGCCGCGAAGCGCGGCGAGCATCCCGTGCAGGGCACGACCCGCAAGGCTCCCGTCAGCCTCAGGCTCGGCTTCGGCGGCGAGGACTACGGCTATGCCATCGACCTCGGGCTGCCCGTCCCCGCTGAATCGGCGTTCACGCGCGACCCGGTGATCAAGGCCGAGAGCCTGTGGGTCGGCGCGGCGCTCGGACGCGCCAACGCCGTCGCCGCCCGCAATGGTCCGTCCGTCCGGGTCCGCACCGGGGCGGGCGAATGGCGGCAGGCCTATCAGCACCTCGCACCGTTCGACAGCATGATGACCCATTGCAGCGATCCGCGCGACGGGCTGGAATTGCTGCTGCTGCGCGAGACCATGCGCAACTGGCGCTTTTACGATCACCTGCGCACCGACCGCGAGGCGCCGGCCCGGCGGCCGCAGGTCGGCACCCACACGCCGGTGCTCGGCGCCGACGGCGCGGATCTGGCGGCGGCGATCCAGACCATCTTCGAGATCGGCGACAGCGGCGCGCTGGAGGAGGCCGTGGCCGACGCCTTTCCCGGCGCGGCGCTCTCGGTGGCGACCCAGGGCGGCTTCTTCGAGCTGGAGATGCGCCAGCACGGCCTGCTGCGGCCGCTGAAGGCGGCGGAGCTCTCCGACGGCACGCTGCGCTACATCCTGCTGGCCGCCGCGCTGCTGTCGCCGCGCCCGCCCGCCCTGATGGTGCTGAACGAGCCGGAGACGAGCCTGCATGCCGACCTGATCCCGCCCCTGGCGCGCCTCGTCGCCCGGGCGGCGCAGCGCTCGCAGGTCGTGGTCGTCTCCCATGCCGCGGCGCTGGTGTCGCAGCTTGCCGGGGAGGCCGGCTGCCGGCGCTTCGTCCTCGACAAGCAGCTCGGCGAGACCCTCGTCGCCGGCGAGGACGAGCGGCCGGCCTGGACCTGGCCGCCGCGCTGAGGCGTCAGGACAGCACTTGGCGCGCCAGGGCCGCGACGGCATCGACATGGGCGATGCTCGCCCGTCGCGCCCCGTCGGCGTCGTGTCGCTCGATTGCCGCGACAATGCGGCGCATCTCGGCGATGGCGGCGGTGGAGCGGCCGGCTGTCGAGATGGTCATGGCCCTGAGGTGATTGATTCGGGCGTTGAGCGACTGCACCACGCTCCAGGCCACCGCCTTGCCGGCAATGGTGAAGAGGATCTCGTAGCAGTCGGTCGTCGCCTTGAGCACGCCGCGTGAGTTGCCGTCGTCGAACGCGCCCTGGATGGCGTCGATCGCGGCGGAAAGGCGGGCGACGTCGGCCGGCGTCGCGACCCGCGCGCAGGCCGCGGCCGCCTCCGCCTCCAGCAGGGCGCGGATTTCGTAGACCTGGGCGGCGCTGGCCGGGTCGGGCCGCGTCACCGCCGGCCCCTGGTTCTGGATGGTCTCCACCAGGCCCTCGGCCTCCAGGTGGCGCAGCACCTCGCGCACCACGGTGCGGCTGACGCCGAGCCGGTCGCAGAGCGTGCGCTCGACCAGGCGCTCGCCCGGCTGGAAGCGGAAATCCAGGATCGCGTCGCGCAGCTTCTCCAGCGCCAGCTCGCGCAGCGTCTTGGCGGTCCGGTCGACTTTCAGTTCGGCGTTCCGGTCGTCCACGAGGACCCCCATCCTGATCGGCTCAACGACCTGATTGAACCGAGATCGCCGGCCGGCGCAAGCTGCGCTTGACTCTATCGTAATATGGTATACCATAATCTCATCAATGCAAATCGAACCGCAACACCCGGGGAGCCTCGATGGCTGGTGAGCCGCGCAAGATCGTCACGTATCGGGAAACGACGCTCGTCGAGGGCGGCCGCGCCGCGCCGAAGCCGCTGCACCTCTTCGCGGCGGCTGCCGTGCTGGCCAATCCCTGGGCGGGGCGCGGCTTCGTCGAGGATCTGAAGCCGGAGGTGCACGCGATCGCACCGGTGCTCGGCGAACTGCTGACGGCCGAGATCCTGCGCATGACCGGGAGCGGCGAGGCTGTCGAAGGCTATGGCAAGGCCGCCGTGGTCGGCACCGCCGGCGAGGTCGAGCACGCCTCGGCCCTGATCCACACGCTGCGGTTCGGCAACCATTATCGCAAGGCCGTCGGCGCCAAGAGCTATCTCAGCTTCACCAACACCCGCGGCGGGCCGAACTGTCCGGTGGTCATCCCGCTGATGCACAAGGCCGACGAGGGCATGCGCTCGCATTACCTGACCATCCAGTTCTCGATCCTCGACGCGCCGGCGCCGGACGAGGTGGTGGTGGCACTCGGCGCCTCGATCGGCGGGCGTCCGCACCACCGCATCGGCGACCGCTACCAGGATCTCAAGGACCTGGGCGGCACCGATGTCTGAGGGCGGCACGATTCGCTATCGCGACCGGCACGGCGCCGAGGCGGCGGTCCGCTTCATCCGCCGCGGCCAGGGGGCGGCGGTGGTGCTCGTCCACGGCGTCGGCATGCAGGCCTCGGTCTGGGAGCCGCAGATCGCCGCCCTGTCCGGGCGCTACGACGTCGTCGCCCTCGACATGCCGGGCCATGGCGGCTCCAGCCTGCCGCCGGCGGATGCCCGCCTCTCCGACTATGCCGACCAGGTGCTGGCGCTGCTCGACGGCCTCGGCCTGAAGACGGCGCATCTGATCGGCCATTCCATGGGCGCGCTCGTCGCCCTGGAATTCGCCCTGTCGCACCCGGACCGGCTCGCCAGCGTCACGGCCATGAACGCCGTGTTCTGCCGCAGCCCCGAGCAGAGCGCCGCGATCGCGGGGCGCCTGGCGGCGCTGGATGCCGGGGACGGCGACTTCGCCTGGGACGGCACCATCGCCCGCTGGTTCGGCGATCCGGTCCCCCCGCGCTGGCGCGAGGCTGCCGCGCGGGTCGAGGCGCTCCTGGCCCAGGTCGACCCGGTCGGCTACGCCCGCACCTATCGCCTGTTCGCCACCTCCGACGCCGCGCATCGCGACCGGCTGGCCGGGCTCGCCGTGCCGGCCCTGTTCATCACCGGCGAGCACGACCCCAATTCCAGCCCGGCCATGTCCCAGGCGATGGCGCGCCTCGCCCCGTGCGGCCGGGCGGAGATCGTGCCGGGCGAGCGGCACATGATGACCCTGACCGCGCCCGAGGAGATCAACCGGCAGCTGCTCGCCTTCCTGGCGGAGGCGGCGGCGCAAGGAGGCCAAGCCATGGAAACGGGTCCTGCGGCGTTCGACCGCCTCGCCTTCCGCAAGGCGCTCGGCACCTTCCTCACCGGCGTCACCGTGGTGGCGACGCTGCAGGAGGATGGCGAGCCGCGCGGCTTCACCGCCAATTCCTTCACCTCGGTCTCGCTCGATCCGCCGCTGGTGCTGATCTGCATCGCCAGGACCGCGTCGAGCTACCCCGTCTTCAGCGCCGCCGGGCATTTCTCCGTCAACATCCTGGCCGAGACCCAGGCGGACGTCTCCAGCCTCTTCGCCACCAAGAGCGCCGACAAGTTCGCCAAGGCCGCCTGGCGGCGCGGTCCCGCCGGCAGCCCCATCCTCGACAATGTCGCCGCCTGGTTCGACTGCCGCCGCCACCAGGTGATCGAGGCCGGCGACCACGTCATCCTGATCGGCGAGGTCCAGGGCTTCGACCAGACGCCGGCCAATCCGCTCGGCTATTGCCGCGGCGCCCACGTCACCTTCGGCCTGTCGCTCGACAAGGTCGCGGCCAGCGGCGGACGCACCCGCGTCGGCGCCATCCTGGAGCATGACGGCGCCATCCTGTTCATCGCCGACGAGGCCGGCCGCCTCGACCTGCCCTTCGGGGCGGCGCTCGGCGCCGGCACGGATCCGGCCAGCCTGACCGGCCGCATGCGCCAGCTCGGCATCAAGGCCGATCTCGGCTTCCTGTTCGCGGTGTTCGAGGACCAGCAGGCCGGGGCCGGCGCCATGTCGATCGTCTATCGTGGCACCCTGCTCGAGCCGCCGGACCAGTCCGGCCCGGTCCGTCTCGTCCGCTTCGACGACATCCCGTGGGATGGCCTGCGCGACGATGCCATCCGCTCGATGCTGCGCCGCTATGTGCGCGAGCGCAGCGAGGACGTGTTCGGCGTCTATGTCGGCGACGCCGAGCACGGCAAGGTCCAATCGCTGGCGCGTGCCGGCTGACATCGGGAGAGTGCCGTGAAGTTTTCCCTCTTCGTCCACATGGAGCGCTCGGATCCGGCCAAGCCGCATCGCGAGCTGTTCGAGGAGCTGGAGGAACTGGTGCTGACGGCGGAGGCCGCCGGCTTCGAGACGGCGTGGATCGGCGAGCACCACGGGATGGAGTTCACCATCGCGCCCAACCCGTTCGTGCAGCTCGCCTATCTGGCGGCGAAGACCCGCATGATCCGGCTCGGCACCGGCAATGTCGTGGCTCCGTTCTGGCACCCGATCAAGCTTGCCGGCGAGGCGGCGCTGATGGATGTCGCCTGCAACGGCCGCCTCGACCTCGGCATCGCCCGCGGCGCCTACAGCTTCGAGTACGAGCGCCTCGTGCCCGGCCTCGACGCCTGGGGCGCGGGCCAGCGCATGCGCGAGCTCGTGCCCGCGGTGAAGCGGCTGTGGCAGGGCGACTATGCCCACCAGGGCGAGTTCTGGTCGTTCCCCTCGACCACGGCCTCGCCCAAGCCGGTGCAGGATCTCATCCCCGTCTGGATCGCCGCGCGGGACCCGGCCAGCCATGACTTCGCGGTCGCCGGCGGCTGCAACGTCCAGGTGACGCCGCTGGCCTCGGGCGACGGCGAGGTGGCGAGCCTGATGGAGCGCTTCAACGCGGCCTGCGCCAACCATCCGGAGGTGCCGCGTCCGCGCATCATGCTGCTGCAGCACACCTTCGTCGCCGATTCCCCGGCCGAGACCGAGGTCCTGTCGCGCGACCTCAGCGCCTTCTACGGCCTGTTCGGCGCCTGGTTCCAGAATAAGCGGCCGATCCATCAGGGCATCATGGCGCCGCTGAGCGAGGCCGAGATGGCGGCCATGCCGAACTATTCGCCGGAGACGGTGCGCCGGAACCTGGTCATCGGCGAGCCGGACGAGGTCATCGCCCGGCTGAAGGGCTACGAGGCCCTCGGCTACGACCAGTTCTCGATCTGGATCGACAGCGGCCTCAGCCACGCCCGCAAGAAGAAGTCGCTCGACCTGTTCATCCGGCACGTCATGCCGGCCTTCGCCTGAGGGAGGGAGCCATGACCCTGCCGCGCTTCCAGCTCTACATCGACGGCGCCTTCGTCGACGGCGCCGAGAGCTTCGAGAGCCTCGACCCGGCCACCGGCAGGGCCTGGGCGGTGATGCCGGCCGCCGGCGAGGCGGATGTCGACCGCGCCGTCGCGGCGGCCGACCGCGCCTTCCGCGACCCGGCCTGGGCCGGCCTCACCGCCACGGCGCGCGGCAAGCTGCTGCATCGCCTCGGCGACCTCGTCGCCGAGCATGCCGGGCGGCTGGCCGAGCTGGAGACGCGCGACACCGGCAAGATCATCCGCGAGACGCGGGCGCAGATCGGCTACGTCGCCGAGTACTACCGCTATTTCGGCGGCCTCGCCGACAAGGTCGAAGGCGCGCATCTGCCGATCGACAAGCCGGACATGGAGGTATTCCTGCGGCGCGAGCCGATCGGCGTCGTCGCCGCCATCGTGCCATGGAACTCGCAGCTCTTCCTCTCGGCCGTGAAGCTCGGGCCGGCGCTGGCCGCCGGCTGCACCGTGGTGCTGAAGGCGTCCGAGGACGGACCGGCGCCGCTGCTCGAGTTCGCCCGGCTGGTGCACGAGGCCGGCTTCCCGGCCGGCGTCGTCAACGTCGTCACCGGCTTCGGCGAGCCGGCCGGACGGGTCCTGACCAGCCACCCGCTGGTCTCGCGCGTCGCCTTCACCGGCGGGCCGGCCACGGCGCGCCACGTCGTGCGCAACACGGCCGAGAACCTGGCCCACACCACGCTCGAGCTCGGCGGCAAGTCGCCGGTGCTGGTCTTCGCCGACGCCGATCTCGACAGCGTCGCCAACGCCATCGTCGCCGGCATCTTCGCCGCCACCGGCCAGAGCTGCGTCGCCGGCTCGCGCCTCTATGTCGAGCGGCCGGCGCATGACCGGCTGGTCGCCATCCTCGAGGCCAAGGCCGCGGCCATCCGCATCGGCGACCCGCAGGATCCGGCGACCGAGATGGGGCCGCTGGCGACGCGCCGCCAGCGCGAGCACATCGAGGCCGTGCTGGCCCGCAGCGTCGCGGCGGGGGCGCGGATCGTCTGCGGCGGCGGCCGGCCCGCCGGCCGGCCGGAGGGCTGGTTCTTCGAGCCGACCATCGTCGCGGCCGCGGACAACGGGGTCGCCTGCGTCGCCGAGGAACTGTTCGGCCCGGTGCTGAGCATCGTCCCGTTCGACGACGAGGAGGATGCCGTGGCCAAGGCCAACGACACCCGCTTCGGCCTGGCCTCCGGCATCTTCACCGCCAGCCTGACCCGGGCCCACCGGCTGATCCGGCGGCTGCGGGCCGGCATCGTCTGGGTCAACACCTACCGGGCGGTCTCGCCGATCGTGCCGTTCGGCGGCTACGGCCGGTCGGGCCTCGGCCGCGAGGGCGGGGCGGAGTCGATCCTCGACTACACCCGCACCAAGTCGGTCTGGATCCGCACCTCCGACGACCCCATCCCCGATCCCTTCGTGATGCGCTGAGGGCGGGGCCATGATCTACGAGATGCGCACCTATCGGCTGAGGACCGGCACGGTTCCGGCCTATCTCAAGCTGGTCGGAGACGAGGGCATCGCCATCCAGAGAGGCCATCTCGGCCAGCTCGTCGGCTATTTCTTCTCCGAGATCGGCCCGCTCAACCAGATCGTCCATGTCTGGGCCTTCGCCGATCTGAACGACCGCGAGGAGCGTCGCGCCGCCCTCGCCGCCGATCCGTGCTGGCAGTCGTTCCTGCCGAAGATCCAGGCCCTGATCGAGACGATGGACAGCAAGATCCTGAAGCCGGCGGCCTTCTCGCCCCTGGCCTGACGAGCCGGCCGTCCATGCAGCAGGCGTCGACGACGCAAGAGACCAAAGGGGAAATGGCATGAAGGCATTCAAGACATTCACAGCCGGTGTCGCCGCGCTGTCCATCGGCCTGTTCGCGAGCGGCTTCGCCCGGGCCGAGAGCATGGTGTTCACCAGCTGGGGCGGCACCACCCAGGATGCGCAGAAGCAGGCCTGGGCCGAGCCCTTCACCGCCGAGACCGGCATCGCCGTCAAGCAGGACGGCCCGACCGACTACGGCAAGCTCAAGGCCATGGTCGAGAGCGGCAACGTCGACTGGGACGTGGTCGACGTCGAGGGCGACTTCGCCGTGGCCGCCGCGAAGGCGGGCCTCTTGGAGCCGCTGGACTTCTCGGTGATCAAGAAGGACGACCTCGATCCGCGCTTCGTCTCGGACCACGCGGTCGGCAGCTTCTATTATTCCTTCGTGCTCGGCTTCAACAAGGATGCGCTCGGCGGCAAGGAGCCCAAGGGCTGGGCCGACCTGTTCGACACCCAGGCCTTCCCGGGCAAGCGCACCTTCTACAAGTGGTCGGCCCCCGGCGTGCTGGAGATCGCGCTGCTCGCCGACGGCGTGGCGCCGGACAAGCTCTATCCGCTCGACCTCGACCGCGCCTTCAAGAAGCTCGACACCATCAAGTCCGACATCGTCTGGTGGGGCGGCGGCGCCCAGTCGCAGCAACTCCTGGCTTCCGGCGAGGCGCCGATCGGCATGTTCTGGAACGGCCGCGTCCACGCCATCCAGGCGGACAACCCGAATGTCGGCCTGTCATGGGAGCAGAACCTGACCGCGGCCGACATGCTGGTGGTGCCGAAGGGCGCCAGGAACAAGGCGGCGGCCATGAAGTTCCTGGCCCTGGCGTCGAGCGCCAAGGCCCAGGCCGAGATGGCGGCGCAGACCAATTATGCGCCGACCAACCTGAAGTCGAAGGCGCTGATGGATCCGGTGCTGGCCAAGGCCCTGCCGGACGAGTTCAAGGCGAGCCAGATCAACCTCGACATGGCCTACTGGGCCGAGCACCGCGACGAGATCGGCAAGCGCTGGTACGACTGGCAGGCGAAATAGGCCCGCCCGAGGATCGCCGGGACGGGCGCGCGCGCCGGCCCGTCCCATCGCAGACGCGGAGGACGATGTCATGACCATCGCTCAGGCCGGCGGCCGGGCCGGGCCCATGCCGAGGCGCCGCGGGCTGGCGGGGTTCGGCCCCACCACGCCGGCCCTTGCCCTGGTGCTGCTGTTCTTCGTGCTGCCGGTGCTGGCGCTGCTGCTGCGCAGCGTGCTCGAGCCCGAGCCCGGCCTGCAGAACTATGCCGAGGTGTTCGGCTCGACCACCTATCTCAAGGTCTTCACCAACACCTTCCTGGTCGCCGGCCTGGTGACGGTGGTGACGCTGGTCCTGGCCTTCCCCGTCGCCTGGCTGCTGGCCATCGCGCCGCCGCGCTGGTCGGCCGTGCTGTTCGGCATCATCATCCTGTCGATGTGGACCAACCTCCTGGCCCGCACCTATGCCTGGATGGTGCTGCTGCAGCGCACCGGCGTCATCAACCGCACGCTGATGCAGATCGGCCTGATCTCCGAGCCCCTGCCGCTGGTGAACAACCTGGTCGGCGTCACCATCGGCATGACCTACATCATGCTGCCCTTCATGGTCCTGCCGCTGCACGCCACCATCCGCAGCATCGATCCGGCCGTCTGCCAGGCGGCCTCGCTGTGCGGCGCGAGCCGCCTGCAGGTGTTCGTCAGGGTGTTCCTGCCGCTGGTCGCCTCGGGCATCGCCGCCGGGGTGCTGATGGTGTTCGTGATGTCGCTCGGCTACTTCGTCACGCCGGCGCTGCTCGGCGGCACCTCGAACATGATGCTGGCCGAGCTGATCGCGCAGCTGGTGCAGTCGCTGCTCAACTGGGGCCTGGCCGGCGCCGCCGCCGTCATCCTCCTGGTGGTGACGCTGTCGATCTACGCCGTGCAGATCCGCTATTTCGGCTTCGGCTCCAGCCCGGCGGCGAGGTGAGGCCATGCTGCTCGACTTCTCCCGCCTCGGCTGGCTGCGCCACGCCCTCGTCGCCGTCGGCGTCCTGGTCGGCCTGTTCCTGCTGCTGCCGATCGTCCTGATCGTGGCGCTGTCCTTCGGCTCCTCGCAATGGCTGCAGTTCCCGCCGCCGGCTTGGACGCTGAAATGGTATCGGCAGCTCTTCGCCGATCCCGACTGGCTCACCGCCTTCCTCACCAGCCTGGAGATCGCCGTCACCGTGATGGCGCTCTCGACGCTGATCGGGCTGATGGCCTCCTTCGGCCTGGCGCGCGGCCGCTTTCCCGGTCGCGAGGTCCTCCGGGCGCTGTTCCTGACGCCGATGGTGCTGCCGGTGGTGGTGCTGGCGGTGGCGCTCTACGCCCTGTTCCTGCGCCTCCATCTCAACGGCACCTTCATCGGCTTCGTCATCGCCCATCTGGTGGTGGCGCTGCCCTTCGCCATCATCTCGATCTCCAACGCGCTGGAACGCTTCGACCCGGCCATCGAGGATGCGGCGGTGCTGTGCGGCGCGAGCCCCCTGGAGGCCAGGCTGCGCGTCACGCTGCCCGCCATCCGGCTCGGCCTGTTCGGAGCGGCGATCTTCTCCTTCCTCGCCTCCTGGGACGAGGTGGTCATCGCCATCTTCATGGCCAGCCCCGACCTGCAGACCCTGCCCGTCCGCATCTTCTCGACGCTGCGCCAGGACCTGTCGCCGGTGATCGCCGCCGTCTCCTCGCTGCTCGTCGGCTTCACCGCCCTCCTGATGCTGCTCGCCGCCATGCTGCGCAAGGACAAGCCCCGATGACGACACCCTTCCTCTCCATCCGGGGCATTGCCAAGAGCTATGGCTCCGTCACCGCCGTGGCCGACGTCTCGCTCGACATCGCCCGGGGCGAGTTCGTCACCTTCCTCGGCCCCTCCGGGTCGGGCAAGAGCACCACGCTCTACATCATCGCCGGCTTCCAGGAGCCCTCGGTCGGTGACGTGCTGCTGCAGGGAACGTCGCTCCTCGCCGTGCCGTCGAACAAGCGCAACATCGGCATGGTGTTCCAGCGCTACACCCTGTTCCCGCATCTGAGCGTCGCCGGCAACGTCGCCTTTCCCCTGAGCGTGCGCCGCCGGCCGAAGGCGGAGATCGACGCCAAGGTCGCGGCCATGCTCAAGCTCGTCCGGCTCGACCGCTACGCCGACCGCATGCCGGCCCAGCTCTCCGGCGGCCAGCAGCAGCGCGTCGCCCTGGCCCGGGCGCTCGCCTACGATCCGCCGCTGCTGCTGATGGACGAGCCGCTCTCCGCGCTCGACAAGAAGCTGCGCGAGGAGATCCAGTTCGAGATCAAGCGCATCCACAACGAGACCGGCGTCACCATCCTCTATGTCACCCACGACCAGGAGGAGGCGCTGCGCCTGTCCGACCGCGTCGCCCTGTTCAATCACGGCCGGATCGAGCAGATCGGCTCGGGCCGCGACCTCTACGAGACGCCGGCCACCCATTTCGTCGCCGGCTTCATCGGCAACTCGAACTTCCTGCCGGGCAAGGTCACCCGGGTGGCGGGCGACCGGATCGAGGCTGCCCTTCCGGACGGGACGCTGCTGCACGACCTGCCGGCCCGCGGCTTCGGCGCCGGCGACGGCGTCTCGATCATGGTGCGGCCGGACCGGCTGACCATGGCCCGCTCCGGCGACGCTGCGGACCGCGCCGGCGTGCCGGCGACCATCGTCGACACCACCTTCCTCGGCGACGTCGTCCATGTCCTGACCCGCACGGCCTGGGGCGCGGAGGTTTCGGTGCGATCGCCTTGCGAGACCTACGCCGGCGACCTGCCGCGGGCGGGCGAGGCCGTGCGGCTGACCTGGCCGGCGCCGGCGTCACGGCTCTACGCGCGCGCCTGAGGACGGGGCGCATGGGCGAAATGGACGGCGGCGGTCGCCGCCGCTACCATCGTCGCCCATCCACGAAAGCGCCGCCATGCCCCTCAGCCGCACCGCCTTCCTGTTCGATCTCGACGGCACGCTGGTCGACAGCGTGTACCAGCACGTGCTCGCCTGGCACGAGGCCCTGCAGGGCGAGGGGATCAGCCTGCCGGTCTGGCAGATCCACCGCAAGATCGGCATGAGCGGCGGCCTGTTCACCAACATGCTGCTGCGCGAGATCGGCGTCGAGATCACCGCCGACCGCCTCGACCGCATGCGCGCCCTGCACACCGAGGCCTTCCGCCGTCACGGCCGCTCCGTGCGGCCTCTGCCGGGGGCGGTGGACCTGCTGCGCTTCCTCACCGATCGGCAGGTGCCCTGGGCCATCGCCACCAGCGGCCGGATGGAGACGGCCGGTCCCTCGATCGCCGGGCTCGGCGTCGATCCGGCCGAGGTGCCGGTGGTGACGCGCGACCAGGTGCAATACGCCAAGCCGGATCCGGACCTCTTCCTCGCCGCCGCCGAACGGCTCGGCCATCCGATCGAGGATGCCCTGGTCGTCGGCGACTCCATCTGGGATGTCCTCGCCGCGCGCCGCGCCAAGGCTCTCGCCATCGGCCTGCTCACCGGCGGCTACGGCCGCGACGAGCTCGAACGCTCCGGCGCCTTCCGCGTCTTCGACAGCCCGGCCGACCTGCTCAACCACATCGACGAGGTCGGCGTGCGGCGCTGAGCGGCTGCCTCGCCGCGGGTTGGCGGCCGTTAAAAGAAGGCGCGCGGAGCCCCTCCCCCACCGGGCGAGGGGCTCCGCTCTTCTCGGCTTACGCGCCCTCGCCGTCCTTCTTGCCGTCGTCGGCCGAAGCCTCGGCGGCGGCCGGTGCCGGCTCGGCGGTGCGGGCGGTCTGGAAGGTGCGGATCGGATGCAGGGCCGGGCGTTCGTTGCCGGCGCGCGGCACCAGCGCCATCACGTCGCGGCGGATGCTGCCGATCAGTTCCTGGATGGAGGGAGCTTCCGGCTCCTGGCGCTGCTCCTCGCTCAGGGCATCGACCTTGGCGCAGAGTTCGACGGCATTGCGGGCGGGAAGACGGGCCATGGACTGGCTGATCGAGCGCAACTCGCCGACCAGCTCGTCACGCAGCGACTTGTGCTCGTCGGTGTCGATGATCGGCGAGGCCAGCATGCCGCGCAGGGCGGCGCGGCGCAGCCCGAGAGCCGAGATGGTGTTGGGGGATTCCGCATCGCGCTGAGCGGTGCTTGCCATGGGTGTCTCCGGTGTTGTTGTCGGATTCGGATCGTGCCCGGTGCACGCCCAATGTGGCGAAAGCACGATGATTCCATGACTGTCCAGCCTGTCGTGGCCGCGACCAGCCGTATTCCCCTCGAGCGTTTTGCGAGTTGACGGAATCGCATCAAGTCGCAAAGACGCGTCGAAACAAGGAGTTGGAGCAAAGGACGTTTCGGCCGAAGCACGCCTTGCTCTAAGGCTTGCTCTTCTCGTCGCGCAGCGCGACCACGAAGGGCCGGCCGCTGTCGATCGCAATGCCGTCCTCGTCGATCGCGAGCGGCCGGTCGTCGAGGACGTCCCGCCAGCCGGTCGTCGCCAGTCCCTGCAGCGCCAGCCGGCCGGGCAGGGGCGCGGCGGCGCGGGTGGGGACCGCCACCAGGAGCCCGGCGTCGGCGCGGCGCTCGAAGGCGACCCAGCGGCCGGCGTCGTCCGGCGCCGGCAGCGGCCGGTAGTCGCCGCGCTCAAACAGATCCGGCCGGGCTTTCCGCAACCGGAGCAGGCGACGCATGACATGAAGCTTGCTGGCGCCGGTTTCGTCCGCGGCAGGTGGAGGCGGAGGGGATGCGATCGCTGCCCGCCGCGCTTCCCAGTCGACAGGCTGGCGATTGTCGGGGTCGACCAGGGTCAGATCCCACAGCTCGGTGCCGCGGTAGATGTCGGGAATGCCGGGCACGGTCAGTTGCAGGATGGTCTGGGCGATCGAGGCGAGCCGTGCTGCCGGCTGCAACCCGGCGACATAGTCGGCGAGGTCGATCCGGAACTCGGCCGCCGCCGGCGCGTCGACCAGGGCGGAGGCGAAGGCGCAGGCCGCGTCCTCATAGGCCCAGTTCGGCGCCTCCCAGCGGGTGTGGCGCTTGGCCTCGCGCATCGCCTTGGTGAGATAGGCGGCGAGCCGCTTGCCGCTCATCGGCCAGGCACCGGCCAGGGTCTGCCAGATCAGCCATTCGTCCAGCGCGTCCGGCGCCATGGTCTCGCCGTGCCGGCGCCGGAACAGCTGCGTCATCGCCGACCATTGCGCCGCGCGGGCGACGAAGCCGTCCGGGTCGTGCGAGATCAGGTTGATGCGGGCGCGGGTGTCGGCGCCGCGCTTGGTGTCGTGGGTGGCGAGCGGCACCAGGTCGCGCCGGCCGAGCGCCGCGAGGTTGCGCCGATGGAACGCCTCGATCGACCGCGACGGCGCGGCGAGGTCGCCGCCGACCTCGTTGGCCGAGGCGAGCGCCAGGCTGCGATAGAACTCGGTGTCCTCCAGCCCCTTGGCCATGGCCGGTCCGCTGAGCTGCTGCAGGCGCAGGACGAAGGCGTGGGCCTCCCCGGATCGGATCCGCGCCACCAGGGCTTCGGCGGCGGCCCGGACCTCCTCGGTCTCGTGCTCGGCGATCCGCGCCAGCGTGCTGCGCCAGAGCGCTTCGTCCTCGGGCGCATGGCCGCGCTCGCCGGCATAGCTGCGATAGGCCGGGCAATGGACGGCAAGGGCGATGATCGCCGCGCGCAGCACGCCGGGAGCAGGCGGCGCGAGCGGGCCGGCCGCCTGAACCAGCCGCTCGAGCTCGCTGCCGAAGCTCTCGGTCAACACCTGGCGCTTGGCGGCGATCAGGCGCTCGCGCGGCGAGCCCCGGACCAGGCCATGGCGCAGGAGCCGGGCGTCCAGCCGTTCGTAGCCGGCGGCGTCGACGAACAGCCCGTTGATGTCGTTGAGCCGGTCATAACCCGTGGTGCCGTCGACCGGCCATCGCCGCAGCGCCTCCTCACCTTCCAGGATCTTTTCCACCACCAGCAGCGCGTCCGGGCCCACCGCCTCGCGCAGGCGCCGGCAATAGGCCTCGGGGTCGGCGAGGCCGTCGACATGGTCGACGCGCAGCCCGTCCACGCTGCCGTCGGCGACCAGCGCCAGCGGCAGGCGGTGGACGTGATCGAAAACCGCGGGATCCTCGACCCGGACGCCGACGAGGTCGTCGATGGTGAAGAAGCGCCGGTGCGTGAGCGCCTTCGCCCCCGTCCGCCAGGGAACCAGGCGCCAGTGCTGCCGGTCGAGCAGGGCCGTCGAGGCGGCTTCGAGCGCCGCCTCCATGGGGGCCTCGGCGGCGTTCGCGCCGACTTCCAGGGCCGCTTCGAGCATCACGGCGTCCGGCCGCTCCGCCAGGGCGCGCCAGGCCCGCGCCGCTTCGGGCAGGACGCCGGCCCGCTCCAGCACGGCGGCGGCGCTGTCCGGCCGCAGCGGAAAGGCCTGGTCGTGGTGGCGCGCGACGATCCAGCCGGCAGGATCGAGGCCGAGCCGGATCTCGCCCGCCTCGATCGCCTCCGCCGGCGGCCGGCCGAGCACGGGCAGGACGAGGCGGCCCCGGCCCCAGTCGATGTCGAACATCGCCGCGGCCGGCGCGGCCTCGCCGAGGCACAATGTCTGCATCCAGGCGCCATTGTGCCGGTCGGCCGCCATGTGGTTGGGCACGATGTCGAGGATCAGGCCGAGACCTGCCGCATGCGCGGCCTCGACCAGGCGCCGGAACCCGGCCTCGCCACCCAGCTCGGGGCTGATCGCCGTCGGGTCGACCATGTCGTAGCCGTGGCTGGAGCCGGGGCGTGCCGCGAAGATCGGCGAGGCGTAGAGGTGGCTGACCCCGAGCTCCGCCAGGTAGGGCAGCAGTGCCCGGGCCTGCTCGAAGCCGAAATCGCGGTTGAACTGCAGGCGGTACGTGGCGGTGATCGGACGTGTCATGGCGTGTGCTCCGACCAGACGGCGGCGGACCAGGGGCCGAGTCGCAGCATTGCGCCCTCGCGTGTCGTCTCGCCCGTCGCCGCATCGGGCGGGCGGTCCGGCGCCTCGATCGTCGCCGCCGCGTCGGCCGGGTTCAGCGCCAGGGTCAGCACCCCGGCGGCGAAGCGCCAGGTGACGCGCAGCGCCGTGCCGCGCCGCTCGGACGAGGTTCCGGCGAAGGCACCGGCGGCGAGCGGCCAGACCAGCCGGCGCCGCAGCAGCGCCAGCCGGCGAAAGGCGGCGAGCGCCCTCTCGTGCGCCGGCTCGACAAGGCGCTGCCAGGGCAGCTTGGCGCTGCGGAAGGTCTCCTCCGCCAGTGGATCGGGCAAGGCTTCGGCCGTGCCGTCATGGGCCGCGAAGAAGGCGGCGAACTCCCGCTGTCGGCCGCGCCGGACGTCCTCGGCGAGATTGCCGGCGAAATCGCAGAAATAGGGGAAGGGCGTGTCGAAGCCGGCCTCCTCGCCCATGAACACCATGGGCGTCTGCGGCGCCAGCATCTGCACGAAGCGCAGCAGCGCCTGCCGTTCGGCCGGGACCGCGGCGGCCGGCCGGTCGCCGAGCGGCCGGTTGCCGATCTGGTCGTGGTTCTCGATGAAGCTGACGAAGGCCTGCGGCGGCAGGTGCGCCGAGGGCTCGCCGCGCGGCTTGCCGCGATGCGCGCTGGCCTCGCCCTGGTAGACGAAGCCTTCGGCCAGGGCGCGCCGCGTCGCCGCGATCGGGTCGCTCACATAGTCGGCGAAGTAACCCGAGGCCTCGCCCGTCGCCAGCACCCGGCCGGCATGATGGGCGTCGTCGTTCCATTGCGCGGTGAAGCGGCGCGGCTCGCCGTCCGGGCGGCGCTCGAGCCAGCGCGCCAGGTTGTCGTCGTTCTCCAGCACCAGCCAGGCATCCGGCTTGACCGCGCGGGCGGTCGCCGCCAGTTCGTCGAGGAAGAGGTCGGCGCCCATGGTCCGGAAGGCATGCACGGCGTCGAAGCGCAGCCCGTCGGCATCGTACTCCTCCAGCCACATCCGCACGTTCTCGCAGAAGAAGGCGCGGACCTGCGGGTTGTCGAGGGCGATCGCCGGTCCCCACGGCGTCGTCTCCGCCGGAGCGAAGAAATCGGACGCATAGTGGTGCAGGAAGTTCCCGCACGGCCCGAAGTGATTGTAGACGACGTCGACGAGCACGCCCATGCCGCGCTCATGCGCCGCGTCGACCAGGGCGCGCAGCTCCGCCGGGCGGCCATAGCTGGCGTCGGGCGCGAAGGGCAGCACGCCGTCATAGCCCCAGTTGCGTCCGCCCATGAACTCGGCGACCGGCATCAGCTCGACGGCGGTGAAGCCGGCCGCGCAGAAATGGTCGAGCCGCGCCGCCAGGCCGGCGAAGGAGCCCTCCGGCGACACCGTGCCGACATGCACCTCACAGACGATCGCCTCGTGCCAGGGGCGGATGGCCCGGTGCAGCCGTGGCGGCGGCTGCGGCGCCACGACCAGGCTCCAGCCGTCCGCGTCGCACTCCTGGGCGCGGGCGGCCGGATCCGGGACGTCGAGGCCGTCGACCCGGAACATGTAGCGGTCGCCGGGCCGCATGCCCGCGACGAAGGCCTCGAAGACGTCCTCCCTGCGCGTCATCGGCAGGGGCGGCGCGTCCGGCCGCAGCAGCGCCACGGCCGCGGCGTCGGGCGCCCGGAGGCGGAGGACGGCGCCGTCTTCCGTCAGCAGCGGGCCGAACCGGGTCAAGGCTTGCTGTCCCAGACCAGGAGCGAGCGCGCCGCCAGGGACTGGCGCGAGCCCGGCGCGGCGCTCGCCCCCTCGCGGCTGCCGGCGGTGTCCACGACGCAGATCCAGCTCTCCGTCCGCGGGGACGGCACCCTGAACTCGACTTCGAGATGCGAGGCGTTGAACATCACCATCACCGCCGGCTCGTTCGGCAGGACGGGAGAGAGCAGCACGGTCAGGCATTTGACGTGCGGCGCGTTCCATTCCTCCTGCGTCATGCGCCGCCCGTCGGCGGCGTACCAGATCACGTCGGGCTGGCCGCGGGCGTTGCGGGCCCCCGTCAGGAACTCCGGCCGCGACAGGGCGCTGCGGCTGCGGCGCAGGGCAATCAGCCTGGACACGAAGGTGACCAGCTCGGGGTCCTGCCGGTGCCAGTCGATCCAGCTGATCTCGTTGTCCTGGCAATAGGCGTTGTTGTTGCCGCCCTGGGAATTGCCGAGCTCGTCGCCGCCCAGCAGCATCGGCACGCCCTGGGACAGGAGCAGCGTCGCCAGGAGGTTGCGCTTCTGCTGCTTGCGCAGCGCCATGACGGCGGGATCGTCGGTCTCGCCCTCGACGCCGCAGTTCCAGCTGCGGTTGTCGTCATGGCCGTCGCGATTGTCCTCGCCGTTCGCCTCGTTGTGCTTCTCGTTGTAGGAGACGAGGTCGTCCAGCGTGAAGCCGTCATGGGCGGTGATGAAGTTGACGCTCGACCAGGGGCGGCGCCGCCCCTCGCCGAACAGGTCGCTGGAGGCGGCGAAGCGCGTGGCGAAGGCGCCGAGCTTGCCTTCCTCGCCCACCCAGAAGTCGCGCACCACGTCGCGATAGTCGCCGTTCCATTCCGAGAAGCCCGGCGGGAAGGCGCCGAGCTGGTAGCCGCCCGGGCCGACGTCCCAGGGCTCGGCGATCAGCTTGGAGCGGCCCAGCACCGGATCCTGCAGGATGGCGTTGAAGAAGGCATGGGCCGGGTCGAAGCCGCCGGCGCGCCGGCCGAGCGTGGTGGCGAGGTCGAAGCGGAAGCCGTCGATGCCGTACACCGTCGTCCACATCCGCAGGCTGTCCAGCACCATCTGCAGCACGCGCGGATGGTCCATGTTCACCGCGTTGCCGCAGCCGGTGAGGTTGTCGTAGTAGCGCCGGTCGTCCGGCATCAGCCGATAGTAGGAGGCGTTGTCGATGCCGCGCCACGACAGCGTCGGCCCGAGATGGTTGCCCTCGCAGGTGTGGTTGTAGACCACGTCCAGGATCACCTCGATGCCGGCCTGGTGCAGCCGGTCGACGGCGATGGCGATGTCCTCGACCCCGGCGCCGTCGAGATAGCGTGCCTCCGGCGCGAAGAAGCACAGGGTGTTGTAGCCCCAGTAGTTCGCCAGGCCCCGCTCGACGAGGTGCCGGTCCTGCGCGAAGGCGTGCACCGGCAGGAACTCGATCGCCGTGATGCCGACCCGCACGAGATAGGCGATCATTGCCGACGTCGAGAGCGCGGCGAAGGTGCCGCGCACGTCCTCGCCGAGCAGCGGGTGGCGCATGGTGAGGCCGCGGGCATGGGCCTCGTAGATCACCGTCTTCGGCCAGGAGGTGCGCGGATGGCGCGTCGCCACCAGCGGCATGGCCGGATGGATGCGGGCCTTGGGCATGAAGGGAGCGCTGTCGCGCGGGTCCCGCACCAGGTCGGCGTCCTCGCCCGCGCCGATGGTGTAGCCGTAGAGCGCGTCGTCCCAGACAAGGGTTCCCACCAGCTCTCGGGCATAGGGATCGAGCAGCAGCTTGTTCTCGTTGAAGCGATGGCCTTCCCGCGGCAGCCACGGCCCGGACACGCGGTAGCCATAGATCTGGCCGCGCCCGACCCCCGGCAGGTGGCAGTGCCAGATGCCGTTGGTGCATTCGCGGATCGGGATCCGCTCGATCTCCTGCTGGCCCCTGGCGTCGAACAGGCACAGGGTCACGCCCTCCGCATTGTCGGAGAAGAGCGCGAAGTTCACCCCGGTATCGTCCGGCGTGGCGCCGAGCGGATAGGGGGCACCCGCATCCACGCGCCTCATGACTTGTCCATGCACGAGGCGGCGCGCAGGTCGCCGACGGCCGCCCCGGCCCGGCCGTTGCCGGCCTCGGCCAGCCGCAGCAGCGGCCTGCCGGTCAGGCGGGCATAGAGCCGGGCATAGTCGCCGGCCGCGACGTCCCAGCCGAAGGTGCCCCGCATGGCGGCGGCGCGCATGCGCGCCAAGGCCGGTGGATCGGCGTAGGTCGCGAAGGCCCGCTCGATCGCCGTGAAGAAGCTCTCGATCGAGAAGTCGGGGAAGAGGAAGCCGGTCTCGCCGTCATCGACCGTATCGACCAGCCCGCCCGTGGCATGGGCCAGCGGCAGGGAGCCGTAGCGCTGCGCGTGCATCTGCGACAGGCCGCAGGGCTCGAAGCGCGAGGGCATGAGGTAGAAGTCGCTCGCCGCCACGATGCGATGGGCCATCGGCTCGTTGAAGCCGTTGAGCATGGCGACATGGCCGCGCTGGGCGCGGACGGCCTCGCGCAGCCCGTCCTCGGTCGCGGCGTCGCCGATGCCGAGGATGGCGATCTGGCCGCCGCGCTCGACGATGCCGGCGGCGGCCTGCGCCACGAGATCCATGCCCTTCTGGTGCACCAGCCGCGACACCACGCCGAACAGCGGCCCCTCCGCCGGCTCGAGGCAGAGGCTGGTGCGGATGCGTTGTTTCATCACCGCCTTGCCGGCGGTGTCGCCCGCGTCGAACGGCTCGGCGATGTGCGGGTCGCATCGCGGGTTCCAGTCCTCGCCGACGCCGTTGAGGATGCCGGTGAGGCGCCCGTCCCGCGCCCGGACGGCCAGCAGGCCGTCGAGGCCGGCGCCGTTCTGCGGCTCGGTGATCTCGCGGGCATAGGTCGGGCTGACGGTGGTGACGTGGCTGGCATAGTGCAGCCCCGCCTTCATGAAGGAGATCTGATCGTAGAATTCGACGCCCTCGATGGCGAAGGCCTCGTCGGGAATGTCCAGCGCCTGGCGGCGTTCGGCCGGGAACAGGCCCTGATAGGCGAGGTTGTGCACGGTCATGATCGAGGGGACGGGCGTGGCGTCCCAGGCGAGGTAGGCGGGCGCAAGGCCGCTCGGCCAGTCGTTGGCGTGCACCAGATCGGGCTGCCAGGCCAGGCTCGCCCTGCCTCCGGCGATCTGCGCCGCCGCCAGCGCCAGGCGGGCGAAGCGCAGGTCGTTGTCCGGCCAGTCCCGCCCGTCGGCGGCGGCATAGGCATTGCCCTCGCGCTGGAAGAGCGAGGGGTCGAGCACGACATAGATGGGCAGGCCGTCGGGCGTCTTGGCCTCGCCGAGCAGGCACGGGCCGATGCCGGCCCGCCGCGGCAGGCTGCCGAGCAGGGTCAGGCTGTCGAGCGCGTCGATGACCGCCTGAAATCCGGGCAGCAGCACCCGCACGTCCAGACCCTGGCGCCGCAGGGCCCGCGGCAGGGCGGCGGAGACGTCCGCCAAACCCCCGGCCTTGGCGAAATCGGCAAATTCACTGGTGACAAAAAGGATTTTCATGGGGAACGGGTCTCCACGCTCAGATAGGGCACAGAATGCGGAAAGTTCTGTTTCAATGCCGCGACGGCGAATATGTTCCCGGCCGGGGAACAATCGGGGGGGCTTCGGCATTATGATGCCACCGGAGTCTGAATGATCGCGGAGGCGAGACTCGATTTTACTGAAACTGAAAGGGGGGGATTATGATGGATGATCGCGAGGAGCGAATCCGCAAGAAGGCCCGGGAGCTTTGGGTGCTCGACGGCATGCCCGAAGGCCGGGAAGCAGAACACTGGTACAAGGCCGCGGATATCGTCAGGACGGAGGATTTCGAGGCGGTGCTGATCAATCCCAATCCCGCCGCCGAGGCGCACGCGCATATCGACATCGTCAATCCCGATCCGGCCGCCCATCCGATCGAGGTCGAGGTGCCGCCGCCGCCCAAGCCGCAGCCGCAGGTTCGGCTGGGCGCGAAGGCGGTGCGCGATCCGCTGCTGCCGCCGCTCCCTGCTTCCGGTCTCGGCGACGTCAAGCTGCAGGGAGAAGCGACATGGAACGGCACGCATTGACGGGGCTCGAAGGCGGCGCGGGCGTGACCCCGGCCGCCCTGGCCGGGGGGCTCCCGCGGCGGCCCGCGGTCCTGCTGGTCGAGGACGATGCCGATGTCCGGCTGGCGACGGCCGAGACGTTGCGGGATGCCGGCTTCGACGTGACCGAGGCCGTCGACGCCGAGGATGCGATCCGCATCCTGTGCGCGTGCCAGGACTATGAGGTGCTGGTCACCGACGTCCACATGCCCGGCCGGACCAACGGCTATTTCCTGGCGCGCCACGTCCGCGAGCGCTGGCCCCATCTCGAGATCCTGATGGTCTCGGGCTACGCCGTGCCGTCGCGGCGGGATCTCGACGTGGATTGCGACATGCTGTGCAAGCCCTATGGCAGCATCGAGCTCGTCGGGCACGTCAGCGCGCTGGCCCGCCGCGCGTCCTGAGCGAGGCGCGGCGGCCCTGGCCGGCCGTCAGCCGACCGTGACGAGCGGCGGCTGCTCGAGCCGGTCGGCCACGGCTTGCCAGGTGGCGGCGAACGGGCCGTAAGCCGTCTTGATGTCGACGCCGACCGGCAGTTCGGGGCACTCGTTCTCGCCGTTGCTGCCCCAGTTGACCCAGCCCGACTGACGCCGCTGGACGATCTGGAAAGCGCCGGAGGCCTCGGAGGTCCACCACACCATCGCCCGTCCCGAGGCCTCGTGGTACTCGACCGTCTTGGTCGCGGGGCCGGGGAAGATCGTCTCGTGCGGCGTCGTCGAGACGTCGACCGGCTTTTCGGTGAGCACCCAGGGGCGGTCGAGGCGGTCGGCCAGGACATGGGCGGCGGCGCGGACCCGGGCAAGGCGCCGGCGCAGCTCATCCTCGCCGAGAACTCCTTCCCAGCGCGAGAACAGGCGCCAGTACAGGTCCCAATGGGCCGCCTCGATATCGGCGAGCTGGTTGCGGAACTCTGCGAACTTCGGACCGGTGTTGGCCGACTGGGCGACGGTCTCGGCGACCATCGCCACGAGCTCGCCGGCATAGGGGTCGCCGGCCCGGTAGCGCGTGCCGCCATAGGCGGCAAAGCGGTCGAAGACGAGCTGCCCGGCCCCGCCTTCGAATTCGTCGCCGACCGTGATCTTGTTCGTTACCGAGCGGCCGTTGATGACGGTCTGGAAGTCGTCGACGAGATAGCGGCGCTGGAAGAAGGGCGAGCCGTGGGTGAAGCGCCAGTCGATCGAGAAGCGCTTGCCCTTCAGCTCCTCGAGCAATCCGTCCGGCACGGTGCCGTGCATGCGGTAGTGGTGCAGGACAGGGCCCCGCTCCAGGATCTCGATCTCGACCCTGGTGTGCTCGGGCGGGTTGATCAGGCCGTTCTCCGGCGTGAAGAACGGCCCGTAGAAGCCGCCGATGGCGTTGTTGCCGGACGGCAGCAGCTCGAAGCCGTCGGCGGTGGAGCGGAAGTGGCGGATGCCCCATTTCGACGAGCCGAGGCCCTGCGCCGTGCCGGAACAGAGCTCGAGATCGAATGCGCCGGTGTCGAGGCGGGCGAAGCAGTCCGGCTCCCGGCCTTCCAGCGTCCGGATGCCGTCGTTTTCCGCCAGCGATCCCGGATCGCAAGCCTCGCCGAGCACGAGGCGGAGCGTTCCGGTGAAGGTGACCGTGGCGACGAAGCTCGTGCGCCCGTCGCCCGATCCGGCGGCGAGGCGCTGGCAGAGCACGCGCTCGCCGGTGTCCGATCGGGCCCAGCGCAGCGGCGCGCGCAGATCCTCGTCGACCGTGAAAATGACGGGCTCATGCACCCTCGGTCCCGCGAGCGGGTCGACGATGGTGATGGAATGGGGCATCGAAAGCATCTCCGGGACAACGGTGAGCGGGCGGGCAGGGCGGGGCCCGCCGAGGATATTCCGGGGGGCGACCGTCAGGCTCCGGGCGCCTCGGACGGCGCGGCGCCGGGCGGGGCGGATCGGGATGCCGACCGGAAGCGCAGCGGCCGCTGCTTGAGACTGTCGATCGCGACAGCCAGGATGATGACGACGCCCTTGATCAGAAGCTGGGTGAAGAAGGGGACGTTGAGCAGGATCAGCCCCGTGCTGAGCACCCCCAGGATCACCGAGCCGATCAGCGTGCCGATGATGCGGCCGCGTCCGCCCGTGAGGCTCGTGCCGCCGAGCACCACGGCGGCGATGGCGTCGAGCTCGTAGCCGGTGCCGGCCGTCGGCTGGGCCGAGATCACCCGCGCCGCGAAGATCACGCCGGCGAGCCCCGCGCAGGCGCCGGCGATGACATAGACCGAGGTCGTGATCCGGTTGACGCGCACGCCGGCGAGCCGGGCCGCCTGCGCGTTGCCGCCGACGGCATAGACGTGGCGGCCGTAGCGCGTGCGCTCCAGGATGAACCAGGCGGCCACATAGACCGCGACCATGACCAGCACGGGGATGGGCACGCTGCCGAGATAGCCGTTGCCGAGGTCGCGGAAATTCAGGCCGCTCGAGACGATCGGCTGCCCTTCGGTGATCGTGTAGGCGAGGCCGCGCAGGAAGGTCATCGTGCCGAGCGTCACGATGAAGGGGGCCAGCGCGAGATAGGCGGTGAGCGCGCCGTTGACGAGGCCGCAGGCGCCGCCGACCATCATGCCGAAGAGGATGGCGGCCGGCGCGGACCAGCCGGCGATGGCGGCGACGACGGCGACCACGCCGGAGACGGCGACGATCGAGCCGACCGAAAGGTCGATGCCGCCGGTCAGGATCACGAAGGTGAGACCCGCCGCCAGGATGGCGTTGACCGAGATCGAGCGCGCGATGTTGAGGAGATTGTCCACCCGGTTGAAATTGGGAGCGATCGCCGCCATCAGCACGACGAGGGCGACGAGAACCATCAGGATGCCGACCCGGTCCCACCATTTGGCGAAATCGAACGGCGCCCGGTCGGTGCTGCCGGCGGCGCCCGGCGATGGACGTTGGTCATGGCTCGTCATTGTCTCGCTCCCATGCTGTCCGCCGCGGCCGTGCCGGTGGCGTGGAACATCACCTCTTCCTCCGTCGCTCCGGACGAGCGCAGTTCGTGGACGATGCGGCCGCCGCGCATGACGAGGAGGCGGTCGCTGATGCCGATGGCCTCGGGCAGGTCGGAGGAGATGACGAGGACGGCCTTGCCGGCTCTGGCGAGTTCGTCGATCAGTTCGTAGATTTCGCGCTTGGCGCCGATGTCGACGCCGCGGGTCGGCTCGTCGAGGATGAGGACCCTGGAATCGCGCAGCAGCCAGCGCGCCAGGGCCGCCTTCTGCTGGTTGCCGCCTGAAAGCGCCTTCACCGGCAGGCGCAGGGCGCTCTGCCGCAGATGCAGGCGTCGCATCTCGCCTTGCACGGCGGCGCGCGCCTGCGCGCCGCGCACCACGCCCGCCGTCACGAACCGGTCGAGCGAGCTGATGACGATGTTGTCCTCCACCGGATGGTCGAGGAACAGTCCCTGCTCCTTGCGGTCCTCCGGCACCATGCCGATCCCGTCGGCGATGGCGGCGAACGGATCGGCCGGACGGCTCTCGCGCCCGTCGATGCGGACCGTGCCGCCGGTTCGACGGTCGGCGCCGAAGACCAGCCGGCCGCTCTCGGTCCGGCCCGATCCGATCAGGCCGGCCATGCACACCACCTCGCCCGCCCGGACCTGGAAGTCGACCGGCCCCACTCCCTCGCCGGAGAGGCCCTCGACGTCGAGAACGATCGCGCCCGGCTGGCGCGGCGCGTGATCGTAGAGATCGGCGATCGGCCGCCCGACCATCATCCGCACGACGCTGGCGGGGCTGGTCTCGGCCATCCGGCTGGTGCCGACATGGGTGCCGTCGCGAAACACGGTGACGCGGTCCGCGAGCTGCCAGACCTCCTCCATGCGATGGGAAATATAGACGAGACCGACGCCGGCTGCGCGCATCTGGGCGATGATCCGGTAGAGCTGCCGGGCCTCGGCGCGCGACAGCGCCGCTGTCGGTTCGTCGAGCACCAGCACGCGCGCATCCTCGCTCACCGCCCGGGCGATCTCGACCATCTGCTGCATGCCGATGCCGAGCGAGCCGAGCGGGCGGCGCGGGTCGACGTCGGCGTTGATCCGGGCGAGCTTGGCGCGGGCCTCGTCCAGCATGCGGCGCCGGTCGAGCAGGCCGAAGCGGGTCTGCGGCTCCCGGCCCAGCGCGAGGTTTTCCGCCACCGTCATCGCCGGCACGGTGTTGAGTTCCTGGTGGATGATGGCGATGCCCTGCGCGCGGGCGTCGAGGGGCGAGCGGATGTCGATCTCGCGCCCCTGCATGACGATCCGGCCGGCATCGCGCTGCACATTGCCGGCGAGAATCTTCATCAGCGTCGACTTGCCGGCGCCGTTCTCGCCCATCAGCGCATGCACCTCGCCGGCGTGGAGGTCGAAGCGCACGCCGTTCAACGCCAGCGTTGCCCCGAAGCGCTTCGAGATCCCCTCCAGACGGAGAAGCGGTTCCGCTGCCATGGTGCTCATCGCGATCCTCGTTTGGTGGGCGGGGCAGGTCTGCGGACCGGCCCCGCTGCCGCGATCACGGTCGGCTCCTCACCAGCCCGCGTAGGCGCCGACATTGTCGCGCGAGACGAGCACGCTCGGGATGAGAATGGTCTTGTCCTGCGGCGGCTTGCCGGCGGCGATGTCCCGGGCGATTTCCACCGCCTTCTCGACCATGCCGGCCGGGCTCTGCGTGGCCGTGCCGGTGAAGGGCGAGCCCTCGCGCTTCAACTCGGCGACCGCCTCGGGGCTGCCGTCCACGCCCGTGACCTTGATCGCGCCGACCTTGCCGGCCTGCTCCACCGCGAGGACCGCGCCGAGAGCGGAGGGATCGTTCATGCCGAAGATCCCGGTGACGTCCGGGTGCGCGGTCAGCATGTCGGTGGTAACGGCCAGGCCCGAGGCGCGGTCGTTCTTCGAGGCTTGCTGGCCGACGATCTTGATGTCCGGGAACCGTGCGGCCACCGTGCGGCAGCCCTTGATCCGGTCGATGATGGTCTGGATCGGCGTACCGTCGACGAGCAGGACCTCGCCCTTGCCGCCCATCTGCGTGAAGAGATACTCGCACGACTTCTCGCCCGCCTGGACGGCGTCGGTCATCACCACCGCGTCCGCGCCATGGGCCGGCGTGTCGACGGCGACGACGATGACGCCGGCTTCCTTGGCCCGCATGACGGCCGGTTCGATGCCGGCCTCGTCCACGGCCGAGATCACGATGAGGTTGACGCCCTGCTGGATGAAGGCATCGATCTGCGTGTTCTGGTTGGCGAGGTCGAGCTGGGCGTCCTGGGTGTTGACGCTGGCGCCGATCGCGGCGGCTGCCTTCTTCGCGCCCTTGTCCATGGCCGAGAAGAACGGGTTGGACATGTCCTGCACCATCAGGCCGATCTTCTCGATCTTCTTCGGCGTCGCGGATTCGGCGTTCGCGGCCGGCCCCGAGGCCAGCATCATCAGGGCTGCCGCCGAGGCGGCCAGGGACAGGCGGATATGGTGGGTCGGCTTCATCTCGTGTTTCCTCCAATGGAACGATGTCCAGCCATGGGTGAGGCGCCGGCCGGTGGGCGCCCGGGTATCCGCGCCGGGAGCGCAGATCTGTCTCGCCTCAGCGGGCGGCGGACGTCATGACGTCGCCTCCCGGCGGTGGATGGCGCCGCCGCAGCCGCAGGAGCGGCGGATGATCAGCTCGGCAGGCACCTGCTGACGGTATTCCGGGCGATAGATCGGGGATTTCGGCTGGCCGCGCTTCTCGGCGTCCGCCTGTCCGTCGATGATGCGCGAGAGCGTCTCGGCGGCGAGCCGGCCGATCTCTTCGCTTCGCTCGTTGAGGACGGTCATCGGCGGATCGAGCAGCGGCGCCCAGGCGAACTCGTCGTAGCCGACCAGCCCCATGGCGTCGGGAACGGCGATCCCGCGGTCGCGCAGCAGCTTCATCGCGCCGAGGAGCAGCGGGTTGTTGCCGACGATCAGGACATCCGGAAGGCGCCCCGCCGCGACATGGGCGGCAAGGGTCCGGTAGGCGGAGGCCGCGTCGTTCTCGCTTTCGAGGATGGTGACGCGGGCGCCGTGGATGGCGGCCGCGTCGCGGATGCCGCGCTCGCGGTCGAAGCGGGTCGACCACTTGGCGGGGTAGACGAGGAACAGCCAGTCCTTGTAGCCGTGCTCGGCGATATGCCGGCCGACGACGAGGCTGGCATCGTAGTTGTCGGTGGTGACGCTCGGAAAGTCGAGCGCGTCGGTGGGGGGCGAGGAGTCGACGAAGACGACCGGGATGTCCCAGCTCGCGAGCAGCTTCGTGTTCTCGGGCGTGAGCGTCAGCGTCGAGATCACGCCGGCCATGCGCGACTCGATCAGCCGCTGCACCATGCGGTCCTCCAGACGCGCGTCATAGGCGCCGTCGACCGCGACGTCGCCCACGACCACCGTCCAGTTCGACGGACGGAGCGCCTGCTGGATGCCGGCCATGAGGTCGAGATAATAGGAGTTGGAGGTGCTCGCGGTGATGACGGCGACGGAGTCGCGGCTGGCGCGCCTCAGCTCCTGGGCGGCCCGGTTGGGGATGTAGCCGAGGTCCCGGGCGGCCCTCTGCACCTGCTCGCGGCTTTCCTCGGACACCCCCTCGGCGCCGCTCAGTGCGCGCGACACGGTGAACATCGAAAGGCCTGTGGCGCGGCTGACGTCGCGCATCGTCGATTTGCGCACTCTCGGGCTCTCCCGTTACCCTAATCGTTTAGGTTTTTATCGAAGCCAAGCCGCGTCGCATCCTTACAAACAATCTTCCAGGCCACCTAATCGTTTAGGTTTGCCGAAAAAATCGCATATAGGTTTGCATAAACGATTAGGTGGACTGATAGTCGCGGTGTCGGTCTTTGTCAAGGGGCGGTGATCTCGGCGGCCATCCGTTGCGCAGCCAAGGCGCCGGCATGTCTCGCTGCGGGTCGTCCGGCCCGCTTGGGACGATGGCCGGACGACGACCGGGCGGGGCGGGCGAAGGGGCGATGGCGACGGCCGATCCCGCAACCCCGTCCCATCCCGCCGGCGGATGATTCCGTTGGGCAGGGATGGCCTGATCCGGTCAGCCGGACTTTGCCCCGTGGCGTCGAAGACCTGTTGCCAATCGCGAAAAACTCCCCCTAATATGCCCGGCGCTTTCGTCTGACGAAAGTGCCAAACAACTGAACGGCCGGCGGATTCCCGCTGAGAGCGTCGCATGCGCCGGGCCGAGCTGGGAGGGATGTGATGACCAAGGACGTGACGCCGCAGTCGCGGCGTGATTTTATCCGCGCCGCTTCGGCCTCCGCCGGTGCCGCCGCCGCCCTGTTCGGCGGCCTCGGCATCAATCCGGCGATCGCGGCCGAAGCCGCGGCAGCGGCCGGCCGATCCGAGAAGCCGTTGAAGGCCGCCTTCTCCAACGCCGGCCTGCAGGCGACCTGGTGCGCCCAGGGCAAGCAGGCGGCGGAATACTGGGGCAAGCTGTTCAACGTCGAGGTGACGTGGTTCGACGGCCAGCTCGACGCCGTCAAGCAGCGGGCGGCCATCGACAACATGGCCTCGCAGAAATGGGACTTCGTCGCCATCCAGGCCTTCGGCATCGGCACGCTGACCCAGCCGGTGCAGAAGATGATCGACGCCGGCATCCCGGTCATCGACATGGACACGCTGATCGCCCCGCTCGACAAGATCAACATCCACACCTTCCTCGCGCCGAACAACGAGTTCATGGGCGCCTCGGTGACGCAGGCCCTGGTCTCGGCGCTCGGCGGCAAGGGCAAGATCATCATGACCCAGGGCGCGCTCGGCCATACCGGCGCCCAGGGCCGCGCCAAGGGCTTCGAGTCCGTGGTCAAGAACAATCCCGGCATCGAGGTGCTCGACAACCAGCCGGCCGACTGGGACGTCACCAAGGCCGCGCGCCTGTGGGAGACTTACCTGACCAAATATCCGCAGATCGATGCCGCCTTCTTCCACAACGACGACATGGCGCTCGCCGCCTACAACGTCATGAAGACGCGCGGGCGCACCAACATCCTGATCGGCGGCGTCGACGCCATGCCCCCGGCGATCAACGCCGTGGAGGACGGGCGCATGTACGCCACCGTGCGCAACCCCTCCAGCCGCATCCATGGCGGTGCCATCGTCGCCGGCGTCGCCGCCGTGGTGTCGGGCGAGAAGACCGGCCAGGGCATTCCCAAGCACGTCGTCACCGACGGCCCCGTGGTCACCAAGGAGAATGCCGCCGGCATGCTGTGGATGCAGGATCATTTCCTGATCTGAGGCCGGACCGTGACGCGGCTCGCCCCGGCGCGCCGGGGCGAGCGCAGTTCCTGCCGCTTCGGCGGACCGATGAGGTGCCGATGACGTCCGACATCGCGACGGCGCCCGTCGCAACGCCCCGCCTGCAGATGGTGGGCATCTCCAAATCCTTCGGCGGCGTCGCGGCCCTGCGCGACGTCGACTTCACCCTGCAGGCCGGCGAGGTCCACGGCCTCGTCGGCGAGAACGGCGCGGGCAAGTCGACGATGATGAAGATCATCGCCGGCGTCCATGCCGGCTATGACGGCCGCATGCTGATCGACGGGAGGGAGGTGCATTTCCGCTCCGCCCGCGATGCGCTCGCCGCCGGCATCGGCATGGTGCATCAGGAACTCAGCATCGCGCCGGATCTCAGCGTCGCCGAGAACGTCTATCTCGGCAAGCAGTTGGTCAACGGCGCCGGCCTGGTCGACTGGCGCGGGATGGTCGAGGGCGCGCGCGAGCAGCTCGGGAGTCTGGGCATCGACGTCGATCCGCGCACGCGCATCGGCTCGCTGCCGATCGGCCTGCAGCAGCTGATCGAGCTGGCGCGGGTCATCTATTCCGGCGCCCGCATCATCATCCTGGACGAGCCGACCTCGGCCCTGTCGCCGCCGGAGGTCCAGCGCCTGTTCGAGGTGCTGCGCGGCGTCCGGGCGAGCGGGCGGAGCATCGTCTTCATCTCGCATTTCCTCGACGATATCCTGGCGATCTCCGACACGGTGACCGTGTTCCGCAACGGCCGGCGCGTCGTCACCCACGCCGTCGACGGCATCGACAAGGGCTGGCTGATCGAACGCATGATCGGCCGCGGCCATGGCGAGCTGGAGGAGAGCTACACCGGCGCGATCACGCTGACATCCAAGCCGCAGGCGCCGGTGGTGCTGGCGGCGCGCGGCCTCGGCCATGGACGGGCTTATGCCGACGTGTCGCTGGAGGTGCGGGCCGGCGAGGTGCTCGGCGTCTACGGCTTCATGGGCTGCGGCCAGCTGGAGCTGGCGCGCACCCTGTTCGGCAAGCTCCCGGCCGACAGCGGCTCGCTCGCCGTCGACGGCGTGCCGATCCGGCTGCGCAACACCGCCCAGGCCCGCAGGGCCGGCATCGCCTTCGTGCCGGAGAACCGTCGCTCCATGCTGTTCCACCAGGAGCCGGTCTACAAGAACGTCTCCATCAGCATCCTCGATCGCATCTCGCGGCTATGGCTGAAGCCGGCGGAGGAGCGCGCCATCGCCCGGCGGCACGTGGAGAGCCTGCATATCCGCCCGCCGCGGGTCGATGCCCGGCTCGGGGCGCTGTCCGGCGGCAACCAGCAGAAGGTGGCGCTGGCCAAGTGGCTCACCCACCCGCCCAAGGTGCTGGTGCTGAGCGAGCCGACGCGCGGCATGGACGTCGGGGCCAAGGACGACGTGGTGCGGATCGTCCGCGCCCTGCGCGACCAGGGCCTCGGCGTCGTCGTCGTCTCGGCCGAGCCGGAGACGGTCCTCTCCCTGGCAGACCGCGTGGTGGTGATGAAGAAGGGGCGGATCGTGCGTGAATTCGCCGACGAGACGATCAGCAAGGACCGGCTGCTGGAAGCCGCATGAGAGAGGTTCCGACATGACGGCTCAGGACAGCGGCGCAGCGCAGCCGGGCTTTCGCCCGGGCGGCTTCCTGCGCAACCAGATGCGCAACATCGCGCCCTTCGTGACGCTGATCTTCCTCCTGGTCTTCTTCAGCCTCGCCAGCCCTTCCTTCGCCAGCGTCGACAACCTCTCCAACATCCTGACGCAGATCTCGGTGACGGGGATCATGGCCGTCGGCCTGACCTTCGTCATCCTGTGCGGCGAGATCGACCTGTCGGTGGCCTCGATCGCCAACGCCACCGGCATCGTCGTCGCCTTCTTCACCCTGCAGGAATCCTATGTGAACATCGCCAACGTGCCGGTGCCCGGTTGGCTGGCGGTGGTGCTCGCGCTGCTCGCCTGCGCCGCCCTCGGCCTGGTCAACGCCTTCGGCGCCACGGTGATCGGCATCCCGACCTTCATCATGACGCTGGCGATGATGCAGATCGGCGCCGGCATCTGCGCCATGCTGGTGCGCGGCCAGATCGCCTATGCCGTGCCCGACATCGTCACCACCCTGGGCTCGGGCTCGATCGGCGGCGTGCCCTGGATCGTCATCGTGCTCGCCGCCTTCCTGCTCGCCGGCCACGTGACGCTGACCTATACGCGCTTCGGCCGGTACATCTTCATGGTCGGCGGCAATCGCGAGGCGGCGGAATATTCCGGCGTCAACGTCAAGCTGATCCTCGGCGCCGTGCTGGTGATCTCGGCGGTGTGCTCGGGCGTCGCCGGCATGGTCGGCGTCGCCCATTTCGGCAGCGCCCAGCAGAACGAGTTCGACGGCTACCTGCTCGATTCCATCGCCGCGGTGGTGGTCGGCGGCACCAGCCTGTTCGGCGGGCGCGGCGGCATCGGCAACACCATCGTCGGCCTGTGCGTGCTCGGCGTGCTCAACAACGGCCTCGACCACATCCAGATCGACAGCTTCCTGAAGATCCTGATCCGCGGCCTGATCCTGCTGATCGCCCTGATCATCAACGTCTATGCCCAGCGCCTGCGCGACGAGAGCGGCCCGTCGGCCGGTTGAGGACGCGCTGGTGCCGCGATCCGCCTTGACCTTGCCCTGCGGCGCGACCAATGTCCGGCCGAGGCTCAAGAACGAGGACGGACTCCCATGGCAGAGGCGGCGATCAAGCTCAAGCAGGCCAGCGACGGTTTCGACTGGGCCGATCCGCTGGATCTGGAAGGGGCGCTCACCGAGGAGGAGCGCCTCGTCCGTGACACGGCGCGCGACTACGCCCAGGACCGGCTGATGCCGCGCGTGCTGCAGGCCTATCGCGAGGAGGCCTTCGACCGCGCCATCATGAGCGAGATGGGCGAGCTCGGCCTGCTCGGCGCCACCATTCCCGAGGCCTATGGCGGCGCCGGCCTGGGTCATGTCGCCTATGGCCTGGTGGCGCGCGAGGTCGAGCGCGTCGATTCCGGTTACCGCTCCGCCATGTCGGTGCAGTCCTCGCTGGTGATGCACCCGATCCATGCCTATGGCTCGGAGGAGCAGAAGCAGAAATGGCTGCCCAAGCTCGCCGCCGGCGAGCTGGTCGGCTGCTTCGGCCTGACCGAGCCGGACGCCGGCTCCGATCCCGGCTCGATGAAGACCCGGGCCAAGGCGGTCGCCGGCGGCTACGAGCTGACCGGCACGAAGATGTGGATCACCAACTCGCCGGTCGCCGACATCGCCGTGGTCTGGGCCAAGCTCGACGACGTCATCCGCGGCTTCGTGGTCGAGCGCGGCACCAAGGGTTTCTCCACCCCCAAGATCGAGGGCAAGCTGTCGCTGCGCGCCTCGATCACCGGCGAGATCGTGCTGGACGGAGCCTTCGTGCCGGAAGCCAACATGCTGCCCAATGCCAAGGGGCTCGGCGGCCCGTTCGGCTGCCTCAACAAGGCCCGCTACGGCATCGCCTGGGGCGCCATGGGGGCGGCCGAGTTCTGCTGGCACCGCGCCCGGCAATACACGCTCGACCGCAAGCAGTTCGGCCGGCCGCTCGCCGCCAACCAGCTGATCCAGAAGAAGCTCGCCGATATGCAGACCGAGATCACTCTCGGCCTGTTCGGCGCGCTACAGCTCGGCCGCCTGCTCGACGCCCACAAGGCGGCGCCGCCGGCGATCAGCCTGATGAAGCGCAACAATTGCGGCAAGGCCCTCGACATCGCCCGCATGGCCCGCGACATGCACGGCGGCAACGGCATCGCCGACGAGTTCCACGTCATGCGCGTGGCGCAGAACCTGGAGACCGTGAACACCTATGAAGGCACGCATGACGTGCATGCGCTGATCCTCGGACGGGCGCAGACCGGCATCCAGGCGTTTTTCTGACGCAGGAATGTCGACGCCGGGTCCAGGGAGCCTTCTGCGCCCCGGGTCATACCTGGCCGAGGCGGGCGGTCAGTGCCGCCGCCACCGCGAGCGCGGCGGCCGCCGCCAGGGTGGGCATAGTGAAGCTGCCGGTGAGGTCGAAGGCCGCGCCGGCCAGCACCGGGCCGATGATCTGGCCGATGCCGAAGGCGGCGGTCATCAGTGCCACGGCGCGGCGCGGGTCGGCGGCGGCCAGCGAGCGGGCGGCGATCAGGCCGAGCGCCGTGATCGCCATGAAGGTGCCGCCGAGGCCGACGGCGCCGAGCAGCGGCCCCGCCGCCAGCCCGGTGACGCTGAGGGCGACGCCGGCCGCCTCGATCAGGCAGGCCAGGGCAAACGCCCGGTAGAGGCCGATCCGCTCCGAGATCCTGTTCCAGACCCAGACGGACGGCAGGGCGGCGAGGCCGACCAGCGCCCAGACATAGGGTTCGAGCGGGCGTGCCGTGGCGCTCTCGCGCACGATGGCGACCAGGAAGGTCGCGGTCACGACGTAGCCGAGGCCGAACAGTCCGTATGCGGCGATCATCACCCTGAGGCGGCGATCCATCGGTGCCGGCGCCGACGCACGCGCCGCGCTCCGGGTCTCGGGCGCGGCGGGGACCAGCAGGGCGACGGCCGGGATGGCAAGGACCGAGAGCACGCCGCAGGCCAGCCATTGGCCGCGCCAGTCCACGCCCCAGGCCGCCAGCGACGACACCACCCCGGACGAGGCGAGGATGCCAACGCCGACGCCGCCGAACAGCAGCGCCGAAAGCGCGGTGCGGCCGGCCTGCGCCAGCCGGTCGAGCACCAGCGCGGTGGTGAAGATCAGGACGAAGGCGCTGAGCGCGCCGCCGGCGAAGCGCACCGCGGACAAGGCCGCGACGGAGGAGATGCCGGCCATCGCCGCGGTGGTCGCGGCGCTGCCGCCGAGGCCGCCCAGCATCCAGGCCCGCCGCGAGCCCGGAAGCTGCGGCATGGCCGCGACCAGGGCCCCGGCGAGGTAGCCGGCGAAGTTGGCCGCGGCAATGAGGCCGGCCTGGCCCTTGCCGAGGCCGAGCGCCTCGACCATCGCCGGCAGGATCGGCGTGTAGACGAACCGGCCGATCCCCATGGCCACGGCCAGAGACAGAAGGCCACCCAGAGCCAGGGCCACGGGGCGGGCAGGTGAGGGAGGCATGGAGGGGCCGCGTGCAGATGTCGACACCGCTGATAGGGCAAGTGCGGCGAATCCGCAAAGTCTAGGGCTCCGGATTGCGAAACAGCTGTCGCATTTACCTGGGTAATCCGGTCTGGAGCGGCAGGAACGGGGCGACTATCGTGCGCGGGTTTGCCGGCCTCGCCCCCGGCGCCGACAGGGAGACAGCCCCATGCGCCTCTGGATCAAGGATCCGCTCGCCATCCTGGCCGACGATGCCGCCCGCGGCGTTGTGGTCGAGGGCAGCCGCATCGTCGAGCAGGTTCCCGCCGGCCGCCAGCCGTCGGCGCCGGTCGACGAGGTGTTCGACGCGTCCCGCCACGTGGTGCTGCCCGGCCTGGTCAACACCCATCACCATTTCTACCAGACCCTGACCCGCGCCCATCCCGATGCCTGCGACAAGGCGCTGTTCCCCTGGCTGCAGGCGCTCTACCCGATCTGGGCGCGGCTCGACTCCGACAGCTTCCGCCTCTCGGTGCGGCTGGCCCTGGTCGAACTCCTGATGTCGGGCTGCACCACCGCCGCCGACCATCACTACGTCTTCCCCAAGGGGCTGGAGCACGCCGTCGACGTCGAGGTCGAGGAGGCCAGGGCCCTCGGCATCCGCATGAGCGTGTCGCGCGGCTCGATGAACCTGTCGCAGAAGGATGGCGGCCTGCCGCCCGACAGCGTGGTGCAGGACGAGGACACGATCCTGGCCGATTGCGAGCGCGTCATATCGGCCCATCACGACCCGGCGCCGGGCGCGATGACCCGCATCGTGCTGGCGCCCTGCTCGCCCTTCTCCGTGACCAAGCGGCTGATGACCGAGAGCGCGGCCCTGGCCGCGCGCCACGACTGCCGCCTGCACACCCATCTCGCCGAGACCGAGGACGAGGACCGCTATTGCGAGCAGGTCTATGGCTGCCGGCCGATCGACCTCCTGGAGGAGACCGGCTGGATGACCTCGCGCACCTGGCTGGCGCACGGCATCCATTTCACCGCCGACGACTGCACCACGCTCGGCCGCCACGGGGTCGGTGTCTGCCATTGCCCGACCTCCAACGCCGTGCTGGCCTCCGGCTTCTGCAAGACCCGTGTCCTGGAGGCGGCAGGCGCGCCGGTCGGCCTCGGCGTCGACGGCTCGGCCTCCAACGATTCCTCCAACCTGATGGAGAGCGTGCGCCACGCGCTGATGCTGAACCGCCTGACCTACGGTGCCGACGCCATCTCCTACCGCGACGTGCTGCGCTGGGCGACGGAAGGCTCGGCCCGCTGCCTCGGCCGCGACGACATCGGCAAGATCGAGACGGGCCGGGAGGCCGACCTGGCCTGCTTCACCCTGGACGAGCTGCGCTTTTCCGGCGCCCACCATCCGATCGCCGCGCTGGTCCATTGCGGCGCCCATCGGGCCGACCGGGTGATGGTGGCGGGCCGCTGGCGGGTGGTCGACGGCGCGCCGGTCGGCATCGACCTCACCGCCCTGCGCGAGGCCCATGGCCGCGCGGCGCTGCGCTTCCAGGCGGCGTGACGCCGGAGTCGGGCCCTCGGGATCGGCATAGACGGCGCGAGGGCTTCCGGTCGGCGGCGACCTGTTAATCCGGCCTTAGGCGCAGCGGTAGCATGGTCCGTCCCGGAAATCTGGACGCGCCGCGGACATCATGGCTACCCTTTCGGTCAAGACGAAACTGACCCTCCTGTTCTCGATCAGCGGTCTGGCGGCGATCCTGCTTGCCGCCTCGGCCTTCTGGATGAAGGCCGAGCAGCGCGAGATCATGGACAAGCTGCAGGCCATGAGCCGGAGCAAGGCCTATGTCGAGCGCATCAACGGCCTCGTCTATGCCGTGGTGATGGATTCCCGCGGCCTCTACATGTCGGTGAAGCCGGAGGAGGCCGGGAAATTCGCCGACGGCCAGGCCAGGAGCCTGGCTCGGCTGGCGGCTGCCGTCGACAGCTGGGAGCAGGTCGCCCTGCCAGAGGACAAGGCCAATCTCGATGCGCTGCGCCAGCGCGTCGGCGAGTTCGACACGTTCCGCACCGAGCTCGGCAGGGTTGCCGTCGAGCAGGGCGGACCGGCTGCCCGCGCCATGGGCGACAACGATGCCAACCGGGCCAACCGCCAGGCGCTGAACCAGCAGATCGATGCGGTCGCCGATGCCCTGAACGGCCGCGAGACCGGCTATTACGACCGCCTGGCCTGGCTCGACCGGCTCGGCATCGGCCTGCTCGCCTCGCTGCTGGCCCTGACGCTGGCCGCCGTCGTCACCGGCTTCGTCGTCGCCTCGCGCTCGATCGCCCGGCCGCTGCAGGCCCTGGCCGCCACCATGGAAGAGATCGCCGGCGGCCGCGTCGACGTCCACACGCCCTACACCGACCGCGGCGACGAGATCGGCACGGTGGCCAAGACGCTGGAGGTCTTCCGGGTGACGACGGCCAGGGGCGCCGAGATGCAGCTGACCCTGGCGGCCGAGAGCAGCGCCAAGGCCTCCCGGCAGGCTGCCCTCGAGGCCGCCATCGCCGATTTCGGCGAGGCGGCACGCTTGGTGATCGCCAAGGTGACCGGCGCCTCCACCGAGCTGCAGGACACGGCCCGCTCGATGGCGGCGACCGCGAGGGATACGTCCGGCCGGGTCGAGGTGGTGTCGTCGGCCTCGCGCGAGACCTCGGCCAACGTCCAGTCCGTCGCCGCCTCGAGCGAGGAACTGGCGGCCTCGATCGGCGAGATCCGCCGCCAGATGCAGCTCTCCACCGGCATCGCCGAAACCGCGGTCGGCGAGGCCACCGCCACCGACGGCAAGGTCAAGGCCCTGGCCGAGGCGGCCGACCGCATCGGCAGCGTCGTCAGCCTGATCAACAACATCGCATCCCAGACCAACCTGCTCGCCCTCAACGCCACCATCGAGGCGGCGCGGGCCGGCGAGGCCGGCCGGGGCTTCGCGGTCGTGGCGGCGGAGGTCAAGGACCTTGCCGGGCAGACCACCAAGGCGACCGAGGAGATCGCCCAGACCGTAGCGCAGATCCAGTTGGTGACCGGCGAATCGATCCAGGCCATCCATGCCATCGGCCGCACCATCGGCGAGATGCAGTCGATCGCCACCAGCATCGCCTCCGCCGTCGAGCAGCAGGGCGCGGCGACGCAGGAGATCAGCATGAGCGTGCAGCAGGCCGCCAGCGGCGCCGGCGAAGTGGCGGACGTCATCCTCGGCGTCAGCGAGGCCGCCGCCGCCACCGGCGCCACCGCCTCGCAGGTGCTGGCCGCCTCCTCGCAGCTGTCGAGCGAGGCGCAGGTGCTGCGCGGCGAGGTCGACCGCTTCCTCGAGCGCGTCCGCGCCGCCTGAGCTCTACCGGTTGGAGCGCCGGGGCGTCCGTGCTAGGGCGTGGGGCCATGTCCCACGCTTCCGATCTCCTCGCCCCGCTGCCGCTGCGCGCGCCCGCGTCGGGCACCGCGGCCGACGGCCGTTTCATCCCCTTCGACCGCGCCGATCCGCGCTGGGCCGAGCCGCTGGTCGACCTGGCGGCGGCAGGGCTGCCGGCCGAGGCCTGGTATGCGCGCACCGACGGCGCCAACGCCCCCTACTTCAGGCCGATCGCCGGCGCGGTCGCGACCGTCGCCGCCCGCGCCGGCCTCGTCCCCAGGCTGAAGGCGGCCGATGCCGCCGTCGCATCGCGCGGCCTGCGCATCAAGACGGTCGACGCCTGGCGCCCCGTCGAGACCCAGGCCGGGCTGTGGTCCTTCTTCTGGGACAAGATCCGGCGGGAGCAGCCGGAGCTGGACGAGGCCGGGCTGGAGGCGGCGGTCCGCACCTTCGTGTCCGATCCGCGCCGCTTCGACCCGAACGACGACACGACCTGGCCGATCCATTCCACCGGCGGCTCGGTCGACGTGCTGCTGGTCGACGGGGAGACCGGCGAGGCGCTCGACCACGGCGCCGGTTTCGACGAGGCGCATGAGCGCTCCTTCACCGACCACTACGAGCGCCTGCTCGCCGCCGGCGCCATCGGCGCCGACGATGTCAGGCTGATCAATCGGCGCGTCCTGGTCAATGCCATGGTTAACGCCGGATTCACCAATTACGCCTATGAGTTCTGGCACTTCGACCACGGCACCCAGCTCCATGTGCTGACGCTCCAGGAAAGAGGCGTGCCCGGCGCGCCGCGCGCCGCCTGGTACGGCACCACGAGCCTTCCGGACGGCACGGCTTGACGGGGACGACTTGACGCTTGCGACCTTCACCGCCAGGGGCGCGCCGCACGCCTATGCCGCGCTCGGGCCGGCGCCCGGCGAGGCGCCCCAGATCATCTGGGCCCATGGCTGGGGCCAGGACCATCGCGCCTTCCTGCCGCTGGCGCGTCCGCTCGCCGGCGCCGCCAGCCATGTCCTGGTCGACTTTCCCGGCTTCGGCGAGAGCCCGCGCCCGCCCGAGGACTGGGATACCGCCGATTATGCCGACGCCATGGCCGAATGGCTGCGCACCCTGCCGCGCGGGCGGCGCATCTGGGTCGGTCATTCCTTCGGTTGCCGGGTCGGCATGCGCCTGGCCGCCCGCCACCCCGACACCGTCGACGCCATGGTGCTGGTGGCCGGAGCCGGCCTGAAGCGCCGGCGCGGCCCGCTCGAGCGCCTGCGGATCTGGCTCCGGGTGCGCGCCTTCAAGACGCTGAAGCTCCTGGAAAGGCTCGGCGTCGACGTCAGCGCCCGCAAGGCCCGCTACGGCTCGGCTGATTACCGCAATGCCGGGGCGATGCGGCCGATCTTCGTCAAGGTCGTCTCCGAGGACCAGACCGACGTCGCCCGCGCCATCCGCTGCCCGGTGACGCTGATCTACGGCGACAAGGACACCGAGACCCCGCCCGAGTTCGGCGAGCGGCTGTCGAAGCTGATCCCGGCCGCCAGCCTGAAGATCATTCCCGGCCTCGACCATTATTCGATCCTCACCGACGGCGGCCCGCAGGTCACCTATGCCGTGAGCCAGATGCTGGAGCGCCAGGGTGTGTGATCTGATATGGTTTGGGGTGAGATGAGGTCGAAAATGGCCAGATGCAAGTCGCGCTGTCGCAAGCCTTCGGCTTGCGACGTCGACGCCAAGGCTGATGCCTTGGCAAGCGACGGGACGCGGCAGATGGCCATTTTTCACCTCACCGCGAAGCGGCGCGGCGCTTTTGGCCGATTGGCGCGTCGCACCGCTCGCCAAGACGGATGTCTTGGCGTCGCGCTGCTCCTTCCACTCGGCCAAAATCGCTGCGTCTCGCCCCAAACCATATCAGATCACACACCCTAATGCTCGACGCCCTCGCCCCCCATGCGCCCTTCGCGCTGGTGCTCGCCGCCTTTTCCGTGTTCGCATGGCGGCGGCTGATGACCTATCTGCATATCTTCCAGCAGGAGGAGTATGACGGGGGGCGCTTCCTGGGCTGGATCAGGCGCACGCTGACGATCGACAGGCGCGTCTCGCTGGCGCTCGCGGCACTCTATGCCCTGTCGCTGGTCTATCCCGCGCCGGCCGTCGTCGTCGCCGGCTTCATGGCGCTGGCGCTGCTGGTCGCCGCCTGGCGCGAGCGCGACCCGCGCAAGGAGGGCAAGAAGAAGCTGGCGATGACCCAGCGCGCCACGCGCATCTTCCGCCTCGCCCTCGGCCTCCTCTTGCTGGCCGGCCTCCTCCCCGTCGTCCTCGCGGCGCCGCCGGTGGCGATCCTCCTGTGGGTGCAGGCGATACCCCTTGCCCTGGTCGCGGCGGTCAAGCTCCTGCAGCCCCAGGAGGATCGCATCCAGCAGGGCTTCTGGAACGAGGCGCACGAGAAGCTGAAGCGCCTCTCGCCCGTTGTCGTCGGCGTCACCGGCTCCTACGGCAAGACCTCGACCAAGCACATCCTCGGCCACATCCTGGAGAGCACCGGCTCGGCCATCATCACGCCCGGCTCGGTCAACACGCCGATGGGCATCGCACGCATCGTCCGCGAGCGGCTGGAACCCTATCACCGCCATTTCGTCGTCGAGATGGGCGCCTACGGCCCCGGCTCGATCGCCAGGCTCTGCCGCCTCGCCCCGCCCGACATCGCCGTGGTGACGGCCGTCGGCCCGGCCCATTACGAACGCTTCAAGTCGCTCGACACCGTGGCGCGCACCAAGTTCGAGCTGCCCGACGCGGCGGTCGGCCGCGGCGGCAAGGCGATCATCAACGACGAGGTGCTGACCTTCGCCGACGCCCGCGCCTTCACCGATGCACACCGCGCCGCCATGGTGCTGGTGGGCGAGGGCCCCGAGGCCGACGCGAAGATCACCGCGATCAGCCAGGACAGGGACGGCATCCGCGTCACGCTGACCTATCAGGGAGCGGAGCACCGGCTGTTCGCCCCGCTCTACGGCCTGCATCACGGCCGCAACATGGCGCTTGCCTTCGTCACCGCCCTCGCCATGGACGTGGACGCCGACACCGCGCTGGTGGCGATGAAGTCGACGCCGCAGATCGCCCATCGCCTTGAGGTCAAGCGCGGCGGCGACGGCGTCACCATCATCGACGACGGTTACAACTCCAACCCGGCCGGCTTCGCCTCGGGCCTCGACATCCTGCCGCTGCTGGTGGGCGAGGGCGGCCGGCGCATCCTGGTCACGCCCGGCATGGTCGAACTCGGCGAGGCGCATGCGGCCGAGCACAAGCGCGTCGGCGCCAAGGCCGCCGGGACGGTCGACATCCTGCTGGCCGTCGCGCCCGACCGCATCCGCGACTTCATCGACGCCTACCAGGCCGGCAATCCGGCCGGCGAGGTGGTCGAATGCGCCGCCTTCCGCGACGCCCAGGCCTGGATGGGCGCCAACCTCAAGGCCGGCGACGTCGTGCTGATCGAGAACGACCTGCCGGACCTCTACGAGCGCAAGCTGTCGCTGTGAGCGACACGGCCATGACGCTCGATCCCGAGGCCTTCATCCGCGCCAACACCCGCCTGCACCCGGTGCCGCATGCGCCGGAGATCGTGCTGCATGTCGCCGACGAGGTCACGCCGCTCTGGCACCGGACCGAGGAGGAACTGGGGGCGCTCGGCCTTCCGCCGCCGTTCTGGGCCTTCGCCTGGGCCGGCGGCCAGGCTCTGGCGCGCCACATCCTCGACCATCCGCACCTCGTCGCCGGCAAGCGGGTGCTGGACTTCGCCTCCGGCTCCGGCCTCGTCGCCATCGCCGCGATGAAGGCGGGTGCGCTGTGCGTCACGGCCGCCGAGATCGATCGCTTCGCCGTCGCGGCGATCGGCCTGAACGCGGCGGCGAACGGTGTTGCCGTGACCGCGGCCGCAGGCGACGTGCTTGGCCGCTTCGACATCGAGGCCGACATCGTCCTGGCCGGCGACATCTTCTACGACCGCGACATCGCCGCGGCCGTGCTGGCTTGGCTGCGGGGCTGGCAGGCACGCGGCGTCCCTGCCCTGGTCGGCGACCCCGGCCGCACCTACCTGCCGAAGGACGAGCTCGTCCTGCTGGCCAGCTACAAGGTGCCGGTGTCGCGCGAGCTGGAGGATCTGGAGATCAAGACGTCGAGCGTGTGGGGGCTGAAGGCGGTGGCCGGGAAGGGCGCGGGAGAGCCTTCTCCGCGCAGCGGGGACAGCGGGCACGGTGTCGATCCGAAGGATTGACGGATGGGGTGTGGCCTGCAGGTCTCGCCCTTTGCTTGCCTTGCACCACCGTCGTGCCAGCCGAACACGGACTTGCACCTGCCCGCCACACCCCATCCGTCGCCGCTGCGCCGCGCCACTTTTCCCGCTGCCAATCTCGGGTGTTCCCAAGATTGGCATGCAAGGGGGCAAGCCGGAAACTTCCGGCTTGCGGGGAGAAGGCTTTCGGCGCCCTGTCCTGTTCCGGCGTCAGCCCAGGCGCAGTCTTTCGCGCGCCATCTCGAACAGCATCACGCCGGTCGCCACCGCCAGGTTCAGCGAATCGGCGCGGCCCCGCATCGGGATCTTGACCAGGTCATCGCAGGCTCGTGCCAGCTCGTCCGGCAGGCCCTGCTGCTCGTTGCCCATCAGGAGGAGGCGCGGGCCGCGATAGTCGACCTGCCGGTAGTCCTGCGTCCCCGACAGATGCGTGCCGACGACGCGGCCGGAAAAGCCCCTGCGCCAGGCGAGGAACTCGGCGGCGGAGCCGGCCGCCAGCCGGACGTTGAAGATCGAGCCCATGGTGGCGCGCACCGCCTCGAGGCCGAACGGGTCGGTGGTGTCGCCGATCAGGATCACGCCCTCGGCCCCGACCGCGTCGGCCGTGCGGACGATGGTGCCGAGATTGCCGGGGTCGCGCACCCGGTCGAGCCCGATCCACAGTGCGTCGCCCTTGACCGCGAGCCCAGCCAGCGGCTCCAGCCGCTGCTCGAACACGCCGATCACGGTCTGCGGATTGTCCCGGCGCGACAGCTTCTCCAGGATCTCGCCCGTCACCTCCAGCACTTCGCCGCCGGCGCGGGTGGTCGCGGCGATGGCCTCGGCGAGCACGGGTTTGCGCTCGCCGCTGCGGTGGACCAGGATGCGGATCGGCCAGCCGCCGTCGATGGCGTCCGCCACCAGCTTCAGCCCCTCGGCGACGAACAGGCCGGCCTCCTCGCGCACCTTGCGCATGCCGAGCGCCCGGATGTCCTTGATCAGCGGGTTGGTCAGGCTGGTGACGACCCGGGAGGGGGCGGCGGCCGGCGCCGGGCGCGGCTGCGGCTTGTCGAAGCGGCGCTTCATCAGGCGCTCCAGCGCGAGTAGAGCGAGGTCGAGAGCAGGCGGCCCCCGCCTTCCTCGCGCACCGCCAGTTCGCCCGACTCCAGCGTGCCGCCGAGATCGGCGAATACCTCGCGGGCAAGCTCGTGCACGGCGATGAAGGAGGCGCGGATGGCATAGGCGGTGACGATGACGAAGGCCGGCCGCTCCGCCAGCACGGCGCGGCACAGATCCAGCATGCGGGGCAGGTGCTCGAACAGGTCCCAGACCTCGCCGTTCGGCCCGCGGCCATATTTCGGCGGATCGAGCACGATGCCGTCATAGCGCGAGCCGCGCCGCTCCTCCCGCGCCGTGAATTTCACCGCATCGTCGACGATCCAGCGGATCGGCGCCTCGGCCAGGCCGGCCAGCGCCTGGTTCTCGCGGGCGAAGCCGATCGACTTCTTCGAGGCGTCGACATGGGTCACGGCCGCGCCGGCCTTGGCCGCCAGCAGGGAGGCGACGCCGGTGTAGCCGAACAGGTTCAGCACCTTGGCCGGGCGCCCCAGCCGCCGCAGCCGCTCGACCATGAAGTCCCAGTGCGGCGCCTGCTCCGGGAAGTAGCCGAGATGGCGGAAGGGCGTGAACCGGCCATGGAACGCCACGCCTTTATAGGACACCGGAAAGGTCTCGACCGGGCGGCCGGCGAACTTCCAGCGCCCGTCCGAGCTCTCGTCCTCGGCATGAGCGCCCATGAACACGGCGTCGGCGGAGGCCCACAGCTCCGGTCGGCGGCGCCGGCCCATGGCCTGGGGCTCGGGACGGTCGACCAGGAAGCGGCCGAAGCGCTCGAGCTTGCGGCCCTCGCCGCAATCCACCAGGCGATAGCCCTCGAAGCCGTCGCTGACGAGAAGGCTGGGCAGGGATTGGGCGACGGTCGGCGCGGCGATGGTCATGGCGCGCGACAAAATACAAACTCGGCTTCCGGGGCAAGGGGCATGGTGGATTCGCGTGCCGGCCGGTTGCCGGTTGCGCCGGCCGTGAACTTGCGCGACGGTCCCTGGCCGCGGCGGGGAGCGCCCCGTCACCTCGCCGGCGCGACAGGGGCGGATCATTTTTTAAGAGGTTGCACCATGGATCTGGGATTGAAGGGACTGCGTGCCGTCGTCACCGGCGGCACCAAGGGCATCGGCCGGGCCATCGTCGAGACCCTGGCGCGCGAGGGCGCCGACGTCGCCTTCTGCGCCCGCAAGGCCGATGAGGTCGCCGCCGCGCAGGCCGCGGTCGCAGCCCTCGGCGTCAAGGCCGTGGGCACGGCGCTCGACATCGGCGACGCGCCGGCGCTGAAGGCCTGGGTGGCGGACGCCGCCAAGGCCCTGGGCGGCATCGACATCGTCGTCGCCAATGTCAGCGCCCTCGCCATCGGTCCGGAGGAGGAGAACTGGAAGCGCGGCTTCGAGATCGACCTGATGGGCTGCGTGCGCCTGGTCGAGGCGGCCATGCCGTTCCTCGAAGCGAGCAAGGCGGCGGCGATCGTCGGCATCTCCAGCGTTTCGGGCCGCGAGATCGACTTTGCCGCCGGCCCCTACGGCACGTTCAAGGCAGCGCTGATCCACTACACCCAGGGACTGGCCTACCAGCTCGCCGGCAAGGGCATCCGTGCCAACACCGTCTCGCCCGGCAACACCTATTTCGAAGGGGGTGTCTGGAACACGATCAAGGACGGCAATCCCGAGCTCTACCGCACGGCGCTGGCGCTGAACCCGACCGGGCGGATGGGCACGCCGCAGGAGATGGCCAATGCCGTCGCGTTCCTGGCGAGCCCCGCCGCCAGCTTCGTCACCGGCACCAACCTGGTGGTGGACGGCGCGTTGACCCGCGGCGTCCAGCTCTGAGCGAGGGACGGACCTCGTCCCGTCCCGGGCAGGCGGGGGCACGGCTGCCCGACGTCTCGCCTGCCCGTGTCGTCGCCCGGGCTCAGCGGATGCCCTTGGACGCGAGGTCGATGACCTGCCGGGCCTTCTCGGCGGTGACGAGGTTGGGGCCGGACAGGATCTGGCCGGCGGGCATCAGCCCGTAGCGGTGATAGAGCGCGAGGGTGGCGACGCCGAGATAGCCCTGCAGGAATTGCTGCTGGTCGAGCAGGAACAGCGCCTTCTTCTCGGCCACGGCCTTCAGGAAGGCCGGCGACAGGTCGAAGGTGGCGATCTTGTACTTGCCGGAGGCGTTGAGCTTGTCGACGGCGGCGATCACCGGGTCGCCGCTGCTCAGGGCACCGAGCGACATGATCGTGTCGATCGAGGCGTCGGCATCGAGGGCGGCGCGCACCCGTGCCTCGGTCTCCACCTGGTCCATGCTGGCGGGAACGGTCGCCACCTCGCCGCCGAAGCCGCTCTTGAAGCCCTCGCAGCGGCGATCGACGCCGACATTGCCCGGCTCGGGATTGACGCAGATCGCCTTCTTGCCGCCGGCCTGCTTCAGTGCCTCGCCCGCCCGCTGGCCGGCGATGTATTCATCCTGGCCGACGTGGAGCAGGGCGCCGAGTGACCGGGAGACGTCCGAGCCGGAATTGATCGACACCACCGGGATGCCGGCGGCGACGGCGTTCTTGATCGATGGCCCGAGCGCCGAGGCGTCGGGGATCGAGACGACCAGCCCGGCCGGCTTCTGCGCGACGGCGGCATCGATCAACTGGCTCATCGCCACCATGTCGAAGCCGTCCGGCGCGCGATAGTCGACGCTGACCTGGTAGTCCTTGGCGGCCTGCATCACCCCGTTCTTCACCACGGACCAGAACGCGTCGTTCGACTGGCCGTGGGTGATGACCACGATCCGCGCCTCCTCCTGCGCCGCAACGGGCGCGACGGCGCTGCCGGCGAACTGGGCGGCGGCGGCGGCCAGGCCCAGCAGGCCTGCCTTGATGAAACCTTTCATCGCTTTCCTCCTGAAGGTGGGGGCTGCCCCCGTTCTTGCTGCTTGGGCCGCGCCCGCCGCCGTTTTCCTAAAGCGTTTTGCGATTTGACGGACTCGCGTCAAGTCGCAAAGACGCGTCGAAACAAGGCGTTAGAGCAAAGCGCGTTTCCATCAAAACGCGCTTTGCTCTAGGGGCATCGGCATTTGTTTGGAACGCTCCATTCTCGTTTATCCCGAGTTCGCTATGACAGATCGGGTGTATGAGACGTCATGTCTTTGGATGGATATTGGAGCGCTCCAATATTTGTGTAACGCGGCGGAGATGCTATGTCAACGGCGACGCAGGGCTGCGGCGATCCTCCGGTCTCGGGGATCGGCGCGGTCCGCGCGCCGCCTCTCCTGGGGAGCGACCTGACATCATGGCGGACGAGCCCAAGCAGCGCGGATTGACGCTTGCCGACATTGCCAAGCGCGCCGGCGTGTCGCGCTCGCTTGCCTCGCTCGCCCTCCGGGGCGAGCCGGGGGTGCAGCCCGAGAAGCGCGCCAAGATCCTGCGGGTCGCCGCCCAGATGAACTATCGGCCCAACCCGCTGGCGCGGAACCTCGCCAGCGCGGAGACGCGGACGATCGGCCTGGTGATCGGCCAGATCCTGAACCCGTTCATCGCCCTGCTCGCCCGCGAGATCGACGAGGTGGCGCGCGAGCAGGGCTACGACATCCTCCTGTCCATCAACGGCTCGCCCGACGAGGCCGCGCAGCGCTCGATCGACGGGCTGATGGCGCACCGGGTCGCGGGCATCATCCTGGTCGATGCGCCGACGTCCCATCCGGCCATCGCGGCGGTGGGACGGGCGTTGCCGGTGGTCTATGTCGGGCGCCAGCTCTCCGCCCTGGAGATCGACACCGTCAGCACCGACGACGTGCTCGGGGCCGGCCTGGTGGTCGACCATCTCGCCGATCTCGGCCATCGGCGCATCGCCCATGTCGATGGCGGGGTCGGGGCCGGCGCCCGCCGCCGCCGGGAAGGGTTCGCGGCGGCGATGATCCGGCGGGGGCTGGAGCCGGTGATCGTGGCCGGCGCCTATTCGATCGACGGCGGGGCGGCCGGCGCGCTGCAGCTGATGACCGCGCCCGCGCCGCCGACCGCCATCTTCGCCGCCAACGACCTCGCGGCGCTGGGGGTGATGAACCATCTGGTGCATGCCGGCCATGCCGTGCCGCGCGACGTCGCGGTGGTCGGCTACGACGACATGCCGCTGGCGGCGGCCGAGACCATCTCGCTCACCACCGTGCACCAGCCGGTCCGCCGGTTGGCCGAGCAGAGCCTCGACAGCCTGGTCAAGCGCATCAGGGCGCCGGACGCGGCCGTGCTCCGCGCCCTGGTGTCGCCGCGGCTGGTGGTGCGGCGCTCGTCGGGTGCCTGAGGCGGCGGGCGGTCAGGCCCCGCCGCCGAGGTGGCGCAGGCAGAAGCGCAGCACCTCGGCCGAGGTGCGGATCGCCTCGTCGGCCTCGATCAGGTAGTCCTCGTTCTCGATGCTGATCACGTCGTCATAGCCGGCGCGTCGCAAGGCCTCGACGATGCGCAACCAGGAGCGGACGGGTTCGCCATGGCCGAGGGCGACATAGTTCCAGGCGCGTTCGCCGATGGGGACCACCGGCTTGGGGTCGAGCAGTCCGTCGATCCTGGCCCGCGGCTCGATCCGCGTGTCCTTGCCGTGCACGTGATAGATGCAGTCGCCCAGGGACTCGATGGCGGCGACCGGATCGCCGCCCATCCACAGGAGGTGGCTGGGATCGAAGTTGACGCCGACGGTCGGGCCGACCGCCTCGCGCAGGCGAAAGAAGCTCTCGGTGTTGTAGACGCACTGCATCCCGTGCTGCTCCAGGCAGAGGCGGATGCCGCGGCGCTCGGCATGGGGCGCGAGTTCCCGCCAATAGGGCAGCACCCGCTCCGCCCATTGCCAGTCGAGGATCCGCGTGGTTTCGGGCGGCCAGGAGGTGACGATCCAGTTGGGATGGCTGTCGCCCGGGGCTCCGGGCAGGCCGGACATCATCACGACGCGCTCGACCTTCAGCGCCGCGGCAAGGTCGATGGTCTTGCGGGTGATGGCCTGGTGCTCCGGGCCCGACGGACCGGGGTGCAGCGGGTTGCCGGAACAGTTCAGGGCCGAGATGGCGAGGCCGCGGTCCCGGACCTCGCCGAGAAGCCGGTCGCGCTCGCCGGCGTCGGCGAGGAGCGTGTCGAGCGCCAGGTGCGGGGCGGCCGACCAGCAGCCGGTGCCGAACTCGATCATGTTCAGGCCGAGCGCGGCGGCGCGGTCGAGGCAGACCGTCCGGGGCAGCGCGGCAAAGCCGTCGGCGACGAGGCCGATCTTCATGGGGCGTTCCTTTCGGAGGTCAGCGTCTGGGTGATCTCGGCGATCGCCACCGGCCGGCGCAGCGCGACAGAGCGCTGGATCGCCTCCAGGCCCTCCGCCGCCTTCAGCCCGTCCTCGAGCGAGCCGTTGGTCATCGGCCGTCCTTCGGCGACGGCCGTCAGGAAGTCGGCGATCATGAAGCCGAAGGCCTCGGCATAGCCGACCGCGACGCCGTCATGGGGCACCGGCAGAAGCGCCCCGGCATAGGGCGAGGCCGGGCGGTTCGGCACGGTGACGAACAGGCCGGCCTGCGCGCCGCGCCGACGGGCGATCCGGTATTCGCCGGGCGCCGCCGAGCTGTAGCTGACCGTGCCCTCCGTGCCGTGCAGCGTCAGCGACAGGGTGTTGCCCATGCCGACAGCGACGCGGCTGGCGGAGAACAGGCCGAGGCAGCCGTTCTGGAACAGCAGGGTGGCGGAGACGGCATCGTCGGTGTCGACCGGCCGCGATTCGGTGCTGAGCGCCACGTGGCCGTGTCCCGAGGTCGCCCGGGCCGGCAGGAAGCGGCGGGGGATGACGGTCGAAGCCGCGGCGCCGACGACTTCGGCGATGTCGCCACAGACGAAGCGGGCCGCATCGATCGCATGGGTGCCGACGTCGAGCAGGGCGCCGCCGCCGGCCTTGTCCTTCTCGTAGCGCCAGCTGTGCGGCAGATCCGGATCGGCGGCATACTCGGCCTGGTACTGGACCAGGAGCTGGACCGGCGTGCCGACTTCGCCGGCGGCGACCAGGCGCTGAACCTCCGCGACCGCGGGCAGGCGGCGATAGTTGAACACCGTGCCGGCGGTCACGCCCGCGGCCTCGGCTTCCCCGGCCAGGCGACGGGCTTCGACGGCCGACAGCGCCAGCGGCTTCTCGCACAGCACGTGCTTGCCGGCCCGCAGGGCGGCCGACACCGCCTCGGCATGGACGAAGTTCGGCAGGGCGACGCTGACGATGCCGATCCTGTCGTCGTCGATCGCCGCCCGCCAGTCGGTCCCGGTCTCGGCGAAGCCGTAGGTATCGGCCAGCGACCGCGCCACCTCCTCGCGCGTGTCGCAGACGCGCAGGAGATGGAAGGCCGGCTCGCGGCCGGCAAAGCGCGGCAGGTGCATCCGGTAGCCCGACGCATGCGCGGCGCCGATCATGCCGGCGCCCAGGATCGCTATGCCTCCTTGCGGCATCGTACTCTCCTTATTGAGATGGAGCGCTCCATTAAATCGCTCGAGCGCGTATTCGGTGAGAGAGTTAGATCTGCCTCACGCGAAATGCAACCATAATACTGGAGCGCTCCAATATCTGTTCGCTCCGGCGCCCCGACGGAAATGGCATCCCGGGACAGCGGCCCGCGACCGGCGCTAGGACAGGATTTCCCGCTTCAGCAGCCGGTCGAGCCAGTCGGCGAAAACCTGCAGGCGGCGCGAGAGGTGCCGGCGGTGCGGGTAGAGCAGCATTATCGGCATGGGGGCGGCGCGGTGGCGCGGCAGCACCTCGACCAGCTCGCCGGCCGCCAGATGCCCCTTCACGTCATAGGCCGGGATCTGGATCAGGCCGAGGCCGGCCAGGCAGCAGGCGATGTAGGCCTCGGCGCTGTTTACCGTGACGCGTCCGGGCAGGGACAGGGTGTGGGGGATGCCGCCCTCGATCCATTCCCAGCTTTCGACGCGGCCGGTGGAGGGCGAGGCGTAGCGGATGACGGCGTGGCCGTCGGAAAGATCGGCCGGCCGTCGCGGCAGGCCGTGCCGGTCGAGATAGGCGGGGCTGGCGACGTTGATCAGCGGCAGGTCGCCGATCATCCGGGCGATCAGGCTGGAGTCGCCGGCCGGACCGACGCGGAGCACGCAGTCGACGCTGTCCTCGACCAGGTTCACCGCCCGGTCCGTGACGCCGAGATCGACGTCGATGCCGGGATGGAGGTCGAGGAACTCGGGCAGGGCGGGGGCGATCACCAGCCGCCCGATCCGGGCGGGCACGTCGATCCGCAGCCGGCCGCTCGGCCCGGACATGCTCTGGCGGAACAGGCCTTCCGTCTCTTCGACATCGGCGATCAGTCGCTGGCAGCGCTCATAGAATGCGGCGCCGTCCTGGGTCGGAGCAACCCGGCGCGTCGTCCGATGCAGCAGCCGGGTGCCGACGCGGCTTTCCAGCGCCTGGACGGCAGCGGAGACCGAGGAGCGCGGCACGCCGAGCCCGTCGGCGGCCCGGGTGAAGCTGGCGCATTCGACGACGCGGACGAAAATGCGGAAGAGCTCGATGCGATCCAAGCGGTGCCATTGTCCGGAATTGCCGACATATGATGTCAGGATAGCCAGCTTTATTGCTCAATCCTAGACGATAGCGTGTCGCCACGGGCCGCAGGAGCGGTCTTTCGAGAAAACGGAAACACGCGCATGGTTGATCACAGCATCAAGGGCAAGACCGTCATCATCGCCGGCGGCGCCAAGAACCTCGGCGGCCTGCTGGCCCGCGATCTCGCCGCGCAGGGCGCGAAGGCGGTGGCGATCCACTACAACAGCGCCGCCACGCGGCCGGCCGCCGATGCGACGGTGGCGGCCGTCAAGGCAGCCGGAGCCGAGGCCGTGGCCTTCGCCGGCGACCTGACCACCGCCGGTGCGGTCGAGAAGCTGTTCGCCGACACGGTCGCGGCGGTGGGACGGCCCGACATCGCCATCAACACCGTCGGCAAGGTGCTGAAGAAGCCCTTCGTCGAGATCACCGAGGCCGAGTATGACGAGATGACCGCGGTCAACTCCAAGTCCGCCTTCTTCTTCCTCAAGGAGGCGGGCCGGCACGTCGGCGACAACGGCAAGATCTGCACGCTCGTTACCTCGCTGCTCGGCGCCTACACGCCGTTTTATGCCGCCTATGCCGGCACCAAGGCGCCGGTGGAGCACTTCACCCGCGCCGCGTCGAAGGAGTTCGGCCAGCGCGGCATCTCGGTGACCGCGATCGGGCCGGGCCCGATGGACACGCCCTTCTTCTATCCGGCCGAGGGCGCGGACGCGGTCGCCTACCACAGGAGCGCCGCGGCGCTGTCGGCCTTCTCGAGGACCGGCCTCACCGACATCGAGGACATCGTGCCCTTCATCCGCTTCCTGGTCTCGGACGGCTGGTGGATGACCGGCCAGACCATCCTGGTCAACGGCGGCTACACCACCAAGTAGGGCGGCGCAGGAGCGGGGCGTCAGCCTCGGCCCCGCCCCCGCCCCCGCTGCCCGCCGGCCTCCGCCGGACGCCTGCTCAGGCCTCTTCCGGCTCCGGCAGCAGCAGGATGATCTGGACGATGCCGATCATCGCGATGAACTCGAAGGCCTTCTGCTGGCCGTTCCAGATCTGCGACTGCCACATGGCGAACCATTCGCCGCCGATGGTGACGAAGCCGACGGCATAGAGCAGCAGGCCGAGCGACAGGCCGGCCGCCGCCAGCCCCTTGGCGTCGGCGAAGTCCGGGCGGCGCAGGGCGCCGAGGAGGCGCAGGGCTCCCGCCCACAGCAGCACCGCGGTCAGGCATTGCGTGGCGATGATGATCCAGTAGCCCGTCGCCTGCAGCGTCTCGTCGGTGACGGCCCGCCAATGCAGGCTGGAATCGGGGAAGGTCGTGTCCATGGACAGGACGTGCCGCACGAACAGCCAGTTGCTGTCGTAGTCGGTGATGTTGCCGAACGCCACGAGCGTGAAGAACAGAGCGAGGGCGGCCACGAGAGCCGCCTTGCTGAGCCGGACGATGACCATGCGCATGCCTCTTGCCGATGATGTGCCGGCGCGCCGGCCGTGGAGGCCATCCCCCGATGCCGCGCCGCGCCCGCCGGACGGGCGAAGCGTGGGCCATGCCGCGGCGCTTGACCAGCCCCTTGCCGGACACCTCGGCGGCGTGGTTACCGCCGGCGGGATTTCGCGCCGGAAGTCATCCGCCTGACATGTCCGCATCATAGCCAGGGCGCGTGTGACCCATTCCGGAGCTAACGTATGCGCGCTCTCCTCGCGGCTTTCGCCGTCACGACCTGCCTGGTTTCCGCCTCGGAGGCCGCGACGGTCTATCCGCTCGACCGGGCGACCATTCTCGCCGGCTCGCCGTTCGACCTGAAGGTAGAGTTCGATGCGGTCGTGAAGCCCGACGACGTCAAGGTGACGATCAACGGCCAGCCGGCCGAGACGGTGCTCGGCCAGGCCGTGCAGTTCGTCGAGAAGGAGCACGGCGTCGACGCCTCGGCCGTGCTCATCCGCGCCGGCAGCATCGCCAAGCCCGGTTCCTACACCGTCGAGGCCAAGGCCGGCGGCGAGACCAGGACCGTCACATGGGACGTCTACGCCACGCCCGCCGCGCCGAAGGCCAGGAACGTCATCTTCCTGCTCGGCGACGGCCTGTCGGTGGCCCACCGCACCGGCGCCCGGATCATGTCCAAGGGCATGACCGAGGGCAAGGCCAACGGCCGCCTCAACATGGACGACCTCGACCATATGGCGTTCATCGGCACTTCGGCGACCAACGCCATCGCCACCGACAGCGCCAACACCATGTCGGCCTACATGACCGGCCACAAGACCGCGGTGAACGCGCTCGGCGTCTATGCCGACCGCACCAAGGATCCGCTGGACGACCCCAAGGTCGAGACCATCGCCGAGGCGCTGCGCCGGCTCACCAGGAAGTCGGTCGGCGTCGTCTCCACCGCGGAGCTCGAGGACGCCACGCCTGCCGCCGTCGTCGCCCACACCCGTCTCCGGGCCGAGAAGGCCGCGATCGCCGGCATGCTCTACGACGTCAAGCCCGACGTCATCCTCGGCGGCGGCTCGGCCTATTTCCTGCCCAAGAGCACGCCGGGCTCCAAGCGCAAGGACGACAAGGACTATATCAAGCTGTTCAAGGACGACGGCTACGCCCTCGCCACCACCAAGGCCGAGCTGGCGGCCGCGGGCGGCGCCAACACCGGCAAGATCCTCGGCCTGTTCCATACCGGCAACATGGACGTGACGCTCGACCGCGAGTTCCTGAAGAAGGGCACCGTGGCCAAGTTCCCCGACCAGCCGGGCCTGGTCGACATGACCAAGGCGGCGCTCGACCAGCTCTCCAAGAACCCGGAAGGCTTCTTCCTGATGGTCGAGGGGGCCTCGGTCGACAAGATGTCCCACCCGATGGACTGGGACCGCGCCCTGGTCGAGACCATCGAGTTCGACAAGGCCGTCGGCGTCGCCAGGGAGTTCGCCAAGAGTCATCCCGACACGCTGATCGTCGTCACCGGCGACCACACCCACGGCATCTCGATCATCGGCACCATCGATGACGACAAGCCGGGCACGGAGATGCGCGAGAAGGTCGGCACCTATGCCGATGCCGGCTTCCCCAACTACGAGGACAAGGACGGCGACGGCTATCCCGACCGGATCGACGTGTCGCGCCGCCTCGCCGTCTTCGCCAGCAACTTCCCGGACTATTACGAGACGTTCCGGCCGAAGATGGACGGCCCGTTCGAGCCGGCCGTGCAGAACGAGAAGAAGGAATATGTCGCCAACGAAGCGTATAAGGACGTGCCCGGCGCCGTGCTGAGGGTCGGCAACCTGCCGCGCTCGGCCGACACCGCGGTGCATGCCGTCGACGACGTGGTGCTGCAGGCGACCGGCCCCGGTGCGGAGGCGTTCAAGGGCTACATGGAAGAGAGCGACGTCTATCGCGTGCTCGTGGACGCCCTGGCCCTCGCGCCGGCCAAGGACTGAGAACTTGTCCGTGAACAAGTGAAGCGATTGGACGCCAGCCTGGCGGCTTTGCTTGTGGTCGTGCGAGACGCAACGGTTCTAGTCTGATCGGGACGCGTGCGTCTTCCCTCCCCGTCGATCTCGGGTGTTCCCGAGATCGACAACTTGGAAGGCAAGTCGGATATATCCGACTTGCTCGGGGGGAGGGGATCGGCCGGCGTCGCGCCTGACGTGTTATCGGTAAACGGGGGCTGGGCAGGCCCACAGATCCCCCCAGCCTCTCGCGACCGGCTGGCTCCGCACCCGCTGAGCCGGCAAACGATCGAGGAGACGATCATGCGCAAGCCACGAATTTCCCGCCGGGGCGTGCTGCGGCTGTCGGCCGCCGCGGCCGGGCTCATCGCCACCGGCCTGCCGGCGGCAGCGGCCGTCGAGGAGATCGGCTTCGACCAGCTCTACGGCAAGGTCAGCGTCCTCGGCCTCACCTTCTCCGACAAGATCAAGGGCCTCGCCGGCCAGACCGTGTCGATGCGCGGCTTCATGGCTCCGCCGCTCAAGGCCGAAGCCCGGTTCTTCGTCCTCACCGAGATCCCGATGTCGCTCTGCCCGTTCTGCTCCTCGGATGCGGACTGGCCGGACAACATCCTGGTGGTCTATCTCGACCGCGCCCAGACCTTCGAGCAGGCCAATGCCCTGATCAGGGTCACCGGCCGTCTCGAGGTCGGCTCCTGGACCGACCCGGAGACCGGCTTCGTCAGCCTGCTGCGCCTGGTCGATTCGAGCTTCGCGGTCGCCTGACCATGCCTGTCCTCGACGTCAGGGATCTCGAGGTCCGGTTCGCCGGCCTGGACCGGCCCGCCCTCGACATCCCGGCACTCGCCCTGGAGCCGGGCGAGCAGGTGGGGGTGACCGGCCCGTCCGGATCGGGCAAGACGACGCTGATCAACGTGCTCACCGGCCTCGGCCGGGCTCCGCGCGGCAGCGTCACCTGGCACGGCACCGACCTTGCCGGCCTGTCGGAGAGTGGCCGCGACCGCTGGCGCGGTGCGCATGTCGGGCTGGTCATGCAGGATTTCCATCTCTTCCCCGGACTTTCCGCCTTCGAGAACGTCGTGCTGCCGCAGCGGCTGCGCCGGCTCCGCCTGCCGCAGGAGACCCGGGACGAGGCCGGCCGCCTGCTGGCGCGCGTCGGTATCGAGCGGCCGGCCCAGGCGGTGGAGACCCTGTCGCGCGGGCAGATGCAGCGCGTCGCCGTGGCGCGCGCCCTGGTGTCGAAGCCGCGGATCATCGTCGCCGACGAGCCGACCGCCAGCCTCGATGCCGATGCGGGCGCGGCGGTCGCCGACCTGTTGCTCGAGCTCGCGGCGGAAGGGCAGGCGACGCTGATCGTCGCCAGCCACGAGGCGCGCTTCATCGGCAGGCTCGGCCGCGTGCTGCGCCTCGATGCCGGCCGGTTGGGCTGACGGGCAGCCATGCTGAGATTCATCGCGGCCGATATCCGCCGGCACTGGATCGGCGCCCTGGCGATCCTCCTGATCATCGGCCTCGCCACCGCGCTCGGCGTGATGGTGACGCTGCAGGAGCGGGCGCTCCGCCTCGGCAGCGCCCGCGCCGCCGGCGCCTTCGACCTCGTCGTCGGCGCGCCGGGCAGCGAGACCCAGCTCGTGCTGTCCGCGGTGTTCCTGCAGGCGGCGCCGCTGCCGCTGCTGCCCGGCAGCGTGCTCTCCGGCCTTGCCGCCGATCCGCGCGTCGCCTGGGCGGCGCCGATCGGCTTCGGCGACTTCGCCGGCGAGGCTCCGGTCGTCGGCACCACCGAGGCGCTGGTGCAGGGCCTCGGCGGCCTGACGCGGGGACGCAGCTTCGCCAGGCTCGGCGAAGCGGTCGTCGGGGCGCGGGTGGCGATGGCCCCGGGCGACACCTTCCACCCCATGCATGGCCGCCTGCACGAGGGCGGCAGGGAGCATGCCGCCGCCACCTACACGGTGGTTGGGCGCATGGCGCCGACCGGCACCTCGTGGGACCGCGCCGTCCTGGTGCCGATCGAGGCGGTCTGGCGGGTCCACGGCCGCGAGGCGCCGGGGCACGCCGGGGCCGAGGAGCCGGGACACGACCATCGCGAGGAGGCGCCCGACTTCGCCGCCGCGATCGATCCGGCCGCCGTCATGGCCGCCGATGCTCCCGGCGTGCCGGCGATCCTGGTCAAGCCGCGCAGCGTCGCCGCCGCCTACCAGCTCCGCCAGGCCTTCCGCACCGATCGCACGCTGGCCGTCTTCCCCGGCGAGGTGCTGACGCGCCTCTATGGCACGCTCGGCGATGCCCGGCTGGTCCTCTCGGCCGTCGCCACCGCCGCCCAGATCCTGGTCGCGGCGGCCATCCTGCTGGTCGTCGCCGTGCAGGTGCTGCAGCGACGGCGCCAGATCGGCGCGCTCCGGGCCTTCGGCGCGCCGCGCGCCGTGGTCTTCGCCATTGTCTGGCTGGAGGTGTTCGTGATCGCCGGCGCCGGCATGCTGCTCGGCTTCGGGTTCGGCTATGGCGGGGCGCTGCTCGCCTCCGGCTTCGTCACCGCGGCGAGCGGCGTGGCGCTGCCCGTCGCCTTCGCGGCGGCCGATGCGGTCTCGCTCGGCGTGCTGCTGGCGCTGACCGCGCTGGTCGCTATCGCGCCAGCCCTGCTGGCCTACCGGCAGTCGCCGGCCGAAGCGCTGCGGTCCTGAGGCGGGCGGCAAGGGCCCGGCTGCTCTCTTGCGACGCTTGGAGCTCGGTTCGAATACGCGGCGTCGTGCAGGCGCAGCCGTGAAGAACACGTCCCAAAGGGCATCCTCTCCCTGACGACTCAGAGGTGATGATGCACCGTCAGATCGCGGGACTGCACACTTCAGCGTGCGCCGCTCCCGTCCGTCTCCCCGACTTCGAGCCTCGCGCGATGGCGGGTCGCCAGGGTGCGGGCGAGCCCTGCGACCTCGGCGTTCCGGCGCTCCGGCGTCCAGGCCAGCGCCGCGCCGGCGATGAGGGCGAGTTCTTCCAGCAGCGGCGAGGTGACCTCGCCGCGGATCGCCAGGGTGGTGCGGCGCAGCACGATGTCGGCGAGGCCGACCACATGCTCGTGCCGGACGATGAAGTCGACCTCCAGGGTGCTGTAGGCCGGCGCGTGGCGCAGCGGCGCGTCGCCGCCATGCCGGGCGATGTGGCCGGCCACCGCCGCCGCCCGGGTGCCGTAGCGCTCGAACAGCGCCGCCATCCGCTCCCGCGGCAGTCCGCAGGCCCGCGCCGCCGCCTCGATCCAGCCGGCGCGGGCGGGGCCGGCGGGATAGTGGCGGCCGCCGCCGATCGCCATCTCGCGGGTGCCGGCGCGGCGCGTCCGGCCGAACCGGCCGAGGATGCTGTCCGCCACCTCCTCGGCGAAGCCGCGGAACGTCGTCCATTTGCCGCCGACCAGCGAGATCACCGGGAAGGGACGGCCTTCGGCCGGCTCCAGCACCGGGGCCGAATGGTCGCGGCTGATCAGGCCGGGATTGCTGGCGTCGGAGGCGGGCAGGGGACGGATGCCGCAATAGGCGTAGACGATCTGCTCGCGCCCCACCCGCACCCCCGGCAGCAGGCCGGCGACGCTGGCGATCAGATAGTCGATCTCCGCGTCGTCGCAGGCGACGCTGTCGGGGTCGCCGGCGCGGATGTCGGTCGAGCCGACGAGGGCGCGGCCGAGATAGGGATAGACGAGGCAGATGCGCCCGTCATCGGCCTCGAAATAGATCATCCGGCCGTCGAGCAGCCGCACCAGCTCGTCATTGTCGAGCAGCAGGTGCGAGCCCTTGGTGCCGCCGATCATCCGGGAGGGCATGCCGAGGGCCTGGTTGACCTGGTCGATCCAGGGGCCGGCGGCATTGACGACCAGCCTCGGCCTTACCGCGAAGGTCCGGCCGTCCGTCTCCGCGAATTCGAGCACGCCGTCCCGGGCCGAGCGCAGGCTGGTGTGGTTGACGGCGGCCGATTGCGGCTCGAGCGTCATGCCGTCCTCGATCAGCTCCAGCACCAGGCGTTCGGGGTGGGTGATCAGGGCATCGTAATAGGTGCCGGTGGCGACGATGGCCGGCGTCAGGCCGGGCGTCTCCTGCAGCGAGCGCGTCCGTCCGGTCATGTGATGCCGTGGCATGACGCGCTGGCGCCCACCATAGAAGTCGTAGAGCGCCAGCCCGGTCTTGATCAGGAGGGCGCCGCGGCTGCGCGGGGCGCTGGTCGAGCCGAACAGGGTGCGCAGCGCCGCCCACACGCCTTTGGTCCAGGAGAAGATCGGGATCAGCGTCGGCAGGGGGTGGACATAGTGCGGCGCGTTGCGCAGCAGCAGGTTGCGCTCCAGCGTCGACTGGGCGACCAGGCCGAACTCGCCGGTCTCCAGATATTTCAGGCCGCCATGGATCAGGCGCGACGGCGCGGCGCTGGTGCCCGAGCCGTAGTCGCCCTTGTCGACGATGAGGCAGCTGACGCCCTGGGCCGTCAGCTCGCGGAACAGGCCGGCGCCGTTGATGCCGGCGCCGAGGATGACCACGTCGACCGTGCCGCGCTCAGCCAGGGCGGCGAGCCGCCGGTGCTTGTCGACAGGCGGGGCGGCAGGCATTTCCAGGGTCATTCGGCGGGACTCGATGGGACGATGCGAAGATTGATGCCGGCCTGGGCGAGGCTGCGGGCCTGGTCCGCCGGCAGTCCGTCGGTGGTCAGCACGACGTCGAAGCGCGCGAGGTCGCCGAGCACGTGCAGGGCGATCTTGTCGAACTTCAGGTGATCGACGAGCAGGATGCGCTTGGTCGAGGCGGCCATCATCGCCTGCTTCACCCGCACCACCTGCTGGTCCTGGATGAAGGCGGTGGTGCCCTGCACGGCCGAGGCGGAGAGGAACAGCACGTTGGCCCGCAGCGTGGCGATGGCGTTCTCGCACACCAGCCCGATATAGGCGTTGTAGGTGCGGTTGTACTGGCCGCCGAGGCTGATCAGGTCGATCTCGTCGGCATGGGCCAGCGTCTCGGCGGTGGCGACGGAGTTGGTGATCACGGTCAGCGGCGCCACGCGCTTGAGCAGCGGCGCCACGGCCGAGGCCGTGGTGGAATCATCGAGCATCACCGCCTGGCCGGCTTCGACATAGTCGAGCGCCGCCTGGGCCAGCGCCTGCTTCTCGGCGGTGCCGATGGCGGTGCGGTAGCGGAAGGCGCTCTCGTAGAGGCCGGAGGGCTGTACCGTCACCGCCCCGTGCAGCTTGCGCAGGATGCCCTGCCGCGCCAGGGCGTCGACATGGCGGTGCACGGTCATGCGCGAGATCTGGAAATGCTCGACCAGGTCGTCGATCCGCGCATGGCCGACCCGCATGAGATAGTCGGCCAGTTCCTCGCGCCGTTCCGCCGCCTTCATGTGCGCCCCCTGTTCGCCCCGACGGCCGTCGCCGCCTGGTCGATGGCGCGCCAATGCGGCAGGAGGGCCTGCGCCAAGTCCGTATAGAGGGCGAAGCGTTCGTCAAGGACGGCGGCGCGGCCGGGCTCGGGTTCGTGCCGGCGCACCACGCGGCTGGTCCGGTCGGTGGCGGCTGCCAGGCTGGGATAGAGGCCGGCCGCCACGCCGGCGCAGAGGGCCGCGCCGAGCGCGCCGGCCTCGTCGGCCGAGGTCACCAGCACGGGCACGCCGAGGGCGTCGGCGAACATCTGCGACAAGGTGGCGTTGCGGGCGCCGCCGCCGGCGATGCGCGCCGCCCGGATCGGGAAGCGCTCGCGCAGCGCCTCCACATGGGTGCGGTGATTGAACACGATGCCTTCCAGAACCGCCTTGAGCACGTCGCCGCGGTCGTGCCAGCCGTGCAGGCCGAGGAAGCTGGCGCTGGCGTGGCTGCCATAGGGCGAGCCGAAGAGATAGGGATGGAAGACGATGTCGGACGGGTGGGCGAAGGCCCGCTCCAGCTCCGGCGCCAGCAGGGCGTGAACGGTGGTGCCGGAGGCTTCGGCCTCGGCCTGCTCCGCCTTGCAGAAGGTGTCGAGGAACCAGTCATAGTTGGCGGTCGAGGCCGGGGAGATCGCCATGTTGTTCCAGCGGCCGGGCTCGATGGCGTTGCGCGACATCCAGCGCCGGTCGATCGCCGGCGCCTCCGAGACGATCTCGTTGATGGAATAGGTGCCGACGACGATGCTGAGCGTGCCGGTCTCGTGGCCGCCGATGCCGAGGGCCGAGGCGGTGACGTCGTGCAGCCCGCAGGCGACCGGCGTGCCGGCGATGAGGCCGGTGAGCGCCGCGGCCTCGGCCGTGACGGCGCCGACGACGGCGGTGGAGCCGGCCACCGCCGGCAGCGCCGCCTCCAGGCTCGCCAGGCCATAGAGCGCCAGCGCCTCGGCCGAATAGGCCTGGCTGTACACGTCGGTGAAGGAGGTGCTCGCCTCGGTCCGGTCGGTGCCGATCGTGCCGGTCAGGCGGAATCGCAGCCAGTCCTTGCAGGCCAGCACGGCGCCGATGGCGCCGAAGCGCTCGGGGTCGTGCGCCTTCAGCCAGGCGAGCAGCGCCGAGGGGGCGGAGGCGTGCGGCTCCTGGCCGGTGACGCGCAGGGCCTGCGCCGCGACGCCGTCGGCGGCCCAGCGCTCGACCAGGGCGCCGGCGCGGCTGTCGAGCGAGAGGATGGCGGGACCGAGCGGCCGCCGGTCCCTGTCGAGGAGATAGAGCCCGTCGCCATGGGCGGTCGCCGCGACGGCGGCGATGTCCGAGGCGGGGCGGCCGCAGGCCCGTACCGCCTCGCGGATGGCCTCGGCGGTCGCGGTCCACACGCCCTCGGGGTCGCGCTCGACCCAGCGCGGATGCGGCATCGACTGCGGCACCCGCCGGCGGGCGACGGCGAGCGGCGTGCCGTCCTCGTCGAACACCACCGCCTTGGTGACGGTGAGGCCGTTGTCGATGCCGAGCAGGCAGGGCATGGCTTACTCCCGGGGGCCGGATATCTGGAGCCTCTTCCTAGAGCAAAGCGCGTTTCGATGGAAACGCGCTTTGCTCTAACGCCTTGTTTCGACGCGTCTTTGCGACTTGACGCGATTCCGTCAAATCGCAAAACGCTTTAGCGCGCGATCGCCCGCAGGGCGAAGCGATCCTGCAGGCTGGCGAGATAGATGGCGAGCAGCAGCACGAAGCCGAACACGATCTGGCGGATCGACGGCTCGATGCCGATCAGGTTCATGATGTTCTCGATGACGGCGATGACGATCACGGCCGCGAACACGCCCGAGAGCCGGCCGATGCCGCCGTTGAGGCTGGTGCCGCCCAGGATCGTGCCGGCGAACACCATCAGGATCTGGCCCTGGCCGAGATCGGCCACCACCGATTGCAGGCGTCCGACCTCCAGCAGTCCGCCGAGGGCGGCGGCGAAGCCGGCGATGGCGAAGCACAGGATCTTGGTGCGCTGCACCTTGACGCCGGCGAGGAAGGCGGCCTCCTCGTTGTTGCCGATGGCGTAGATCTCCTTGCCGACGCGGTGGCGCTCGATGAAGACATAGGCGCCGAGATAGAGCAGGGCCCAGACGAAGATGGCGACGGGCACGCCGAACCAGCGCTGCTCGCCGAGATAGGTGTAGGCGTCGGGCAGGTAGTAGACGCCCTCGGGAATGAGGAAGACCACGGCGCCGCGCATCACCAGGAGGGTCGCCAGCGTCACCAGGAAGGCGTTGACGCGCAGCTTCACCGCGAAGGTGCCCGCCGCCGCGCCGACGGCGAGGCCGATCAGCAGCGTCAGCAGCACGGCGACGACCGGCGTGACCAGGGACGGCAGCCATTGCTGCATGGCGACGATCGCCACGGCCGGCCCGAAGGCGAAGGTCGATTCGAGCGAGAGGTCGACCTCCTTGATCAGCAGCACCAGGAACAGGCCGAGCACCATGCAGCCGAGCGGCGAGGCCGCCCACAGGACGTTGAGGATGTTCTGCGGCGAGGCGAAGCCGGGCACGGCGAGGCCGATCAGCACCAGAACGGCCAGGAGCAGCCAGATCAGGTGCCGCTCGAACAGCATGGCGGTGAATCGGGTGAAGCTGGACGGCATCGTCATACCCCCTGGATGGCGCGGTAGAGCGAGCCGACGTCGAAGCCGGGTTCGCCGCGTTTCAGCACGGCGACGACCTTGCCCCGGAAGAAGACGAGGATGCGGTCGCACACGGCGACCAGTTCGTCCTCGCTCTCGGTGAGCATGATCACCGCGCTGGTCATGGAAAGCTCGGTCCGGATCGCCCTCAGGATCTCCGGCTTGGTGGCGAGGTCGACGCCGCGCGTCGGCTCGTTGAGGATGAACAGCCGCGGCTGCGACAGCGTCAGGCGGCCGATCAGCACCTTCTGCTTGTTGCCGCCGGACAGGCCGCTCATGCCGACATGCGGGCCGGCCGCCTTGACCTTGAACTCGGCGATCTTTTCGGCCGTGACCGCATCGGCCCGGCGCCGGTCGATCAGGCCGAGTGCGTTGGAGACCCTGCGATAGCTGGAGATCAGCGTGTTCTCGGCGATCGAGCGGCCCTGGATCACCGCCTGGTGCTCGCGATGCTTGGGCAGCAGGGCGAAGCCGCGCTTCATCGCCTCGCTCGGCGAACCGATGGCGACGGGCCGGCCGTCCTGAGCCATCGTGCCGCCGTCGGGGCGGGCGAGGCCGAACAGGGTCTCGACCACCTCGTCCTTGCCCGAGCCGTCGAGGCCGGCGAAGCCGACGACGTCGCCGGTGGCGAGCTCCAGGTCGAGGGGCTCGAAGGCCTTGCCGCGGGTCAGGCCGCGCAGCGACAGCACCGGCCTGGGCCCGCCGGGCGTCGTCGCCGGCCGCAGGCCCTCCAGGCTGGTGACCGGCACGTCGCCGACGATCCAGTCGGCCAGCTCGCGCCCGGAGGTCCGGGCCACGTCCAGCGTCGCCACCGCCCGGGAATCGCGCATGACGGTGACGCGGTCGCAGAACTCCATGATTTCCGAGACATGGTGCGAGATCAGGGTGAAGGAGCGTTCGGGGTGGCGCTCCACCAGCTGGCGCAGCAGGGTGAGCAGCATCTGCTTGCGCTGGCGCGAGAGCGAGGCGGTGATCTCGTCGAGCAGGATCACCCGGGATTCGTCGATGAACTGCGCCTTGCCGAAGGCGAGCAATTGCTGGCTCTCGATCGGCAGGCGGCCCATGGTGTCGGTCGGATCCAAGCCGATGCCGAGCTCGGCGATGACGGAGCGGGCCTTCTCCAGCATGGCGCGGCGGTCGATCAGGCCGGCGCCGAGCTCGATCGGGTGGCCCATGAACAGGTTGTCGACCACCGACAGCCGCGTGGCGAATTTCGGCTCCTGCGGCGCCAGGGAGACGCCGAGGGCATGCGCCCGCACCGGATCGTAGCTGGCGATGTCGACGCCGACGCCGTTGATCTCGATCGAGCCGCTGGTCGGGCGCGCCGCGCCGGCGATCAGGCTCATCAGCACCGACTTGCCGGCGCCATTGCGGCCGATGATGCCGTGGATCTCGCCGCGCCGCACGGCGAGGTCGACGTTCGACACGGCGGTGAGGCCGGGGAAGGTCTTGGTCAGGCCGGTGAGGCGATAGGACGCCGGCCCCGCGGCGGATCGGGCGGTGGACAGGTCGGGCATCGGAGCGGGAACCCTTTCGAGGCCGGCGGCGGCCGGGCCGGATGCTGCGCGCGGCCCGGGAGGGAGCCGCGCGCAGCAGGACGGCGGTCGTGGAGGCGACCGCCCCCGGCTTCGCCCGCGCGGCCGGGAGGAGGCCGGAGCGGCAGGGCGAAGCGTGTCTTCGGGGAAGCCCGAGGCGGGCCTGGGATGTGCGGACGGGGGCTCAGTCGGCGTTCTTGCTGAGCGCGCGGCCTTCCTCGGTCTGCAGCATCTGCACGGCCCAGTTGCGGGCGTCGTCCGGGCCGACGTCCTCGGGCACCGAATAGGTCTGGGTCTTGTACCAGGCGCCGGCGAACTGGGCGGAGGGAATGATCTCCACCGGGGCCCAGAGCTCCTTGCCCTCGATCGGCAGGGTGCCGGCCGCGGTCGGGGCCTCCGGCAGCTTGCCGCTCTTCATCATGTCGTAGAGCAGCCGCATCGACACGATGCCCTCACCCGTGGCCGGCTGCACCGAGACGTGGGTGAGGTCGCCGCGCTTGACCGCCTCCAGCTCCGGCACGGTGCCGTCGATGGTCGCGACCGGGATATGGGCCGGGTCGTCCGACTTCTTCAGCATGCCCTGGGCGGCGAAGGCCGGGATGGCGCCGCCGATGCCCATGGTGCCGTCGATGCTGGCCACGGCCAGGATCTTGTCCTTGCCATGGCGCGAGACCAGGTCGTCGACGGCCTTGCGCGCCTTGGAGCCGTCGCAGCCGGCCTCGCGCGTCTCGATCTTGAGATTGGGGTTCTCCTTGACCAGCGGGTCGAACACCGAGCGGTAGCCGGTGTGGCGGCCGATGTCGAAGGAGGCGGTGATGATGCAGCGCAGCTCGACGATGACGCCGTCCTTCTTGCGCCAGTCCTGGCCGCGATGCTTGTCGAGCCAGCCGATGATCGCCTCGCCGCCCCGGCGTCCGGCCGCCTCGTTGTCAAAGGCGACGAAGGTCTGCCTGGCCTTGGGCACGAAGGCGTTGCTGACGACGACGGGCGTGCCCTTGGCGTGCAGCTCGTCCACCAGCTTGATCATCGCCTCGCCGCGCCAGGGCACCAGCAGCACGCCGTCGACGCCGCGGGCGATCTGGGCGTCGAGCGCGTTGCGCTGCTGCGTCACGTCGTTGGCGCCGAACACGGTGAACTCGATCTTGACGCCGTCGGCCGCCTCGATGCGCTTGCGCTCGAGGTCCTGCCCGAGCTGGACGCCGTTGAAATAGATGTCGTTGGGATCCCAGCGGATCACCGCGACGCGATAGCTGTCCTTGGCTTCGGCCGCGGACGGGCCGGCCGTCAGGGCCAGAGCCGCCGTAGCCGCCAGAATGGCCGCCTTGGTCATCGTCTCCTCCATCGTGGTTCGGATTTTTGTTACAAACTTGAGAAGTGAGCATATTTATGTGTGATATTATCGTCAATGTATCAAATCGCGCTGCCGTCGATTTTTCGCGCCCGCATCAACTCAGCCCGTGCGGGAGCGCGGCCGCAGCAGCCGCCAACCCTCTGGATTTCAATCCGAATCTCCGGAATGGCTCCGATAGGAGTCCCGATCTCGCGGTGCTTGCGGGCGGGACGAGGCCGCCTGCGGCAAAGGCGCTGTTGCAAAATTTGAAAACTGATACAAAAGAACGAAACAATCTCATTCCAGAGTGACGGGTTTGCGATGAAGCGTCGCCTGATGGCCGGGACCGGCTGGAAGATGAACCACAGCGTGGCCGACACCGCCCGCTATGCGAAGGCGCTGGCGGCGGGGTTGACGCCGGCCGCCTCCGAGCGGCTCGACCTCTTCGTCCTGCCGCCCTTCACCGCCCTGCATGCGGCGCGCGAGGCGTTTGCCGGCCTGCCCGTCGGTCACGGCGGCCAGAACATGCACTGGGATGCGGAGGGCGCCTGGACTGGCGAGATCTCGGCGCCGATGCTGGTCGAGGCGGGCTGTCGCTATGTGGCGCTCGCCCATTCCGAGCGCCTGGCGCATTTCGGCGAGACCTACGACCTCGTCCGCCGCAAGCTCAACACCGCGCTCGCCCATGGCCTGACGCCGATCCTGTGCCTGGGCGAGACGGGCGAGGACAAGCGCGACGGCCGCAGCGACGCCGTGCTGGCCGGACAGGTCGAGACCGCGCTGGCGGACGTGCCGGCGGAGCGGGTGCCTGCCGTGGTGCTGGCCTATGAGCCGCGCTGGGCCATCGGTGCGGCCGAGGCGGCCTCCCCCGACTACGCGGCGGAGCGCCACGGGACGCTGCGCCGGCATCTTGCCCGGCGCTATGGCGAGGCGGCGGCCGGCGCCACCCGCATCATCTATGGCGGCTCGGTCACGCAGCGCAACGGGCCGGAACTGATCGCCCAGCCCGATGTCGACGGCCTGTTCGTCGGGCGTGCGGCCTGGACGGGCGAGGGGCTGGCCGAGATCGCCGGGATCGTCGCGGACGCGGCGCAACGCAAGGAGGAGCAGGCATGAAGATCGTTCTGGGTGCCGACAGCGCGGGCAAGCCGCTTCTGGACGTGATCGCGGCGCATCTGGCCGGCAAGCCGGGGCTGGAGGTGACGGATCTGAGCCAGTCCGGCTTCTACGCCGACATGGCGGGCCGCGCGGCGCAGGCGGTGGGGGAGGCCGGCGACACCCGCGGCATCCTGTTCTGCGGCACCGGCATCGGCGTGTGCATCGCCGCCAACAAGGTGCCTGGCATCCGCGCGGCGCTGACCCACGACACCTATTCGGCCGAGCGGGCGGCCAAGTCCAACAACGCCCAGATCATCACCATGGGCGCGCGGGTGATCGGTCCCGAGCTGGCCAAGGCCATCGTCGACACCTACCTGGCCTCCAGCTTCGACCCGAACGGACCCTCCGCCGCCAACGTCCAGGCCATCGACCGCCTGGAGCGGAACAGCCGCCCGTAGAGCAGCGTGGGGAACTCTTCTCCCTCCGGGAGAGGGGTTTTGCCCCCGCGACCGCCGGTCGCCGCCACCGCGTTCCTTTGCCCTATCGCGTGATCTCCTGGCGGGACTGCGCCACCTTGACCGGCTTGGAGGCCGGAGGCTCGGCCTTGGCCGTCGCCGGGGCGTCCTTGGGTTTCGCCGGGCCATAGACGCTGGACTGCGCCACGCCCTCCGGCGTGTCGAGGCCATAGATGTCCGTGCGGAACTGCACCCGGCCGTCGGGCGTGCCCCAGGCGGTGAAATAGACCCAGGCGACCGGCACGGGCCTGGGCAGCGGCACGGTCTTGGGCTCGCCCGAATCGATCTGCGCCTGGATCGCCGCATCGGTCCATTCCGTGCCCTGCATCAGCCAGGCGGCGAGGTCCTGGACGCCGGCGATGCGGGTGCAGCCGGAGGAGTTGAAGCGCACGTCGTTGCGGAACAGCTCGCGATGCGGCGTGTCGTGCATGTAGACGGCGTGGTTGTTGGGCATTTCCAGCTTGAGGAAGCCCAGCGAATTGTCGGGGCCCGGATCCTGCCGGATCATGAAGTTGATCGGCGTGGCGCCGCTCCAGTCGATGGCGGCGGGGTCGAGCTCGGCGCCCTTCCAGCTGAGGACGCGCATGTGCGAGGCGGCGAGGAAGCCTGGGTTCTGCCGCATCTTCGGCATGATGTCCTCGCGGATCAGCGTCTCCGGCACGGTCCAGTCGGGCAGCATCTTCACGGCCGTGATGCGCGTGGCGACCACGGGCGAGGGCCGGTCCTTGCGGCCGACGACGGCCGTGAAGCGGCGCACCACCGCGCCGTCCTCGACGGCTTCCGCCGCGGCTCCGGCGATGTTGACGACGACATAGCGCTTGCCGAACGGAAAGCGGTCATATTGCAGGCGCGCCAGCGTCGAGCTGAGCTGATTGATGCGCACATCCACCGGCACGGCGAGCGCCGCCAGGGTGAGGCGGCCGACGCTGCCGGTGAGGCTGAGGCCATGCCGGTCCTGGAAGCGGATCAGCGCCAGGCGCGTCGCCTCGTCGAACGCGTCGCCGGTCGACTCCGCTTCGTCGAGGTCGCCGGTGACGGCAAGGCGTTCCTTGAGCTTGGCGACGGCCGGCCCCTTCGAGCCGAGCTTGAGGCCGGCGGTGTCCGGAGGCAGGGCCGGCCAGCCGCCCTCGTCGGCGATCTGCCGGTATCGGGCGAGGGCGCGCCCGGTCTGCCCGGCCGTATCGGGCGTGAAGGCGGGATAGGTGTCCTCGGCGCGGGCCGCCGGGACCAGGGCCGCGGCGATGCCGAGGGCGAGGAAGAGACGCGGGAACAACGCGGTACGCATGGTTACGCCTGGAACACGGGAACTCATCGTCGTTAACCTACGATGCGATGATGAACCATGGCTTAACCATGCGTGCCGTGGTTCATCGGCCCGCAAGCAAGGCGCTGCGCCGGCCGTCCGATCCCGAAAGCGTGATTTGCGCCCGGCACCCTGTCGCATTCCTGTCTGGAATACTTGCAAGGAAGGCTCTTGCGAGTTGATGCAAAACACGCTGCAATCCTGCCCCGACGTCATTCACGGAGATGCCCACATGAAACGTTTCGCCGCCGCCGCCCTGTTTGTCGCGTTCGGCGCCACGATCGCCTTCGCCGGGCCGATCGAGGACCGCCAGGCCTTGATGAAGGGCGTCGCAGCCGCGACCAAGACGGGGACAGCCATCGCCAAGGGCGAGACGCCGTTCGATGCCGCCAAGGTCAAGGAGATCCTGGCCGTCTACCAGAATGCCGCCGCCAAGGCGCCGACCCTGTTCCCCGATGATTCGAAGTCCGGCGGCGACACCACCGCCGCGCCGAAGATCTGGGAGGACATGGCGGGCTTCAAGGCCGAGTTCGTCAAGTTCGGCGCCGACGCCAAGGCGGCCGAATCGGCCACCGACACCGCCAGCTTCGCCGCAGCCTTCAAGACCATCACCGGTCATTGCGGCGCCTGCCACGGCACGTTCCGCATCAAGAAGGGTTGACCCCGCCTTGCGGCACCTTCGGCGCGCCGGATCACGTCCCCGGCGCGCTTGTCGTTTGGAAGGCGGCCCGTCCGTATCGGCCCACGCCCTCGCACGTCATGGTTGAAGCATGAAGAAAATCCTTGCGGTTCTTGCCGTGCTCGGTGTGATCGGCCTCGGCGTCTTCTACGTGGTGACCATGCCCTCGACCATGCCCGCCTCGGCCCTGGCGAGCGGCTATACGCCCAATCTCGCCAATGGCGAGACCATATTCACCATCGGCGGCTGTGCCGCCTGCCACCAGACGCCGGGCCAGAAGGACCGCGCCCAGCTCGCCGGCGGCCTGGCCCTGGCCTCGCCCTTCGGCACCTTCTACGCGCCCAACATCTCCTCCGATCCGCAGAACGGCATCGGCGCCTGGAGCGAGATCGACTTCGTCAACGCGGTGCAGCGCGGCGTCGGGCGGGTGGGCGAGCACCTCTATCCCTCGCTGCCCTACACGTCCTATCAGCGCATGAAGCTGGAGGACGTGCGCGACCTCCATGCCTATCTGAAGACGCTGCCGGCGGTGGCGACGCCGTCCAAGCCGCACGATATTCCCTTCCCCTTCGACATCCGTCGCCTGCTCGGCGGCTGGAAGCTTCTCTTCGTCGACCAGAAGCCCTTCATGCCCGACACCACCAAGGACGCGGCCTGGAATCGCGGCGCCTATCTCGTCGAGGGGCCGGGGCACTGTGCCGAATGTCACAGCCCGCGGAACGCGCTCGGGGGTATCGTCGCCGGCGAGCGCTTTGCCGGCGGGCCCGATCCCGAAGGCAAGGGCTGGGTGCCCAACATCACCCCGCATGCCGACGGCCTGGCGACCTGGACGGCGGCCGACATCGCCGAGTTCCTGAAGACCGGCATGACGCCGGAGTTCGATTCGGCCGGCGGCAGCATGCGGGAGGTGATCGAGAACACCAGCCGGCTCACGGACGACGACCGGCAGGCGATGGCGACCTATATCGCCGCGCTGCCGCCGCGGCCGGGCAAGGCGCCGAAGGCGAAATAGCGCCGGCGGACGGCGGCACGGCGGACGGCGCGCGAGTCTCGCGGCCCGGTTCTCGCTCGTCGGGGCGGTGACAGTCGAAGGATCGCATCCAACGGAGCTTCGAACGTGACGCGGACGAACGGATCGCCGATGCGGGCAGCCCGCAAGCTCCCGCAATGCCGGCCCCGCGGGGCCGGACGGCTTCTCGCCGGCGCCGCCGCGCTGGCGTTGGCTCTTCCGAGCGAGGCCCTTGCCGCCCGCTACGCCCTGGTGATCGGCATCGACGCCTATGACGCGCCGATCCCGGCGCTGCACGGCGCCGTCAACGACGCCAAGGACATTGCCGGTGCCCTCGACAAGATCGGTACGGCCCGTACCGTGCTGATCACCGACAAGCAAGCGACCAAGGCCAATGTTTTCGCTGCCTGGGACGGCCTGCTCGCCGAGGCCAAGGCCGGCGACACGCTGATCGTCACCTATGCCGGCCATGGCACCCAGGAGCCGGCCAAGCCCAACGATCCGGACGAGCCGGACGGCCTGGACGAGAATTTTCCGCTGGCCAACTACACGCTCGACGGCCCCGGTCTGGCCGAGCGGATCGTCGACAACGACGTCGCCGAATGGCTGCAGCAGGCTGCGGCCAAGAAGGTGCACGTCATCTTCGTCGCCGACGCCTGCCATTCCGGCACCATGTACCGCTCGGTGTCCCTGGGCGTGAGCTACCGTGCCGCACCGAAGCTGAAGATCGACCGGACCGAGCTGCTGAAGTTCGCGCCGCCCGCGCCGGACGTCTCGGAGAGAATCGGCCCGAACGACGACGTCACCTTCCTCGCCGGCGTCTCCGACGAGCGCCTCGTGCCGGAAGTGCAGATCGACGGCCAGTCGCGCGGGGCGCTGTCCTATGCCTTCGCCCGGGCGCTCGAGGGGGCCGCGGACGCCGACGGCGACGGCGTCACCACCGAAAAGGAGCTGGTCGCCTTCGTCCGCGCCACGGTGCAGCAGAAGAGCGACAGCCAGCAGGTGTCGCAATCCTTCCCGCCGGTGAGCCGGGACCTCGCCGTGCTCGGTGCGGCGGCAGGCGGGGCGCCGGCCTCGCCGGTGATCGTGCCGCCGGGAGACATGCCGCTGCTGCTCGCCTATCGCGGCGGCCAGGGGCCGGCCGCGGTGCAGGGCGCGGCGGTCGTCGCCGACGAGGGCGCGGCCGACCTCGTCTACGACGTCGCTGCCCGCACCGTGGAAAAGCGTGTCGCCGGCGTCGTCGCCGAGAATGTCGACCCTTCGGGCCTGCCCGGCATCGTCGCCAAATGGCGGGCCATCGCCGTCCTCAAGGCCTCCGCCCGCGGCGTCGTGTCCTTCGACGTCACCAGCGGTCCGCGCACCTATCGGCGCGGCGAGAAGCTGACCGTCGCCCTCGGCCAGTCGCCGCATCCGTTCATGACCCTGTTCAACCTGCCGCCGAACGGCAAGGTCGAGTTCCTCTATCCCATGTCTCCGGCCGAGCGCGGCGAGGACTGGCGCCGCAAGGCCTTCTCGCTGCCCCTGCAGGTCAAGGACCCGCCCTTCGGCTCCGAGCACCTGATCGCCGTCATGTCGGACCAGCCGCTCGACGAGCTGCACGCGGCGCTCAAGGGGCTGACCGACCCGCAGGCGGCCGCCGACCTGCCGGACGTGCTGAGGAACGCGCTGTCCGGCCAGGCCGTATCCGTCGGCATCGCCGACGTCTTCACCAGCGGCGGAGGATGAGGCCGATGACCATCCGCGCGGCGGCGGCCGTTGCCGTCCTCCTTGGGCTGTCCACGCCTGCCTGGGCCGATCGCGCCCTGATCGTCGCCATCGACACCTATCGCGATCCACAGCTGACCTTCCAGCTTCCCGGAGCTTCGGCCGCCGACGCCGAGCGCATGCGCAAGCTGCTTGCCGGTCCGCTCGGCTACAAGGACGCGGAGATCAAGGTCCTGCGCGACGGGGCGGCGACCAGGGCCGCGGTGCTGGACGGCCTCAAGTCCTGGCTCGGGCAGACCCGGCCGGGCGAGCGGGCCTTCTTCTACTATGCCGGGCAGGGCTATTTCGACCGCAAGGGCGGCGGGACGCTACGCACCGTCCTGCCCTTCGACGCCGCCCCGAAGGGGGGCTCGCCCCCGAGCTTCGCCGGCATGCTCGGCGAGGACGAGATGAGGGCCGCCTTCGCCGCCCTCGCCGGCCGCCAGGTGACGGCGGTGATCGATTCCTCCCATTCCGGCACGGTCACCCGCGCCATCGCCGTCGAGGCCCAGGCTCCCGGCGGCAACCCGGCAGCCCGCACGCCGCAACTCAAGGGCACGACCCGTTCCATCGTGGTCGAAGCGGCCGTTGCCGAGGAGAAGCAGGCCGCCGCCGATCCGGCCCCGCCGCCGGCCGGCGTCGATCTCGTCGTCTGGACCGCGGTCTCGCCGAGCCAGGTCGCCCTGATCGACGAGGATGGTGCCCCGACCTATCGCGGCCTGTTCACCACCGCCTTCGCCGATGGCATCGAGCAGGGGCTGGCCGACAAGAACAGGAACGGCGTGATCTCCAACCAGGAGCTTCTCGACTATGTTCGCGGCCGTTCGGCCGACTATTGCGGCCGGCACGCCGGCCGCTGCGAGATGGGCGTCACGCCGGAGCTCGAAGGGGAGGGGGCGGCCGTCAAGGTCGCCGCCCGCAATCCCCTGCTGGCCGCGGCCGGCGCCGAGACGGTCGAGGCGGGTGACCGGATCAACACCGGCAAGGTCACGCCGGAGAAGGTGATGGACCTGCTCGGCGCCGGCCCGGCCGACGATGTCCGGCTGGAGCAGATCCCGGCCTCCCCGGTCAAGCTCGGCACACCGGACATCCGCTTCCGCGTCACCTCCGGCCATGACGGTTTTCTCATCCTCCTCTCGGTGTCCGACGAGGGCGAGGTCGTGCAGCTCTTCCCCAACGCCATCTCCGACAGGCACGCCAAGGATGGCCGCATTCTCGCCGGCCGGCCGGTCACGGTGCCCGATCCATCCTACGGGGTGCGCTTCGACGCGACCTCTGTGACCAAAGGCACTGTCCTGGCCCTGGTTGCGGCCGATCCTCTGAAACTGTCGCGGAAGTTCGTCACGCGCCAGATCCAGGTGATCCCGCAGGACGAGGTGAACGCGAGTGTTCTGCCCGAGCTTGCCCAGAGCCTCGCCACCCCGGCGGGCGCCGAGGCGGTCCAGGAGAACACCAAGCCGGTGGGACGCTCGCTCGCGACGCTTCCCTATGAGATCATTCCCTGAGGCGAAGCCCGTTCGCCAGGAGACCGCCATGAAGTATCGCAACCAATTCCGCATCGCGGGCCTGCTGGTCGCGGCGTCGCTCTCCGCGAGCGCGTCCGTCCTTGCGCTTCCCGCGCTCGCCGCGGAGTCCAAGCCGCCGGCCACCCTCGTGCCGGTCGCCCCGGCTCCCGATACGCCCGCCAAGGCCGGCGCCCCTGCGCCCGCCGCAGCCGAACCGGCTGTGGAAGCGCCGCCGCCCGCCGCCGCGGCCGAGCCGGACGAGCCCGCTCCGCCACCGGCCGCTGCCGCCCCGCCGCCCGCTGCCCCACCGCCTCCGGCTGCGGAAGCCGAACCGGTCCCGGCTCCGCCGCCGGCCGCCCCCGCCCCCGCCGCTGCCGCCCCCGAGCCCGCGCCACCACCCGAGCCGGAACCCGCCGCAGCCGAGCCTGCCCCGCCGCCGGCTCCCGCCCCGGCGCCGGCCGCAGCCGGTGGCCCGGCGATTCCGCCGGACATCACGATCCCGACCGACCCCGTCACCAAGGCGGCGTTCGACGTGCTGGAAAAGCACTGCTCGCGTTGCCATGAGGCGGGCATGCTGACCACGCGCGAGAAGCCGGCCAAGAATTTCGGCGACATCCTCAAGCTCGACCAGCTCGCCGCCAACCCGCACCTGATCCAGGCCGGCAATCCGGAAGGCTCCAAGCTGTTCCAGCAGATCATCAACAAGGAGATGCCCTACGACGTCTACTACGAGTTCGACACGTCGAAACCCGAGGTGACGGCCGCCGACATCGAGGCGCTGCGCGCCTGGATCAAGTCGACCGGCGACCAGGAAGCGGCGGCCTGCGCCACCCGCAAGTTCGTGTCGGAGGACGACGTCGTCAACGCCATAGCCGCCGACCTGCAGAGCCAGCCCGACCATCGCGTCAAGGGGCGGCGCTACCTGACGCTCGCCAACATCTACAATTCCTGCGACTCCGACGAGGCGATGAACGTCTATCGCCAGGGGGTGGTCAAGCTGCTCAACGGCTTCTCCCGCCGCTCCGACGTGGTCAGGCTGGAGACCGTCGACCCGGCCAAGACCGTCGTCGCCTTCAACCTGGAGGATCTCGGCTGGACCGAGGCCGACTGGAACACGGTGCTGGCCAACTATCCCTATGCGACGAAGCCGGACGCCAAGATGTTCGACTTCACCGCCCAGCAGACCAATGCGGTGCTGCCTTACGTGCGGGCCGACTGGTTCACCTTCACCGCCTCGCAGCCGCCGCTCTACGACAAGCTCCTGGAGCTGCCCGAGACCTTCCCGGGCCTGACCGCCAAGCTCGGCGTCGACCTGGACGCCAACATCAGGAACTTCGTGGCGCAGCGCTCCGGCTTCCAGAAGTCCGGCGTGTCGCAGAACAACCGCCTGATCGAGCGTCATCCGATCTCGACCGGCTATTTCTGGACCTCGTACGACTTCTCCGGCTCGAGGGGCAAGCAGAGCCTGTTCCTGCACCCGCTCGGTCCCGAGCAGGACGGCATCGCCAACGGCTTCCACCATGACGGCGGCGAGAGCATCTTCTCCCTGCCCAACGGTTTCCAGGCCTATTACCTCAACAAGTCCGACGGCACCCGGCTCGACAAGGGGCCGACCCAGATCGTTCGTGACCCGACGCGCCGCGATCTGTCCGTCACCAACGGCATCTCCTGCATGGGCTGCCACGACCAGGGCATGCGCAAGGCCAAGGACGAGGTGCGCCGCTCCGTGGTGGCCAACAAGTCCTTCTCCAAGGACGTGCGCGATACGGTCGAGGGGCTCTATCCCGAGACCGACAAGATGGACGCCCTGATCGAGGACGATTTCCAGCGCTTCAATTCGGCCGTGAAGCGGGCCGGCCTCGACCCGACGCTGAAGCTGAACGGCGTGGAGATGACCAACGCCCTGTTCAAGCGCTACGAGGACGACCTGTCGCTGCGCCGCGCCGCCGCCGAGTACGGCTACGCGCCGGACGCCTTCAAGGAAGCCTTCATCCAGGGCGGCGCCGAGGCCATCGACCTGATGCGCCGGCTCGAGCAGGGCATCGTGCCGCGCGACCAGTTCGAGACCCTGTTCATCAAGTTCGTCGAGACGGCGACCGACGACAGCGTCGTGGACGTGTCGAACCTGGCCGGCGGCGCGCAGGTCGCTCCCGTGATCACGCCCCCGTCGCCGGGCGGCACCTTCGAGCTGCGCCTGACCGCGGACAACACGGTCTACAACCAGAACCAGGCGGCGGTGTTCACGGCGGTCGCCAGCCGCGACTGCAGCCTCTTCGTGGTCAACGTCTCCAAGGACGGGGTCGGCACCATCATCTTCCCCAACAAGTTCCAGGCGGACAATGCCGTGAAGGCGGGCCAGGCGGTGGTGCTCGGCGGGCCGGGATCGCCCTTCAAGTTCAAGCTGCCGGATATCGGCAAGGAGCGGGTGGTGGCGGTCTGCCGCGTCAACGGCTCGACCCGCGAGGCCTTCGGCTACCAGATCGACCCGGCCAAGCAGACCTTTGCCCAGATCCCGAACTTCGAGAAGCAGGTCACGCGTTCCATCGTCGTCGAAGCCAACGACATCCGCAAGGAGGCCGCCGGGCTCGATGCCGACGCCAGGAAGGACGCCCAGAACGCCAAGCTGGCGGCGGTGACCAGCGACAAGGCGGGCAGCGCGGCTCCGGCCAGCTCCAGGGAGACGGTCGCCTCCACCGCCATCGTCATCCAGGTGCAGTGAGGGCGTGATGCGCATCTGGCACCTCCTCCTGGCCGCCGCGGGGGTTCACCTCGCGGCGGCTGTTCCCGCGATCGCCGACTGCCGCAGCCTCGATCAGGCGGTGAAGGCGGCGATTGCCGCGGGCGATACGGCCAGGCTCCCGGCGCTCGCCGATCGCATCTCCACCGAAGCGACCTGCGACGGCGGCTATGTGCAGGATGCGCGTCGTTCGATCGCGCTTACCATGCTCGAGGCCGGCCAGAAGCCGGACGGCAGCTTCGCCCCCGGCGCCGTTGCCGATGCCGCCGCCATCGCCCGCCCCTGGCAGGTGTCGATGGCGCTTGGCGACCTGAAATATGACGGCAAGGACTACAAGGCCGCGGCCGAAGCCTATGAGGCGGCGATCAACGAGATCCGCAATGTCCGGCTGGTGCCCGCGGCGCCGCCGCGGGAGGTGGAGGAATATCTGGCCAAGCGCGCCTACCAGGCCAAGTCGCTGGCCCCGACCTACATCGCCTCGCGCGGCTTCCGCGGCGAGGCGGCCGGTGTGATGGTGCCGACCTTCCGCAACTTCACCGCGGTGGCCGTGCCGGTACCGATCCGCTTTGCCACCGACGAAGCCGATCTGACCGAGGACGGCGAGAAGGCGGTCGACGACCTCTACAACTATCTCAAGGGCCAGAAGCCCAAGGCCGTCGTGCTGATCGGCCACACCGACGAACGCGGCACGGATGCCTACAACAACCGCCTGTCGCTCGCCCGGGCCGAGACCGTCGCCGCGATGCTGCGCCGGAAGGGCATCGACTGCGCCATCGAGACCGAGGGCCTGGGCAAGAGCGAACCCTTCGCCGCCGACGACCGCACCCGCTACAGCCAGGACGACCTCTACGCTTTCGACCGGCGGGTCGAGTTCAAGGTGACGCCCTGAAGGCGTTCTGGCCAGGAACGGAGTCGCGGCCTTGTGCGCGGCGGTGCGATCTCGATACGCGAAATATCCGGGTTAGCCCGTCTTCGCGGATTCGCGCGCGGAAACGTCGATTTCGAGGTTTTTTGAGCGCGTAAGTATTTGATCTGATTGAGGCGAGGTTCGCATGTTCTACCGGAATCGGCTGTAGTGAAGACCTAGGCTATTTCCAAGATACGGTTTGGCGTGCATAGATTCATGTCGCCATGTTTCTGCGACGAACCGAGCGAAGGAAGGACGGCAAGACGCACACCTACTGGAACATCGTCGAGAACAAGCGTCTCGACGATGGCCGGGTGGTGCAGCGGCAGGTTTTGTATTTGGGTGAAATCAACTCTTCTCAGGCCGCCGCCTGGCGCAAAGCCATCGAGGTGCTCGATACCGACACCGGCGATCGACAGACGCTGGCTCTGTTTCCGGAGGATCGCTGCCAAGCCGTCGCGGCCGATGCCTCAGTGGTGCAGCTTCGCTTGTCGGAGCTCCGGCTGTGCCGGCCGCGCCAATGGGGTGCCTGTTGGCTGGCCGGGCTCCTATGGCGCGACCTGCACCTCGATCGGTTCTGGGCCGACCGCCTGCCGCCGAGCCGCAAGGGGACACGCTGGGACCAGGTGCTTCAGGTTCTGGTGACCTATCGCCTGATCGCACCGGGCAGCGAATGGCGCCTGCATCGCGAATGGTTCGAGCGTAGCGCTATGGCCGATCTCTTGGGGGCGGACTTCGGGTTGGCCGAGGCGCACAAACTGTATGCCTGCCACGACCTGCTCCTGGCGCACAGGCAGACCCTGTTCGCTCATCTGGCGGAGCGCTGGCGCGATCTGTTCAACGCCCGCTTCGACGTGCTGCTCTACGATCTGACCAGCACCTATTTTGAGGTCAACGCCTCGGATCTGCCCGAGGGCGACAAGCGCCGTCACGGCTATAGCCGCGACAAGCGGCCGGACTGTCCGCAAGTGGTGATCGCCCTGGTCGTCACCCCGGAGGGCTTGCCTTTGGCCTACGAGGTGCTGGCCGGCAACACCGCCGACAGCAAGACGCTGGGGATGTTCCTCGGCAAGATCGAGCAGCAATACGGCAAGGCGCGGCGCGTCTGGGTGATGGATCGCGGCATTCCCACCGAGGCGGCCCTGGCACAGATGCGGGCCAGTGACCCGCCGGTCCAGTATCTGGTGGGAACGCCCAAGGGACGGCTGAACCGCCTGGAAAAGCACCTGCTGGACAAGCCCTGGCAGGAGGCGCGGCAGGGCGTTCAGGTGAAGCTGCTGGCCGAGGATGGCGAACTCTATGTCTTCGCCCAGAGCCTCGACCGCGTCTCCAAGGAACGGGCCATGCGGCGGCGGCAGTTGAAATGGCTGTGGAAGCGGCTCCGGCAGATCGCCGCCATGGCGGTCTCCCGCGAGGAGCTCCTGATGAAGCTGGGCGCCGCGCGCTCCAAGGCGCCGACCGCCTGGCGCCTGGTCGATGTCGACATCGACAAGAACGGCGGGCTGACCTTCCGCCTCGACCGCAAGAGGCTGCGAACCATCAGACGGCGTGAAGGGCGCTATCTGCTGCGAACCAATCTCACCGACAACGATCCCGCGCTGCTATGGCAATATTACATTCAGCTCGTCGCCGTCGAAGAGGTCTTCAAGACCCTGAAAGGCGACCTGGCGATCCGCCCGGTCTTCCACAAGGATGAGAGGCGGATAGAAGCCCACATCTTCATCGCCTTCCTGGCCTATTGCCTGCAGATCACCCTGACCCGCCGCCTCCACGCCCTGGCCCCGGGACTGACCGCTCGAAGTGCTCTGGAAAAGTTCGTTGCCATCCAGATGATCGACGTCCACTTGCCCACCACCGATGGTCGCGAGATCCAGCTGACCCGCTACACCCAGCCCGAGCCCGAGCTCAGCCTCCTCATCAGCCGCCTCAAGCTCCAATTGCCGCCACAGCCCCCGCCCAGAATCACCTCCTCCGTCCTCGCCCAAGCCGGTCGACGTAGTGAAGACCTTTTAGCCTAACCCATTGATCGCCAACCGCGGGGATGCCTCAATCTGCCCCCAATCCGCGAAGACGGGTTAGAGCGCCTGGTCCGCCAACCAGAAGCGCACATCCTGAATGGAGCGCATGAGGACCGACGGGTTGTCCCGCGCGGCGACGAAGCCCCAGCTTTGCCAGTAGCGTTCGGCCTCGGCGTCGATCGCCCGGACAACGACCGCGCGGCCACCGACGATGTCGGCCCCGGCTATGCAGCGTCGCAGGGCATCCTTGACCAATCCGCTGCCGATGCCTTGCCCGACATGGCGTTGGTCGACGGCGAGCTGCCCGATCAGAAGGCAAGGGATCGGATCCGGCGGTCGCCCGGTTCGGATCGCACGTGGTGCGCTGTTCGGTTGGATCACGCTTGGCGCGAGCCCGTAGTAACCCGCCACGGCTCCGTCATCGTGAACGACCAGAATCCTCGTGAAGCCGCGCGCCTGGTTGATCCGGGCGAAGCCGGTCAGCCACGCATTGAGGGCCGGCTTGCCGCAGTCGAACGTGTCGAGCCGATGCGTATCGTCCAGGAGTTCGATGCCTGAAAGCGCCACCTAGCGCTCCCACGGCGCTGGCCGGCGCAGCCGTTCGGCCGCTTTCGGCGGCGGAGCTGCGACGGGAGCCGTGATCGCCTGCATGAAGGCGTCATAGGCGTCCGGCGAGAGACGGATGACGGCCTCTTCGAGGATGGCCGCCTGCGCCTCATGCAGCGACGCGCGGCGCATGAACTCGGTGCGAGACAGACCGAGCAGTTCCGCGCCACGGTCGATGATGGCCAGATCATCGTTGCGAAACCGCATCGAGACGGGTGTTTCCTTCTTCGGGATTGTGATGGCCATGGCGCATTCCTGTGCTGCAGATATATATACATCTATGTAATGCGGATTGCAATGAATCGGTTTGGGGGGCGTCGTTGCAGTGAAAAGCAAGATGATGCGCGAACCGCAGGCCCGCACCCGCTACAGCCAGGACGACCTCTACGCTTTCGACCGGCGGGTCGAGTTCAAGGTGGTGCCGTAGGCGGAAGCCAGAACGGTTCCTCCGTCTCCAGCAGGCGCACCAGATCGTCCCTTGTCGGGTTCAAATCGACGACATGACGGGGCGGATAGGCATCGGGCTCCATCGGAAACCCTCCGCACAACGCCTCGATCTGCGCCCAGTGACGCACATAGACGCCGTGCCCGGCGAGGACCTGGATGCCGATCGCATCGGCGGCCGGCAGCAGCGTTGCCTTGCCCACGGGCCAGATCGCGGCGGTGTAGGGGCGCCCCTCGTGCTCGAACACATGCAACCGGGCGACGTCGACGTCGCGTCCGATCGACTTGAAATGCGCCTCGAGGATGCCCTTCTGCAACTCGGTGTCCCAGACCTCCTGCAACACCCGCAGGCGGTGGATCGCCGGCAGGTCCGTATCCGCCGGCTGGAACAGATCCCACCGTCCGTCGCGCAGCACAAGGAGGCGGCAGGAGATCGGTCGATTTTCGCCGCGAAACGCCTCCTCGACGACCGTCGCCATGGCGTTCAGCACCGGAATGTCCTGCGACCCGGCCACCGCGATCATCGACCGCGAGATCACCGCAGCCACGGGATCGCCGCGCAGCGGCAGCTGCTCGAACAGATGGGGCAGCAGGATGCGGGCCGCGTCGTACGAGTCGTCATAGCTCGAGACGTAGAAACCTTCGCCGATCCGTTCGAAGCGGCATGGGCTGCGGGCTCGCAAATTCTCCATGGCGACGGCGAGCGCTTCTTCGAAGGAGACCTTCCAGCCCTTGAGGCGGTCGGCCGTCACGAAGCTGATGCTGTCGGGGCGGTCGACCGCGACGCCGACGGCCAATGTCGGCGCGAAGACACGGAAGGGCAGGTCGCCGGTCACGCTCCCCGCTTCCACCGTGAGCCGGTGGTGCTGTGCGTGCACCCGGTTGCGCATGACCGGCAGCAGCAGCGGTGCCGCCGTCTCGAAGGGGATGGTGTCGGAGTCGCCATCATGGAACGACAGGACGAACCGGTCGATCACGCCCGCGCGCTCGGCCGGCTCGGCCTCCTGCCATTCGGCGAAGGCATTGGCGAGATACAGCGTGCCGGACGGGCCGCTGAACCCGAGCGCAAACCGGTCCTCGTCGTAGCGGATGTCGCCGGCCCAGCCCTTGCGGCGGAACCGGGCGATGACGCGCGATGCGAACTGCTCCTTGAGCTTGCGCCGCGCGGATTCGTTTTCGTCGATCATGGCCGCCTCCAGCAGGCAGATCCTGCCAGACCGGCGGCCATGGGCACAATGCCTCTTCGACGTCCTCTGCGGCAGCGGCGCCCGTTCACCCCGCCTTGCGGATCGGAACCGTGTTCGCCGCCAGCATCGCCTGCACCGTGGTGCCGAATTCGGCCGGGGTCGGCACGATGGTGACGCCGCAGGCCTTCAGGATCTCGACCTTCTCGGCCGCGCTCTCCCCGCTCGCCGAGACGATGGCGCCGGCATGGCCCATCTTGCGCCCCTTCGGCGCCGACAGGCCGGCGATATAGGCGCAGACCGGCTTGGTCATGCGGTCGCGGGCATAGGCGCCGGCCTCGGCCTCCTGCGGGCCGCCGATCTCGCCGATCATGACCACCGCATCGGTGTCCGGATCGTTCTCGAACAGTTCGAGGATGTCGCGGTGCGAGGAGCCGTTGATCGGGTCGCCGCCGATGCCCACCGAGGTCGAGATGCCGATGCCGAGCTCCTTGAGCTGCGAGGCCGCCTCGTAGCCGAGCGTGCCCGAGCGGCCGACGATGCCGACGCGGCCGGGCAGGTAGATGTGGCCGGGCATGATGCCGACCAGGCTCTCGCCGGGCGTGATCACGCCGGCGCAGTTGGGGCCGAGCAGGCGCATGCGGCTTTCGGCCTTGTAGCGGCGCATGTAACGCTTGACGCGCATCATGTCCTGGGCCGGGATGCCGTCGGTGATGGCGACGCACACCTTGATGCCGGCATCGGCCGCCTCCATGATCGAATCCGCGGCGAAGGGCGGCGGCACGAACACGACCGACACCGTGGCGCCGGTCGCGTGCACCGCCTCCTTGACGGTGTCGAACACCGGGACGCCGACCGCGGTCGTGCCGCCCTTGCCGGGCGTGACCCCGCCGACCACCGGCGTGCCGTAGTCGATCATCTCCCGGGCATGGAAGCTGCCGATCTTGCCGGTGATGCCCTGGACCAGGACCGGGGTCGACTTGTTGATCAGGACGGACATGGCTCAGGCTCCCGGCTGGTAGGTTCTGGCGGCCGCGACCGATCTCTGGGCGGCTTCGGCAAGGGTGGTGGCGGAGATCACCGGCAGGCCGCTCTCCTCGATGATGCGGCGGCCCTCTTCCACATGCGTGCCGGCCAGGCGAACCACCAGCGGCCGGTCGAGGCCGGCGAGCTCGACCGCCTTGACCACGCCCTGGGCCACCCAGTCGCAGCGGTTGATGCCGGCGAAGATATTGACCAGCACCACCTTCACGTTCTTGTCCTGGGTCACCAGACGGAAGGCCTTGGCCACACGTTCGGGCGTGGCGCCGCCGCCGATGTCGAGGAAGTTGGCCGGCTCGCCGCCGGCGAGCTTGATCATGTCCATCGTCGCCATGGCGAGGCCGGCGCCGTTGACGATGCAGCCGACGTCGCCCTCCAGGCCGACATAGGACAGGCCGCGGTCGGCCGCCTGGGTCTCGCGCGGGTCCTCCTGGCTCTTGTCGCGCAGCTCGGAAATGTCGGGGTGGCGGAACAGGGCGTTGTCGTCGAACGACATCTTGGCGTCGAGCGCCAGCAGACGGTTGTCGGCGGTCAGCACCAGCGGATTGACCTCCAGCATGGTGGCGTCCTTGTCTCGGAAGGCGCGATAGCAGCCCAGGATCAGCTGCGTCGCCTCGGCGATGGCGCCGGTCGGCAGGCCGAGGGCGAAGGCGAGCTCGCGGGCCTGGAAGCCCTGCATGCCGACGGCCGGCTCGACGGAGAGACGGATCAGGCTGTCGGGCTTCTCGGCCGCGATCTCCTCGATGTCCATGCCGCCTTCCTTCGAGGCGACGACGGCGACGCGCTGCTCGGCCCGGTCGAGCACGAAGCCGAGATAGAACTCGCGGGCGATGGCGACCCCGCCCTCGACATAGAGGCGGTAGATGCCCTTGCCCTGGGGGCCGGTCTGGTGAGTCACCAGCTTGCGGCCGAGCATGGCCTCGGCGGCCGATTCGACCTCGTCCTCGCTGCGCACCACCTTGACGCCGCCGGCCTTGCCGCGGCCGCCGGTGTGCACCTGCGCTTTGACCACCCAGACCGAGCCGCCGATCTCGCGGGCGCGGTAGGCCGCCTGCTCGGCGCTGTAGGCGAGGCCGCCCCGCGGGATCGGCACGCCGAACTTGGCCAGGATCTCCTTGGCCTGGTATTCGTGAATGTCCATGTTGCGTTTCCCCTGCCTCTTCTTCGTCAGGCCGCCTTGGCGGCGATGGCGTCGGCGACGGTGACGACGTTCTGGGCCATGCGCGCCGAGGCGGCGTCGATCATCCGGCCGTCGAGCTGGGCCGCGCCCTTGCCCTGCGCTGCGGCCTCCTCGAGCGCGATCAGGATGCGCTTGGCCCGGTCGACCTCGGTGGGCGGCGGCGAGAACACCTCGTTGGCCATACGGATCTGGCTGGGATGGATCGCCCACTTGCCCTCGCAGCCGAGCACGGCGGCACGCCTGGCCGCGGCGATGTAGCCGTCGGGGTCGTTGAAGTCGCCGAACGGCCCGTCGATGGCGCGCAGTCCGAAGGCCCGGCAGGCCGTCACCATCCGGTCGATCGCCGCGTGCCACTGGTCGCCGGGATAGTCCGGGTTGAGGCCGCCGATCACCACGGTGCGCGAGCGGCGCGAGGCGGCGAAGTCGGCGACGCCGAAATGCAGCGCCTCCAGCCGCTTGGTGTAATGCTGGCGGGCGATCTCCTCGACATTGGCCATGCCGAGCGCGGTCTCGATCAGGGCTTCCAGGCCGATGCGGTTGGGAAGCTTCTTGGCCTCCTCGATCTGCGTCACCATCGCCTCGACCATGTAGAGGTCGTGCGGGGTGCCGACCTTCGGCACCAGGATGGTGTCGAGCCGCGCCCCGGCCTGTTCGACGATGTCGACCACGTCGCGATACATGTAATGCGTGTCGAGGCCGTTGATCCGGATCGAGACGGTCTTGCCCTTGCCCTTCCAGTCGATGTCGTTCAGCGCCTGGATGATGTTGCGCCGCGCCGCCTCCTTGTCGGCGGGGGCGACGGCATCCTCCAAGTCGAGAAACACGAAGTCGGCGGCGGATTCGGCCGCCTTGTCGATCATCGACGGGTTGGAGCCGGGGACGGCGAGCTCGCTGCGCTGCAGGCGGGTCGCGACCGGCTTGTATTGGGTGAAGCTCATCGGGCAGTGCCCTCCTTGGGCGCGGCGCCGTCCTGTCCCGCCCCTGGCGGGGCGGGAGGCGTGCCGAAGAGATCGGTTGGCGTGGATCAGGCGGCGGCGGCGTAGACGTTGCGGCGGCTGCCGTAATAGCTCTGCGCGGCGGCGACGCCGGAGCCGAACTCGATGCGGGCGCCGCAATCGACCAGCGCCATCTCGGCGGCGCCGAGCGCTCCCAGCAGCATCAGCTCGTTGAGCGCGCCGAGGTGGCCGATGCGGAACACCCTGCCGGCGACCTTGTTGAGCCCGACGCCGAAGGAGACGCCGTAGCGGTGATAGGCCTGCCGCGCTACCTGGCCGCTGTCGACTCCCTCCGGGACGACGATGGCGCTCACCGTGTCCGAATGCCATTTCGGCTCGCGGGCGCACAACGTCAGGCCCCAGGCCTGGACCGCCTGGCGCACGCCCTCGGCCAGGTGGTGGTGACGGGCGAACACGTTCTCCAGGCCCTCGTCGAACAGGAGGTCGAGCGAGGCCCTGAGGCCGCGCAGCAGCGTCGTCGCCGGCGTGTAGGGGAAATAGCCGTCCTTGTTGGTGCGCATCATGTCTTCGAAGGAGAAGAAGCAGCGCGGGAACCTGGACGACCTGTGCGCCTCCAGCGCCTTCTGGCTCACCGCGATGATGGCCAGGCCCGTCGGCAGCATGAAGCCCTTCTGCGAGCCGGAGACGATGGCGTCGACCCCCCACTCGTCCATGCGGAAATCGATCGAGGCCACCGAGGACACGCCGTCGACATAGAGCAGCGCCGGGTGGTCGGCCGCGTCCAGCGCCCGGCGCAGGCCGGCGACGTCGGAGGTGACGCCGGTGGCGGTTTCGTTGTGCGTGGCGAGCACGGCGCGGATGGTATGCGCCTTGTCGCGGGCGAGGATCTCGGCGAACTCCTCGACCGGCACGCCCTCGCCCCAGGGACGCTCGACCACCACGGTCTCAAGCCCGAGGCGCTGGCACATGTCGGCCCAGAGCAGCGAGAACTGGCCGAAGGTGGAGATCAGCACCTTGTCGCCGGGATTGAGCGTGTTGGTGAGCACCGCTTCCCAGCCCCCGGTGCCCGAAGCCGGAAAGATGAAGGCCTGGCCGGTCTCGGTCTTGAACACCCGCTTCACGTCGCGGAACAGCGGCAATGTCAGCTCGGGGAAGTCGGGCGCGCGCATGTCCTCCATCGGCAGGTTCAGGGCACGACGCACGGGATCGGGGATGTTGGTCGGTCCTGGGATGAAGAGACCGGTGTGATGCTTCATGGCGTTCCTCATTGACGTGTCTGGTTGGCTGACGTGGCCGTGTACATCTGGGAGGATCAAGGTGTACGACACGAGGCGGCGCGGCAAGTCAGCGTGGCTGCGCAATATTGGCGCAGGAATTGTAATGAAAAGCAAGCGATTTCACTCCAATGGGCGATTCGCTATTAGTGCGTTCTTATATTTCAGGGAAACTGAAGTCGGCATTCAGCTTTTCTTACTTTAAATGACTTCAGAGATATGGGAAATGCATATGGCGATGAGCGCTCGCGAAGGAGCGCGGCGGAGCTTTGCGCCGGCGGCGATGCGGCCGGCGGGCCGGTCGTTCTGCGCTTTTTCCTTGACTTAATTCCCAGAATGCATCAGCAACCGCCTGCATCGATCGCCTGAGGGTCGCGCGGCGCGCTGGGTTTTCGTCTTTTCGAAGCAGCGCCTGACCTTGGGCCATCCCTGAAACAATCCGCCGAGCCCATCCGCGCGAGGGCCGCGACGTAGCCGGACCGACGAGGCCGGTGATCGCGGACCCGGCGACGGCGCACGCCGTCGTCTCTGACGTGGGCAGGCATGAAGGACCTATGATGACCGACTTGATTTTTCCGGCCCTCGGCTTGGCCGAACCGCTGCTGCGCGCTCTTGTCGCAGCCAATTACCACACGCCCACGCCGATCCAGGCCCAGGCTATCCCGCCGCTGCTCGAAGGCCGGGACATGATGGGCCTGGCGCAGACCGGCACCGGCAAGACCGCCGCTTTCGCCCTGCCGATCCTGCAGCGCCTGTCCGCCGTTCCCGCCGGCCCCGGCCCCAAGGGCGTGCGCGCCCTGATCCTGGCGCCGACCCGCGAGCTCGCCCTGCAGATCGACGAGAGCTTTCGCACCTATGGCAAGCATCTGCGCCTCAAGACCGCGGTGGTCTTCGGCGGCGTCGGCCAGGGCAACCAGGTCAAGGCGCTCTCGGACGGGGTCGATATCCTGGTCGCCACGCCCGGCCGGCTGCTCGACCTGCACCAGCAGCGCAAGGTGCGGCTCGACAAGGTCAAGATCCTGGTGCTCGACGAGGCCGACCGCATGCTCGACATGGGGTTCTCGCGCGACGTGCTGAAGATCGTCGACGAGACGCCGATGGAGCGCCAGTCGCTGCTGTTCTCCGCCACCATGCCCAAGACCATCAAGAAGCTGGGCGAGGAGATCCTGCTCGACCCCGTGCATGTGGAAGTGACGCCGGAGGTGGTGACGGTCGACAAGATCGACCAGTTCGTCTTCCACGTGCCGAATTCGGTGAAACGCGCGCTGCTGCTGCACCTCTTGAACGATCCGGCGATGACGCGCGTCATCGTCTTCACCCGCACCAAGCACGCGGCCAACCGCGTCGCCGACCAGCTCGACCGCGCCGGCGTCCGGGCGGTGGCGATCCACGGCAACAAGTCGCAGAATGCCCGCCAGCGGGCGCTGGAGGATTTCCGCACCGGTGCGGCGCGCATCCTCGTCGCCACCGACATCGCCGCCCGCGGCATCGACGTGGACGATATCAGCCACGTCATCAATTATGAGCTGCCGGCGGATGCCGAGAGCTATGTGCACCGTATCGGCCGCACGGCCCGCGCCGGGCGCAGCGGCGTCGCCTATTCCTTCTGCGATGCCGCCGAGAAGGGTGAGTTGAAGGATATCGAACGGTTGACCAGGAAGCCGCTGCAGGTTGCCGCGCCGGTGCAGGGGCTCGAGGCCGACCAGCATCGCGATCGCGGGCATCGTCCGGCCCACCAGGACCAGCGTCCGCGCGATCGCAACCGCGGCGCGCGCCGCCCCCAGCGACGCGCTGCCTGACAGAGGCGCTGCGATGAAGACCCAAGCCTAGAGAGAGCCCATGGCCAAAGAAGAACTGATGGAGTTTGAAGGTTCCGTCTCCGAGGTCCTGCCCGACGCCCGCTTTCGCGTCACGCTGGACAACGGCCACGTGATGATCGCCTACACCGCCGGCAAGATGAAGAAGAACCGCATCAAGACCATCGAGGGCGACCGCGTCACCGTCGAGATGAGCCCCTACGACCTCGACAAGGGCCGGATCATCTTCCGGCACAAGGACGAGCGCGCCGCCACCGGCCCGCGTCCGCCCCAGCGCGGCGGCGGCAATATGCGCCGGCGCTGAGCCGTCCGACGGTCCGCGCCGCACGGCGCGAACGGACCACGCCGCAGTGTCGCCCCCCGCCCGCCGCGGACGGGGGCGCAGGGCTCTGCCCGGGCTCCGCCGATGTCGCGGCGCCGCCGGGCCTCACGTCATTCCGTCCGCCCGCGCCGTTGCTTCTTCCCGTCGCCGGCATTCCGGGCCGGCTCGAGGCTCTCGGCGTCACAAGGCGCTTGCAGCGTTCCGGCCCATGCGGCATGGATGGCGCAACGTTTGCGAGGGAGACGGCGGCGTGAAGAAGGACGAACTGGCACTGCGCAAGGAGATCATCGACAAATGCCGGTGGATGAACGCCCACGGTATCAACCAGGGTACCTCCGGCAACGTCTCGGCCCGCTACAAGGATCGGATGCTGGTGACGCCGTCGGCCGTCCCCTATGACGAGATGGAGCCGGAGATGATCGCCTCCATGCCGCTGGAGGAGGATTACGGTTCCTGGGAGGGACCGCTCAAGCCGACGACGGAGTGGCGCTTCCACCTCGACATCATGAAGGCGCGGCCGGATGTGAACGCCATCGTCCACACCCATGCCATGTACTGCTCGATCCTGGCGATCGCCAACAAGCCGATTCCGGCCTGCCACTACATGATCGCCGCCTTCGGCGGTCCGAGCATCCGCTGTGCGCCCTATGCGACCTACGGCACCAAGGAACTATCGGAAAACGCCTTGGCTGCCCTCAAGGACCGCAACGGCTGCCTGCTCGCCAACCATGGCATGATCGCCGTCGGCTCCAGCCTCGACAAGGCGATGTGGCTGGCGCACGAGTTCGAGACTCTCGCCAAGCAGTACTACCACACCCTGCTGATCGGTGGCCCGGTGGTCCTGCCGGACGCGGAAATCGCCAAGGTCCAGGAAGGCTTCAAGAGCTACGGGCTACAGGACAAGCGCGGAGCCGAAGCTGACGGAGCGGATCGCAAGAAAGCCAAGGCGGTTTAGCAGCGAAACGACCGCGCCGTTGGCGGCGGGGGGGCCGGCCGCCAATGGCCCGGCAGGCGCCGCGGCCCGCCCGGTCAGCCGGACGCCCAGGCGGCCGAGCTTGCGCGTCGCCTTCAGCCATAGGCTCACCGGCCGCGGCAGGGCGTCGTGGCAGAAGGCGAGCTTGCGCACATAGTGCGGCACGCGCCAATGCGCCCAGGTGCCGGCCCGGAACAGCGCGACGTCGCCCGGGCGCAGCACCCGCGCCCCGCGGCCGTCGTCGACCACCACCTCGCCGTCGAGGATGTGGACGACCTCGTCGCCGCCGAAATACCAGTTGAAGGTGCCGGCCGTGCAGTCCCAGACCGCGGTCAGGGCCGCGCCGTCGGCCGTGCGCGACAGTTCGACCGCCCGGGCGCGCGGCGTTCCTTCCAGGATCCATTCCGGCCGGATCGGCGCCGGCTTCAGCTTGGCCTCGCTCAGGCTGGCGCTGACGATGGGGTCAATTGTCATTTTGTCATCCTCGGCACCGCATTACAGCGCAGGGATGAGTTTTGTCTTTCCGCGATCGCGGGAAAATCGTGAACTTGCGTCAATCCTTCACGCTGCCTGCCATAGGTGGCGTCCCGGACCGGTCCATGCTGCCGATCCGGGACGTCCCGCCGAGACGTTGAGCTTCCGCTTCGGGCGGCCGGCGCCCGTCTTCAGAGGATGAACCGGCTGAGGTCGGCGTTCTTGGCCAGGTCTCCGACGGTCCTGTGCACATAGGTCGCGTCGATGGTGGTGGTCTCGCCGCTGCGGTCGGGCGCGGTGAACGAGATCTCGTCCAGCACCCGCTCCATCACCGTCTGCAGCCGCCGGGCGCCGATGTTCTCCACCGTCGAGTTCACCTCGACCGCAACCGAGGCGATCGCGTCGATGGCGTCGTCGGTGAAGATCAGCTCCAGGCCTTCGGTCTTCATCAGTGCCACATATTGCTTGATCAGACTGGCCTCGGTGTCGACCAGGATGCGGCGGAAATCGTCGCGGGTCAGCGCCTGCAGCTCGACCCGAATCGGCAGGCGGCCCTGCAGCTCCGGCAAGAGGTCCGACGGCTTGGCGACGTGGAAGGCGCCGGAGGCGACGAACAGGATGTGGTCGGTCTTCACCGCGCCATGCTTGGTGGAGACGGTGGTGCCTTCGATCAGCGGCAGCAGGTCGCGCTGCACGCCCTCGCGGCTGACGTCGCCGCCGGCCCGGCCCTCCCGGGCGCAGATCTTGTCGATCTCGTCGAGGAAGACGATGCCGTTGTTCTCCACCTGGCGGATGGCCTCCTGCACGATGTTGTCCTGGTCGAGCAGGTTGTCGGCCTCGTCCTGGATCAACTGCTCGTAGCTTTCCCGGACCGTGGTGCGCCGCTTCTTCGTGCGCCCGCCGAAGGCCTTGCCGAACATGTCGCCGAGCGAGATGACGCCCATCTGGCCCTGGGGCAGGCCGGGGATGTCGAGGGTGGGGGCGGAGGTGTCCTTGACCTCGATCTCGATCTCCTTGTCGTCGAGCTCGTTGGCGCGCAGCTTGCGCCGGAAGGAATCGCGCGTCGCCGGGCTGGCGGTGGCGCCGACCAGCGCGTCGAGCACCCGTTCCTCGGCGGCGAGATGGGCCTTGGCCTGCACCTCCTTGCGCTTTTCGGTCTTGGTCAGTGCGATGCCGATGTCGAGCAGGTCCCGCACGATCTGTTCGACGTCGCGACCGACATAGCCGACCTCGGTGAACTTGGTCGCCTCGACCTTGAGGAAGGGGGCGTTGGCAAGCTTGGCCAGGCGCCGGGAGATTTCGGTCTTGCCGACGCCGGTCGGCCCGATCATCAGGATGTTCTTGGGCATCACCTCCTCGCGCAGCGTCTCGTCCAGTTGCAGCCGGCGCCAGCGGTTGCGCAGGGCGATGGCGACCGCCCGCTTGGCGTCGTGCTGGCCGACGATGTGGCGGTCGAGTTCGGAGACGATTTCGCGGGGGGAGAAGATGGTCATGGGGACTCGGAAGTGGGGCAAAGCTGCTACATAGTGGGAAGACGACGGAAATTCATCAGCCGCGACTCGCATGACGCCGGAAGCGAAAGGGCCGCCTGCGCTCTGGATCGTCGCCGGGCCGGGCGGTGCGGGCAAGACCACCTACGCCTTCCGGCACATCCGAGCCGTGTCCGGCTCGGTTCGCTTCGTCGATCTCGACGAGATTGCCCGCGGGTTGTCGCCGCTCGATCCGGCGGCGGAACCTCGACGGGCGGCCGGGATGGCGCTGGCGCTGGCGCGGGTCGGCGAGTTGATCGGGCGCGGTGCCTCCTTCTCTTGCGCGGCGACACGGCCGGCTCCCGCCGGCCCCGACCACGGTGCTCGCGGGCCTGCCCGACGGTGCCGAGGGCTGAGCGCCGGCCGCTCACGCCGCGTCCAGGCTCTCCAGCACCAGATTGTGGTTGGTGTAGACGCAGATGTCGGCGGCGATGCCCATGGCCTTGCGCACGATCGCTTCCGCGTCGAGGTCGGTGTCGGCCAGCGCCCGGGCGGCGGCCAGGGCATAGTTGCCGCCGGAGCCGATCGCCATCACGCCGCCCTCCGGCTCCAGCACGTCGCCGGTGCCGGTCAGGGCGAGGCTGACCGACTTGTCCGCCACCAGCATCATCGCTTCCAGGCGCCTGAGATAGCGGTCGGTGCGCCAGTCCTTGGCAAGCTCGACGCAGGCGCGCGTCAGCTGGCCGGGATATTGCTCCAGCTTGGCCTCCAGGCGCTCGAACAGGGTGAAGGCATCGGCCGTGGCGCCGGCGAAACCCGAGATGACGTCGCCCTTGCCGAGCCGCCGCACCTTGCGGGCATTGCCCTTGATCACCGTCTGGCCGAGGCTCACCTGCCCGTCGCCGCCGATCACCACCCGCCCGCCCTTGCGGACCATCAGGATCGTGGTGGCGTGGAAGGGCGAGCGCGGCCCGTGGTCGGTCATGCTGTCGTGGGGAAACGTCATCGGCGGTCTCGATTTGCGGTGCGCCTTATCTATGGAGCCTTGCGGCAAACGCAAAGCCCGGGTTGCGAATGCGCCCGCGACTCCGGGCCCGCCGCTCAGGCGGCGCGCCCGTCGCCGTCGGGGCGTGTGAAGAAGGACGGGTGGTCCTCGATCACCGCCGCGATCAGGCGCAGCGAGGCGGCGGCGTGGAGGGGGGCAGGGGCCGGATCCTGCGCGGTGATGCCGGCCGCGGCCGACCGCAGCGCCGCCACGGCCGCCAGCGCCTGCCCTTCGCCGTGCGGCCCGGTGCGAATCAGGCGGGCGAGGCCGGCGAGGCTGTCGGCCAGCACCCGGCGCACGCCGGCCGGCAGCATCTCGGCGGCGAGCGCCCGGCGCAGGCGCAGGATCTCCAGCCCGAGCATCACCGAGGCGACGGCGCCGTCCAGCCTCACCTTGCCGGCCTCGCCCTGGCGCTGCAGCAACGGCATCAGCTGGTTGACGCGGTCATAGGCCAGGCTCTCGAAGGCCGAGGGGCTGGGGATGCGCTCATGCAGGCACAGGCGCAGGAGATCGCCATGCATGGCGTCGATCAGCCGGGCGATCCTCTCGCGCGGTCGAAGCGGCAGCACCACGGTAAAGACGCCGATGCTGATCAGGATGCCTATCAAGATCGAGGCCGTGCTGGCGAAGAAGACATGGGGCGCATAGGCCGTGATCTCATGCGGACTGAGGAAGACCAGGAAATTGATGGCGAAGGCGGTGGCCAGGCCGGTGAAGCGCGGATCGGCCATGCCGAGTCCGGCCGGGATCAGCACCGGGGCTACGAACAGGGCGAACCAGCCGAGGCCCGGGAAGGCCGGCAGCAGGATCTGCCCGACCAGGAAGGCGAAGGGCGCGGCCAGCAGCGTGCCCTTGAAGAAGCCCCAGGCCGACCGGACGGGATCGGGCATCGAGGCGAACAGGCTCGACACCACCGCGACGATGATCGCGGTGCCGACCGCGTCCGACCAGCGCGTCGCCATCCAGAAGGCGGCGACGCAGAGGCTGGCCGCGGCGGCGCGGACCGCGTTGGCCAGCGCCGCCTCATGGTCGCGGGAGACCAGGAGCGTCGGCAACCCGTGCGGACCGACCGCGTCGGGCGAGCGCAGGCGCAACGCCGCCAGGCCCTGCAAGGCCGTCTTCAGGGCACCGAGGAACTCGATCAGCATGGTCAGGCGGGCGACGGTGCCGACATTGTCGTCGTCCTCCAGACTGCCTTCGTCGAACGCGCGCTGCGCCGCGGCGGCGAGCGCCTCGATGCGGGCGATGAACGGACGCACCTCGCGCAGGGCCTCAGGCCCGGCCGCCATGTCGGCGAGGATGCCGGCGAAGGCCTGTCGCAGCGGCTGCAGCGTGCGGCTGGGATGGGCGGAGCGAGCTTGCAGCGTCCGTGCCGCCGACAGGGCGGCGAGGATGTGGCCGATGGTGTGGCGAGCCCTGCGGCCATGGGTGACCAGGCGCGGCGCTTCCAGCCGGGCATAGGCGCGCAGGGCGGCCAGTGCCTGCGTGTCGGCGATCAGCCGGGCATACATGCCGTCGAGCTCGTCCTTGCCGAGGCCGCGGATCGGTCCGGAGGCGTAGCGCGCGAGGTCGGCGATGCAGGCGGCGAGACGCTCGACGAGCGTGTCGCGGGCGAGCTGGGGCAGGACGAAGCGGCCGATGATGCCGGCGCAGACGATGCCCAGCATGATCTCGGTGCAGCGCGCCACCGCCAGCTCGCCCGACAGATGCGGATGGCCGAGGGCGGGTAGGCCGATGATCGCGGCGGTGTAGCCCGCCAGCGCCGCGCCATAGGCTTCCGGGTTGCGCAGCATCGAGGCGACGAAGGTGCACAGCCCGATCCACGCCGCCAGGATCGCGATGAACAGCCAGGGCGAATCGCCTGCGACCGCGGTCATGCCGACAGCCACGAGGGCACCGGCCAGCGTGCCCGCCAGGCGGAAGAAGCCCTTGGCGAGCACCATGCCGGCGATCGGCTGAGAGACGATGAACACCGTCATCATCGCCCATTGCGGCTGGCCGAGCCGCAATGCCGAGGCGGCGACCAGGGCCAGCAGCCCGCCCGCGGTGGTGCGCACGGCAAAGATCCAGTCCGCCCGGGGCGGCATGGCGAGACGGGGAGCGAGGGCGGGAAAGCGCGGGGACATGCGCGCCGATCATTGCCACCGCCGCCCGGCCGGCGCAAAGCCCGATCGTTTCGGACATTGCCTCGGAGGGGCCTCGCGTCTACAGATCTTGTCATGAATTCCGTGTTCGCCGACCTGCCCACCACCATATTCGAGGCGATGTCGCGGCTCGCCCGCGAGGCCGGCGCCGTCAATCTCGGCCAGGGGTTCCCCGACGATCCCGGCCCGGAGGATGTGCGCCGCATGGCGGCCGAGGCGGTGCTGACCGGCTGGAACCAGTATCCGCCGATGCTGGGCCTGCCCGAACTGCGCCAGGCGGTCTCCGCCCATTACCGGCGTTTCCAGGGCCTGGAGCTGGACCCTGAGGCCGAGGTGATGATCACCTCCGGCGCCACCGAGGCGATCGCCGGGGCGCTGCTGGCGCTGATCGAGCCGGGCGACGAGGTGGTGCTGTTCCAGCCGATGTACGACGCCTATCTGCCGCTGGTGCGGCGCGCCGGCGGGGTGCCGCGCTTCGTGCGCCTGGAGCCGCCGCATTGGCGGCTGACGGAAGAGGCGCTGGCCGAGGCGTTCTCGCCCCGGACCCGGGTCGTTCTGTTCAACAATCCGCTCAATCCCTCGGCCTCGATCTTTCCGGACGAGGATCTGGCTGTTCTGGCCGCCTTTTGCCAGCGCCATGATGCGATCGCGGTTTGCGACGAGGTTTGGGAGCATGTGGTCTTCGACGGCCGCCGCCACAGGCCGCTGATCGGCGTTCCCGGCATGCGCGAGCGCACAGTCAAGATCGGTTCGGCCGGCAAGATCTTCTCGCTCACCGGCTGGAAGGTCGGCTTCGTCATGGCTGCGCCGCCGGTGATGCGGGTCCTGGCCAAGGCCCATCAGTTCCTCACCTTCACCACGCCGCCGAACCTGCAGGTGGCCGTGACCTACGGGCTGGCCAAGGAGGATGCTTATTTCGACGGCATGCGCCGGGACCTGCAGCGCTCGCGCGACCGGCTGAGTCGCGGCCTCGCGGAAGCCGGCTTTGCGGTGCTGCCAAGCGCCGGCACCTACTTCGTCAATGTCGACCTCGCCGCCAGCGGCATTGCCGAGGACGATGTCACCTTCTGCCGGCGCCTGGTGTCGGATCACGGCGTGGCGGCCATCCCGGTGTCGGCTTTCTACGCCGAGGGCGCGGTCTCCTCGGTGGTGCGCTTCTGCTTCGCCAAGCGCGACGAGACGCTGGATGCGGCGCTGGAGCGGCTGCGGGGCCTGCGCCGAGCCGGAGCCTGAGCAGTGCCTCGCGGCTTCCGCAACGATCGAGTTCGCAGGCTCGATTCTGCCCAAACAGGTTCCGGAGAACCTGCCTAAAGCGTTTTGCGTTTTGACGGACTCGCGTCAAGTCGCAAAGACGCGTCGAAACAAGGAGCTAGAGCAAAGAGCGTTTCCACCAAAACGCGCTTTGCTCTAGCCCGTCTTCGCGGATTGGGGGCAGATTGAGGCATCCCCGCGGTTGGCGATCAATGGGTTAGGCTAAAAGGTCTTCACTACGTCGACTGGCTTGGGCGAGGACGGAGGAGGTGATTCTGGGCGGGGGCTGTGGCGGCAATTGGAGCTTGAGGCGGCTGATGAGGAGGCTGAGTTCGGGCTCGGGCTGGGTGTAGCGGGTCAGCTGGATCTCGCGACCATCGGTGGTGGGCAAGTGGACGTCGATCATCTGGATGGCAACGAACTTTTCCAGAGCACTTCGAGCGGTCAGTCCCGGGGCCAGGGCGTGGAGGCGGCGGGTCAGGGTGATCTGCAGGCAATAGGCCAGGAAGGCGATGAAGATGTGGGCTTCTATCCGCCTCTCATCCTTGTGGAAGACCGGGCGGATCGCCAGGTCGCCTTTCAGGGTCTTGAAGACCTCTTCGACGGCGACGAGCTGAATGTAATATTGCCATAGCAGGGCGGGATCGTTGTCGGTGAGATTGGTTCGCAGCAGATAGCGCCCTTCACGCCGTCTGATGGTTCGCAGCCTCTTGCGGTCGAGGCGGAAGGTCAGCCCGCCGTTCTTGTCGATGTCGACATCGACCAGGCGCCAGGCGGTCGGCGCCTTGGAGCGCGCGGCGCCCAGCTTCATCAGGAGCTCCTCGCGGGAGACCGCCATGGCGGCGATCTGCCGGAGCCGCTTCCACAGCCATTTCAACTGCCGCCGCCGCATGGCCCGTTCCTTGGAGACGCGGTCGAGGCTCTGGGCGAAGACATAGAGTTCGCCATCCTCGGCCAGCAGCTTCACCTGAACGCCCTGCCGCGCCTCCTGCCAGGGCTTGTCCAGCAGGTGCTTTTCCAGGCGGTTCAGCCGTCCCTTGGGCGTTCCCACCAGATACTGGACCGGCGGGTCACTGGCCCGCATCTGTGCCAGGGCCGCCTCGGTGGGAATGCCGCGATCCATCACCCAGACGCGCCGCGCCTTGCCGTATTGCTGCTCGATCTTGCCGAGGAACATCCCCAGCGTCTTGCTGTCGGCGGTGTTGCCGGCCAGCACCTCGTAGGCCAAAGGCAAGCCCTCCGGGGTGACGACCAGGGCGATCACCACTTGCGGACAGTCCGGCCGCTTGTCGCGGCTATAGCCGTGACGGCGCTTGTCGCCCTCGGGCAGATCCGAGGCGTTGACCTCAAAATAGGTGCTGGTCAGATCGTAGAGCAGCACGTCGAAGCGGGCGTTGAACAGATCGCGCCAGCGCTCCGCCAGATGAGCGAACAGGGTCTGCCTGTGCGCCAGGAGCAGGTCGTGGCAGGCATACAGTTTGTGCGCCTCGGCCAACCCGAAGTCCGCCCCCAAGAGGTCGGCCATGGCGCTACGCTCGAACCATTCGCGATGCAGGCGCCATTCGCTGCCCGGTGCGATCAGGCGATAGGTCACCAGAACCTGAAGCACCTGGTCCCAGCGTGTCCCCTTGCGGCTCGGCGGCAGGCGGTCGGCCCAGAACCGATCGAGGTGCAGGTCGCGCCATAGGAGCCCGGCCAGCCAACAGGCACCCCATTGGCGCGGCCGGCACAGCCGGAGCTCCGACAAGCGAAGCTGCACCACTGAGGCATCGGCCGCGACGGCTTGGCAGCGATCCTCCGGAAACAGAGCCAGCGTCTGTCGATCGCCGGTGTCGGTATCGAGCACCTCGATGGCTTTGCGCCAGGCGGCGGCCTGAGAAGAGTTGATTTCACCCAAATACAAAACCTGCCGCTGCACCACCCGGCCATCGTCGAGACGCTTGTTCTCGACGATGTTCCAGTAGGTATGCGTCTTGCCGTCCTTCCTTCGCTCGGTTCGTCGCAGAAACATGGCGACATGAATCTATGCACGCCAAACCGTATCTTGGAAATAGCCTAGGTCTTCACTACAGCCGATTCCGGTAGAACATGCGAACCTCGCCTCAATCAGATCAAATACTTACGCGCTCAAAAAACCTCGAAATCGACGTTTCCGCGCGCGAATCCGCGAAGACGGGCTAGCGCCAGCTGCGGGCCCGGCGCGAGACGAAGGCGAGCGACACGGCGGTCAGGCCCAGTGCGGTGATCCACCAGCTCTGCCAGGCAGCCAGGCCTGAGAACATCATCACGGCGGCCGAGGCGAACACGGCCAGCGTCGCCGGCTGGGCCTTGGCATCGACCCTCTCGATCGCCAGGAGCGCCACGAACAGGGCGACGGCGGCCAGCGCCACGCCGACCAGGCCGAGTTCAAGCCAGATCTGCAGGGCCGCGTTGCGGGGAGAGCCGAGCACGACGCCGCTGGAGCCGCGCTCGAGCGCGCCGCTCGCCTCGTAGCCGAAGCCCTGCAGGATATGGGTGGGCAGGGAATAGGTGACGTCGCGCCAGGCCGCGACCAGGCTGTCGCCCTCGCGTGGCAGCAGGAAGCCGCCATATTTGGCCATCAGCCAGCCCGCCAGGGGCGCCAGCAGCAGCAGTGCCAGGACGCTGCCGCCGATCGCGACGATGCTGGTGCGCGGCCGCCAGGTCGCGAGCAGGAAGGCCAGCAGCCCGGCGAGAAAGCCGGCGATCACCACGAGGTTGTGCACCAGCCACAGGGCCAGCGCCACCAGCGCCCCGATGGCGACCGCCTGCCAGGTGCGTCCCTTGGAGGCGAGCGAGCCGATCGCCGGCCAGGCCAGCAGCACCAGCAGCGTGGCGGCGCGCTGACTCTCGGCGCTGTCGGGATTGGGGCCGACCAGCGAGGCGAGCGGCGAGTGCGGCACGAACAGGGTGGCGAGCGCCAGGGCGGCGATGGCGACCCCGACGGGAATGAGATTGACGTCGCTGAGCTTGGCCTGGTCCTTGAGGCAGGCGATGGCGCCGGCGAAGAGCGCCACGCTGCCGATGACGCTGATCAGGCGCCCCAGCGCCTCGATGGGGCGCGGCGTCCACAACAAGGTGACGGCGACCCACAGCAGCAGGGCCGCCAGGGCGAGCGCCTGGGGTGACACCAGAACCCGGCCGAAGCGCCCGCAAGCCAGCACGAGGCGCCCGTCCAGGGCCGCTGCCAGGATCAGGAGCGCCGTGGCGATCGGCACGAGGATGCCGACGGTGCGGCGCGACACCATCGCCAGCACCGGCACGATGACGACGAGCAGGAACAGGCCGAGGCGCGTCAGCAGTCCTGACACCGCAAGGGCGGGATCGAGGGGGGCATCATAGGCGCGCCGTTCCATAGCGTCACTGGTCCATCCGAAACGGATTCACTCTGCCCGTCCGCCAGTCGTCGCGTAAATGGGAGAAAAGTCACACTCTCCGCAAAAGCGCACCATATGGCCGGGCTGCGGCTTTTTTCCGGATCCGACCGAGCCATCCCTGCCGTTCCGCAAGGTTTTTTCACCGAAGGTCCGTGCGCCGTCAGCGCGCGGCGTAGCGCAGCACTTCCGCGGCCAGGGCTTCGACTTCCTGCGCGCCCTTGCCGCCGGGCGCCGCTTCCAGGATTGTGGAGCCTTCACCCATGCTCTGGGCGAAGGCGACACGGTTGCCGAGGCGCGCCTGCGCCGCCGCGCCGGTGGCCAGCACCGCCTTGACCATGTCGTCGGTGATCGCGGCTCGCGGCGGCACGCGGTTGAGAATCAGCAGCGCCCGCCCGCGCTCGCGGGCGATCATCGCGAGCGTCGCCTCGGTCGCCCAGACATCGACCGGCGTCGGCTGCACCGGCGTGACGACCAGGTCGGCGGCCTCCACCGCCGGGCCCGACTCGAGGTCCGACTTCGGCGGCGTATCGACCAGCACCAGGTCATAGTCGCGCGCCAGGTTGCGCGCCTCGCGCCGGGCGCCCCAGCCGCTGGCGGTGCGGAACTCCAGGCCGGTGCGGCCCTCGCCGAGGCGTCGTTCGCGCTTCTCGAACCATTGGCCGAGGCTGCCTTGCGGATCGACGTCGAGGACGGCGACGCTGCGGCCCTGCCGGGCATAGGCCACGGCGAGATGAGCGGTGATCGTCGTCTTGCCCGAGCCGCCCTTCTGCTGGGCGACGGTGATGATGAGGCCGGACATGCTTGGGTTCCTGGCCGCGGGACGGGAATCATTCCCCTGTGGATAGTTGCATCGCAACATCCGCGCCGCAATTGCGAACTGTGCCCGCCCGGCCATTGCGCACAGCCGCGGCTTCCGCCACATCGGGGCGATGCCGCCCTTCGACCTCCCCCTGCCCATCGACGAGGCGCTGCCCGCCCTCACCGCCGCGCTACGCACAGGTTCCAACGCCGTGCTGGTGGCGCCGCCCGGCGCCGGCAAGACCACGCGGGTGCCGCTGGTGCTGATGAATGAGCCCTGGGCGCAGGGGCGCAAGATCCTGGTGCTGGAGCCGCGGCGCCTCGCCGCCCGGGCCGCGGCCGCGCGGATGGCCGCGACGCTGGGCGAGGCGGTCGGCGGCACGGTCGGCCTGCGCGTGCGCCTGGAATCGCGGGTCTCGGCCAGGACGCGCATCGAGGTGATCACCGAGGGCGTGTTCTCGCGGATGATTCTCGACGATCCCGGCCTCGATGGCGTCGCCGCCGTGCTGTTCGACGAGTTCCACGAGCGGTCCCTCGATGCCGACCAGGGCCTGGCCTTCGCGCTCGACGCCCAGGCGGGCCTGCGCGAGGATCTGCGCATCCTGCCGATGTCCGCCACGCTGGACGGCGCCCGCGTCGCTGCGCTGCTTGGCCAGGCGCCGGTGGTCGAGAGCCGCGGGCGGGCCTTCCCGGTGGAGACGCGCCACCTCGGCCGTGATCCGCGCCGCCGCATCGAGGAGGAGGTGGCCGACGCCGTGCTGCGCGCCGCGGCGGAAGAGACGGGCTCCATCCTGGTCTTCCTGCCCGGACAGGGCGAGATCGGGCGCTGCGAGCGCCTGCTCGCCGAGCGGGTCCGCGATCCACGCATCGACATCGCACCGCTCTACGGCGCCATGGACGGGCGCGACCAGGACCGGGCCGTGGCGCCGGCGGCTCCGGGCCGGCGCAAGATCGTGCTGGCGACCTCGATCGCCGAGACCAGCCTGACCATCGAGGGCGTGCGGGTGGTGGTCGATTCGGGGCTGGCCCGGGTGCCGCGCTACGAGCCGGATATCGGCATCACCCGCCTGGAGACCGTGCGCGTCTCGCGCGCGGCCGCCGATCAGCGCCGCGGCCGGGCCGGCCGGATCGAGCCGGGCGTGTGCTACCGGCTGTGGGAGGAGGCGGGGACCGGCGCCCTGGAGCCCTTCGCCAAGCCGGAGATCCTGGCGGCCGATCTGAGCCCGCTGCTGATCGACTGCGCCGCCTGGGGCGTGCCCGATCCCCTGGCTCTGAGCTGGCTCGACCCGCCGCCGAAGCCGGCGCTCGCCGAGGCGCGGACCCTGCTGCGGGACATCGAGGCGGTCGACGCGGACGGTCGCCTGACCGACGAGGGGCGGCGGCTCTCCGCCCTGGCCCTGCCGCCGCGACTGGCCCGCATGCTGGTGGCGGCGAGCGCCGCGGGGGAGGGGGATCTCGCCGCCGACATCGCCGCGATCCTGGTCGAGCGCGGCCTCGGCGGCGACGGCACGGACCTCGTGGAGCGGGTCGAGCGCTTCCGGCGGGAGCGCGGCCGGCGCGCGGAGGATATGCGGCGCCTGGCCGCCTCCTGGCTGAAGGCCGCGGGCGGCCGGCCCGGAGCGACGGATCCGGCGCGCAGCGGCGCCGTGCTGGCCCTGGCCTATCCCGACCGCGTCGCCGCGGCCCGGGGCCGGCCGGGCGCCGTCACCATGGAGAACGGGCGGGGGGCGAGCCTGGAGCCGCACGACCGCCTGGCGCGCGAGCCGTTCCTGGTCGTGGCCGAGGTCGCCGGCGCGGCCCAGTCCGCCCGCCTCTTGCTGGCGGCTCCGATCTCCCCGGCCGAGATCGAGGCGCTGCATGGGGTCTCCACGCGCATCGAGACCGGCTTCGACGAGGCCTCCGGCAGCCTGCGCTCGCGGGTTGTGACGCGCTATCGCCGCCTGCTCCTGGCGGAGCGGACCGCGCCGCTCGACCTCGATGCCGAGGCGGCCGCGGCGCTGGCCGCCGGGGTCGCCCGGCTCGGCATCGGCCGCCTGCCCTGGACGCGGGCGCAGGCGCAACTGCGCGAGCGTGTCGCCTTCCTGCGTGCCGCCGAAGGCGAGGACTGGCCGGACCTCTCCGACGCCGCCCTGGCCGCCACCCCGGCCGAATGGCTGGCGCCGCACCTCCTCGGGCGCCGCAGCCTCGCCGATATCGAGGCAGGCGATCTCGATGCGGCCCTGGCGGGCCTGCTGCCGTGGCGGCTGCGCCAGCGCCTCGACGCCGAGGCGCCGACCCATTTCGAGGCGCCGACCGGCTCGCGCCTTGCCATCGACTATGACGCCGAGGGCGGCCCGGCCGTCTGCGTGCGCGTGCAGGAGTTGTTCGGCCTCGCCGTCCATCCCGCCATCGCCGGCGGACACGTGCCGCTGACGCTGCATCTGCTCTCGCCGGCGCACCGGCCGGTCCAGGTGACGAAGGACCTTCCCGGTTTCTGGAAAGGCTCCTACGCCGCCGTCCGCACGGAGATGAAGGGGCGATATCCCAGGCATCCCTGGCCCGACGATCCGCTGGCCGCGCCGCCGACGACCCGGGCCAAGCCGCGCGGGACGTGAAGTCACGCGCCGGAACATTTGACTTCGCCCCCGTCTTCCCGCATAAGCCCCGGCGAATTCGGCGCCGCCCCCTGGGCTTGGTCGCGCCCGTGGCATTTGCGCCGGGGCGCGTTTTCGCGTTAGTGGGCCCGCGATTCTCCATGCAGGATATCCGGACACCGGCCTGACGGCAGGCCCGGGCATCCTGTGAACGTCACACCCTGTGGCAGGGCAGGGGCTGGATCCGCATCCGGCCTGGGCTTTGTCGCTCATAGTTCGATCCCGGCATCCGGCCGCGAATGCGGAGACAGTCCCGTGAAACGCACCTATCAACCCTCCAAGCTCGTCCGCAAGCGCCGTCACGGCTTCCGCGCCCGCCTCGGGACCAAGGGGGGCCGCAAGGTTCTCGCTGCGCGCCGCGCGCACGGCCGCAAGCGCCTGTCGGCCTGAGGCCGGACGGGCGCCGCCCGTTCCCTCCGATGCAGCGACTGCGCAAGCGCCAGGACTTTCTTCGCGTCCGCGACGGCCGCAAGGCGAACGCCGCGACCATGACCTTGCAGGCACGGGTGCGAACCGGCCTCGACGGCGAGGCCGCGGTCGGCTTCACCGTGACCAAGAAGAACGGCGGTGCCGTCGAGCGCAACCGCATCCGCCGCCGCCTGCGCGAGGCGATGCGGCAGATCGGCGCGCTTCACGCGCGTGTCGGGTATGACTATGTGGTGGTCGGACGGCACAATGCCATCGACGCGCCGTTCGCAACGATCCTGAACGACTTGACGACGGCGTTCGGCCGCGTGCATTCGGACCGCCCCGGCGGCCGTGCAGCGCGGCGACCGGCCGACGAGGCTGCACGATGAACGGCGACAAGAAGGTCGACAACAAGAACATGCTGCTGGCGATCGTCCTGTCGGCGATCGTCCTGATCGGCTGGCAGTACTTCGTCGGCATGCCGCAGATGCAGCGTCAGCACGAGGTCGCCCAGCGCGAGGCTGCGCAGACCCAGGCCCCGGCCGCGCCCGGTCAGGCGCCGGCCATCCCGGGCAGCGCCGCCGCGCCGGCGGCCAACGCCACCCGGGCCGAGGTCGTCGCCTCGACGCCGCGCGTCGCCATCGACACGCCCCGCTATTTCGGCTCGATCAACCTGAAGGGCGGGCGCCTCGACGACCTGTCGCTGCGGGACTTCCGCGAGACCATCGACCCCAAGTCACCCCACATCATCATGCTGTCGCCGTCGGGCTCGCCGGTCCACGCGGCTAACCATCGCGACGTGCTGGAGAACCAGGGGCCCTACTACGCCGATTTCGGCTGGGCTGTGCAGCCCGGCTCCGGCGTCAAGGTGCCGGCTGCCGATACCGTCTGGACGCAGGCGTCGACCGGCCCGCTCACCGCGTCCAAGCCCGCGGTGCTCGAATGGGACAACGGCGCCGGCCTGCTGTTCCGCCGCACCATCGCCGTCGACGAAGCCCAGATGTTCACCGTCACCGACGCGGTCGAGAACAAGGGCACCGGCGAGGTGCAACTCTCGCCCTACGGCCTGATCTCGCGCCACGGCACGCCGACGGTCGCCGGCTACTGGATCCTGCACGAGGGCCTGATCGGCTTCCTTGGCGACAACCGCCTGCAGGAATACACCTACAGCACCATCGACAAGGAGGCCAACGCCACCAGCAAGGCGGCCTCGCGGGAATGGAAGGGGACGTCCGGCTGGCTCGGCATCACCGACAAGTACTGGGCCACGACCGTCATTCCCGACCAGGCCTCGTCCTATACCGCACGCTTCTCGTCGGCCGAGGCCGGCGGCGTCAGGACCTACCAGACCGATCTCCTGTTCGAGCCCAGGACCGTCGCCCCCGGCGGCAAGGCCGAGGTGACCAACCGCGTCTTCTCCGGCGCCAAGGAGGTCGCGCTCGTCGACGGCTATGAGAAGTCGCTGGGCATCGCCCGGTTCGACCTGCTGATCGACTGGGGCTGGTTCTATTACATCACCAAGAACCTGTTCAAGCTGATCGACTGGCTCTACCGCTTCACCGGCAATTTCGGCTGGGCGATCCTGATCGTCACCCTGCTCCTGAAGCTCGCCTTCTTCCCGCTCGCCAACCGATCCTACGAATCGATGGCGAAGATGAAGAAGGTGCAGCCGGAAATGGCCGCCATCCGCGAGCGCTTCGCCGACGACAAGATGAAGCAGCAGCAGGCGATGATGGAGCTCTACAAGAAGGAGCGGATCAATCCGGTCTCCGGCTGCGTGCCGGTGCTGCTGCAGATCCCGGTGTTCTTCGCGCTCTACAAGGTGCTGTTCATCACCATCGAGATGCGCCACCAGCCCTTCATCGGCTGGATCCACGACCTGTCCGCGCCCGACCCGACCACGATCTTCAACCTGTTCGGGCTGATCCCGTGGTCGCCGCCGCTGTTCCTCATGCTCGGCGTCTGGCCGATCCTGATGGGCATCTCGATGTTCCTGCAGATGCAGCTCAATCCTGCGCCGCCCGATCCGATTCAGGCCTCGCTGTTCCGCTGGATGCCGCTGATGTTCACCTTCATGCTCGGCTCGTTCCCGGCCGGCCTGGTGATCTACTGGACCTGGAACAACACGCTGACCATCCTGCAGCAGGCCTTCATCATGAAGAAGAACGGCGTCAAGATCGAATTGTGGGACAACCTCAAGGGCATCTTCTCGCGCAAATCCAAGGCCAAGGCCTGAGGCGGGGATGACCGGCCCCACCGCGCCCGACTTCACCGAAGCCGGGCGCCGCCTGTTCGCGGCGCCTTGGGACTTCTTCTGGGCGGCCACCAGCCTCGCCAACCTGCCGCCGGCCGACGGCATCGAGATCGCCCTGGCCGGACGCTCCAATGTCGGCAAGTCCAGCCTGATCAACGCGCTGACCAACCGCAACGCGCTCGCCCGCACCTCCCACACGCCGGGCCGGACGCAGGAGCTGATCTTCTTCCGGTCCGACCCGGCCCTGACGCTGGTCGACATGCCCGGCTACGGCTATGCCAAGGTGGCCGAGACCAAGGTGAAGGCCTGGACCCGGCTTATCCACGATTATCTCAGGGGGCGGGTGAACCTCGCCCGCGTCTTCGTGCTGGTCGATGCCCGCCATGGCCTGAAGAGCACCGACGATGCGGTGCTGAAGACCCTCGACGCCGCCGCCGTGGTCTACCAGATCGTCCTGACCAAGGCCGACGAGGTCAAGGCCGGCGCCCTGGAGGCACGCATCGCCGAAACGGCCGAAAGGATCGCCCGGCGCCCGGCCGCCTTCCCGGAGATCCTCGCCACCTCCAGCCGCACCGGAGACGGCATCGAGCCGCTGCGCGCCACCATCGCGCAATTGCTGGCCGAGCGGCGGGCGGCATGACGCTCGGCCGTGCCGTCGCCGCCGTCGCCGGCCTGTTCGGGGCTGTCGGCATCGGCCTTCTGGCGCTGGCCGCGCACGGCAAATGGCCGGCGATCGACTATGCCGCCATCATGGTGCTGGCCCACGCTCCCGTGCTGCTCGCCGTCGTCGCGGCGGTGCGCACCGGCGTCCTGCACCCGACCCTGGCCCTGGCTGCGATGGTGCTGCTGGTCGTGGCCGTCACCCTGTTCTCCGGCGCGGTGACGTTCAACGCCATCACCGGCGGCCGCCTCTTCCCGATGGCGGCGCCCACCGGCGGCTCGCTCGCCATCGGCGCCTGGCTGCTGCTGGCGGCCGCAGCCCTGGTCCCGGTGCCGAACCGGTGAGCGTCGCGCCGGCCCGCTTCCTCGGTGCCGCGGTCCTCGCCATGCTGCTGGGCTGCGGCCTCGGCCGCGCCGAAGACGCCGGGCCGACCGAGGCGCCGCCTGCCCCCCGGCTCCATCCTCGCCTTCGTCCAGGCCCATCCCGCGTGCCTGGAGATCGCCGACGGCTGCATGGTGTGCCGCATCGAAGGCGGCCAGCCGCAATGCTCGACGCCGTCGATCGCCTGCGTCAAGACCGCGCTCGCCTGCTCCAAGGCCGGCCGGCAACCGTAGGCCGGCGGCGGGCCGTGCGGAATCGAACAGCGGGGCGGCGGCCGCCGTGCCCGCATGGGCCGGGCTGCTTCACAGGGCGTCGGTTCCGGGCATAGGATCGGGCGGCCGCGGGAACACCGGAGACCCGTCATGAGATCGCACCTCGCCGCCGCCCTGCTCGCCGGGCTCTGGGCCTGGCCCGGGGCCGCGCAGCCGGCGGCGGCCAAGGATCTCGCGAGCTTTGGCAGGAGGGCGCCGAGCTGGGTGCCCCGTCGCGGCGAAGAACGCCAGGCGCTCGTGCGTCGACAAGGCGCGCTGACCGGCGGCCTTCGACAGCGGCCCGTCCGGCGGATAGTCTGGCGGCAGACAGTCCCATCATGAGCCGCCATGCCCGCCGCCATCCTGCGCATCGCCACGCTGAACAGTTTCCTGCTCGCCCGCCCGGGCGTGCGCTTCCATGACCAGCAGCCCTATACGCTGGCGGAATACGAGGCCAAGACCGCCTGGATCGGCGGCATGCTGGAGCGCTCGCGCGCCGACATCGTCGGCTTCCAGGAAGTGTTCCACGAGGATGCGCTCGCCGCCGCGGTGGCCAAGTCGGAGCGTTTCGCCGGCGCCTTCGTCGCCGCGCCCGGCGCGACGGACGACGGACCCAGGACGCCGGACGGGGCGCTGAACGCGCCGCGCCTCGGCCTGGCCAGCCGCCTGCCGGTGACGCGGCTGGACTCGATCGCCGCCTTCCCGCCCGAGCTCAACGACGCCTTCGTCGCCCGCCGTGACGAGGCGGGGCGGCAGACCGCGGTGGCCACCGGCCTGCGCCTGTTCGAGCGGCCGGTGCTGCGCGCCGAAGTGTCCCTGCCGACCGGGGCTTCCCTGACCGTCTATGTCGTCCATCTCAAGTCGAAGCGCCCGGTGGTGCTCGACGGCGAGGATCAGCGTGATCCGGCCGTGCGCGCCGCCGCCGTGGTGCGTGCCCTGGTGCAACGCGGCGCCGAGGCGGCGGCCCTGCGGCTGATGCTCACCCGCGACATGGCCGATCGCGGCGGCGTGCCGAAGCCGGTGGTGGTCCTCGGCGATCTCAACGACGAACTGGCCAGCGTCACCACGGGCCTGGTGCGCGGCGAGGAACCGCTGCCCGAGAGCCTCAAGGCGCTGATGGCCGATCCGCAGGAATGGAGCCGCAAGAACCGGCGCCTGTGGGACCTGCATCTCTATTCGGCGGCGGCCATGCAGGCCGGCCACATGACGGGCGCGGCGCTCTACACCCATATCCATTTCGGCGACTATCAGGTGCTCGACCACATCCTGCTCAGCCAGGAATTCTATCCGCGCAACCCCGACCGCATCGGCGAGATGCGCTACCTCCAGGTCTACAACGACCATGTCGTCGACACGCACATGACCGATCTGCGCAACGGCGACCGCACCTCGTCGGATCACGGCATGCCCGTGGCCGAGATCGCTCTGCTGATGCGGGAGGCGGCCGGAGGCTGAGCGGTCCGGCCGGTCCGGACGGGTATTGCCGGAGCCGGCGCCCATAAGGCGGCGTCCGGGACTAAGTGCTTCACCTCAATTTTGTGAAGCCACCCTGTGGGCGAGATGGGCTCCATGCCGGACTTGCCGCGACGCCCGCGTCTTCCCTCCCCCGGCAAGTCGGATGTTTCCGACTTGCCTTCCTTGTCTGCCCATCTCGGGAACACCCGAGATGGGTGGGGAGGGATGAAAGGGTGGGGGTCGTGCAGGATAGGATGAACCCTACGTCGACGACCCCCAGCCCTTCACCCCTCCCCGCAAAGGGGAGGGGACCGGCCGGCGTCGCGCCTGGAGCACTTGTTCTCGGACGACGCCCGAGGCCGGCGGCGCCGCGGGGCGGCGAGGGGCCGTTCCCGGAAGCGCAGCTTCCGTCCCGAGGCCGGGCTTGCGCCCCCGGCCTCGGGCATCGCGGCGCCGCGGACGGCGGCTCAGTTCTGCACCAGCGAGGTGATGCGGCGGATGGTGACGCGCCGGTTCTCCGGTTCGGCGTCCGGCGTCCGCACCTTGAGGTAGCGCGCGCCGAGGCCGGCCGTGGTGAGGTTGTCCGGCGAGATCTGGTAGTACTCGGTCAGGGCATCCTTCACCGACTGGGCGCGCCGGCGCGACAGATCCAGGTTGGCGGCGTCGCTGCCGACCGCGTCCGTATGGCCCTCGATCAGGAAGACCTCGCCGGGATGGGCGGCGACGATCTTCTCGAGCACGCGGCCGATGCGGTCGAGATTGGCGATCTCCTCCTCGCTGACGGTGGCGTCGTTGAAGGCGAAGTGGATCGTGTCCAGCTCGACGCTCGGGATCGCCTGGCGCACTTCCGGCTGCGCGACGACGGTCTCGGGCTGCGCCATCAGCACCTGGCGCGGATAGCGCTGGGGCAGGGGGCGCAGCGGCCGGGCGATCAGCTGCTCCTCGATGGCGTCGTCGTCGACTTCCGCCGCCCAGATGGTCGGCACCGGCCGGTAGTTCGGCATCGGCGGCCGCAGATCGACATCGATGTCGACGTCGAGCTGGCGATTGTCCCGGGCCCAGCGCAGCTCGTCCCAGCGCCTCTGCCGGTCGTCCATCATCCGCCGGCGCAGCTCCTGGCGATCGGCCAGCATGTAGCGCCGGAAATAGTCGCGCTCGGCGTCCGAGTAGCGGGTGTCGTTGATGGCGTCGCGATAGACCAGGATGCGCCGGTTCAGCCCGCGCTCGTCGAGGTCGACGGACTGGCGCCGGTCGGCGATGATGCCGGGAATGTCCTGGGGCGTCGGCGGCAGCACCACCAGCGGCGGAGGCCGGCGCGGGCGGCCGGGCTGGTCCGGCTGGCTGGGCTGCGACGGCGGCGTGTTCTCCTGCAGGACGACGCGCTGGCGTAACGCCTGGCTCTCGTCCCGCAGGCGCTGGCGCAGCGCCTTCTGGGTCTCGGGCGAGAGATTGCCGCCGGCGAGCGCATCGCGATAGAGGCTGAGGCGGCCGCGCAGCGCCACGTTCGACAGGTTGCCGGCGGGCGTCCGGTCGGCGAGCAAGGCGGTGGCCTGACGCTCGGCGTTGGCGTCGACGCGCGGATTGGCGATCACCGGCGTCGGCAGCCCGGTGTCCGGCCGGCCGGGCAGCGGCGTCTGGCCGGCCTGGTCGGGCTGAACCGGCTGCCCGGTCTTGTCGCCCTTCTGGGCGCGGGCGCGGCGCATCAGGACTTCCTTGCGGCTGGTCTCGATGGTCTCGCGCAGCTTGTCGCGCGTGGCCGCGGGCAGCGACTTGTCGCCGATCTGGCGGCGTGCGGTGTCGAGCCGGGCGCGCAGTTCCTCGTCGGTCAGCTGGCCGACGGGCCTGCCGTCGTTGAGGACGTCGGACCCGCCCGCAACCGGCTCGGGCCTGGTGTCGGGCCTGGCCTGGTCTGCCGGCTTGGGCTGCCCGGGCTGCGCCTGGTCGACGGGCTTGGGTTGCCCGGCCTGGTCGGGCTGCGGCTGCTTGCGGCGCGACAGCACTTCCTGACGGCTGGTCTCGATGGTCTCGCGCAGCTTGTCGCGCGTGGCCGCGGGCAGCGACTTGTCGTTGATCTGGCGGCGCGCGGCGTCGAGCCTGGCGCGCAGTTCCGCATCGCTCAGCTGGCCGGCCGGTCGGCTGTCCTTGAGCACGTCGGGCGTGTCGGCCACCGGCGCCGGCCGCGTATCGGGTTGCGCCTTGTCGGGCTTGGCCTGGTCGACCGGCCTGGGCCGGGCGGGCTCGGCCGGGACGGGCTCGGCCTGCTGGTCGGCGGGCGGCTTGCGGCGCGGCTTCTGATCCGGCGTGGCCTGCGGCATCTGGTCGGCCCCGTCCTGCACCGCCTTGGGCTTGGGCGGCCGAACGGGCATGTCCGGCTGCTGGTCGGGCGCACGCTGCTGCTGCGCCTCCTTGGCCGCTTTCATCTCCTGGAGCTTCTGGCGGCGCTTGGCCTGGGCGTCGTCCGCCTGCTGGTCGGGGGCGCCCTGCTGCTGCGCTTCCCGGGCGGCCTTCATCTCCTGGAGCTTCTGGCGGCGCTTGGCCTGGGCATCGTCCGCCTGCTGGTCGGGCGCGCCCTGCTGCTGCGCCTCCCGGGCGGCCTTCATCTCCTGGAGCTTCTGGCGGCGCTTGGCCTGGGCATCGTCCGCCTGCTGGTCGGGCGCGCCCTGCTGCTGGGCCTCCCTGGCGGCCTTCATCTCCTGAAGCTTCTTGCGACGCTTGGCCTGGGCGTCGTCGGGATTGCCGTCCGCCGGCTCGGCCTGGGCGACCATCATGGGATGTGACGGAGCCTGCTGGGCTGCGGCGATCGCGGCCGGGGAGACCGAGAGCGCCAATGCGCCGGCAAGTCCGATCAGGTAGGTCTTGAGGGGCATGATGTGCTCCTGTTGCATTGCCGGGAATCAATCCTGCTTCGACTGAACCGAACCTGAACGCTCCGAGCGAGCAAAAAAAGGGCGAGGAGGGCGCCAGGCCGGACCGAGGCGGGAGGGCCGACTCCCGCCCCCTTGCATCAGTGTCAAAAAGGCCTATATTCCGCCCTGTCCGATAAGGACATCTCATAGACGATCTTCGGATCGTGCCGTTGAGAGTGGGTTCCTGCCGGGACCCGCTCTTTTTGTATTACGGGGTCCTCCTTGGCCGAAACCGACATCGAAACCGCCGAACCGGGTGCAACGCCCGACGCCCTGCACGAGCCGCGCCTGATCACCGAGACCGGTGCGGCGGCGCGCGTGGCCGCGATCGTCGAGCGTTCGGTCGTGCCGATGGGCTTCCGGCTGGTGCGGGTGCGAATCAACGGCAACAACGGCTGCACCGTGCAAATCATGGCCGAGAGGCCGGACGGCACGATGACCGTCGACGATTGCGAGGCGGTGAGCAAGGCGATCTCGCCGGTGCTCGACCTCGACGATCCGGTCGGGCGTCCCTACCATCTGGAAGTTTCGTCCGCCGGCATCGACAGGCCGCTGGTGCGCGCCTCCGATTTCCAGCGCTGGGCCGGGTACGAGGCCAAGATCGACATGACGCTGATCGTCGCCGGCCGCCGTCGCTTCCGCGGCACGCTGCTCGGCGCCGACGGGGTCAAGGCCAAGCTGCGCCGCTCGGATGCCCAGCCCGGCGAAGCGCTCGACGTCGAGCTGCGCATGGCCGATATGAGCGAGGCTCACCTGGTGCTGACCGACGCGCTGATCACGGAGTCGCTGCGTCGCGCCAAGGCGGCCTCCAAGGCGCTTCTGGCGGAGCTGGAGGCCGCCGAAGCGGAGGAGGAGCCGGCCGAGCCGCCGGCGCGCGGGAAGCGCTGAACCGGAACGCCGAACTTCGAACTCAGGATTCTCCAAAAGGACACGACGATGGCCGTCAGCGCGAACCGCCTCGAACTTCTGCAGATCGCCGACGCGGTCGCCCGTGAAAAGGTGATCGACCGGCAGATCGTGCTCGCCGCGATGGAGGACGCCATCCAGAAGGCCGCGCGCTCGCGCTACGGCCAGGAGACGGAGGTGCGCGCCGAGATCAACCCGAAGACGGGGGAGATCCGGCTGTCGCGCCTGCTGGAGGTGGTCGACCAGATCGAGAACGACGCCACCCAGATCCTGCTGGAGGACGCCCGCCGCAAGAACCCGGCCGCCCAGGTCGGCGACTGGATCGCCGAGACCCTGCCGCCCTTCGATTTCGGCCGCATCGCGGCCCAGTCGGCCAAGCAGGTGATCGTGCAGAAGGTGCGCGAGGCCGAGCGCGACCGCCAGTTCGACGAGTTCAAGGACCGCGTCGGCACCATCGTCAACGGCCTGGTCAAGCGCGTGGAATACGGCAACGTCGTCGTCGACCTCGGGCGGGGCGAGGCCATCATCCGCCGCGACGAATTGCTGCCGCGCGAGGTCTTCCGCCCCGGCGACCGCATCCGCGCCTATCTCTTCGACGTGCGCCGCGAGCAGCGCGGTCCGCAGGTCTTCCTGTCGCGCACCCATCCCCAGTTCATGGCCAAGCTGTTCGAGCAGGAAGTGCCGGAAATCTATGACGGCATCATCGAGGTGAAGGCTGTGGCCCGCGATCCCGGCTCCCGCGCCAAGATCGCCGTGATCAGCCGCGATTCCTCGATCGATCCCGTGGGCGCCTGCGTCGGCATGCGCGGCTCGCGCGTCCAGGCCGTGGTCGGCGAACTGCAGGGTGAGAAGGTCGACATCATCCCCTGGTCGCCGGACGTGGCCGCCTTCATCGTCAACGCGCTGCAGCCGGCCGAGGTCTCCAAGGTCGTGCTCGACGAGGATTCGGAGAAGATCGAGGTGGTGGTGCCCGAGGCGCAGCTGTCGCTCGCCATTGGCCGCCGCGGCCAGAACGTGCGCCTGGCCTCCCAGCTTACCGGCTGGGACATCGACATCCTCACCGAGGCCGAGGAGAGCGAGCGCCGCCAGAAGGAGTTCGTCGTCCGCACCCAGACCTTCATGCAGGCCCTCAACGTCGACGAGGTCGTCGGCCAGCTGCTGGCCTCCGAAGGCTTCCGGACCGTGGAGGAGGTCGCCTATGTCGACGCCTCCGACGTCGCCTCGATCGAGGGCTTCGACGAGGACACGGCGGCCGAGATCCAGACCCGCGCCCGCGACTATCTCGCCCGCGTCGAAGCCGAGCTCGACGCCAAGCGCAAGGCGCTGGGCGTCGAGGACGAGCTCAAGGGCGTCGAGGGCGTCACCACCGCCATGCTGGTCGCGCTGGGCGAGAACGACGTCAAGTCGGTGGAGGATCTGGCCGGCTGCGCCACCGACGATCTCGTCGGCTGGACCGAGCGCAAGGACGGCGAGGTGACCAAGAACGCCGGCTATCTCGACGGGTTCGACCTGTCTCGCGAGGAGGCGGAGGCGATCATCGTCGCCGCCCGCGTCAAGGCCGGCTGGATCGAGCCGCCGGCCGCCGCCGAGCCGGAAGCCGAGGAGGCTGACGCAGCCGGCGCCGAGCCGGCCGGACACGGAGCATGACCCACCATGCCCGCCAACCGCACCGAGGACATCGCTGACGATCGGCAGGCGCTCGAGCGCCTCTGCGTCGCCACGCGCCTGGTGCGGCCGGTGGGAGAGCTGATCCGCTTCGTCGCCTCGCCGGACGGCGTGCTGACGCCGGACCTCAAGCGCAAGCTTCCCGGCCGCGGCGTCTGGGTGACGGCCGCGCGGTCGGCTTTCGTCGAGGCGGCGCGCAAGAAGGCCT
>NZ_BAAJOT010000005.1:0-727071 GCF_057554225.1 Labrys sp. Lb11
GCCCGGTCGACGCGCGCCTGGGTCTGGTCGAGGGCCTGGGCCGCCTGCGACAGCTGGGCGGCCTGCTGTTCCAGCCGCCCGGTGAGCACGGTGACGTCGCTCAGGACCTCGTGCGAGATCTCGCGCAGCGACGACACCTGGCCGCCGACCCGGTCGGTCGCCGAATTGGCCTGGTCCGCCAGGCCGGTCATCGTCGCATGGAAGGTGCTCAGGCGCTCGCTCAGGCCGCCCTCGATGCTGTCGAGCGAGCGGTGGGAGCTGTCGAGCGCCTGGGCCAGATCCTTGTTGGTGACTTCGAGGCGCTCCACCAGCGAGCCGATCTCGACGCGCAGGCGGTCGTTCATCGTGCTGAGCTCGCCGACGGCGCGGCCGGCCCGGGTCTCGATCGCGGCGGCCAGCGTGTCCGAGGACAATTCCAGGGAGGACGCCAGCTCGGCCCGCTTTTCGGCGAGGGCGGTGACGAGCTCGCCACCCTTCTCGCTGATCACGGACGCGATCTTGGTGCCGCGCTCCTCCAGCGAGTGCACGACCATCTGGCCGGCATCCGCCACCTCGTTGGTGATGGCGGTGCCGCGCAGGGAGATGGTCTGGACCAGCGCATTGCCGCGTTCGTCCAGGATCTGGGCGAGCTCGGTCGAACGGCTGCCGAGCACGGCGTTGATCTCCGCGGCGCGGTTGCCCAGCGTCAGGCCGACATCGGCGGACAGGCGCGACAGCGTCGCATCCACCTCGGCGGCGTTCTGCATCAGGCTCTCGGAGACGGACTGCACCTTCTCCTGCAGCGTCGCGGCGATCTGCGAGCCGCGCGTGTCGAGGGTGCGCGTCACCTCGGTCAGGCGGCCGATGACGTTGTCCTCGAAATGCGCGACGCGGGCGTCGAGCGTGTTGGCGACCTCCGTGGCGCGCGTGCCGAGGGCGCGGTTGATCTCGTCGACCTTCTCGGCCAGCGTGTCGGCGATGAACGAGCTTTTGCCGTCGAACTGGGCGGCGATCTCGATCGCCTTCGACGACAGCGTGTTGGCGATCAGCGTGCTCTTGGAGTCGAGCTGATCGGCGAGCGCGGCCGACTGGGCGACGATCCGGTCCGACAGCTGCAGGCTCCGGGTGCTGAGCAGCGTGGTGATGTCGTCGGCCTTGGCGGTGATCGAATCGGTGATCGCCGAGGAGCGGTTGTCGAGGAGGTCGGAGATCTCCTGCGCCTTGGCGTCGAGCGCCATCGTCACTTCCTTGCCGCCGTCGCCGAGCACGCGCGCCATTTCCAGCGTGCGGGCCGCCAGCGTCTCGTTGAGGGCGCGGGCGCGGGCGTCGAGACCCTGGTCGATGCGGCTGATCCGCCCGTCGAGGGAATCGGCGATCTCGACGGTCTTGGTCGAGAAGCGCTGGTCGAAGGACAGGAGCTTGTCGTCGAGCGTATCGGCGATCTCGCGCGACTTCATGCTGAAGTGCAGGTCGAACACCTGCAGCTTGTCGTCGAGCGCGACCGTGATCTCCCGCGACTTCGCGCCGAAGCGCTCGTCGAAGGCCGTGAGCCTGCCGTCGAGCGTCTCGGCGACGTCGCGCGACGTGCCGCCGAAGCGCTGGTCGAAGGCCTGCAGCCGCTGCTCCAGCGTCTCGGCGATCTCGCGCGAGCGGGTGCCGAAGCTGTCGTCGAAGGCCTGCATCTTGCCGATGAGCCCCTCGGAAATGCCGCGGGCCCGGACGTCGAAGCGGTCGTCGAAGGTCAGGAGCTTGGCTTCCAGGAGTTCGGCCAGTTCCTGCGCCTTGGCGCCGTAGCGCTGGTCGAAGGCCTGCAGCGTCTCCTCCAGCGAGTTGGTCACCTCGCGCGACTTCATGCCGACGCGCATGTCGAACCCATGCAGCTGGTCGGTCAGGGCCTGGATGATCTCGCGCGAGGTCGAGCCGACGCGGTCGTCGAAGCCCTGCAGCTTCTCGTCGAGCGTGTCGGCGATCTCGCGGGCCTTCGAGCCGACGCGGTCGTCGAGGCCCTTCAGCCGTTCGTCGAGGGTGCCGGCGATATCGCGCGACACCAGGCCGACGCGCGCGTCGAAGTCCTTCAGCTTCTCGTCGAAGGTGTCGGCGATGTCGCGCGACACCGAGCCGACGCGCAGGTCGAAGCCCTGCAGCTTGTCGGCCAGGGTCTGGGCGATGTCGCGCGATGTCGCGCCGACGCGGGCGTCGAAGGCCTGCAGCTTCTCGTCGAGCGTGTCGGTGATCTCGCGCGACCGGAAGCCGGCGCGATCGTCGAAGCCGAGCAGCTTCTCGTCGAGCGTGTCGGCGATCTCGCGCGAGCGTGCGCCGACCCGTTCGTCGAAGCTCTGCAGCCGCTCCTCCAGGGAGTCGGCGATCTCGCGCGAGCGGGTGCCGACGCGGTCGTCGAAGCCCTGCAGCTTCTCGTCGAGCGTGTCGGCGATGTCGCGCGACGTCGCGCCGACGCGGTCGTCGAAGCTCTGCAGCTTCTCGTCCAGGGTTTCGCCCAGGGTCTTGGAGCGCATGGCAAAGCGCACGTCGAAGCCGCGGAGCTTGTCGTCCAGCGACACGGTGATGTCGCGCGAGGCCGTGGCGACGCGCTCATCGAAGCCGCGCAGCCTTTCGTCGAGCGATTCGGCGATGGTGCGGGACGTCGCGCCGAAGCGCTCGTCGAAGCCTTGCAGCTTGCTGTCCAGCGTATCGGCGATCTCGCCGGACCGCGAGCCGACGCGCTCGTCGAAGCTCCTCAGTTTCTCGTCGAGCGTCTCGGCGATCTCGCGCGAGCGGGCGCCGACGCTGTCGTCGAAGCTCTGCAGCTTCTCGTTCAGCGCATCGGCGATCTCGCGCGAGCGGGTGCCGACGCGGTCGTCGAAGCCCTGCAGCCTGTCGTCGAGGGTGTCGGCGATGTCGCGTGAGGTCGAGCCGACCCGCTCCTCCAGGCGCCGCAGCTTGTCGTCGAGCGTGTCTGCGATGTCGCGCGACTTGGCCCCGAAGTTCTGGTCGAAGCTGAAGAGCTTGCTCTCCAGCGCGTCCGTGGTCGAGGTGATCTGGTTGTCGATGCGCTCGACCAGCGAGCTGCCATGCACCTTGATCGTGCTCTCGAAGCCGAGCAGGCGCTGGGCGATGTCGTCGCCGAGCGTCTTGGTGTCCTCGCCGATGCGGCCGGCGAGGGCCGCGGCCCGCACGTCCACCACGTGCTCCAGCGAAGCGATGCGCTCGTCCAGGGCCTTGGTGGCGTTGCCGACGCGATTGGCCAGCGCCTCCTCGAACGACCGCAACTGGTCGTCGAGCGTCGAATGGACGGAGGTGGCGTCGGCCTGGAACCGGCTCTCGAAGGCGCTGAGCCGTTCGGAGATCGTGCTCTGCACCACCTCGGTGTTGGCGGCGACATGCGCCTCCAGCGTGGTCAGGCGCTGGTCGAGGGCCTGCTGCAGCGTCGAGGCCGCCGTGGTGAAGCGGGTGTCGAAGGCGCCGAAGCGCTGGTCGAACGCCGCCTGCACCGACGAGGCGTTGCCGGTGAAGCTCGATTCGAAGGTCGAGAGGCGCTGCTCCATCCCCGACTGGGCGTTGGCGACATGGTCGGCAAAGCGCGTCTCGAAGGAGGAGAAGTGCTGGTCGATGTCGGCATGCGCCGTGGTCGAGACCGAGGCGAAGCGGTCTTCGAACGAGAGGAGCCGCTGCTCCAGCGAGGCGTTGGCGGCGGTGACATTGTCGGCGAAGCGCCGCTCGAACGAGCCGAAGCGCTGGTCGAGGCTGCCCTGGGTCGAGGCCGACAGGCTGGCGAGGTTCTGCTCGAACGCGGCGAGGCGGGCGTCGAGGCTGCCCTGCGTCGTCGTGGCCATCGAGGAGAACCGTTCCTCGAAGGCGGCGAGGCGCTCGTCGAGGTCGTTGTGGGCGCTGCCCGAGATCGCGGCGAAGCGCTCCTCGAACGCGCCGAGGCGCTGGTCGATGTTGGCGTGCACGGCGGCCGTCTTGCCGACGAGGCGCTCGTCGAAATCCGCCAGGCTGCTTTCCAGGGCGAGACGGACCGCGTCCGCCTTCTTGGCGTTGCGGGCCTGCAGGGCCGAGAGCTGCTCGTCGAGCTTGGCGTGCAGCTCGTTGGCGGCATCGGCGCTGCGCTGCTCGTAGGCCGCGAGCTTGTCGGCCAGCGCCTTGGCGAGGACGCCGGTCTGGGCGTCGACCGTGGTCTCCAGGCGCAGCACTCCGGTGTTGATCTGCGTCACGGCGCCCTGGGTCCGGTCCTCGATCACCTTGGCGAGCGACTCGCCCGAGGCGGTGAGGGCCGTGACCGCGTCGCGGCCGGCATGCGCCAGCAGGGTGGCGAGCGCATTGCCTTCCTTGACGAAGACCGAGCCGATGATCTCGGACGCCGCGGCGACCGCGGCCTGGGTGTCGGCGGCGCGGGTCTCGATGGCGTTGACCACCGACTGTCCGGTCTCCGACAGGCGCTGCTCGATCTCGCCGCCGCTGACCACGATCGTCTGGTGGATGCGGTCGCTGGTGGTGGCCAGCCGGTCGGCGAGGTCGCCGCCGCGGGTGGTGATGATCTCGGCGATGCGCGTCGCCGCCTCGTCGAGCTTGCCGGTGACGTTGGTGCCGCGGGTCTGCAGGTCCGCCAGCAGGGCGTCGCCGGTGTTGCGCAGCGTGTTGTTGACCTCGGCGACGCTGGAGGCGATCTGCTCGACCATGTTGGAGCCGGTGTCGCGGATCGAGCCCGTGACCAGCTCCGACCCCTCGCCGAAGGCCTGGGTCAGCGACTCGCCGGTGCGGATCAGCGTTTCGTTGACCGTGGTGCCGCGCTCGACGATGTCGGCGATGATGCGCTCGCTGTTCTCGGTCAGGGCCGCGTTGAGCGCCTTGGCGCGCTCCGACATGGTCGAGGTGATCTCGTTGGCGCGAGCGCCGAAGGTCTCGCCGAGGCTGTCGGCGGTGGTGGTGAGGGTCTGCGTGATCTCGCCGACGCGCCGGTTCAGCGCCTCGGTGACCAGGCTGGACGAACTCGACAGCGAGCCGTTGACCTGGTCGGCGGTGGCGGCCATGCGCTCGATCAGCGCCGAGCCGCGCTCGCCCATGGCCTCGACCATCTCGCCGCCGACCTTGCCGAGCTCGTTGGTGATCTCGCGGCCCTGATCGCTGAAGGAGCGCATCACCTGGGAGCCGGCTTCGGACACTTCGGTGGTGATGCGCCCGGCCACGGTGCCGAGCGCCAGGGTCAGGTCCTCATGCGCGACGACGATGGCGGAGCGGACCCGCTCGGCGTTGTTGACGATGGCCTCGCGCTGCGACGTCAGATCCTCGACGAGGGAGCGGATGCGCAGCTCGTTCTCCGAATAGGAGCGCTCGAGCAGCGACACCTCGTTGTGCACCATGATTTCCAGCTCGCTGGCGCGGGCGAGGGCGCGGTCGATGCCGTCGCCCATGGCGGCGACCTCGCGGCGGATCGCCTGGCCGACGGAGACGACGCCGTCGGACGCGACGCTCTCCGGCTCGGCGAGGCGGAACGCGACCTGGGTCATGGAGCGGGCGGCGTAGCGCATCTCCTGCGCCCGCCAGACCAGCGAGGCCATGGCGAAGAAGAAGAAGGGCGGCAGGATCACCGCCACCAGCGTCGCGATCATGGCCGGATTGGCGCGATAGGTGGCGATGTCGAGGAAGGCGTGGCCCGGCAGGTTGAACAGCAGCGCCACGGCGGCGATGCCGGCGGCGAGCCAGAGCAGCGAGAGGAAGACCGCCACCATGTAGGGCGTGCGCGGCGGCCGGCGCTGCAGGGCGTAGAGAAGCTGGCCGACGCTCTCCCGATCGTCATTGGCCGGCGAGCGCTTCGCGCCCAGCCCCGGCTGGCCGCGCTGCTCATCGGTCCGCGTCTGCTCGTCCGCCGGCCGAAGCAGGGGCGCGTCGAGCGTGAAGCCGTCCTCGACGCTTGGGAGGCCGGGCCGACTGCCGTCGTCTGACTTGTCGGGTGACGAAGCTCCGAGATTGAGAGCTTCCTCGATCGCAGACAGGGCAGCGTCCGCCGGATCCTGCGCCTTGGACTTGTTCGCCATCACTTGCCTCACGCTACTCGTTCGCAACCGTCCGCGTTCTTCTTCACCCGACGCGGTCCGGCGACGCTACTGTCCGCACCGCCTCGGCCGAAGCGACGCGCGACGGATCCCGGGCTGACCGACCCGGGACGGATATGCCGCAGCAAAATCGTACAGGCCTGCAACGGGAATGAAAACCGCTATTGCGGCTTTCCCTCAGCTATCGTTAACGTCTTCTTTACCATCTTGTCGACGGCGAAAAATGCGCTTTTTCGCGAGTCTCGGCTGATTCGCGGCCTCGAATGGGCCGTCAACCATGATCGGGGGTTCCTGCCGCGGTCTCATGGTGCGCGGGCCTTGCCCGGACTAGACTTCCGGGACCGGCGCTGGGCCGGGCAGGGGGCGGACCGGCCATGGGCATGTCATCACCGTCCAAGGGCAGGATTGCGCGGCAGGACGGGCTGGATGTCGGCCATCTCGCCCGCCAGACCATGGGCGATGCCGGGCTCGAGCGCGAACTCCTGCGGCTGTTCTCGCACCACGCCGCCGTCCTGATGCGGCGGATCGAGGTCGGGCCCGCGAGCGAGCGCCTGGTGGCGGCGCACACGCTGAAGGGCTCGGCGCGGGCGATCGGCGCCTGGGCCGTGGCGGATGCCGCCGCCGCGGCCGAAGCGGCGGGCGCCAGCCTCGACCGGCTGCGCTGCGCTCTCGACCAGGCGGATGCGGCGATCGGGGCGCGGCTGGCGCAAGGGCCGGGCCGGCCCTGATTTCGCTTCGCCGCGACCGGACGCGGCGTCCTCGCGCTGGATCAGCGCTTCGCCTCTCTGTATAGACCCGTTCCAGATGGGACAGGGTGCAGCGATGCCGAAGATAACGTTCAAGGAGCATGACGGAACCGCGCGCACGGTCGAGGCCGAAAACGGTGCGACCGTGATGGAGACTGCGATCCGCAACGCGATTCCCGGCATCCTCGCCGAGTGCGGCGGCGCCTGTGCCTGCGCCACCTGCCATGTCTATGTCGACGAGGCCTTCATGGCCGTCGTCGGCGATCCCGAGCCCATGGAGGAGGACATGCTCGATTTCGCCTACGACGTCCGGCCGACTTCGCGCCTGTCCTGCCAGATCCGGGTGAGCGACGCCCTGGAGGGCCTGGTCGTGACCACGCCCGAGAAGCAGGCATGACGCCGCGCCTGTCGGTCCGGGTCGAGCGCTGGCCCATCGCGGGCGCCTTCACCATTGCGCGCGGCAGCCGGACCGAGGCGGTCGTCGTCGTCGCCCGCATCGAGGCGGACGGCGCGGCGGGGCAGGGCGAATGCGTGCCCTATGCCCGCTATGGCGAGACGGTCGATGGCGTCGTCGCCGCCATCGAGGCCATGGCCGGCGCGGTGGCGGCCGGGCTCGACCGCCGGGCGCTGCAGGCGGCGATGCCGGCCGGCGCGGCGCGCAACGCGCTCGACTGCGCCTTCTGGGACCTGGAGGCCAAGCAGGCCGGCCAGCCGGCCTGGCGCCTCGCCGGCCTGCCCGAGCCGAGGCCTCTGGTCACGGCCTATACCCTGTCCCTGGGCGAGCCGGCGGCGATGGGCGAAGCGGCTGCGAAGGCGGCGCATCGCCCGCTGCTCAAGGTCAAGCTCGGCACGGCCGACGATGCCGCGCGCATCGCCGCGGTCCGGGCCAACGCCCCGGACGCCCGCCTGATCATCGATGCCAACGAGGGATGGCGCGCCGAGACGCTCGAGCGCAACATGGCGGCCTGCGCCGAGGCCGGCGTCGAGCTGATCGAGCAGCCGCTGCCGGCCGCCGAGGACGCGGCGCTTGCCGGCATGGCGCGGCCGGTGCCGGTCTGCGCCGACGAATCCCTGCACGACCGTGCCGGGCTCTCCGGCCTCGCCGGCCGCTACGACGCCATCAACATCAAGCTCGACAAGGCCGGCGGCCTCACCGAGGCGCTGGCGCTGGCCGAGGCTGCCGCCGGGCTCGGCCTCGAGCTGATGGCCGGCTGCATGGTCGGCACCTCCCTCGCCATGGCGCCGGCCATGCTGGTCGCCCAGCGGGCGGCCGTGGTCGATCTCGACGGACCGTTGCTGCTGGCCCGCGACCGTGAGCCGGGCCTGCGCTACGAGGGCAGCACCGCCTTTCCGCCTCAGCCGGATCTGTGGGGCTGAGCGGAGCGGTCCCGGTTCAGGCGGCGACGGTGCCGCCGCGCCGCTCCAGGGTCCAGGCCGCCAGCGTCAGCCCGAGCCCGATCACCGCCACGCCCGCCATGGCGAAATAGCCGTGCGCGCCGTAGCTTTCGTAGAGCCGCCCGGCCAGGGCCGCGCCGCCGGCGAGACCGGCGCCGACCGCCGCGGCGAACACCCCCTGGCGCGCCGCCCGGCCGCGCTCGTAGCGCGCCAGCCAGCCCATGCTGCCGAGATGCACCGCGGCGAAGGTGAAGGCGTGCATGGCCTGAAGCGCCCCGATCGCCATGCCGGAGCCCGGCTCCAGGCCCATCAGCGTCCAGCGCAGCACGCCGGCGACGCCGCCGATCGCCACCATCGCATAGGGGCCGAGGCGGCCGGCGACATTGCCGGCGAACAGGAACAGCATGATTTCCGTGAACGAGCCGACGGCCCAGAGCCCGCCGATCTCCACATTGGTGAAGCCGGCCTTCTGCCAGATCAGCGTGCCGAAGCTGTAGAGGAAGGAATGTGCGCCCTGCAGGCAGGCGGCGCCGGCCACGAAGAGGGCGAAGCGCAGGCGCGGCGGCGCCTCGCCCGCCTCGCTCCCCTGCCGTCTCCTCCAGGGACCCTTGCGGTCGTCCGGCAAGGTCAGGCCGGTCAGGACGGTCAGCGCCGCCAGCACGGCGATGATCGGCGGCACCGTCTCGATCGGCAGGGTGGTCAGGGCCTTGCCGGCGGCGACCGCGGCCAGCAGCCAGAACAGCGAGCCCCATTGCCGGATGCGGCCATAGTCATGGCCGTGGGCAGCGACGCCGTCGAGCACGATCACGTCCAGCAGCGGCACGGTCGGCGCCTGTAGGCCCGAGGCGACAACCAGCATCAGCGCCAGCGGCCAGAAGCCGTGCGTGAAGGACAGGCCGGCGTAGCCCAGCGTCATGCCGCAGGCCATGACCAGGAAGGTGCGCCGTGGCCCGAGCGCGCCGTCACCGATGCGGGCGAAGGGCGCCGAGGCGAACACCCGCATCAGGGTCGGAATGGCGAGCAGCAGCCCGATCTCGCCGGCGTCGAAGCCGCGGCTGGCGAGCCACACCGGGAAGAACGGCAGGTAGACGCCCTGGCCTGAGAGCAGCAGGGCATAGGTCGCGCTGGCCGCCCAGGCGGCATGGCGGGACGCTCGGCGATCCGAGGGAATGGAGAGGGTCATCGCAGGCGGGGAGAACGCGCAAGACGAATTTGGAGAGGGGCGGCCGCGGGTCCATAGTCGGCGAACATCGGATCGCCGCCCTGCGATTCGACCCATTCTGCATACGCCTGCCGCCGGAGCCATTTCAAGCGAAGCTGGATCGTTTCGCGCCCGGCTTCGCCGAGGGGCGGTGGAGCCGCGGAGCCTTCGAGCGGGACCATGTCGACCGAGCCTGCCAAGCGCCTGAGCGATGAAGACTACGCCGCCATCGAATCCGCGGTGATGGAGACCGCGCGCGGGCGGTGGTTCCTCGCCGAATATGCCCGGCGCAACCGCAACGCCGATACGCACGAGGTGATCGGAGCGATCGGCCGGCTGGAAAAGGCGGTCGAGGAGAGCCGGGCGGCGGACCAGGCCGAGCACGTGCGCTTCGACCTCATCGACATGGCCGGCGCCATCGCCCGCACCAAGGCCGAGATCGCCGCCGTCAAGCCGGAGGGGCAGGGGGGGCGCATCGACGAGGCGACCATCGAGCTCGACGCCATCGTCAGGTCGACGGAGACCGCGACCGGCGACATCCTGGCTGCGGCCGAGCACCTGCAGGAGATCGCCTGGACCCTGCGCGAGGCGGGCATGCAGACCGCGGCCTGCGACATCATCGAGCAGCGCGCCGCCGACATCTACACCGCCTGCTCGTTCCAGGACATCACAGGCCAGCGCATCCGCAAGGTCATCCAGGTGATGCGCTATCTGGAGGATCGGCTCAATGCCATGATCCGAATCTGGGGCGCCGCGGATCATCCGCCGCCGCTCGACATGCGCGGCGCGGGGGAGGCCGTCGTCCACGGACCGTCCCTGCCGGGACAGGGCATGGAGCAGAGCGACGTCGACGCGATCTGGGAGATGGATGTGACGCCGGCTCCCGTGGCCGAGCCGCCGCCTCTGGCCGTGCGGCCGCCGCTTCCCGTGACATCGCCGGCGCCCGCCATTGCGCCGCTGCCCCTGGCCGTCGAGCCGGGACCGTTCCCGGTGGCCGAGTCTGCGCCGCTGCCCCTGGCCGGACTGCCGCCGCCGGCACCCCTGGCCGTGGACCGGCCGCCGTCCAGCGACGCCTCGCTCGCCGCGCTGGTGGCCAAACTGCTTCCGTTGCGAGCGCCGGAGCGGCCGGCGCAGATCGAGGCGCCCGCCGCAATGGCCGAGCCGCCGCCCCTGGCCGTCCAGCCGCCTCCTCCCGTGGTGTCGCCGGCGCCCGCCGCGCCGCTGCCCGTCGGGCCGGGACCGCTCCCGGCGGCCGAGCCTGCTCCGCTGCCCGTGGACGAACCGCTGCCGCCGGCACCCCTGGCCGTGGAGCGGCCGCCGTCCAGCGACGCCTCGCTCGCCGCGCTGGTGGCCGAACTGCTTCCGTTGCGAGCGCCGGAGCGGCCTGCGCAGATCGAGGCGCCCGCCGCAATGGCCGAGCCGCCGCCCCTGGCCATCCAGCCGCCGCTTCAGGTGGCCGAGCCTGCGCCGTTGCCCGTGGCCGAACCGCTGCGGGCGCCCCCGGTCGTGCAGCGGTCGCCGTCCATCGACGCCTCCTTCGCCGCGCTGGCGGTGGAACTGCGTCCGTCGCGAGCGCCGGAGCGGTTTGCGCAGATCGAACCGCCGCCTGCGCCGGCCGAGCCCGCTCCGGCCCTGGCGTTCGAGCTGCGGCCCTCCCTCGCCGCCGAGTCGTTTTCCGTGTCGCCGCGGGCCGGAGGCGTCGCGGATGCCGCTCTCCCCGAGCCGCCTGCTTCGCCTTTCGCCGCGCCGGTGCGGCCGAGGCCGCCGATCCGCGCCGGCGAGGAGGCGCGCCCCGCCGCGGCGTCCCGCCCGGCACCGCCGCGTGTCGTGACGCTGGCGGAGATCGAGGCCCTGCCGTTCGAGGAGCGCGCGGCGCTGTTCAGCTGAGGAGACGCCGGCGGGGCGCGTCAGGGAGCCGGCGCCAGGCCCGGCGCAACACGGCCTTGCGACGCGTCAGATCTTCGAAGCGGCCCAGGCCACGATCTCGCGCAGCACGGTCTGCATCGCCTGGTCGAGTGCGGTGGTCGCCTGCGGGCCGGCGGTGCCCGCGGCGGGGACCGAGGCGTCGAACAGGTTGGCGGCGACGATCCGGCCGGTGCTTTCGCTGACGATCTTGGCCGAGATCGAGACAACAGCGGTCGCCCCGGCGCCGGTCCGGATCTCGAAGGCCCGGATCTCGGTCACCAGCGTCGCGTCCGCCGCCAGCTTGTCGGAGGGGCGGCCGACGGAGCCGATGCGATGGGCATTCTCGAAGGTCTCGAGCAAACGCGTCTGTACCAGGCTCGGCAGGCGGTCGGCCCATTGCGCCGCCGGCAGGTAGGTGACCTGGCCGTTGCCGGTGCGCACGAGGATACGGTCGCTGTCCAGGGCCTGCAGCGCGGTCGGCTCGGCGATCACCAGCTGGGAGCGGCCGGGGCGGGCGGGCTTGACCATCTCGGGCGCGGTGAGATCGAAGGTCTGGGGCGGGGAAGACAGGCTGCCGCAGGCGGCGAGCGGCACGGCCGCCAGCAGCGAGCCGGCCAGCCAGAGGGTACGCGACGCCGACACCATGCTCATTGCCCCTTGTAGTCCGGGATGTTCGACTTCGGGCCGAGGAGCAGCTGCTGCGGGTTGCGCTGCAGGTTGTTGAGCGTGCGCTGGATGTCGCGCAGCGTCTTCTGCCCGTCGGTGGCGAGGTTGCGATAATCGCGCAGGCCGGCTCCCGTGAACTGGTTGAGGTTCTTCGACAGCTCCGCCGTGCGCGCGTCGAGGTTCTGCGCCAGGACACGGATCGACCGGGCCGTCTCGCTGATCTCGGCGAACATGCCCTTGCCTTCCGGGCTGGCCGTCATGCTTTCGATATTCTTCATCACCACGTCGAGCCGGTCGGCGGTGGCGTTCAGCTTCTTGCCGACATCGCTGGCGTCGGCGATGAAGCCCTGCACTTTCTGGGTCGAGTCGCCGAGCGTCTGCGCGAACTTGTCGACATTGGTCAGGACGCGGTCGACCTTGGCGGCATCGACCGCGTCGGCGACACGGCTGATGCCGTCGAAGGTGGCGTTGAGCTTCGGTGTCATGGCGGCGAGGTCGGCCGAGAGCTTGCGCGCGTCCTTGATGAAGCCGTCGATCTCGCCGGCATTGGCGCCGATGGCCGCCGCGACCTTCTGGACGTTGTCGATGGTGCTGCCGACCTTCTCGCTGTCGACGGCGCCCACCACCTTCTGGATCGAGTCGAGGCTGGCCTCCAGCTTGGGCGCCATGGCGTTGAGCTTGCCGGCGAGGGCGGAGGCATCGACGGCGAAGGTGCCGAGCGGCCCCTTCGCGTCGGCCAGGGCCTTGGAGAAGCTCTCGATATTGGCGATGGCGCTCTCGGCCTTCTTGGCATCGAAGGCCGCGGCGAAGCCCTTGAGCTTGTCGGACGCCTCGGTGACGTTGGTGACGACCTGGTCGACCTTGGCCGGGTCGACGGCCTTGATCAGGGCCTGGACGTCGCCGGTCATGCCGTTGAGGCTGTCGGCCAGCGTGCCGATCTGCTTGGCCGCATCGCCGGTTCGCTGCAGGAAACTCGCCACCGCGCCGGAGTTGTCGGCGAGCGCCTGGGTGAAAGTGCGGACATTGCCGACGGTGGCGGTGAGCTCGCCTTCGTTCTTGCGGAAGAAATCGTCGAGCCGGGTGAGGGTCTGCGCCGCCTGGTTGATCGTGTCGCGCGCGCCGTCGACCAGGTTCTGCAGCTCCGAGCGTTCGGCGTAGATGGTGGCGACATCCTTGTCCGGCGGCGGCTCCAGCGGCGGCGCGCTCGACGAGCCGCCATAGAGCTGGATATAGGCGCCGCCCGTCAGTCCCTGGAACTCCATGCGCGCCCGCGTGTCGACCTTGACCGGCGTCGTTTCCTTGACCGTGATGCGGCCGACCACGCGCGAGGGATCCTCGGGCATGAGGTCGAGGCTGTCGACCTGGCCGACGCGGATGCCGTTGAACAGCACGCTCGAGCCGACGGTCAGGCCGCTGATCGAGCCGGAGAACACCACCTCGTAACGGGTGACCTTGACGCCTTCGGCAAGGCGGGCGAACCAGACGACGAAGCCGAGCGCCGCGGCGACGACCGCCAGGGTGAACAGGCCGATCAGGGCGTTGTTGGCGCGCGTCTCCAAGGCTCAGCCCCTGTCGCTGCCGCGCGCGGCGCGGGCGCGCTGGCCGTGGAAATAGGCGCGGAGCCAGGGGTGATTCGAGGCGAGCATGGTCTCCATCGGGCCTTCGGCTATGACGCGGCCCCCGCCGACGGCTGCGATTCGGTCGCAGATGGCATTGAGGCTGTCGAGGTCATGGGTCACCATATAGACGGTGAGCCCGAGTGTCTGTCGCAAGGTTGCAATAAGCTCGTCGAATTCACCCGCGCCGATCGGGTCGAGACCGGCTGTCGGCTCGTCGAGAAAGACCAGATCCGGGTCGAGCGCCAGTGCTCGCGCCAGTGCGGCGCGCTTGATCATGCCGCCCGACAACTCTGACGGGAACTTGTCGCCGGCATCCGGCTTGAGTCCGACCAGCGCGATCTTCAGCATCGCCATTTCTTCGAGCAGGCGCGGCGAGAGATCGAGATATTCACGCATCGGCACCTGGATGTTCTGCTTCACCGTCAGCGAGGAGAACAGCGCGCCCTGCTGGAACAGCACGCCCCAGCGCCGTGCGATCTCCTGGCGCCGGCGCGCATCCAGCTTGAAATAGTCCTGGCCGAACACCTCGATCTTGCCGCCGAGCAGCGGCGCCAGCCCGATGATGGTGCGCATCAGCACCGACTTGCCGGTGCCGGAAGCGCCGACCACGCCGAGGATCTCGCCGCGATAGACGTCGAGGTCGAGCCCGTCGAGGATCAGCGGCCCGCCGAAGCCGACCTCGACGCCACGGGCGGAGATCACGACGTCGCGCCCGGTGTCCTTCGCCTCGGGCATCAATACTTCACCGCCGCGAAGAACATGGCGAACAGGCCGTCGACGACGATCACCGTGAAGATCGCCTTGACCACCGAGGCGGTGGTCTGCCGGCCGAGCGACTCGGCCGAGCCGCGCACCTTCATGCCCTCGATGCAGCCGATCAGGCCGATCATCAGCGCCATCACCGGCGCCTTGATCAGGCCGACGAAGAAGGTGTTGAGGCCGATCGCATCGCGCAGGCGCTCCAGGAAGGTCACCGGCGTGACGCCGCCATAGCCCCAGGACACCAGGGCGCCGCCGAACAGGCCGGCGATCGAGGCGATGAAGGTCAGCAGCGGCAGCCCGATCACCAGCGCGATGATCCGCGGCAGGATCAGCACTTCCATGGGATCGAGGCCCATGACGCGCATGGCGTCGATCTCCTCGCGCATCTTCATCGAGCCGATCTCGGCGGTGATCGCCGAGCCGGAGCGCCCGGCCACCATGATCGAGGCGAGCAGCAGGCCGACCTCGCGCAGCATCAGGATGCCGAGCAGGTCGACCACGAACAGCGTGGCGCCGAAGCGGTCGAGCTGAAAGATCGTCTGCTGGGCCACGATGCAGCCGACGAGGAAGGTGATCAGGGCGATGATCGGCACGCCGCGGAACACCATCAGGTCCATCTGGGTGATGATCGCCGGCCAGCGCAGCCGCGCCCGGCCCGTGAAGAGATGGCCGGTGGTGACGACCAGCTCGCCGAGAAAGGCGGTGAGACCGATGATGTCGTCGCCGACGCCGCGCATCACCTTGCCGATATCGACCAGCACATCGATGAAGGCGCTGGTCGGGGGGGGGGCCGGCAGCGGCTGGCAGGCCGTCTCGGCGATCTCGTCGATCAGGACGCGCTGCGCCGGGTCCGCCGTCTTCAGCTCGATGGCGGCCCCACTCTTGGCCAGGTTGCCGCGCAGCTCGCCCAGCAGCTTGGCGCCGAGCGTGTCCAGGCGCGTCACTCCGGTGATGTCCATGTCGACATGCGCGGCGCCGCCGGTCTTGCCGGCGGCGTCCCGGGTGATCTGCTCCAGCCGCGGCGCTTCGCGCGCGACCCATTCGCCGCTGGCGCGCAGGCGCAGCGTCGAGCCTTCCGTGGCCAGGCTGAGGGTCGTCTGGTCGGTCATGCCGCCCCTTGGTCCGACGTGCCGCAAGGGACGACCTCCCGGAAGGGGGATCGCGGGCCGGCCGGGGAGTCGGCCCTTGCAGCAGAATCACGGTCAGTCATACTGCCCTCACTTCATAAAGGCGAAGGCGCGGGACGCAATCTCCTCCATGCAGATCGAAAAGCCCTATCTGATGTTCATCGGCGACGTGCAGGACCAGCTCGCCGCCAAGACGGCCGCCGGCATCGTCGACTGGCGGCGCGACTGGTGTGTCGGGCAGTTGCGCCTGCCCGGGTGCAAGGCCGATCTGGGGCTGGAGGACATCGGCATCGCCGAAGCTCTGGCGCGCGGCGCCAGGACCATGGTGGTCGGCGTGGTCAATGCCGGCGGCGTGCTGCCGGATCATTGGGTTCGCACCATCGTCGCGGCGATCGAGGCCGGCATGGATGTCGCCTCCGGCCTGCACAAGCGCCTGGCGGATGTGCCGGAGATCGACGAGGCGGCGCGGCGCCATGGCCGCCGGCTGCACGATGTCCGCATTCCCGCGCAGGGCTTCGCCACCGGCAAGGGCACGAAGCGGCCGGGCCTGCGGCTGCTCGCGGTCGGCACCGACTGCTCGGTCGGCAAGAAATATGCGGCGCTGGCGCTGGAAAGGGAGATGCGGGCCCAGGGCTTCGACGCGGATTTCCGCGCCACCGGGCAGACGGGCATCCTTATCTCCGGCCGCGGCGTCGCCGTCGACGCCGTGGTGGCGGATTTCATTTCCGGCGCGGCCGAATGGCTGACGCCCGCGGCCGACCCGCGCCATTGGGACGTGGTGGAAGGGCAGGGCAGCCTGTTCCACCCCTCCTTTGCCGGCGTGACGCTCGGCCTGCTGCACGGGGTGCAGCCGGACGCTTTCGTGGTCTGCCACGAGCCGACGCGCCGGACCATGCGCGGCGTCGAGCATCCGCTCCCGACCATCCGCCAGGTGATCGACATGACCATCGCCTGCGGCCGGTTGACCAACCCGGCCATCCGGTGCGTCGGCATCTGCATCAACACCCAGGCGCTCGATGAGGCGGCGGCGAGGACCTACCTTGCCGAGGTCGCCGCCGCCGAGGATCTGCCGGCGACGGACCCCGTACGCTTCGGCACCGCCGTGATCGTGCAGCGGCTGAAGACGGTCTTCGGCTAAAGCGTCTTGCGATTTGAGGGCATCGCGTCAAGTCGCAAAGACGCGTCGAAACAAGGCGTTAGAGCAAAGAGCGTTTCCGCCGAAACGCGCTTTGCTCCAGCCGGGGCCAGGGCACGCCTGGCCTTAAGTGGAGGCGTCCGGCGCCTGCCGTTCCATCGCCCGCATGGCGGCGATGAAATCCGGACCGCAGCTGAGCTTCGCGGCGGCCGGGTCTTCGGGAGCGACGACGCGCCAGAACGGCGTGATCTCGGCCGGCTTGCGGCCCTCCGCCAGGTCTTCGAGCGCGGCTTCGGCGACGATGCGCAGGCAGATGCCCGCCGTCACCGGGCAGGTGGCGCCGGCCTCGCCGGCGGCCGCCAGCGCCGCGCGCATTTCGGCGGCGGTGCGCGTCTGGCCCCGCGGGATGGCCGCCACGAAGTCGCGCAGGAGCGGCGGGTCCGGGATCAGGAGCGGCGTGCCGGCGGGAACCCCGGCGAAGGGCTTGTCGAGCCGGGTGATGCGCGGCGGCCCGGCGCTTTGCATCCGCGCGCGCCAGCTCGTCGGTCGTGCCATCAGGTCCTCCCCATCTCCCGGCGCAGGCGTCCCGGCATCCTCAACCCTTGAGCGGCATGCATAGCACGGTCAGCAGCTCCGCCGGCGGCACCTCGCGCGGATCGTTGAGATACTCCTCGAAGCACGGATCGCCGCCTGGCTCCTGGCCCGAGGTCGGCAGCCAGTTGCGATAGAGATAGGCATAGGCGACGTCGAGGTCGGCATAGGGCCCCTTGTGGGTGATGCGAGCCACCCGCCCGCCGGCGACGGTGAGCCAGCGCATGCCGGGGCCGAGCCCGGTGCCTTCCGGCAGCGTCACGCAGGCCTCGGCGCGCAGTGCCGTGCGCGGCACGCTGTCGGGATCGTCGTAGTAGACGCCGATCATCCGGGTCGACGGGCCGAGGAGGCCTCTCGGGCCGAGCCAGGCGAACAGGCCCTCGAAGGTCCGGCCGATCGCCTGATAGTCGCCGATATGCTCGGTTGCCGCGACGCGCAGCGGCGGCACGATCTCGACGGTGACCTCGTAATGGACAGGGGTGCGCAGCGGCACGGCGCCCGATCGGTTCATGGCAGCATCTCCAGGCTTGGGGTGAGCCGGACGCAGGGCATGGCCGCGCCGCCGCCAGGCCGCCGGCGGCGTGCCGTAGGCCGACGAGAAGCTGCGCGTGAACGCTGCGACCGAGCCGTAGCCGGCCCGGCTCGCCACCCGCGCCAGCGGCAGCTCGTTGCGGGTGAGCTCGACCGCCGCCCGGTGCAGGCGCAGCCGCCGGACCGTGTCCTGCACGGTCTCGCCGGTCACGCCGACGAACACCCGGTGGAAGTGCCAGGGCGAGAAGCAGGCGATCCCGGCCAGTCGATCGAGGGTCAGCACCTCGTCGAGGTGGTCGGCGATATGGGCGATCACCCGTTCGATGCGGGCGGCGTAGGCGAGGCTCGTGTCGTGTCGCGTCATGTCCCGTCTCCGGATGACCCGGACGCTAGCGCCGGCGGCTTGATCGAGGTTGCGAAGATGCGCGACGGCGAGCTCGGCGACGGTACCGGAATAGTCCGGGTCTTTCGCCGCATCGACCGCATCCCGCCGGCAGGCTATAGCGCTATGGCGTAATGCCCATCGTCTCGCTTCGTCCTCATTGCCGGATTGCATCATGTCCGAGACCATCAAGACCGACGCACTGATCATCGGCGCCGGCCCCGTCGGCCTGTTCGCCGTGTTCGAGCTCGGGCTTCTCGACATCAAGGCGCATGTCGTCGACATCCTCGACAAGATCGGCGGCCAGTGCGCCGAGCTCTATCCGGAAAAGCCGATCTACGACATTCCCGGCTTCCCCTCGATCTCCGGCCAGGGCCTGGTCGACAACCTCTTGAAGCAGATCGAGCCGTTCCACCCCACCTTCCATCTCTCGCGCATGGTGGAGCGGATCGAGCGCCTGGGCGATGCCCTGTTCCGGATCACGACCGATGCGGGCGACGTGTTCGAGACCAAGGTGGTGATCATCGCCGCCGGCGGCGGCTCGTTCCAGCCCAAGAAGCCGCCGATCGAGGGCATCGACGCCTATGAGAACACCTCGGTGTTCTATGCCGTCCGGCAGATGGAGGCGTTCCGCGACCGCTCGATCCTGATCGTCGGCGGCGGCGATTCGGCGCTGGACTGGACGCTGAACCTGTTCCCGCTGGCCAGGCGCATCACGCTGCTGCATCGGCGCGATGTCTTCCGCGCCGCGCCGCATTCGGTGGAGCAGATGCGCAAGCTCGTGGCCGAGGGCCGCATGGACCTCAAGCTCGGCCAGGTGATCGGCCTGGAAGGCGAGGGCGGCCGGCTCGCCGGCGCCGTCATCCGCGAGGAGAACGGCACCGTCTCGACGCTGCCGGTCGATACCTTGCTGCCCTTCTTCGGGCTGACCATGCGGCTCGGCCCCGTCTCCGATTGGAACCTCGACCTGCATGACGGCCAGCTCGTCACCGTCTCCACGGAGACTTTCGAGACCTCGCAGCCCGGCATCTTCGCCGTCGGCGACATCAACTGGTATCCGGGCAAGCTCAAGCTCATCCTGTCGGGCTTCCACGAGGCGGCCCTGATGGCGCAGAAGGCGCATCGCTACATCTACCCGGACAAGCGCCTGACCTTCCAGTACACCACCTCCTCCTCGAGCCTGCAGCGCAAGCTCGGCGTCGCCTGACGGCCTGCCGCCGTCCGGGGTCGCGCCTTCGTGACCGGCGCCGCGTTGTCGCGGCGGCGGCCGGGGGTCTATCCTGATCCCGAACGCCGCCGGCGGCGGCAGGCATGCGGGAGGCTCGGATGGACCAGCGCTACATCGATCTCTTCGACAGTTTCACCCATGGCGGCATGAACCGCCGCGATTTCCTCGACCGGCTGGCCGCCATGGCCGGCGGCGCCGCTGCGGCCAGCGCCCTGCTCTCGGCATTGCAGAACGACTATGCCCGGGCCGGGACCGTGGCCGAGACCGATGCGCGCATCGTCACCGAGACGATCGCCGTGCCCGGCGGCCCGGCCGGGCTTTCGGGCTATCTCGTGCGGCCCAAGGCGGAGGGCCGGCGCGGCGGCGTGCTGGTGATCCACGAAAACCGCGGCCTCAACCCGCATATCCGCGACGTGACCCGGCGCGTGGCGCTGGAGGGCTTCACGGCTCTCGGCCTCGACTATCTCAGCCCGCTCGGCGGCACGCCGGCGGACGAGGACAAGGCGCGCGACATGATCGGCACCCTCGAGCCGGCCGACATCGTCGCCTCCTCCAAGGCCGCGGCGGCCGCGCTGCGGACCATGCCGGGCGGCACGGGCAAGGTCGGGGCGGTCGGCTTCTGCTGGGGCGGCGGCGCGGTGAACCAGCTGGCCGTGAACGATCCCCGGCTCGACGCGGGCGTCGCCTACTACGGCGCCCAGCCCACGCCCGAGCAGGTGGCGGCGATCAAGGCGCCGCTGATGCTGCATTATGCCGGGCTGGACCAGCGCATCAATGCCGGCATTCCGGCCTTCGAGGCGGCGCTGAAGGCCGACAACAAGGCCTATCAGCTGTTCATGTACGAAGGCGCCAACCACGCCTTCAACAACGACACCAACCCGGCTCGCTACGACAAGGCGGCGGCGGACCTGGCCTGGGGCCGCACGATCGGGTTCTTCAAGGCGAACCTCGGCCAAGCAGCGTCTCGTGGCTCAAACTTGCACATATAGGCACGCCGCCGGAGGCCTCTTGCCCGCCGGCAGCCTCGGGGAAGCGGCGGCCGGGCTGCCGTCGCGGAACATTTTCCTTGGCGCCAGCGTTGGTTCGACAAGTTTCGCCCGGTGTCTGCGAAAGGGCGTATAATGTTTGGAGGGGCGGGGAGTGGTGCCGTCGGCGCCAGCGGCCCGCACGATGACATCAGGAGGCGGACCATGTTCCACTCGATTGTCGTTCCCGTAGACCTTGCCGAAATCGAGTTGGCGCGCCCGGCGATCGAGCGCGCAACCCAGCTCGTGCGCGAGTCGGGCGGGCGTATCACGCTCGTCAACGTGGTGCCGGTGATGCCGGTGATGATGATGGACACGGTGCCGGTCAGCTACGAAGCCGAGGTCGCCGAGAAGGCCAAGGCGAGCCTGGCCGAGCTTGCCGACGCGGTCGACCTGCCGGCCGGCCAGTGCGCGGCGCTGGTGCGGATCGGCGGCGTCCAGCACGAGGTCCTGGCCGTCGCCAAGGAAGTGGCGGCGGACCTGGTGCTGGTCGGCTCGCACGAGCCGCATCTGTCGACCTATCTGCTCGGCTCGAACGCCACGGCGATCGTGCGCCACGCCCATTGCTCGGTGCTCGTGCTGCGCGAGCGGCCGGACCATGTCTCGGCCCACGAGATCCCGGCGGCCATGACCGCGGCGCAGGCGGGCACGCCGATCGGCTGAGAGGCGCGGCGCCGCGGTCCGCGCCCCTCGGACTTGCCGGGCTCCGGTCTATCTGCCGGCGGCCCAGGCGGCGAGTTGGCGCCAGAGCGGCGCATAGCCCTTCCAGTCGACGAAGGCAGGCGGCGCCCAGTGGGGGGCGCAATCCGAGGTGAAGGCGACGGACCGGCCCTTGCCGTGGCGGCCGGCGACGATCAGCGGGTCGCCGCCGACCGTGGCGACGACCGTGCCGTCGGCCTTGGGCGCGACGCGGTTGTAGCCGAGCAGGTGCGGCCAGTCCGCCCCGAGCCCCGCGACGATCGGGTGCGCGGTGTCGGCGACCGCCGGCGTGACGCCCTGCGGGCATTCGACGCGGTCGTCGCCCGTCGACAGCGTCACCGGCAGGATCTCCTCGATTGCCGTCCCCGCATACTGGCCCTTGGCTTCGATGCCCTGGAAGGTGAGATAGCCGCCGATCATGGCAAAGCCGCCGCCGGCGGCGACATAGTCGCGTATGGCATGCAGCCTGTTGGGCAGCACCACGGACCGGAAGAAGGTGTCGGGGTGCAGCAGGAGCGTGTTGGCGCCGACATCGCTCAGCATCACGCAGTCATACTGGGCGAGGGCCTTCGCCTCGGTGGGAAAGTCGCGCGCCGCGACATGGGCGGGCTGGTAGTCGACCTGCCAGCCGCCGCTTTCCAGAGCCTGGCGCAGCCAGTGGATGCCCTCCGAATATTCGGTCGTGGTGAAGCAGTCGAAGCCCTTCTGGTGGATGCTGTGCACGGTCCAGGATTCGCCGGCGATCAGGACGCGGGGTTTCGAGGTCATCGCATATCTCCCGGGATGATGGGGCGCTGCCTCGCGCCCGAAAGCAACGCCGCACGCTAGGTTACGCAACCGCTTTAGTAAAGCGGTTTACAAGCTCTTTGGCTTGTGTTGAGATAGCTTCGTCGAGAGGCGGGGCAGGTCCCTGCGGCGCGCGACGAGGCGGACCGGCCCGGCATGACGAAGGCAAGGGGATCGACGATCCGGAAGGTGGCGGACGCAGCCGGCGTCTCCGTCACGACGGTCTCGCGCCACCTCAACGGCCGGATCAAGCTGCCCGAGGACACGGCGCAGCGCATCGAGGCGGCCGTCGCCAGGCTCGACTACCGGCCCAACGCCATTGCCCGCCGCCTGAGCAAGGGGCGCAGCGAGACCATCGGCCTGATCGTCTCCGACATCGCCAATCCCCTGTTCGCCGCCATCGCCAGCGCGGCCGAGGAGGAGGCGAGCCGGCTGGGCTACAGCCTGGTGATGTTCAACAGCCGCAACGTGGCGGCGCGGGAGATCGCCTTCCTCTCGCGCATCGGGGATGCGCAGGTCGACGGCGTCCTGCTCCTGACCAACCATCCCGATGACGGCCTGCTGGTCGAGAAGATCAACGCCTGCCGCAATGTCGTGCTCGTCGACGAGGACGTGCCCGGCGCGGTCGCGCCGCGCCTCTTCGCCGACAACCGCACCGGCGGCCGGCTCGCCGTCGACCATCTCCTGCAGCACGGGCATCGCCGCATCGGCTTCGTCGGCGGCCCGCGCGGCCTGCTCAGCAGCGGCGAGCGCTTCGGCGGCTTCGAGGACGGCCTCGTCGCCGCCGGCGTGGTCGTCGATCCCGAGCTGGTCCTGTTCGGCACCTATGAGGAGCGTTTCGGCGTGGAGGCGATGGCGCGCTTCGCCGCGCGCGAGGCCCCGCCGACGGCGATCTTCGCCGCCGCCGACATGCTGGCGCTCGGCATCCTGCGCGCCAGCCGGGCCATGGGCCTTTCGGTGCCGCGGGACGTGTCGCTGGTCAGCTTCGACGACATCCGCAACGTCGACCTGCTCGATCCGCCTCTGACCACGGTGCGCCAGTCGGCGGAGGAGTTCGGTCGGCGCGCCGTGCGGCTGCTGATCGATCATATCGGCGGCGCCGATATTCCCGGGAACGAGCCGGTCGCGGTCGAGCTGATCGTGCGACGGTCCGTCGCCGCTCCGTCGGCAAAAGGCTGGAAGGACATCCCGACCTAGCCCGGATATCGGGCCGTCGGGCTGCGGAAGACGGGCGAAGCCCGCGACAAGCAACCGAGTGGAAGACAAGGGGAACAAGCACAATGACACAGTCTCGTTTCGCCAGGGATGCCGCCGAGATCGCGCTCGAACGGTTCCGGCTCGGCCAGATCGACCGACGCTCCCTGCTGACGGCGTTCGCCGGCCTCGGCCTGGCCGCGGCGTTCCGGCCCGGCACGGCCGGCGCGGCGGCCAAGGAAGTCGTCGTCTGCAACTGGGGCGGCGCGGCGGTCGAGGCCTTCTCCAAGGCCTATGGCGAGCCGTTCACCCAGAAGAGCGGCGTCAAGGTGGTGATCGACGGCGCCGGCCCTGCCACCGGCGCCATCCGGGCCATGGTCGAGTCCGGCAAGGTGATCTGGGACGCCACCGACGGCGGCCTGGTCGACGCCGCCTCCCTCGGTCGGGCCGGCCTGGTCGAGCCGATCGACTATTCGATCGTCGACAAGTCGCAACTGCCGGAAGGCCTGGCCGCCGAGTTCGGCACCGCCAATTACAACTTCGCCAATGTGCTCGCCTATGATGCGCAGAAGACGGGCGGCGCGGCGCCCTCCGGCTGGGCCGACTTCTTCGACCAGAAGAAGTTCCCGGGCAAGCGCACCATGTGCAAGTGGATCCAGGGCCAGCTCGAATTCGTGCTGCTGGCCGACGGCGTCGCGCCCAAGGATCTCTACCCGCTCGACGTCGACCGCGCCTTCAAGAAGCTCGAGCCCATGCTGCCCGACATCATCTTCTGGGAGGGTGGGGCGCAGAGCCAGCAGCTCTTCCGCGACGGCGAGGTGACGATGGGCAACATCTGGCACACCCGCGCCAACCTCCTCAACCGGGAGAAGGCCGACCGCTTCAAGTGGACCTGGGCCGAGAACATCCTGTCGACCAGCGCCTGGTCGGTGCCCAAGGGCAATCCCGGCGGCAAGACGGTGTTCGAGTTCATCAACTCGACCCTCGACCCGGCCGGCCAGCTCGTCCTGCTGCGGCTGATGGGCAACGGGCCCTCCAACCCGAAGACGCTGGCGCTGATGGACGCTGCCGACAAGGCCATCAACCCGACCACGCCCGAGAACGCCGTGTCGCAGGTGCCGCTCAACGTCGCCTACTACGCCGAGCATGAATCGGAGCTGCAGAACCAGTACCTCGACTTCATCTCCCGCTGACCCGGAGGGGGCTGCCGTCCGACGACGGCAGCCCCGGTTCGCCATGCGCAGCTTCAGCCGCACAGCCCTGTTCCTGACCGTGCCGACCAGCCTGGTGGCGCTGGTGCTCTATGTGCTGCCGATCGCGCAGGTGCTGGCGATCAGCGTGACGGAGCCCCGCCTCGGCTTCGGCAACTACGTGAAGATGTTCGCCAACCCCGCGGTCGGCCGGGTGGTGGCGACCACGCTCAAGGTCTCGGTCATGACCACGGTGCTGACGGTCCTGGCCAGCTACATCGTCGCCTTCGCCATCTGCCACATGTCGCAGGGCCTGCGCCGCATCGCCATGTTCATGGTGCTCGTGCCGTTCTGGATCTCGGTGCTGGTCCGGGCCTTCTCCTGGATCACCATCCTGCGCCGCCAGGGCGTGCTCAACAGCGCGCTGATCGAGGCCGGCGTCATCGCCACGCCGCTCGACCTCGTCTACAACACCTTCGGCGTCACGGTCGGCATGATCCACTACATGATGCCGTTCGCCATCCTGCTGCTCTACGCCAACCTGTCCGACATCGACAGGCGGATCATGCAGGCTGCCCGTTCGCTGGGCGCGCGTCCCGCCACCGTGTTCAGACGGGTCTGGCTGCCGCTCAGCGTGCCCGGCCTGGCGCTGACGACGCTGTTCGTCTTCGTCTTCTCGCTCGGCTTCCTGGTCACGCCCGCCCTGCTCGGCGCCGGCAAGACGCTGATGGTGGCCGAATACATCTCGGTGCAGATCTCCAGCACGGCGCGCTGGGACTTGGCGACCTCGCTCTCCACCACGCTGCTCCTGGTGGTCGGTGCGCTGGTGGCGATCGCCATGCGCAGCCCGGCCCTGCGGGCCGCCTTTTCCGCGAGGCCGCAGCAATGAGGGGGCGGCGGATCATCGAGGCCCATCTGCCGCGGCTGCTGGCCTGGAGCCTGCTCGGCTTCCTCTTCCTGCCGATGCTGGTGGTGGTCCCCGTCGCCCTTACCGACCGGGACTACCTGTCTCTGCCGAGCGAGGGCCTGTCGACCGCGCATTTTGCGGCGCTGCTCGACTGGGGTACCGGCTGGCTGCCGAGCATCCTGACCAGCACGGTGATCGCCCTGGCGGCGAGCCTGCTGGCGACTGTGCTGGGGGTGAGCTTCGCGGTCGGCGCCTGGGCGGCCGGCGGCTGGTGGCCGTCGCTGATGCGGGTGATCCTCCTGTCGCCGCTGATCGTGCCGCCGATCATCTACGCCGTCGGCATGGTGAAGCTGTGGGCGAGGCTCTCCCTGCTCGACAGCTATACCGGCGTCGTGCTGGTGCATGTGGTACTGGCGCTGCCGCTCACCATCCTGGCCATCGGCGCCTCGCTCTCCAACCTCGACCAGCGCCTGGTGCAGGCGGCGCGCAGCCTCGGCGCCCGGCCGCTGACCGTGTTCGGCAAGATCGTGCTGCCCAACATCATGCCCGGCGTCGCGGCCGGGGCGATCCTCGCCTTCATCGTCTCCTGGGACGAGATCACCGTCACCCTGTTCATCACCGGGCGCGCCGTCGTCACGCTGCCGCGCCGGATCTGGACCAGCATCGCCGATGCGGTCGATCCCGCCCTGGCGGCGATCGCCGCGGTGCTGCTCGCCCTCACCATCCTGGCGCTGCTCGCCCGCACCCTCGTGCAGGGCCGGGGTGCCGGGCATCCGCAACCGTGAACCCGACACCCGCCCGCCGGGACCCGTTCCAAGAAGGGAGTCTGCCATGACCACCGCCGCCATGAGCGAGCACGAATACCGGGAGAACAAGTTCTTCAGCATCTTCGGCTCGGTACCCGAGCCGGCCTTCGACACCGCCGAGGAGCAGACCGCGGTCTGGGGGCGGCATTGGGGCTGCACCAACGATGTCGGGCGCCTGCGCGCCGTGCTGATGCATCGCCCGGGGCCGGAACTGTCGGTGGTCGAGGACAAGCCGATGGCAGAGATCGGCGGCTTCGGCGACCCCGAGAAGGGCTGGTACTGGATCGGCAAGACCCTGCCGGATCTGGCCGCCATGCAGCGCGCCCATGACGAACTGACCGGCATGCTGCGCGCCGAGGGCGTCGACGTCGTCCTGGTCGACCAGGCGGCGCCGGGCGCGATGAAGCAGATCTACACCCGCGACAGCGTCATCGGGGTGAAGGGCGGCGCCATCGTCACGCGCCTCGCCCGCCGCGTCCGCCGCGGCGAGGAACTGCCGGTCACCCGGGCGCTCGCCAAGGCCGGCTGCCCGATCCTCGGCACCATCCACGGCTCGGCCGTGTTCGAGGGCGGCGGCTTCGCCTATATCGACGAGAAGACGGCCGTGTGCTCGGTCAGCGTCGCCTGCAATCCCGAAGGCGTGCGCCAGGTCGAGGCCATCCTGTCGGGCCTGGGCGTGACGCTGATCAAGGTGCCGATGCCCGGCTACCGCATCCACATCGACGGCTCCTTCATCATGGTCGACGTGGAGACCGCCATCGTCAACATCAACGAGCTGCCGTTCCCCTTCATCGAGCACCTGACCAAGCGCGGCATCCGCCTGATCGAGCTGCCGCCGGAGGACAGCGCCATGTCGCTGAACTGCCTGGCCGTGGCGCCCGGGCGGGTGATCATGCACGGCAGCCATTCCCGGCGCCTGGCGGACCGGCTGGACGCGGCCGGCGTCACCGTGCTCACCTGCGGCTACGAGCCGGTGGAGCTCGGCGGCGGCGGCATCCACTGCTCGACGGCGCCGCTGGTGCGGGACGCCGTCTGACATGCCCTTCCTCGTTGTCGACCAGCTCGAGAAGACCTACGGCGCCGCCGTCGCCCTGACCGGGATCGATCTCTCGGTCGAGGCGGGGGAGTTCGTCACCCTGCTGGGTCCCTCGGGATCGGGCAAGACAACCCTCTTGATGTCCCTTGCCGGCTTCACCACGCCGAGCAAGGGCAGCATCCGGCTGGACGGCAAGGACATCACCGGCATCGACCCCGAGGACCGCGACTTCGGCCTGGTGTTCCAGGGCTATGCGCTGTTCCCGCATCTCAGCGTCGCCGACAACATCGCCTTTCCCCTGCAGATCCGCAGATGGGACAAGGCGCGCATCGCCGCCAAGGTCGGTGAGATGCTGGCGCTGGTCGGCCTGGACAGCCTGGCCGACCGCCGGCCGCGGCAATTGTCCGGCGGCCAGCAGCAGCGCGTGGCGATCGCCCGCGCGCTCGCCTTCGGCCCGCGCATCCTGCTGCTCGACGAGCCGCTCTCCGCGCTCGACCGCATGCTGCGCGAGACCATGCAGCGCGAGCTCAAGCGCCTGCACCGCGAGACGGGCGTGACCTTTCTCTATGTCACCCACGACCAGGAGGAAGCCATCGCCATGTCGGACCGCATCGCGGTCTTCAACCATGGCCGCATGGTCGAGATCGGTCGACCACGCGACCTCTACAAGCGGCCGTCGACCCGCTTCGTCGCCGGCTTCCTCGGCGAGAACAACTTCGTCGCCGGCCGAGGCCTCGGCGGCGGCGAGGTCGAGGCCTTCGGCGTGCGCTTCGCGACCCAGGCCCCGGCGGCGGCCGGGGAGGGCGCCGCGCTCACCGTCTGGGCGCGCCCCGAGGACATCCGCACCGGAGCCGCGGCCGACGGCGAGGTCGGCTTCCGGGCGACGGTCATGGACGTCACCTTCGTCGGCCCGGTCGACCGGCTGGTGCTGCGCCTGCCGACCGGCGAGCAGATCGTCGCGGCGCTGCGCTCGGAGACGGCCGCTCTCACACCGGGGCAGGCGCTGGACTGCCGCATCGCGCTTTCGACCATCGGCGTCCTGCCTGCCGCCTGAAGGCGGGCGGCCCAGCCATCAAACCATCGGACGAGATATGCCCATCACGCTTCGCTCCCTGGCGGTGCCCGAGTTCGGCCTGCCGCTTGAACAGCCGGTCATTCCCGCCGCGACCTACGAGGCGCGCTGCCGGCGTGCCTGCGAGGCGGCCGGCTGCGACTGGCTGGCCGTGCATGCCGACCGCGAGCACTTCGCCAACATCATGTTCCTGTCGGGCTTCGAGCCGCGTTTCGAGGAAGCGCTGCTGCTGCTGGGGCCGGCGGGACGGCGCGTCCTCCTCGTCGGCATCGAATGCCAGGGCTATGCGGCAATGGCCGGCCTGCCGGGACTGGAGGTGGTGCTGTGCCCCTCCTTCAGCCTGATGGGGCTCGACCGTTCGTCGCGCCCGACCCTGACGGCCCTGCTGGCGGAGGCCGGCATCGGCAGGGGGGCGAGCGTCGGCATCGTCGGCTGGAAATATTTCGAGCCGCGGGAGTGGGAGCATGACGAGCCGGGCTTCTTCGCGCCCTTCTTCCTGGTCGAGGCCCTGCGGCGGCTCGTCGGGCCGACCGGCCGCCTCGCCGACGCCACGCCGGTGCTGATGCATCCGGCCACCGGCCTGCGGGCGGCGGTCGACGCCGACCAGATCGCGCTGGCCGAATGGGGCGCCGCGCGCGGGTCGGCGGCGATGTGGCGCATCCTCGCCCGGTTGCGCGAGGGCGACAGCGAGCTGCAGGCGGCCTCCCGCATGGGCTATGCCGGCGAGCCGATGAACGCCCACGTCATGGTCACGTCGGGCAATGCGGCCTCGCCGGTCCTCGGCCTGAAGAGCCCGACGGCCCGGCGCTTCGGCCGCGGCGACGGCGCCGTCGCCGCGACCAGCTACTGGGGCGGCCTGTCCGCGCGCGCCGGCCTCGTCGACACCGGCGACCCGGAGTTCCTGCGGATCGCCTCGGTCTATATGGAATCGATCCTGGAATGGTATGCCGCCGCCGACATCGGTGCCGCCGGCGGCGAGGTGTTCGAGCGGGTCACGGCCGTGCTCGCCGGCGCCGGCCTGCACTCGGTGCTCAACCCCGGCCATCTTTCCGGCCACGACGAATGGATGCACACGCCGATCCGCAAGGGATCGGGCGAGGCGATCCGCTCGGGAGCCCTGTTCCAGGTCGATATCAGCCCGGCACCGCTGCCGGCCGGCTGGGCCCTCGTCTGCATCGACAGCGTCGCCCTGGCGGATGCGCCGCTGCGCGAGGAGCTGCGGCGCCGGCATCCCGAGGCCCATGCCCGGATCGAGGCCCGCCGGGCCTTCGTACGCGAGGCCATCGGCGTCGACCTGAAGCCGGCGATCCTGCCGCTGTCCTCGGCGCCGCTATGCCTGCCGCCGTTCTGGCTCTCGCCGGACAGGTTGCTGGTAAGGGGGTGATTCTCAGGCGCCCCGGCCGAGCTTCCGTGAGCCGCTGCGGTCGCGACAGCCCGCGCCCTCACGCGCCGCGGCAGGTCGCCATCACGTTGGAGACGGCTTCGGCAGCGCCCTTGCTGTCGATCGAGGCGGCGGGGATGGCCGGCTGGCCCGAGCGGTCGAGCACGGTGAAGGTGAGCGGGCCGGGGCGCTGCAGGGCCTTCAGGTCGCTGTCGCCGAGCTGCACGGCGAGGCCCTGCTCGCCCCGCCCAGGCGCGGCGACGGCGGTGATCGCGATCTCGCGTTCGGCCAGGCGCAGGCGCTTGGCCGAGAAGGCGGCGGCGCGGACGTGCTCGAGGTCGAGCGGATCGAGCGCCTTGAACGTCACTTCGAGCTTGGCCGAGTCCGTCTTCACGCAGGCGAGCGACAGCGACAGCTCGGCATCGGTGAAGCGGGCCGAGGCCAGGCCTTCGGCCTGGTGCTGCACCGTCCACACGCCCTCGGCGGGAACCGTGGGGGCCATGGCCGTCGGCAGCGCGATCGGCTGCGGGGAGGGGGCAGCCTCCTCGCGCGGCTGGGGCTGCCGGGCGACCTGCGCGGCCGGGGCATTGCGCAGCAGCGCGGCGGCGGTCGCGGTCTTGTCCGGCGGCAGCAGGCCGGTGACGAAGCCGACCTCGGTCCAGCGGCTTTCCGGCATGGTGTCCATGCTGGTGAAGGGCGTGCGCAGCGTGGTGATGAAGAAGGAGATGTCGACGCCCATGTCCTTGACATAGTCGTAGACGCTGACGACCTGGCGGCCATAGTCGCGGACGACCTGGTTCATCTCCGCGGCGTTGAAAGTCTCGTCGTCGCTGAACTGGGGCGAGAACTGGTGCACGCCGGCGCGCGAGCCCGGCACCACATAGCGCTCGACGCCGCCGAGCATCACCATCGAGCAGGCGGAATAGCAGCCGGCCGTGTCGAAGACCACGCCTTCGCCGGCCTTGCGTCCCTGGCCGACCACGGTGGTCCAGCCGAGCTGGCGGATACGCCGGCCCATGATCAGGGCGGGGACGACCTTGCCGCCGATGGATTCGAAGGCGACAACCACCCGGGCCGCCGGCTTGGCGGCCGTGCCGCTGCCGCGCGTGTCCTTCGGCAGCAGGCCCTTCAGGCGGTTCTCGGCGATGAACACGGCGAACTCCTTCGCCGTCTCGTCCATGATCTCGCCCCGGGCATTGATCACCACGCAGCCGGGGCAGTCGCTGCCCGAGGTCAGGATCGAGAAGCTCATCGGCGCGGTATCCGCACGCGCCGCCATCGCCGGCTGCCATGCCAGGCCGGCCGCGACGGCGCTCGCGCCGACGAACGTTGCAAAGCGCGCCGACAGGCGCAAAACCCCTGGGAGCATCGCCCCCTTTCCCGGTGCGAGTGACATTTCCGGCATGATGCCTTCTCCGGATGGCTCTGTCGACAGCTGGCCGGCGGCCTCCGGCACTCCTTGCCGGACTGTGCTCTGCGGGCCACCGTCACCGCTCGCACCGGGCTGTCGAGTCGATCGACAGAGTTGGGCAAGGGCAAGGCGAAATCTGTGCGAAAGCGCAAGTGCCGCAGCTCGGCGGGCCGGTCAGCCCTGCCGCTCGTCGAGCCTGTCCTTCATCCGCATCCACCAGCACCTTGCCCGGACCGCCAGGCGCCCGGCCGGACCGAATGTGGCGCTGAACGGGAAGGGTGTGAACAGGCGATGGGTGTCGTCGCGGTCGATCAGCGCCCGAGCCAGCACCAGCCCGGCCATGGCCGTGGTGTTGAGGCCGTGGCCGCCGAAGGCGGAGGCGACCCAGACGTCGCGCTGCACCTCGCCGATCTGGGGCATGCCGTGGCGCGAGGCCGCCATGACGCCGGACCAGGCGTGCTCGACGCGCACGCCCTTCAGGGACGGGAAGGTGCGCGCCATGTCGTGCGCCATCGCCCTTGCCAGGCCGGCCGGCGTGCCCTTCCTTGCCGACAGGTGGTCGCCCCAGAGCAGCCGCGAGCCGTCGACGATGCGGAAACTGGTGGTGGCGCGCCGGGTGTCTCGCACCGCTCCGGCGAAGCGAATGACCTCGCCGAGGCGATCGCCGAGCGGCTCGGTGACGGCGACCGAGCCGGAAAGCGGCAGCACCGCGCCGGCGACGCGCGCCTGCCCGCCGGCGGGCAGGGTGGTCGAGCCGCACAGCACGATGCGGTTGCAGCGTACCGATCCCCTTGGCGTGCGCACGATGCGGCGGATCGAGCGCAGGTCGAGGTCGAGGGCCGGCGTGCGCTCGTAGAGCCGGGCGCCCGCCCTGGCCGCGTCGGCGGCGAGGCCGAGCCCATAGTTCAGCGGGTGAATGTGAAAGGACTGGGTGTCGTAGAAGCCGGCATGGAAGGCGTCCGAGCCCAGGGCCTCCCGCACCTTCTCGCGCGACCAGAACAGCGGCGTCCCGCCATAGAGCCTCGCCGCGCGCTCCGTCTCGGCCCGGAAGGCGTCGAGCCCGGCGGTGTGACGCACCGCCGTCAGCACGCCGGGCGTGAGCGCGACGCCCGGCATGCGCTGGGTCTCGACGACGTGGCGGATATGGGCCATGCCTTCGCGGGCGAGGGCCTGCAGCGCCCGGGTGTGGTCGACCCCGACGCGCCGCTCGATCTCCGCCGGCTCCATGGCGAAGCCGCCCTGCACCAGGCCGCCGTTCCGCCCCGAGGCGCCGGCGGCTATGCGGTCCGCCTCGACCAGCACCACGTCCCAGCCCTTGCGCGCAAGCTGCCGCGCCACCGTCAGGCCGGCCAGCCCGCCGCCGACGACGCAGACATCCGCATCCGTGGCGAAGTCAAGTTCCGGTCTCTCGATACGCGGAACGCTGGAGGCTTCGTACCAGGATGTGGGGCGGGGGAGACTCATCGCCCGATCTTGGTAGCGGATCGGCCGGCGTCGGCAAAGCGTCGCAGGCGGGGCCGGGAGAGCCTGTCCGGCCCGGTCACATCGCCGTCAATCGCCGCGGAGAGGGTGGCGGCCTTCGCGGCGGCGGTGTATGCGCTGGAGCGTCGGCGTCTCCGCCGCCAGTCGATCCGGCCGGAGGTGTCGAGACATGGTCCGCCTTTCCCGCAGACAGGGACTGCATCTGGCCGCAGCGGCACTGCTCGGCGCGCCCGCGGCTGCCGCCGGCGCCGGGCGCCTGGTGCACGCCGAGGACTTCTCGCGCGGGCAATGGCTCGACCTCGGCTTCTGGATGCTGGAGACCGGCTTCTTCCGCAATCGCGAGGAACAATACTACCAGCCGGACAATGTCTTCGTGCGCGACGGCGCGCTGGTGCTGGAGGGCAGGGCCGAGCGGCTCCGCAACGCCGCCTTCGACCCCTCCGGCGGCGATTGGACGCGGACGACGGAGTTTGCCGACTTCACCTCCGGCAGCATCCTGTCGCGCCGCCCCTTCCTCTATGGCGCCTTCGAGGTCGTCGCCCGCATCCCGGCCGGGCTCGGCACCTGGCCGGCGATCTGGCTGGTCAACGAGGTCGGCGTGCCCTATCGCGAGATCGACGTCATGGAGGCTGTCGGCATTTCGCCGGATCGGGTGTTCTCGGCCGTCCATGCCGGGCCGTCGCTGGCCGATCTGCGCCACTGGCAGGCGGAGACCGCTATCCCCGACCTTACCGCGGATTTCCACGCCTATCGCCTTGACTGGCGGCGGGACGCGCTGTCGATCGCCGTCGACGGCCGGACGGTCCTGACCATGGACCCCGGCGAGGGACGCAAGGACGGCTTCGACCCGCTGCGCCAGCCGATGCATCTGCGCATCAACCTGGCGCTCGGCGGGTCCTGGGGCGGCAAGATCGACGGGGCGGCCCTGCCGGCGCTGTTCCAGATCCGCTCCATCCGCATCTGGCAGGACGAGGCTTGAGGGACGGGCGCTGCAGCCTTGTGCCTTTTCGCGCGTTCCCCGGCCCGGGGGGCGATGATAAAGACAGGCGCAGGATTTGTCCCGACGGAGCCTGCCATGCCGCGCACAGCCCTTCGCTTCGTCCTCGCATTCGCCGTGGCCGTGCTGGCCGGCGGGGCAGAGGCCGCGACCAAGGCGGCCCTGGTGATCGGCAACGCCGCCTATCAGAACGTCACGCGGCTGGCCAATCCGGTCAACGACGCGTCCGACATGGCCGCCGCCCTGCAGCGCATCGGTTATTCCGTGACGCTGATCGTCGACGGCGACCTCAAGGCGATGAACGACGGCCTGCGCGGCTTCCTGCGCGATGCGGATCACGCCGACAGCGCGCTGGTGTTCTATTCCGGTCACGGCGTGCAGGTGAAGGGCGACAACTACCTGCTGCCGGTCTCGGCCAGGATCACCGACGAGCTCGACCTCGACACCCAGGCACTGTCGCTGCGCAAGCTGCGCGAGCTCGTCGACGGCGCTTCGCCCAAGGTGCAGATCATGATCCTGGATGCCTGCCGCGACAATCCGCTGGCGCGCCAGCTGGTGCGCGGCGGCGGCACGCGCGGCCTCGCCCGCATCGAGCTCGACCCCTCCGCCAGCGGCACGCTGATCGCCTACTCGACCGCGCCCGGCTCCGTGGCCCAGGACGGAACCGGCCGCAACTCGCCCTTCACCCAGGCGCTGCTGGCCCATATCGAGACGCCGAACCTCGACATCCGCCAGATGTTCGGCGAAGTGCGCGCCGACGTCGACCGCGACACCCAGGGCGCCCAGCGCCCGTGGGTCGAAGAAGCGATCATCGGCTCCTTCGCCATGTCGGGCGCCGCCGCTTCGCCCGGCCAGGTCAAGGTCGTGAGCCAGCCCAGGCCGGCGGCGCAGGAACCCGTCGCGCAGCAGCAGCCCGTTGCGCCGCCGGAGCCCCCGCCGCAGCAGCAGGCGGCGCTCGATCCCGAGCCGCCGGCGATCCCGATGCCGGAGGCGCCTCGCAGGCAGCAGCCGGCGGCGGGCCAGTTCGTGTTGGCCGATTCCAGCCGCCGCCGCCTGACCTGGGACGATGTCGCCGGCCTCAGCGCCGCGCAGCTGCGCGTCGCCCGCAACGAGATCTTCGCCCGCAAGGGTCGCTTCATGAAGGATGCGCAGCTGCGCGCCTATTTCGAGCAGTTCTCCTGGTACCAGCCCTACACCTGGGACGTTCAGCTCACGCCGTTGGAGAAGGCCAACGTCGCGCTGATCCAGAAGGCGGAGAGCGCGCAATGAAGAGCCTCGCCCTCGCCGGCGCTCTCCTGCTTCTCGCGGTCGCCCCGGCCGCGGCGGATCCGGCGCTCGACGCACTGGTCGCCGCCTATCCCGACTTCATAGCCGGCTACGACGCCAGGGATCTCATCCTCAGGAGCGGGCAGCGCATCCCGATCTCCGACGGCAAGGGCGCCAAGACGCCGGAGCAGCGCCTTGACGACGCCGACATCGACGACATGTTCGCCGCGACCTACCCGGCGGCCACGCCCGCGCGTCCTCCGACCGGGCCGGAGGACGACCCCGGGCGCGCCCGCAACAAGGCCCTGTTCGACGCCATGTACGGCGATTGCCGCAAGGGGGGCGTCAAGCTGCGCACCATCGCCTGGCTGCCGCATCTCAAGGGCGGCTCGCTGCAGGTCGCGACGGCCAACGGCGTCGCCGGGAAGCTGGAGGCGGTCTCGCGCGAGCTGGAGGCGCTGCCCGAGAAATTCCACGCCTATCTCAAGCCCTCGGCCGGAACCTACAATTGCCGCGTCGTCGCCGGCACCGGCCGGATGAGCATGCACGCCTATGCCGCAGCCATCGACATCAACGTGAAGTTCGCCGACTATTGGCGCTGGAGCGGGGGCAAGGCCGAGACCGATCAGGTGGCGTACAGGAACCGGATCCCGATGGAGATCGTGCGGGTTTTCGAGAAGCACGGCTTCATCTGGGGCGGCAAATGGTATCATTACGACACCATGCATTTCGAGTATCGTCCGGAAATCCTGGCGCTCGCCAACAGGTAGCGGAAAGGCATTCATGCGCCGGCTTCTTCTTCTGCGCCACGCCAAATCGGATTGGCCGAAAGGTGCTTCCGACCGTGAGCGCCCCCTCGGCCCGCGCGGCCGCCACGATGCGCCGCACATGGGCGAGGAGATGGCGCTGCGCCGGCTCCAGCCGGACTTCGCCGTGATCTCCACGGCCCAGCGCACCCGCGAGACCTGGGACCTCGTCGCCCCGCATCTCGGCGAGGTGCCGCACCGCTTCGAGGATTCGATCTACGAGGCCGACCCCAAGGCCATTCTGGCCCTGATCCGCTCGATCGACGACACGGTGGCGACGCTGCTGGTCGTCGGCCACAATCCCGGCCTGGAGATGGTGGCGACCTATGTCATCGGCGGCGGGGCGGAGCGCCTGCGCGACCGTCTCGGCGAGAAGTTTCCGACGGCGGCGCTCGCCGTCATCGAGTTCGACGACGGCGGCTGGGCCGAGGTCGGCCAGGGGCGGGGCCGCCTGGCGCTGTTCCTGACACCGCGCGACCTGGACTGACCGCCCGTTCAGTGGCTTTCGCGCGGCACGGCCGCGCCCCGGCAGCCGACCAGGAAATCGAGGTCGGCGCCCCGGTCGGCCTGCAGCACATGGTCGACATAGAGCTTGCGGTAGCCGCCGTCCGCCGCCGCTTGCGGCGGGTGCCACTCGGCCCGGCGGCGGGCGAGCTCGCCGTCGGAGACCTCCAGCTGCAGCCGCCGGGCCTCGACGTCGAGCACGATCATGTCGCCGTCGCGCACCAGGGCCAGCGGCCCGCCGACCGCCGCCTCGGGCGCGGTGTGCAGCACCACCGTGCCGAAGGCCGTGCCGCTCATGCGCGCGTCGGAGATCCGCACCATGTCGCGCACGCCCTTCTCCAGGACCTTGCGCGGCAGCGCCATGTTGCCGACCTCGGCCATGCCGGGATAGCCCTTCGGCCCGCAGTTCTTCAGCACCATGACGCAGCTCTCGTCGATGTCGAGGCCGGGGTCGTCGACGCGCGCCTTGTAGTCGTCGATGTCCTCGAACACCACGGCGCGGCCGCGGTGGCGCATCAGCGCCGGCGTCGCGGCCGAGGGCTTGAGGATGGCGCCCTGCGGCGCCAGGTTGCCGCGCAGCACGGCGATGCCGCCCTGGGGCGTCAGCGGATTGTCGCGCGGGCGGATCACCGCCTCGTCGAACACCTCGGCCTCGCGGATGTTGGCGCCGAGCGTCTCGCCGGTCACGGTCAGGGCGTCGAGGTGCAGCAGGTCGGCGATGCGCGTCATCAGCGCCGGCACGCCGCCGGCATAGCAGAAATCCTCCATCAGGAAGCGGCCGGACGGCATGAGGTCGAGCAGGCAGGGCACGTCGCGGCCGAGCGCATCCCAGTCCTCGAGGCCGAGGTCGACGCCGATGCGCCCGGCGATGGCCAGGAGGTGCACGACCGCGTTGGTCGAGCCGCCGACCGCGCCGTTGACCCGGATGGCGTTGGCGAAGGCCTGGCGGGTCAGGATGCGCGACAGCCTGAGGTCCTCGTGCACCATGGCGACCGCCCGGCGCCCGACGAGATGGGCCATGCGCGCCCGGCCGGCGTCGACGGCGGGCAGGGCTGCGTTGCCGGGCAAGGCGAGACCGAGCGCCTCCACCATGGTGGCCATGGTCGAGGCGGTGCCCATGGTCATGCAGTGGCCGGCCGACCGCGACATGGCGCTTTCCGCCGCCATGAAGGCATTGAGCGAGATGGCGCCGGCCCGCACGTCCTCGGACAGTTTCCAAACATCCGTGCCTGAGCCGACGGTGCGGCCGCGATAATGCCCGTTGAGCATCGGGCCGCCGGAGAGCACGATCGTCGGCAGGTCGCAGCTCGCCGCGCCCATCACCAGGGACGGGGTGGTCTTGTCGCAGCCGCACAGCAGCACCACGCCGTCGATCGGATTGCCGCGGATCGCCTCCTCCACGTCCATCGAGGCGAGGTTGCGGAAGAACATGGCCGTCGGCCGCAGGTTCGATTCCCCGCAGGAGAAGACCGGGAATTCCACCGGAAAGCCGCCGGCCTCGTAGACGCCGCGCTTCACATGCTCGACCAGGCCGCGGAAATGGGTGTTGCAGGGGGTGAGGTCGGAGGCGGTGTTGCAGATGCCGATCACCGGGCGCCCGTCGAACATCTCGTCGGGATGTCCCTGGTTCTTCATCCAGCTGCGATGGATGAAGCCGTCCTTGTCGAGCCCGCCGAACCAGGCCTGCGAGCGGAGCTTGCGTGAAGAAGACATCAGCGTCCTTCCGGAGTTGGAAACGGGCCGAGCGCGGCGGCATGGCGCGCGACGCAGTCGAGGCCGAAGGCGGTCGGGCGCTGCGCCGGCGCCCGGTCGTATACGGTGAGGCCGGCGCGGGCGGCGAACAGTCGCTTGCCGTAGCAGATCAGCGTCTCGATCGACTGCATGACGAACAGGATGGCCGGGGCGGCCCGCGCATAGGCGGCCACGGCGCCGGCCTCGTCGCCGGCCTCATGGCGGGCCATGGCAGCGAGGGTGTGGTCGATGGCGTCCGGAGCCAGGATGAAGCCGCTCACCCCGGCGCGAAGATTGTCGGTCAGCTCCATGCCGCCACGGCCGTTGAACACCCCGAGGCGCCCGCCCGTGCGCTCGATCAGTCCGGCGATCTCGACCGCCGAAGCCTCGGCCTTGATCAGGCTCATGTTGGAATGCCGATCGAGCAGGACGGCGATATCGTCGGCGGTCAGGCCGCGGCCGAGATATTGCGGGGCGTTCTGCAGCGCCACCGGCAGGGCGGTGGCCCCGATCACCCGGCTGAAGAAGCCGAGATATTCGCCGGCGCCGTAGCTGCCCGTCGACGGCGGCTGCAGGATCACCCAGTCGGCCCCGGCGGCCTCGGCCGCGCGGACCATGGCGACCTGCTCGGCGACGGACTGGCCGAGGATGGTGAAGCCGACGGGCGCCCGGCCGGCCACGTCCTCGGCGACCCAGTCCATCAGCATCCGCCGCTCGTCGAAGCCGAGCTTGGCGACCTCGGTGGCGAGGCCGAGCGCCGTGATGCCGGCGACACCCGCGCCGAGGCAGAGATCGACCTGCCGTCGCATGGCGGCGCGGTCCAGGCGCTCGTCCCCGTCGAAGAAGGCATAGAGCACGGCGTGGATGCCGTGGAGCCTGGCGGGCGGGGTGGTCGAGGCAGGGGTCACTTGACGGCTCCGAGGGTCAGGCCGCGCACCAGCTGGCGCTGGAACACGAAGACGAAGGCGAGCACGGGTGCCAGCATCACCACGGCGGCGGCCGAGAGCCCGCCCCAGTCGATCTGCTGGTAGCCGACGAAGCTGTAGAGGCCGACTGGCACGGTGCGGATGCGGTCGCCGAGCACCAAGGTGAACAGGAACTCGTTCCAGGAGAACAGGAAAGCGAGGATCGCCACGGCGGCGATGCCGGGCAGGGCCACCGGCAGGCAGATCTGGCGGAAGGCCTGGAAGGGCGTCGCTCCGTCCATGAAGGCGGCTTCCTCCAGTTCCGACGGAAGATCCTCGAAGAACCCCTTCATCAGCCAGACGACGATGGAGATGTTGATCGCCACATGCGCGATCACCAGGCCGGCATAGGTGCCGATCAGGCCGGTGCGGACATAGAGCACGAAGAAGGGGATCAGCATCGCCACCGGTGGCGTCATCCGCGTCGACAGGATCCAGAAGCCGTAATCGGCATTGCCGAAGAAGCGGTAGCGCGCCAGCACATAGGCGATCGGCACGCCGAGCAGCAGGGTGAGCGCCGTCGAGGCCAGCGCCACCACCAGCGAGTTCTGGAAGTAGAGCCAGACGTCGCCGTTCGACAGGACGGCGAGGTAGTTGTCCCAGATCGGCCGGAACAGGAAGCGCGGCGGGCGGGCGATGGCATCCACCTGCTGCTTGAGGCTCATGGTGACGAGCCAGTAGATCGGGAACAGGCACCACAGCGCGAAGGCCCACAGCACCGCCCGCCGCAGCCATGGCGCGGCCCTGCGCGCGGCTCGTCGGCCGGGCGAAAGCGGCGGCAGGGACTGACGCCGCGATCCGGGCGGGATCGGTATCTCGCTCATAGGGCTGCCTTCGGCCGGAACAGGTTGGCGCGCCGCAGGAACGCCTGGCTGGCGGCCAGGGTGAGCGCCAGCATGACGATCGCGAGGGCGGCGGCATAGCCCATGGACAGGAACTCGATGCCGTTCTTGTAGGCCAGCAGGTTCAGCGTGCGCGTGGCGATCCCGGGGCCGCCGCCGGTCAGCACGAAGATGATGTCGAAGGTCTTGAAGGCGTCGATGGCGCGGAACACCACCGCGACGGCGAGGTAGGGAAACAGCATCGGCAGCACATGGTGGAACAGGACCGCCACCGGGCCGGCTCCGTCCATGGCGGCGGCCTCCAGCGGCTCCTCGTCCATGGCGGCGAGCCCGCCGGCGGCGATCAGCAGGATGAACGGCGCCCATTGCCAGGTGTCGACCAGGATCAGCGACAGCAGGGCCATGCCCGGCGAGCCGAGCCAGTCCTGCGGCGGCAGCCCGACGAGGCGCAGGAGATGGTTGAACACGCCGAGCGTCGGATTGAACATGATGCGGAAGGTGAACACCGCGGCGACCGGGGTGATGGCGAGCGGCAGCAGGTAGATCAGCCGCAGCGCCGGCACCGCCCGCGTCTCATGGTGCAGCAGCACCGCGATGCCGACGCCGAGCAGCAACTGCACCGCCACGGCGATGACGGTGAACAGGGTGGTGATCTTGAGCGCGTTCCAGAACTCGGTGCTGGAGAACAGCGTGAGATAGTTGTGCAGGCCGACGAAGACCGCGGCGCCGGGCGCGGTCAGCGAATAGTCGGTCAGCGAGAACACGATGCTGACCACGAAGGGCAGCAGGGTGAGGCCGGCGAGCAGCAGCGTCGCCGGGGTCAGCATCAGCAGGATGAAGCGGTTGCGGTCGCGGGCGGCGGTCGTGGCCATGCGGATGTCTCGCGGGTCGGCGACGGGGAGGAGGCTTCCCCGTGCCGGAGCGGGGAGGCGGCGGCCTCCCCTCGGGCATCCTCAGCCGAGGACCTTCCGGATCGTCGCGGCGGCGGCGTCGAGCGCCGCCTGGGCGTCGGAGGCGCCGGTGGCGGTCTGGTTCACCGCGATGGCGAGGGCGTCGAGGATCTGCGGGCCCTTGGGGTGGAACCATGTCGCCTTGAACAGGGCGCCGTCGCCCGCCTTCAGGCTGTCCAGCGCGGCGGTCGCCGCATCGGCGCCGAACCGGTCCTTGAAGGCGCTCGACGCCCAGGCCGAGGCGCGCGGCGTCGCCAGGCCGCTGGCGGCGGCGAGCTGGGCGGTCGTCTTCGAGTTCGCCCATTGCAGGAACAGGAAGGCGGCCTCCTTGTTCTGCGAGCGGGAATTGATGCCGGCGGTCCAGTGCCACATGTTCGGCTTCACCGGCCTGTCGCCGGCCTTGGGCATCATGGCGTAGACCGCGTGCCCGGCGACCTGGCTCTTCTTCGGATCGGCGATGTCGGTGGCGAAGTTGCTGGAGTCGCAGCCCATGCCGAGGGCACCGGCCATGAAGTCGTTGAGGCACTCCGTCCACTGGTAGCTGCTGATGCCGACCGGCCCGGCCTCGCGCAGCAGCCGGCCGTACGTGTCGACGCCGGCGACGGCCTCGGGCCGGTTGAGCGCCACCTTGCCGTCGAGGTCGATGATCGCGCCGCCGTGGCTGAAGATGAAGCCGCCGACCGGCCAGGTGCTGTCGCCGGTCGACTTGGCCCGCAGCGCGATGCCGGCGGCGTCATCGGTCTTCAGCGCCTTGGCGGTTTCCAGGAGCTGGTCCATGGTCGCCGGCGGCTTGAGGCCCTTGGCCTCAAACATGGAGCCGTTCATGAACAGGATCTCCGACTCGGCGGTGATCGCCATCAGGTACTGCTTGCCGTCGGACCATTTCTGGAATTCCCGGGCCGACCCGAAGATGTCGGCGTCGTCCCACCAGTCGAGATCGATCAGGGCCTTGTCGGCCATGTAGGCGTCCAGCGGCTCGAGCCAGCCGGCCTGGATCGCCTGGCCGACGGCCCAGACCATGTAGACGTCCGGCGTCGGGCTGGAGGCGCCGAGCTTGATCGGCAGCTGCGCCGTGTACTCGCTCTCCGACTGCGGCTGCACCTCGACCTCGATGCCGGTGAGGCGGGTGAAGTGCGGCAGCAGCGGCGTGATGGCGCTGGTCCAGGGATGCTGCTCGGCGCCGAGCACCAGCTTGCGGCCCTTCTGCTGCTGCCAGTCGATCTTCGCCGCGGTCCATTGCGGCTTCATCTCCTCGAACACGTCCGCGGCCCAGACCGGCTTGCCCGACACGCCGATGAGGCCGGCCCCCGCGAGGATCGCCGTGGCGCGCAGCAGGCTGCGGCGGTCGATCGGCAGGTGGAAGGCGCCCGTGCCGGCCGGGCCGTGAAGCTTGGACATGTCTTTCCTCCAGTTGTTCTCGGCCCGGCGTTCGCCGCCGCGGCTCGTCGGGTTCGGCGACCGGGGCGCCGGCGCTGCGGCGGGGACCGATCGGGATTTTCGAATAAATGGGATTTGACGACTTTGAGAATGGGACTTATTCGATTGAGAAGTCAAGGCGGCCCTGCGGCGTTTCGTTCGGCCTGCAGCACGCACGCCGAGGGGACGGGAGAACGGCATGGTCGATGTCGCGTTGCGCGGGGTGGAGAAGCGCTGGGGCGGCTTCACGGCCGTCCACAACCTCGACCTGGAGATCGGCGACCGTGAGTTCCTGGTCCTGCTCGGGCCGTCGGGCTGCGGCAAGACCACGACGATGCGCATGGTCGCCGGCCTGGAGCCGGTCAGCGCCGGCGACATCCTGATCGGCGGCGAGCGCGTGAACGACCGTCCCGCCCGCGACCGGGACATCGCCATGGTGTTCCAGAACTACGGCCTCTATCCGCACTTCACGGTGGGGGAGAACATCGCCTATCCCCTGCGGCTGCGCGGCGTGCCGGATGTCGAACGCCGGCGCCGGGTCGAGGCCGCGGCCGCCAAGGTGCATCTGGAGGGGCTGCTCGACCGCCGTCCCAAGGCCCTGTCGGGCGGGCAGCGCCAGCGCGTCGCCCTGGCGCGGGCGATCGTGCGCACGCCCAACCTGTTCCTGATGGACGAGCCGCTCTCCAACCTCGATGCGATCCTGCGCGTGTCGATGCGCGCCGAGCTCAAGCATCTCCATCACGAGCTCGAGACCACGACGATCTACGTTACCCACGACCAGATCGAGGCGATGACCCTCGCCACCCGCGTCGCGGTGATGAACAAGGGCGCGGTGGTGCAGCTCGGCCGGCCCGAACAGATCTACGACGATCCGGCCGCGCTGTTCGTCGCCCGCTTCATCGGCTCGCCGCCGATGAACTTCCTCGCCGGCAGGCTCGAGGCCGGCGTCTTCGCCAATGAGGCGGTGCGGATCGACGGCCTGGGGCAGGGAGCGTCCGGCGCCGTCGTCCTCGGCATCCGGCCCGACCATGTGACGCTGGCGCCGCCCGGGACCGCCGACGTCCAGGGCCGGGTGTTCTCCACCGAATACACCGGTTCCGGCCTGCAGGTGACGGTGTCGGTGGGCGAGGCCCACGTCACCGCCCTGGCCGACGTCTCCTGGCGCCCCGCGATCGACGAGGGCGTCGGCCTCACGCTGGACAGACGGAAGATTTTCCTGTTCGACTCCGCCACCGAGCGGCGCATCCGCCCGACCCAGACGGACAAGAGCTCATGACGTTCGACTACATCGTCGCCGGCGGCGGCTCCTCCGCCTGCGTGGCGGCGACGCGCCTCGTGCGCGACCACGGCGCCCGCGTCCTCCTGATCGAGCGCGGCCCGGCCGAGTACGACTGGCTGATGCGCATGCCGGCCGGCTACATGAAGTACCTCGCGCGCGACAAGTTCCTGGAGATGCACCCGGCCGTGCCGCAGCCCCAGCTCGACGGCCGCACCCCGATCGTGCCGCAGGCCCGGGTGCTCGGCGGCGGCAGCGCCGTCAACGCCATGGTCTACATGCGCGGCCAGCGCCAGGACTATGATGGCTGGGACGCCTTTCTCGGTGGCAATTCCGGCTGGTCCTATGCCGACATGCTGAAGAGCTTCCGCGGCATGGAGGGCAACAGCCGGCTCAACGACGCCTATCACGGCATTGGCGGGCCGCTGCAGGTCTGCGACCCCGGCTACATGGCCGAGATGTCCCGCGCCTTCGTGCTGGCGGCCCAGGGCTGCGGCATCCCCTACAATCCCGACTTCAACGGCGCGGTCCAGGCCGGGGTCGGGCCGATGCAGAACACCTTCGGCCCCGGCCCTTCCGGGCGGCTGGAACGCTGCGACGCGGTGCGGGCCTTCCTGTCGCAGGTGCGCGCCGACCCGCGCCTGACCGTCGAGACCGGAGCGCTGGTGACGCGCATCCTGTTCGAGGGGAGCCGGGCCGTCGGCGTCGAATATGTCCGCCGGGGCCAGGTGGTGCAGGCCCGGGCGGCCGAGGAGGTGCTGGTCGCCGCCGGCACCTACAACACCGCCAAGCTCCTGATGCTGTCCGGGCTCGGCCCGGCCGAGCATCTCGCCGGGCACGGCATCGGCGTGGTGGCCGACCTGCCCGGCGTCGGCTCGAACCTGCAGGACCATCATGAGGTTCCGGTGATCGCCGCCACCACCAAGCGGTCGGCCGGCTATTTCGGCGAGGATCGCGGCTGGCGCATGCTGCGCAACGGCCTGCAATATCTCCTGTTCGGTTCCGGTCCCGTCACCACCATCGGCGTCGACTGCTGCGCCTTCTACGATCCGGACGGCGGCGAGCGGCCGACCATCCAGCTCTACTGCGCTCCGATCGTCTATCTCGACCGGGACGTCACCGACCAGAAGCCGACCCACGGCGTGACGCTCACCTCCTGCCTGCTGCGCCCCAAGGCGCGCGGCACGGTGCGGCTGCGCTCGGCCGACCCGATGGACAAGCCGCTGGTGAACTCCAACTTCTTCGGCGACCCCGACGACCTGCGCCTGACCATCGCCTCCATGCGCTTCGCCCGCCGGCTGCTGGCGACGAAGCCGGCGGCCGGCCTGATCGCGCACGAGATGCTGCCCGGCGCCGAGGCCGAAAGCGACGAGGCGTTGCGCAGGTTCTGCAACAAGACGGTCAAGACCAACTACCATCCGGTCGGCACCGCGCGCATGGGACCGGAGGGCGACGCCATGGCGGTGCTCGACACCAGGCTGCGGGTGCGCGGCGTCGAGCGCCTGCGCGTCATCGACTGCTCGGCCATGCCGCTGATTCCCTCGGGCAACACCAATGCGCCGGCGCTGGCCATGGGCGACCGGGCGGTGGCGATCATCCGCGGCGAGCCGTCCGGGGCGGCCGCCGCGGCCGCGGGAGCCTGACCATGGCGCGGGGCAGGCGGGCCACCGCACCGGGCGGAGCGGGCAGGGCCGGGACGAAGCAGCGGGCGGGCTCGCTGCTGCACCGGACCATCGAGGCGATCGGGCGAAGCATCGTCTTCGGCGAGATTCCCGCCGGAACGGTGCTGCCCGTCGAGGCGGAGCTCGCCGCGCGCTACGGCGTCGGCCGCAATGTCGTGCGCGAGGCGGTGAAGGTGCTCGGCGAGAAGCAACTGCTGCGCACCGAGCGCCGCGCCGGCACCACCGTGCTCGGCGCGTCCGACTGGAACCATCTCGACCATGAGATCATTGCCTGGACCCTGGAGAACCCGGCCAAGCGCGACGAGCTGGTCGACGAGCTCAGCGCCCTGCGCCTGATCATCGAGCCGGAGGCGGCGGCGCTGGCCGCCGAATGCGCCGGCGTGACGGAGACGTTGCGCATCTTCGAGGCGCTGGAGCAGATGGAGGAGCGGGCGAACGACGAGGCCCGGGCGGTGGAGGCCGACATCCTGTTCCATCAGCGCCTGTTCGAGGCGACCCACAACAAGCTGCTGCTCAGCCTGGTGCGGACGGTCGCCGTGGTGCTGCAGGCCAATTTCGCCCTTGCGATCAAGGTGAAGCAGGACATTCCGCAATATCTGGGCGAGCATCGCCGGGTGGCCGAGGCCGTGCATCGCCGCGATGCCGCCGAGGCCCGGGCGGTGATGCGCGAGCTCCTCCTCAACAATGCCCGCCATCTCGCCGAGATGCGCGCCGCCCTGGCCGGTCGGGACCGCGCTGCGGCCGATACGGCCGGTTGACTGTCGCTGCCGGCCGCCGGATGAAGGCGGCGGCGCGGTTCATGCCTCGCACAATCCGGCCGGCATCGCCATATGGCGTCCTGTCCGAGCGTTTCTGAGAGGATGAGCATCGCCCGATGCCCAGTTGGAGTTCCCTTGTCGACGAGGCCTGGATCGCGGCCAGGAGCATCGCCGACTATGCGGCGGGCACGCTCCATCCCACCGTCCGCCTCGGCGTCACCGGCCTGTCGCGTGCCGGCAAGACCGTGTTCATCACCGCCATGGTGCAGGCCCTGGTCGAGGGAGGGCGGCTGCCGGTGTTCCGGGCGCAGGCGGAGGGGCGAATCGCCCGTGCTTCCCTGTCGCCCCAGCCCGACGACACGGTGCCGCGCTTCGACTACGAGGTGCATCTGGCCGATCTCACCGGCCCGGACCGGCGCTGGCCGGATTCGACCCGGCAGATTTCCGAGCTGCGGCTGGTGATCGAGTTCCAGTCGGCTCGCCGCTTCGGCTCCTCCATGTCGACCCTGACGCTCGACATCGTCGATTATCCCGGCGAATGGCTGCTCGACCTGCCGCTCCTGCAGAAAGCCTATGCCGAGTGGTCGGCCGAGACCCTGGCCGCCAGCCGCGGCGGCTCGCGCCTCGCCCTCGCCACCGATTGGCATGCCCATCTGGCGGGCCTCGTGCCGGAAGGGCCGGCGGACGAAGGCGCGGCGCGCGTCGCCGCCCAGCTCTTCACCGCCTATCTCAAGGCCGGGCGCGATGCGCGCTTCGCCCTGTCGACGCTGCCGCCCGGCCGTTTCCTCATGCCCGGCGACCTTGAGGGCTCGCCGGCCCTGACCTTCGCGCCGCTCGACCTCGCCGAGGGTGCGAAGCCGGAGGCCGGCTCGCTGCATGCGATGATGGAGCGGCGATTCGAGGCCTACAAGCACAAGGTGATCCGGCCCTTCTTCACCGAGCATTTCGCCCGGCTCGACCGGCAGATCGTGCTGGTCGACGCGCTCGCCGCCTTCAATGCCGGGCCGCAGGCGGTGCGGGACCTGGAGAACGCCCTGGCCTCGGTGCTGTCGGCCTTCCGGGTCGGGACCAACTCCTGGTTCTCGGCGATCTTCCGGCCCAAGGTGCAGAAGATCCTGTTCGCGGCCACCAAGGCCGACCATCTCCACCACACCAGCCACGACCGGCTGGAGGCGATCCTGCGCCGCCTCGCCGACGGTGCCATCGAGCACGCCGCCTTTGCTGGGGCCGAGGTGGACGTGGTGGCGCTGGCCTCCGTGCGCGCCACGCGCGAGGCGACGGTGAAGCAGGGACGCGAGAGCCTGCCCTGCATCGTCGGCACGCCGATGGCGGGCGAATCCTCCCCCACCGAGGTCTTCGACGGCACTGCGGAGATCGCGGTCTTCCCCGGCGAATTGCCGCTCGACCCGGCGGCCGTGTTCTCCGAGGCCTATTTCGCCGGCCTGGAGAACGGCGCGGGCGAGCGGGCCGACTATCGCTTCATCCGCTTCCGCCCGCCACTGGTGGAGCCGGGGCGGGTGCTGCCGCATATCCGCCTCGACCGGGCGCTGGAATTCCTGATCGGCGACAAGCTGGCCTAGCCCCATGACCGACGACACATTGGCGTGACCCCATGACCGACGACCGTCGCAAGCCCCGCGCCTTCCGCCTCGACGACCCGAAGGTCGTGGTCGCCGATCCCGGCGCGGAACGGCCCGCCGCCGGCCTGCGCGGCGCCGTCGTGGTGACGCCCGAGCCGGACGCCGCCGCCGAAGGCATGGTCGACCCGGCGCCGCAGAGGCCGCGCCGCTCGCGCTGGGGCGCCCTGTTCTGGAGCGCCGTCGGCGGCCTCGTCTCGCTGGCCGTCGGCCTGTCGGTGACCCGGCTGATCGACGACCTGTTCTCCTATGCCGACTGGCTCGGCTGGCTCGGCGCCGCGCTCGCGGCCCTCGCAGCGCTCGCCTTCCTCGCCATCGCCATCCGCGAGATCGCCGGCCTGATGCGGCTGTCGCGGATCGAGGGCCTGCACGACCGGGCCGTCGATGCCGTCGCCCGCGACGACCGCGACCTGGCCCGCCGCCTGGTCGGTGACCTCGTCGGGCTCTATCGCAGCGACCCGCGCACCGCCCGCGCCCGCGCCGTGGTCGAAGGCGCGGCCCGCGAGATCGTCGACGGCGCCGACCTCGTGCGCGTCGCCGAGCGCGAGCTGATGGCCCCGCTCGACGCCGAGGCCCGCCGCATCGTCGCCGACGCCGCCAAGCGCGTGTCGCTGGTGACGGCGGTCAGCCCGAGGGCGCTGGTCGACATCCTGTTCGTGGCCGGCGAGACGCTGCGCCTCATCCGCCGGCTGGCGACGCTCTATGGCGGGCGTCCGGGCGGGCTCGGCCTGATCCGCCTGCTGCGCCACGCGCTCGGCAACCTGGCGATCACCGGCGGCATGGCGGCGGGCGATTCCATCGTCAGCCAGGCGCTCGGCCATGGCCTGGCCTCGCGTATCTCCGCCAAGCTGGGGGAAGGGGTGCTCAACGGCATCCTGATCGCCCGGCTCGGCCTCGCCGCCATCGCGGCCACGCGTCCGCTGCCCTTCACCGTGCTGCCGCAGCCGACCGTCGCCGACGTCGCCGGCGGCCTGTTCGCCAAGGACAGGCCCGCGGCCGAGGGGCGGCCGGCGGACTGAGGCCGGGCCGCGCCGGCCGGCAATTTCTGCCGGCGTGCCGGCCGTTTTTGCCGCCCTCTAGGCTCGCCTTGCCTGCAACACATTGATCGGACGTGCTTATTTTCTGGCACGTCCCCTGCAGATACCTCCGCGGGTCATTGCGCCGCATCGGCGCGGGTGCATTCGGAGCAGGGGTATGGGCATCTTCAACGCCTTGTCGACGGCGGTCAGCGGACTGAGGGCGCAGTCCTTCGCCCTGGAGAACATTTCCGGCAACATCGCCAACTCGCAGACCGTCGGCTACAAGCGCAACGACACCAGCTTCTCCGACCTGGTGTCCGCCGACGGCGACGCGCGGATGCAGACCTCCGGCTCGGTGCGGGCGCTCACCCGCTCGACCAACAGCGTGCAGGGCGGCATCGAGGGGTCCGACATCGCCACCCATATGGCGATCAACGGCGACGGCTATTTCGTGCTGGCGAACAAGGCCGGCACGGTCGACGGCAGGCCGGTCTTCGGCTCGGAGAGCCTCTACACCCGCCGTGGCGATTTCGCCCTCGACAAGGACGGCTACCTCGTCAACGGCGCCGGCTATTATCTGAAGGCGCTGCCGGTCGATCCGGCCACCGGCAATCCCTCGTCCAGCCTCCCGGCGCCCGTGCAGCTCACCAACGACTTCCTGCCGGCCAAGCAGACGCAGACCGTCAGCTATCGGGCCAACCTGCCGCAATTCCCGCTGACATCGAAGGCCGACACCAAGGTGCCCGGCAGCGAGCTCCTGCCGGGCGCGCTGATCAATCCGGCCGGACCGGCCGGCACCTCCATCTCCAAGAACGAGACGACCAGCTTCCTGGCCAACTCGATCTCCGGCGGGGCCGTCACCAGCTACGACGCCAACGGCAATCCGGTGAACCTGCAGTTCCGCTGGGCCAAGACCGCCAGCACGCCGGATGCGACCTGGAACCTGTTCTACCTGAAGGACTCCGCGCCGACCGCGGCCGGCGACGTCGCCTGGCAGAATGTCGGCACCGACTTCAAGTTCAACGCGTCGGGGCAGATGACCAGCCCGGCGAGCGGCGTGGTGTCGCTGACCGGCGTCGCGGTCGCCGGCGTCACCCTCGGCAATGTCAGCCTGGATTTCGGCAGCAAGGGACTGACGCAATATGCCGACGCCAACGGCACGGTGAAGGTCAACAACCTGTCGCAGGACGGCTATTCGGCCGGCGAGGTCATCGGCGTCGCCGTCAACGACGGCGGGCGCATCGTCGCCAATTACTCCAACGGCCAGACCTTGGAGATCGCCCGCGTCACTCTGGCCGCGTTCAACGGGCAGGATGCGCTGCAAAAGCGCGACGGCGGCGCCTTCGCCGAGACGCTCGCCTCGGGTCCGCCGATCCTCGGCGCCTCCGCCCAGATCACCGGCTCCTCGGTCGAAGGCTCGAACACCGACATCGCCACGGAGTTCTCCAAGCTGATCGTTACGCAGCAGGCTTATTCGGCCAACACCCGCATCGTCTCGACCGCCGACCAGATGATGCAGGAAACCCTCGGCATGAAGCGCTGATCCGCTTCAGGTATAGCAGGGGCCGGCCATGAGCCTTTCCAGCGCCTTGATGTCGGCCCTGTCGGGGCTGCGCACCACGCAGTCCGGCATGGGCATCGTCGCCAACAATGTCGCCAATGCCGGTTCGGCGAACTATTCGCGCCGGGTCCAGCTCAACTTGGAGAGCGTGTCGGGGAGCAACGGCACGGGCGTGCGCGCCGGCGAAGTGTCGCGCCTGCTCGACACGCTGGTGCAGAAGCAGCTCTGGACGGAATCGGCCGGCGGCAGTTTCGCCGCCACCAAGCTCGACTATCACAGCCGGCTCGACACGCTGTTCGGCACGCCGGGCAGTGCCAACTCGCTCGACGGCATCTTCAACAGCTTCACCACGTCGATCCAGGCCCTGGCCTCGACCCCGGACAGCAGCACCGCCCGCACCGAGGCGCTCAACAGCGCCCAGGTGCTGGCTCAGCAGCTCAATGGCATCAGCTCCGACATCCAGGACCTGCGCAGCGGGGCCGAGATGCAGATCGCCCAATCGGTCCAGGACGCCAACGACGCCCTTGCCGGGCTGAAGCGCGTCAGCGACCAGATCGACAAGACGGTCGCGGGCGGCGATGTGCCGCCGGCTTTGCTCGACGAGCGCGACGGCTACATCGCCCAGCTCGCCACGCTGATGGACATCAAGGTTTCGCCCGCCGGGGGCAACAGGATCGCGGTCTTCACCAGCTCCGGCGCCCTGCTCTTCGACGGCCAGCCCGCCAGGCTCGCCTTCGACAGCCGCGGCGACCTCGGGGCCCAGGCGCTCTACGGCACCGATCCGGCCAAGCGCGGCGTCGGCACGATCACGCTGACCGCATCCGACGGCTCGACGGCCGACATGATCGGCACCAATCTCATCCGCTCCGGCAAGATCGCCGCCCTCGTCGAGCTGCGGGACACCACGCTGGTCCAGGCCCAGACCCAGCTCGACACCATCGCCGCGCAGATGTCGCTCGCCCTGTCCAACAGGACGGTGGCCGGCACCCCGGCCGGCGCCGGCGGCCAGACTGGCTTCTCGCTCGACATGGCAGGGTTGCAGAAGGGCAACCCGCTGACCGTCTCCTACTCCAGCGGCGGCGTCGCCAGGCAGGTGGTCTTCGTCGAAGTCGGCTCGGGCACGCCCCTGCCGCTGCCGGCCTCCGCCAATGGCGGGGCCTCCAAGGTCGAGGTGGTCGGCTACGCCGGCGGAGCGGCCGGGGCGCGGGCCGCGGTCTCCGCCAGGCTCGGCGCCGGCTTCACCGTGTCCGGCACCGGCTCGACCATCACGGTGCTCGACGACGGCGCCGGCGGCTCCACCGACGTCACGGGGCTCGGCGCCTCGGTGACCAACACGGCGACGAGCGGGCAGGGCACGCCGCTGCCCCTGTTCGTCGACGGCAGCGGCGGCGCGCCCTACACCGGCAATTTCGAGAACGGGATGTCGCAGCGCACCGGCTTCGCCGGGCGCATCACCGTCAACCGCGCCGTCCTCGCCGACTCCTCCCTGCTGGTCCAGTACGGCCCCGGCATCCAGTCCGGCGATGCCGCCCGGCCCCAGGCCATCCTCGACGCCCTGACCAGGACGCAGATGCCCTTCCAGCCGGACACCGGCATCGGCGGCTCGGCCAGTCCCTTCACCGGCACGGTCGGGTCGTTCACCCGGACGGTGGTCGAGGCCCAGGGCAGGGCGACCGAGGTCGCCAAGAACATCGAGTCCGGCCAGCGCATCGTCGTCAATGCCCTCACCGACAAGCTCAAGGCCGGGTCCGGCGTCAACATCGACACCGAGATGTCCAATCTCCTGAGCCTGCAGAACGCCTACGCCGCCAATGCCCGCGTCATGTCCACCATCCAGGACATGCTGAAGACATTGATGAACATGTAGGACAGGCTGGCATCATGATGTCGATTTCAATCGGGCGAAATGCCTTCTAAGCAGGTTCTCTCGAACCTGCTTACACTTATAAATTCGAGCAGCATTGATTTTGCATTGAAAATGCCAAGTCAATCGTGGCGAGAGCCACGAGAAGCTGCTTAGGGAGCGATAGCGATGCAGATCGGTTCCGGCAACCTGCTCTCGGCGGCCCTCGGGCGTTCGATGGTCGAGCTGCGCTCGACCTTCGACGATCTCACCTGGCAGCTCTCCTCCGGCAAGCTCTCGCAGACCTATGGCGGGCTCGGCACCGGGCGCGCCACCTCGCTCGCCATGCGGGCGCAGATCAGCCAGCTCCAGGGCTATGGCAGCACGATCAGCGACGTGGACCTGCGCATCCGCACCCTGTCCACCTCGCTCACGCGGCTGAGCACGCTGGCCTCCGAGCAGCGCTCCGACACGGACCCGACCGACAACGTCATCGTCGCCAACGGCCAGACCCGCCCGCAGATCGACGCCCGCTCCCGCCTCGAGGAGGCGCTGTCGCTGCTCGGCACCGACATCGCCGGCAGCTACATCTTCGGCGGCCGGGCGACCAGCGCCAGCCCGGTGATGACCGCGGACAAGATCCTGGACGGCGATGGCACGGCGATCGGCCTGCGCGGCGTGATCGCCGAGCGGCGCGCCGCGGATCGCGGCGTCGTCGACGTCAACCTGGTCGGAACCGACAAGGTCGGACGGCTCGACATCTCCGCGCCGAGCGCCACGGGCTTCACCCTGCGCCAGGACGGGGTGCATCCGTTCGGCTTCAAGCTGGCCGGCGGGGCGACGACGATGCCGGGTGCGGCCGTCGCCGGCCCGGGCGGCACGCCGCCGCAGATGTCGGTCTCGCTCTCGGCCCAGCCGAGCGAGGGGCAGACCATCCGTCTCACCCTGGCCCTGCCGGACGGCACCACCGACGACATCACCCTGACCGCGACGGCCAGTCCGGACGGCGCCGATGCCGGCCAGTTCCGCATCGGCGCCACGGTGGCGGAGACGGTGAAGAACCTGCGCAACGCCGTGGTCGGCAACCTCGACACCCGCTCGCAGACGACGCTGGCCGCCTCCTCCTCGGTGGTCGCGGCACAGGACTTCTTTGCCGGCGGCCCCCACACGCCGCCGAGGCGCGTCGACCTGACGCCGCCGGCGACGGCCGCCACCGCCACGGCGCTGCGCGGCGCAACGCCCACCGACACGGTCGTCTGGTACACCGGCGACGATGATCCATCCGTCGGCGCCCGCCAGTCGGCGACGGCCAGGATCGACACGTCGATGTCCGTCGACTACGGGGTGCGGGCCAAAGAGACCGGGATCGCCAAGGTGGTCGGGGCGCTGGCCCTGTTCGCCGCCGAGGTCTACCCGTCGGGCGACACCCAGGCGGCAGCCCGCAACACCGCCCTGTCCGACCGCGTCCGCTCGGCCCTGCAGACCGGCGGCGGCTCCGGCACGGTGACGGCCATCACCACCGAACTCGCCGGCGCCCAGCGCGCGGCCGCCTCCGCCGGCGACCGCCACAAGCTCGCGATCAACACCGCCCAGGACCTGGTCTCCGGGGTGGAGGACGCCAATGACGAGACGGTGGCCGCTTCGCTGCTGGCGGTGCAGACGCGGCTGCAGGCGAGCTACCAGACGACGGCGATGCTCTCCAAGCTGACGCTGGTCAACTTCCTGTCCTGAGGCGGCCCGACGTCCCGTCTCCGGGACGGTGCGCAGCGCCGCGTCCGAACCGGCACCGGCCGCCCGGCTCTCCTCGGGGACGAGGGGAGGGCGTCCGGTCGTGGCGGCCGGAGCCTTTGGCTTCGTCGGCAGATACGCGAGTCGCTTGACGATTGCGCTTTGGGCTCGTCCTCTCAGCCATCATGGCCGGACTTGATCCCATAGGCGCTAAGATAAGCGATCGTTGGGGAAATGGGCTCATCCGTTCAATCGCGTCATGGCCGGACTTGATCCGGCCATCCACGCGGACGCCAACGACACAGAATCGGGCGACGATAGCCCTGAGTCGCCATGTTCGCGTGGATGGCCGGATCAAGTCCGGCCATGACGGCTGAGAAGACGCCGCCTTTTCGAGCTGTGGCATGGTCCGGTCCGATCTTGGCGCCTACGCAGACAAGCCCGATCCTTTGCCGATGCAAACGACGATCCCCCCGGATCCGGAGATCCAGGGGGATGACATGTGGCGGGTACGCAAAACCCTATCCCGCGCAATCAGGCGTCCGTTGGCTTCCCCGCCCCGGTCTGCCGATCTCGAATGAAGCTGTATCAGGCCGGTGGTCTCAGGCCGCTGGCGAGTTCCCGGTTGAGGTTGACGAGGACCTTGATCTTGTCGACCGACGGCGCCTGGGCGGTGTCGAGGATCTGGCCGAGGATGAAGATGCCGAGATTGGCGACGTTCTCGCGGATGCCGACCGGGAGCGGATTCTCCGGGTTGGTCACGGCCGCCAGAAGAAACGTCCAGAGTTTCTTGTTGTATTCGAGCGCATCGGCAAGGTCTCTGCGCTTGTCGTTCCAATTGTCTTCGACGGCCTGCAGCTGGCGAGCCGCCTTCAGCAGAAGCGATGCCTCAAGTTCGCGAGGGCTCATCGTCACGGTCGCGGTCTTGTAGTAGGCGTTCGCCCCGCTCTGCATGCGCCATCAATTCCTGTTCGTACTCGATCAGTTCGCGAGCATCCTTGAGAGCTTTGTACATGCTGCCAGTTAAAATTCTATTGTTAATGCTCTCGACGATTCGCAGCGTCGAAGGAGCCGCGGTGATCAGATCCTGGACCAGCGCGAAATAGGCCGGGTGGTGATCGGCCGGCGTCTTCGACAGATACATGCCCTGGACGGCGAGGTAGATGCGCTTGGCCACCGTGTCGGCGGCGTCCGGCGTCATGATGTCCTTCTCGCGCAGCAGCGGCGCGTCGCCGGCGATGGTGAGCTTGGTGCGCCCGCCCTCGTTCGTGATCAGCGAATCGCCGAGGATGATGCGTTCGCCATGCTTGAGTTCCACTTTCAGGGACATGGGAGCTCCTTGCCGAGTCGCCGCCGGGGGTAGGGTAGCGTGCATCGCACAAAAGCAAAACGGCGGCGCCGGAGCGCCGCCGTCGTGGTGCTTGATGGGCCCGGCCGGGCTCAGCGCAGGAACTGCAGGACCGCCTGGTCCGCCTGCGAGGCGAAGGACAGCGAGGTCGTCTGCAACTGCTGGCGGGTGTTGAGGGCCAGCAGGTTGGCGCCTTCCTCGTTGGTGTCGGCCAGCGTCAGATTGTCGGAGCCGACCTGCAGCGTGTTGGTCAGCGCCTTGGTGAAGTCCTGCCGGTTCTGCACGATCGACAGCTTCGAGCCGAAGGCCGCCGACTGCGAGCGCAGCGTGGTCAGGGCGTCGGTGAGCTTGCCGAGGCGGGCGTCGAGCGCGTCGTCCGAGCCGAACTCGGTGACGGTCGCCGCGTCGATGCCCAGCGTCGTCGTGCTGATGCCGTTGGGATCCTTCGACTGGATCGTCAGGCTGGAGGTCGAGGTCTCGTTGAAGTTGAGCTTCAGCGTGTCGCCGCGCAGCAGGTTGATGCCGTTGAAGGAGGCATCGTCGGCCAGCTTGTTGAGCTGGTCGCGCACTTCGTTGAACTGCGTCACCAGGTTCTGACGCACCTCGTTGCCGCCGATCACGCGGGTGCCGGTGCCGCCGTCGAAGGTCGAGGAGCCGGCGTTGAAGCCGGTGACCGTCAGGTCGCTGGTCGAGAAGTTCTCGATGCGCAGCTTGCCGCTGTCGTTGGAGGCGCGGACCTTGCCGGCCAGGCTCGTGTCGGCGTTGACGCTGTCGGCGATCTGGTCGACCGTCTTGGCGGTGTAGGAGGTGGTGCCCGCGCCGAAGACGCCGGCGGAGGCCGTGCCGCCCACGGTGATGGCGCTGTTGCCGCCGGTGGCCGTCAGCTTGATGACGCCGTTGTCGTTGGTCGCGGTGATGCCGCCGTTGCCGCCGGTCGCCGCGTTGAGCGACGCGTTGATCTTGTTGACCGCATCGTCCACCGTGTCGGCTGCGGTGAGGGTCGCCGAGACCGCGACATTGCCGTTGAGCTTGTCGTTCTGGATCGTGAACGTGCCGGCGGTGGCGGTGTAGGCGCCGCCGGTCACGACGGTGTTGTTGAGGGCCACCGAGACGTTGCCGACGCCCTGGCCGCCGTTGAGCGTCAGGTTCTTGGCGGTCGCGCCGGTCAGGCTGCTGTCGAGGGAGTAGGAGGCGTTCTTGTAGGATTTGTCCTGGCGGGCCTGGCGCACGGTCGCCTGCAGCGACTCGATCGAGGTGGTGATGGCGCTGATGCCGTTGTCCGCCGCCTTCAGCGTCTGGATGCCGTTGGAGATGCCGTCGAGCAGGTTGGTGAGGTCGCTCGACCGGCTGGTCAGGGCGGCGGCGGTGAAGAAGTTCGACGGGTTGTCGAGAGCGGAGTTGACTTTCTTGCCGGTCGAGAGGCGGCCCTGGGTCAGGTCCTTGAGAGCGGCGGTCTGCTGGAGGTTGAGCAGGTTGGAGCGCACACCCGCCGACAGGGTGATGTTCGAAGCCATGATGGTCTTCCCTTCCTAGGAAGCTTGAGACGCTCTCATCCTGAGAGCGAGGTCATGGATGCACCGGCAGGCTCTAAGAAGGCGTTAAGCGGATATCCCGGATTTCCGCCGATCCCTGACTTTGCCGGCTTGGTGAAGGAAAGCTTGCCGGCCGGCTCAGGCGGTTTTCTCGACGGCGGCGGGCGCGGCGTCCTCGATCTGCTTGAGATAGGCGCGCAGGCCCAGCAGGGCCTGGCTGGGGATCTGCAGGATGACGTCGCCCGTATCCGGGTCGAGCCGCTTGAACACCAGCGTGTCGGTCTTGCGGTCGCGCTCGTAGCGCGCCTCGCCGCTGCGCTGGAAGGTCTCGGCCAGCCGCGACAGCGTGGCCGCGTGCGGCGAAAGCTCCGTGCGCATGGCCTCGTGCCGCACCGGCGCCGTCACGCTCTGCCGGGGCGGCAGTTCGGTCGCCACCGCTCCGCGCGGCGCCAGCGTGTCGAACCGTACCGGCTCGACGGGCGCGGTGCTGAACGATTGCCTGAGCGCTCCTGCATCCATCGCCACCTCCTGCGGCCGAGCAAGCCCTCCTTCTGTAGCCTGCAACGTGACGATCGCGAAGGCGAGTTAAGTCCCCGTTAGGGAATAGGGTGAATCACGCGGGCCCACGTGATTCGGCGGCGGGACCTCGAGGTCACGCCGGCCGTCGGGGGCAGGGCGTTCTGCCGTCCCCGGCGGCCGATGCCGCGAGGGTGGCTTCAGAGCGAGCGCGAGACCGCGATCGGGCGGGCGGCGTTGCGCGACAAGCCCGACATGGCGCCGGCGGCGCCGTACGTGCGGGCCGAGTTCCGGCTGGCGACCTCCTCGGCGACGCCGCGCACCAGCGTCTCGGACACGGAGCGGGCCGTGGCCAGGACCGCCATGTTGACCTGCAGCTCGCCGCGGAACGCCTCCTGCCGGCAGCGCAACTGGTCGACCAGCACCGGCGCGTGGCGTCCGACGATGGCGGCGTTGGCGCGCAGCGTCTCGAGCGCCAGGGCGTATTGGCGCGACAGCTCCGCCTTGGCCTCGTGCAACTGCGTCGCCGCCTTGATCCGGGCATCGCGGACCAGGCGCGTTTCCTCGGCCAGGATCGGCACCAGCCGGTCGAGCAGGCCGCCGATCTCGGCGCACAGGGTCTCGGCGTCGGCCGGGGTGGCGATGACGCGCGCGGTCAGGGGAAGCGGGGCGGGGTCCGTCATGGCGGCTCCTTGGCTTGGGGGATATGACGTCGCATCAGGCGCCCCGGCTTTCCTGCAGGGCGAGGATGTCGCGATAGACGCTGTCGGCGATGCCGATGCCGCCGCTCTTGGCGATGCCGCCGGCATAGGTCTGCACCAGGAGGCTGCGCCAGGCGCCGCCGGCCTCGCCCTCGCCGAGCGGGCCTTCCTTGCCGATCCCGGTGAACATCTCCTCGATCATGGTGTTTAGGAAGACGGACTCGAATTCCTGCGCGGAGGCGCGCGCCTTGGCCTGCGGCGTGCCGGGCGCGGCCGTCCGGCCGGTGTCGAGCGTCGGCAGCACGCGGCCGCCACCGGGATGGAAGGAGAGGGCGGCCATCACATCACCTCGATCTCGGCCTGCAGCGCGCCGGCGGCCTTGATCGCCTGCAGGATCGAGATGAGGTCGCGCGGGCCGACGCCGAGCGCGTTGAGCCCGTCGACCAGTTCGTTCAGGGTCACGCCGGCGCGCACGGTGGCGAGCCGCCGGTTCGAGCTGTCGTCGACGCTGATGCCGGTGCGCGGCAGCACCACGGGCGGCGCGTTGGTGAAGGGGGCCGGCATCGCCGCCTGCGGCGTCTCGGTGATGGTGACGGTGAGGTTGCCCTGGGCGATCGCCACTTCCGACACCCGCACGTCCCGGCCCATGACGATGATGCCGGACTGCTCGTCGATGATCACCTTGGCCGGCAGGTCGGGGTCGACCCTGAGCTGCTCCACCTCGGTCAGCAACTGCACGATGTTGCCGTTGAACCGGCCGGGAACCCTGATGCCGACCGTGCCGGGATTGGTCGGCTGGGCGACGGGCTGGCCGAGATATTCGTTGATCGCGGCGGCGATGCGCTTGGCGGTGGTGAAGTCGGGATTGCGCAGGGCCAGGCGCAGCATCGTCAGCTTGGAGAAGTCGAAGACGATCTCCCGCTCGACCACGCCGCCATTGGCGATGCGCCCGACGGTCGGCACGCCGCGGGTGATCTTGGCCGCCGCGCCCTCGGCCTGGAAGCCGGCGATGGCGACCGAGCCCTGTGCCACCGAATAGACCTCGCCGTCGGCGCCGAGCAGCGGCGTCACCAGGAGCGTGCCGCCCTGCAGCGACTTGGCATCGCCCAGCGCCGAGACGCTGACGTCGATGCGCGTGCCCTGGGTGGCGAATGGCGGCAGGTTGGCCGTCACCATCACCGCCGCCACGTTGCCGGTGCGCAAGTTGGCGCCGCGGGTGTTGACGCCGAGCCGTTCCAGCATCGCGGTCAGCGACTGCTTGGTGAAGGCGGTGTTGTTGAGCGTGTCGCCGGTGTTGTTCAGGCCGACCACCAAGCCGTAGCCGATGAGCTGGTTCTCACGCACGCCTTCGACGTCGACGATGTCCTTGATTCGCGATTCAGCCTGGGCCGGCGCCGCCGCGAAAGCGAGCGCGGCGCCGATCAGCAGCGTCGCAAGCCGGGGGAGGAAGCGCGAAGGCATGGCGGATCCGACGGGTTGCTGCCGGCACGGCCGGCGGTCCCGATCGTGGCTGCAAGAGGCCTGCCAATTGCAAAACAAGGGGTAACGTCATGATTTAAATCATGAATGCTCTTCCTCGGTCGCCGGCTCGCGGAGCTCGCGCGGCAGGCTCTGCCGGGTGCCGGCGGCAAAAATTGCCGCCTTCTTTACCGGTTGTTAACCATGATGGCCGATCCATGGCCATATCGAGTGACCGACGAGATCCCGCATGCGCATCGACGGCTCCGGACGCATCATCGACGCCCGTCCCTTCGGCGCGGCCGCCCGCGCCCCGGGGGGCGGATCGCGCTTCTCCCTCGGGTCGGCGGAGGGCGCGCCCGAAGCGGCGGCCAGCCGGGCCGCTCCCGCCCTCTCGGGTCTGGAGGCGATGCTGGCGCTGCAGGCGGTCGAGGATCCGCTCGGGCGTCGTCGCAAGGCCATGCGCCGCGGCCACAGCCTGCTCGACATGCTCGACGAGCTCAAGATCGCCCTGCTCGGCGGCGCCGTCTCCACGGCCGATTCCTCGCGGCTCTCGGCGCTGCTGCACGATGCGCGCGAGAGCGTCGACGACCCGGTGCTGGAGGGGGTCCTGTCCGAGATCGACCTGCGTGCCGCAGTGGAACTGGCCAAGCTGGAACGGCGGCCGGCCTGAGCCGGGCTGCCGGAAAGCCGAAAATAACACTGCGATCGCAGATATTTGACGACGAGATGTCGAAGCGGCCGGCATTTCGACCGTCCGATGACGTTCTTGACGATTGTCCCGGCGACCTTGTCCGACTATAGACCACGCCCCAGGTGCAGTGGAGAGTCGGCAGATGATGTCGATGAGTTTGGACGCTGATTACCGTCCGAGTGACGACGAGCCCTTCATGAACGAGCGGCAGCGTGATTATTTCCGCCGCAAGCTGTTGAGTTGGAAGCAGGATATCCTCCGGGAAGCACAGGACACCATCGCGAACCTGCAGGCCGAGAACGAGAATCATCCCGACCTGGCCGACCGCGCCTCGTCGGAGACGGATCGCGCGATCGAGCTGCGGGCCCGCGACCGGCAACGCAAGCTGATCTCCAAGATCGATGCTGCGTTGTCGCGCATCGAAGACGGGTCCTACGGCTACTGCGAGGAGACGGGGGAGCCGATCTCGCTCCGCCGTCTCGATGCTCGGCCGATAGCGACCCTGTCGCTGGAGGCGCAGGAGCGGCACGAACGCCGCGAGCGCGTCTATCGCGACGACTGAACTCCCGAAACCCGGTGCCAGCGCCGGGTTTCGGCTTTCCGGGGCCGGTTTTCACGAAGCCGGCATGGCTGCGCCATTTGTCGCGTCCGCCGTGCTTGACTTCCGTCCCGGCCTCCTATGGTCATCGGGCATGGCCGAGCCGTTCCACGCCCTGATGCGCCGCCTCCTCGCCGCCCTGCTGGTGGCGGGGCTGGTGTCCGGCGGGCTCGGCCATGGCGCCGGGGCCTATGACGGCGCCGCGAAGGCGACGGTGACCATCGCCGGCATTGCCGTCACGCTGTGCCAGACCGACGACGGCGCCGGCGACGACACCGGCAAGAGCGGGCTCCATCACGACTGCGACCAGTGCCTGATGCGGCTGGCGGCGGTGCTCGCCGCGCCTCAGCCGGTGCCGGCGCCCGTGCTCTTCGTCCTCGCGCCCGAGGAGCGGCCGACCGTGCCGCAGCGCATGGCGGGCGGTCCTGCCTGGTCGGCGCATCGCGCGCGCGGCCCGCCGGCGGTCTAGCCGCCGCCACCTCGCCCTTCCCACCGTCATTCCCATCGCGACCGACGCGCCTCCGTGCCGTCGGCGATGGTTCGGGACTCCACCATGCGCATGATCCATCTCGCGGGCGCCCTGGCGCTCCTCGCCGTCACCGCCTCCGCCTTCGCCCACCAGGCCAAGGTCGGCGGCATCGTCATCCACCATCCCTGGACCCGCGCCACCCCGCCGGGCGCAAAGGTCGCCGGCGGCTATGCCGCCATCGAGAACACCGGCAAGGAGGCCGACAGGCTGATCGGCGGCTCGTTCTCCGCCGCCGACGGCTTCGAGGCCCACGACATGTCGGTCAAGGACGGCGTCATGACCATGCGGCCGATCGAGGGCGGGGTGGAGATCCCGCCCGGCGGCACGGTCGAATTCAAGCCCGGCGGCAAGCACATCATGTTCACCGGCCTCAAGCGCCCGCTGAAGGAAGGCGAGATGGTCGAGGGCACGCTGGTCTTCGAGAAGGCCGGCACCGTCGAGCTCGACTTCTCGGTCGAGGCCATCGGAGCCAAGGGCGCCGGCCATGATGCCCATATGCCGGCCGAATGAGGAGGGACCAAGCGATGTCGTCCCGTATGAAGATGATCGCCTACGGCGTCTGGGGCGCCACGGTGCTGGCCGTGGCCGTGCTGGCGCTCGGCTACACCAGCTTCGGCTGGTTCTCGCCCGTCGGATCGGTCCAGACGAGCACCATCGGCGGACCATTCAGCCTGACCGACCAGGACGGCAGGACCGTCACGGACAAGTCCTTCCTAGGCAAGCCGACCGCCTATTTCTTCGGCTACACCCATTGCCCCGACGCCTGCCCGACCACGCTGACCGACATGAGTGACCGGCTCAAGGCCCTGGGAGCGGATGGCGACAAGTTCAATGTCGTCTTCATCTCGATCGATCCGGCCCGCGACGACCCGGCGCTGCTCAAGGTCTATCTGGAGAGCTTCGATCCGCGCATCACCGCGGCCACCGGCACGCCGGAGCAGATCGCCTCGGTGCTGAAGTCCTTCCACGTCTATGCCAAGAAGGTCGGCGAAGGCGACAGCTACACCTTCGACCATTCCACCGCGGTCTACCTCCTGAACGCCAAGGGCGATCTGGTGACGCTGATCGACTACCAGGAGGCCCGGGACGCGGCTCTCGCCAAGATGCGGCGGGCGCTGGCCTCGTGAGCCGGCGCGTTCCCCCGGCGGCGCTGGCCGTCGTCCTCGCGCTGGTCGCCGGCGGGGCGGCCGGCGTCGCGATCGCGGTGCGGCGGGCGGCCGACGCGCCTTCGACGGCTGTCGTGGCAACGGCCGACGCCCCGGCCATGCCGCCGGCCGAGACCTTCGATCCGGTCTTCGAGCCCTGCGCCCATTGCCACCAGATCGGCGTCGGCGCCCGCGACACGTCCGGGCCGTCGCTGCAGGGGCTGATCGGGCGCAAGGCCGGGCAGGGCGGCTATCCCTACTCGCCGGCCATGCGCGACAGCGGGCTGGTCTGGGACGAGGACACGCTGTCGCGCTTCATCGCCGAGCCGCAGCGGGTCGTCCCCGGCACCCGCATGATCTTTCCCGGCATCGGCGATTCCGCACAGCGCCAGGCTGTCGTCTCCTATATCAACAGGGTCGGCGGCGCCTCGCGCTGATCCGCCGGCCCGGCCGGCGGCGGCGAGGCGCCCCCGCCCTTGGCAGCAGTCTGTCGCAATGAGTGATAAACAACTGATATCGCACGATAATCTGCGATTTCATTTGCGAATGCTTCACGTTTGCGCTGCAATCTGGCTGTCGTCGCTGATATGGAGGTTTCCGCAATGGTGTCAGTTGCGTTCCGCCGCCAGATCGAAGGCTACGGTCTGACGACCGCCAATATCCTCTACCGCCTGCCCGACCATCCCGCCCTGCTGCAGACCTATATCTGGCAGGACTACGACCTTGCGCCGCTGTTTCCCGAGCTGAAGAAGTTTCTGGACTTTTGGCGCTCCAGGCTCGATGGCATGCTGCATTCGGTCACCGTCGCCCATTCCGGGCTGATCGGTCCGGCCGAGCTGCGGACGATCGGCAGCGAGTTCAGGATTCACTGAGGCGTTTGCGGGCCACATCGCCGCCGGCGTCGCGCGGAGGCGGTGTGGACAAATATGAACGGGCCGCGCAGCGGCTGATTGCCCATGTGGCCGAGGTTCTGCAGGCGGATCTGGCCGTCGAGCTGTGGACGGGTGAGGTCCTGCCCCTGGGACCGCAGGCGCGAACGGATCTGCGCCTGAAGGTCGCCGGTCCGGAGGTGCTGACACGGCTGGTCCGCCGCCCCGGCCTCGCCCGGCTGATCGAATGCCTGGCCGACGGCAGCCTGGCCATCGAGGGCGGCACGCTGCTGGACCTCGCCGAGCGGCGCGGCTCGGTCAACACCAAGGGCCTGTTCCGGCGACTGAGCAAGCTCAAGCTCGCCCGCAACCTCTGGCCGTTCCTGATCCGCCGGGCGCCGAAGGAGGCCGCGGCCGGGCATGCCTATGCCGGCGCCGTGCCGGACAAGGTCGAGGACGGACGTGACGACAAGGCGCTGATCCAGTTCCACTACGATCTGTCCAACGCGTTCTATGCGCTGTTCCTCGACGAGACCATGGCCTATTCCTGCGGCTACTGGCAGCGGCCGGACAGCACGCTGCACGAGGCGCAGGTCGCCAAGCTCGACATGATCTGCCGCAAGCTGCGCCTGCAGCCGGGCGAGCGCTTCCTCGACATCGGCTGCGGCTGGGGCGCTCTGGTCTGCCACGCCGCCCAGCACTACGGCGTGACCGCCCGCGGCGTGACGCTGTCGCAGGAGCAGTTCGACTTCGCCAGCGCCAAGGTCGCCCGGCTTGGCCTGGAGGATCGCATCACCCTCGAGCTGAAGGATTATCGCCACCTCGAGGGCCGCTACGACAAGATCGCTTCGATCGGCATGTTCGAGCATGTCGACATCGACAACCACGACCGCTACTTCACCCACATCCACGGGCTGCTGCGGCCGCGCGGGCTCTACCTGCACCATGCCATCGCCCGGCCCGCCAAGCGCGACATGAAGAAGTTCCGCAAGAAGCGGCCGGAATATGCCGCGCTGACCAGCTATATCTTTCCCGGCGGCGAGCTCGACACCGTCGGCATGTCGGTGACCAACCTCGAGCGCCACGGCTTCGAGGTGCACGACGTCGAGGCCTGGCGCGAGCATTATCAGCGCACGACCCGGGCCTGGACCGAGAACCTCTACGCCGCGCGCGAAGCGGCCGCCAAGGAGGTGGGGGCGGCCAAGACCCGCATCTGGCTGCTGTACCTCGCCGGCTGCTCGCTGGCTTTCGAGCGCTCCGCCGTCGGCATCTTCCAGACCCTGGCCTCGCGCAAGGCCAAGGGCCCGTCCGGCCTGCCGCCGACGCGCGAGGATCTCTATTCCTGAGCCGGCAGCCGGCCCGCCGCCATGCCGGCCAGCTCCTGCGTCGAGCGCGCGGAGAGCGGTCCCGTCTTCAGGCCGGCGAGCGTCCGGACCATTTCCCGGCGCAGCCAGGGAAGCTTCGCCATCGGGCCGAAGGCGAGATCGCGCAACGCGGCGGCCGCGGCCGAATCGGACTGGAAGAACGGCGTCAGCACGGCGCTGGCCGCCTGGTAGAAGCGCACATGCGCCCGCCGGCGCGCGGCATAGGCGTCGAGGGCGGCCTCGAGGCTCCCGGCCGCGGTCAGCGCGTCCGCCAGCGCCGCGCCGTCGAGCAGCGCCATGTTGGCGCCCTGGCCGAGCTGCGGGCTGGTCTGGTGCGCGGCGTCCCCCACCAGCACCAGCCGGCCGCGCCAGGGCCGCTTCACCGTGAGCTGGGCGTAGCGCGCCGGCGAGAGCTCCTCCGGCGCGCTGAACTGCTCGGCCAGAGCCCGGGTCTGCGGCCAGACGGCCGCGACCTCGTCGCGCCAACGCGGCAGGCCGCGTGCCGCCCAGGCGCCGTGGTCGTCGGCCGGCAGGCTCCAGAAGAAGGCATCGAGCGGGGCGGGATCGTCGGGCAGGTGGCCGATCGGCAGCACGCCGACCATGATGCTGGCGCGGCGGTAGCGCTGCTGCAGGGCGTCGCGGTCGAAGCCGGTGTGGCGGCCGACGCCCCAGACCGCGCCGTAGCGGAACGGGCGGATCGCCACCGGACCGAGCCGGCGGCGCAGGGCCGAGCGGGCGCCGCTGGCGTCGACGGCGAGGTCGAACGGGCCGAAGCGCCGTCCCGCGGCATCGTGCAGGGTGATCCCCTTGCTCCCTTCGTCGAGGTCGGCGATGTCGGCGGCGGCCACGACGTCGATGCCGCGCTCGGTCACCGCTTGCCACAGCACGTGGAACAGGCTGGCGCGGTGCATGGCCAGGCCGCTGAGCCCGGGCGCCAGCCAGTCATAGCGCAGGTCGAAGATGACGCGGCCCTCGGCGCTGCCGCGGAGGCGCTCGATCCGCTGGCCCAGCGCCGATGCCGGCTCCCGCAGGCCGAGGCGCTCCAGCGCCGCCAGGCCCGTCGGCTGGATCAGCAGGCCGGCGCCGACGGGCCTTGCCGCATCGAAGCGCTCGAAGATCGCGGGCCGATGGCCTGCATCATGCAGGAAGCAGGCCGCGGCCAGGCCCGCCACGCCGGCGCCGGCGATCGCGATGGTCAGGGGAGGGAGCATGCGATCGGGCTGTTGCCGGAGCGGGAAAGCGTGGCAGGATGGCGGGCACGGCATTGTGTTCACAGCCGCCGGCCCGGTGCAACCGGGCGTCGGCACGCGGCCAATGGGGAAGATTCGTCATGGCAGGCACCATCGTCACCGTCCGGCCCGAAACGGCCTCCGCTTCGATCCAGAAGCTGTCGATGTTCCTCGGCATCTCCGGCGACAGCGCCGGCGCCACGCGCCTGTCCATGTACAAGGTCCGGATCCCGCCGCGCGGCAGGGCCGAGCCGCACAGCCATGTCGGTCACGAGACGGCGATCTACCTCCTGAAGGGGCGGGTGGAGACCCGCTATGGCGAGGGGCTCGCCCAGTCGGTGATCAACGAGGCCGGCGATTTCATCTTCATCCCACCCGACCTGCCGCACCAGCCGGTGAACCTCAGCGACACCGAGTTCGCCGAGGCGATCGTGGCGCGGTCGGATCCGAACGAGCAGGAAAGCGTGCTGCCCTACCGGGTCGAGGACGAGGGGCGGGGCTGAGCCTCGCTTCGCGGTTGACGGCTTCGGGCGCGCCTGTCCCGTACAGCCCCCACCCTTTATCCCTCCTCGCAGGGGGAGGGAAGACGCAGGCGTCGCGGCGGGACCGCAGCCGTGCCGTCCCGCCCGGCCGCAGTCCGTTTCTTCGCGCGCCTACCGGCCGCGCTTCAGAGCCCGGTTCACGCCCGATACCACGGCCTTGAGCGAGGAGGTGACGATGTTCTTGTCGATGCCGACGCCGAACAGCGTGGTGCCGTCGGCCAGCCGCAGCTCGACATAGGACACTGCCGTGGCGTTGGCGCCCGAGCCCATGGCGTGCTCGCGGTAGTTGGCGACGTCGAATTCGAGGCCGCTCGCCTGGCGCAGGGCGTCGACGAAGGCGTCGATAGGGCCGTTGCCGCGGCCGGCGATCACCGTCTCGGAGCCGTTGTCGACGATGTGGGCGGTGAGGTCGTGCTCGCCGTGGTAGGAGAGGAAGCTGAAGCGGCCATTGCCGTCGAGATACTCGGTCGAGAAGGCCTGCCACAGCCGGTCGGCTGCCAGCTCCACGCCCTCGCCGTCGGCGATGCCCTGGACCACGCGCGAGAACTCGATCTGCAGCAGGCGCGGCAGCTCCAGCCCGTGCTCGCGCTCCAGGATGTAGGCGATGCCGCCCTTGCCCGACTGGGAGTTGATGCGGATCACCGCCTCGTAGGAGCGGCCGAGATCCTTGGGGTCGATCGGCAGGTAGGGCACTTCCCAGACCGGCGAATCCGCCGTCTCGATCGCCTTGAAGCCCTTGTTGATGGCGTCCTGGTGCGAGCCGGAAAAGGCCGTGAACACCAGCTCGCCCGCATAGGGGTGCCGCGGGTGGATCGGCAGCTGGTTGCAGTGCTCGGCGATGCGCACCAGCTCGTTGATGTTGGAGACGTCGATCTTCGGGTCGACGCCCGACATGATCAGGTTGCCGGCCAGCGTGACGAGATCGACATTGCCGGTGCGCTCGCCATTGCCGAACAGCGTGCCTTCGACGCGGTCCGCGCCGGCCATCAGGGCGAGTTCCGCCGCCGCCACGCCGGTGCCGCGGTCATTGTGCGGGTGCAGCGAGACGATGATGCTGTCGCGGTTCTTCAGGTTCCGGCACATCCATTCGATCTGGTCGGCATAGACGTTCGGCGTCGACATCTCGACCGTCAGCGGCAGGTTCAGGATCAGCGGGCGCTGCGGCGTCGGCTGGTAGACGTCCATCACCGCCTCGCAGATCTCCTTGGAGAAATCGAGCTCGGTGCCCATGAAGCTCTCGGGCGAATACTGGTGGTGGATGGTCTCCTCCATTCCCAGTTCGCGCGTCAGCCGCACGATCAGCCTGGCCCCGTTCACGGCGAGGTCGCGAATGCCGGCGCGGTCGGAGCGGAAGACGATGCGCCGCTGCAACTCGGAGGTGGAGTTGTAGAGGTGGACGATGGCCTTGCGCACGCCGCGCAGGCTCTCGAAGGTGCGGCGGATCAGGTCCTCGCGCGCCTGGGTCAGCACCTGGATGGCGACGCCGTCGGGGATGCGGCCGCTTTCGATCAGGAAGCGGGTGAAGTCGAAATCGGTCTGGGAGGCGGAGGGGAAGCCCACCTCGATTTCCTTGAAGCCCATCTTCACCAGGGCGTCGAACATCATCACCTTGCGCTCATGGCCCATGGGCTCGATCAGCGACTGGTTGCCGTCGCGCAGGTCGACGGCGCACCAGATCGGCGCCTTGGTGATGGTCCTCGACGGCCAGGCGCGGTCGGGCAGGTCGACCGGCGGCCAGGGACGGTATTTGCGGGCATAGTCGACGGTGGCGGATACGGTCGCGGGCTTGGCGGCGATGGTCATCGGATCAACTCTCTTCAGCCGTTTTCGGGATGGCGGCGGGGCGCGGCAGCCCTCGGCTCGCCGGACGTCGGGTTCCCCTGAGCGCCCAGGCTGATGCCCGGCCGGCCCTCAGGGGCGGCTAAGGAGGAGGCCGTTCAGGACGAGCGAGACCATGCGCGCACCGAGCGCGTCACGGGTCGTCCTGGTCTGTGCGGCGCCTGTCGCCACGGCTCGATCCTCGATGTCGGGACGGCGTTCCGGCGAAGGCCGGTCAATCCCTGCGGGGCTTGTACCGCCATGATCGGCGCCGGGCAAGCCGGGAATGCGCCTTCCGCAGCGCATCGCCTCAATGAAGACAGAAAGCCACGGGACAAGCGCCGGGCGGGTTCTTCCGAGCCCGCTTGCACTGAACGATTTCGAACAGCATTGATTTTGTGCCGGAAATGCAAAATCAATCGTGGTGAATGCCACGATTGGCCGTTCGGCCATCCCGAGTCTCAGGATCCTTACATGCGCACAGCCGCATCATCATTCTCCCCCCTGCAGCCCCGCGCGGCGGGTGGTATTCCGGGCGCTGCGGCGCCGCGTCGGCCCAGGGAGGCGCGCCTCGCCTGGTCCGCGCGGGCCGGCCTGGCCTGCGTCGCGCTTCTGCTGCTGGCACCGGCGGCCCGGGCCGACTGCAAGGAGGAGATCCTGACGATCCTGGACCGCCTGACGACCGGCAGTCCCTACCGGTCGGAAGCCGTGCTGACGAGCAACGGCGAGAAGCTCTCGGAGTTGAACAGCGACATCGTGCCCCCCGACGGGATGCGCACGCGCCAGACCGCCGGTGAGCAGAGCTCGGAGATGCTCAAGATCGGCGGTCAGATCTGGGTCCGGCGCAACGGCGCCTGGCAGGAGATGCCGGCGGCGATGGCCGCCAGCGTGGTGCAGACCATGAACGATTTGAAGATGCGGACGCCGAACCTGATCTCGGACACCGAGTGCCCCGGCATCCGCACGGTCGACGGCAAGGAGAGCGTCGTCTACACCTATCTGCTCGACCTCCCCGGCTCGCCCTCGGCCGCCAACACGCTCTATGTCGATCCGGCGACCCGGCTGCCCACCCGCATGGTGGTCGAGCAGCGCAGCCAGCCCAAGCGGGTCGTCGACACCCGCTACACCTTCGACGCCTCGATCAAGCTCGAGCCGCCGGAGGTCGGGGCGCCGAAGCCGCAGGACCCCCAGGCGGGGCAGCCGCCCGCGAAATGAGCCCTGCCGCCGGCGGCCGATCCCCGGCCGGCCTGCTCCCCATCCGCTCCAGGTCGGATGCCTCCGGTCGTCGACGGCTTGTGACCGCCCCATGTCCGATTTCCCCTCGATTCCCGGAGACACCTGCCATGCGCACCCTGATCGTCCTCGCCGCACTGGCCGCCTTCGCCAGCCCGGCTGCGGCGATGTCCTGCAACGAGCGCGTCTCCTATGTCCGCACCATCATCGACAAGGATCTCAAGGTCGGCTTCATCGGCAAGGATGTCTACGCGCAGATGACCAAGGATCTCGATGCCGCCAGCACCGCCTGCCTCGGCGGCCAGGACGGCAAGGCGCAATTGCTGATCTCCGCCACCCAGTCGCGCCACGGCTACCCCGTCCGCTGAGGCGGGGCGGCGCAGGGCTTCGGCCGGGGATTGAGCCCGGGCCGCAGGCGCACTAACGTCCGGCCCGAGTTACCAGGGATCATTGCCCATGCGGATCCGCGTCGCGCACGAGACCCTCTACCGCTATGAGACGCCGGCCAAGTCGGTGATCCAGACGTTGCGGCTGACGCCGCGCTCGCATGACGGCCAGCATGTGGTGCGCTGGCGCATCGACGTCGACCAGGACGTCAAGCTGACCGAGGTGGAGGACCATTTCGGCAATATCGGCCATGTGTTCTCCGCTGCCGGACGCATCGAGGAACTGCGCGTCGCGGTCGAGGGCGAGGTCGAGACCCAGGACCGGGCCGGCGTGCTGCGCGGCGGGATCGAGCGCTTCCCGGCGACGCTGTTCCTGCGCGAGACCCCGCTGACCCGGCCGGACGAGGCGTTGCGCGCCTTTGCCCGCTCGGTCGCCGCACCGGACGGCTCGCGGTTGTCGGCCTGCCACGCCTTGCTGGAGGCGGTGCATGCCGAGGTCGCGTTCGACGCCGATCCGGCCGGCGTCGCCGCCACGGCGGCGGAGGCGCTGCGCGATCGGCGCGGCATCGGCCAGGACCTCGCGCATGTCTTCATCGCCTGCGCCCGCGAGCTGCGCATTCCCGCGCGCTATGTCAGCGGCCATGTCTATCGCGGCGGGGAGGCGGCCGGCCGCGAGGCTTGGCATGCCTGGGCCGAGGCACATGTCGAGGGGCTGGGCTGGGTCGGCTTCGACCCCGTCCACAAGATCTGCCCGACCGACACCCATGTGCGCGTCGCCGTGGGCCTCGACTATCTCGGCGCCGCGCCGATCCGCGGCGCCCGCTTCGGCGGCGAAGGCGAGTCGCTGGATGTCCGCGGCGACGTGAGCGAGAAGACGGCGCGCCGGCAGGCGCAGCGGCAGGTGCAGAGCTGATCCCCTTTGCGGCCTGATGCCCCAGGGCGAATGGGTATCGGCAGCACGACGCAAGATGATGGATCGATGCGCGTTCCGGGCCGACGGTCCGCCGCGGACAGCCGGGCCGGAGCACTCGCGAAAACGCCGCAGCCCGGCCGGGCTCGACCGCCTTGCACGGCGTGGAGGCAGGGCCTAAACCGCGCGGACCGAGATCATGGTCGACTCCCGGCGACGGCGCCGGACCGGGCCACGCTCGATCGGGCTTGTGGCGTGCCCGCCCGCCGATGCGCGGCAAGGGTACGCCTTCGGAGGGGGCGTCGGCATGACCTATTGCGTGGGGATCTCGGTGCGCGAGGGCCTGGTGATGATCGCCGACACCCGCACCAATGCCGGCATCGACAACATCGCCACCTTCCGCAAGCTGCACGTGCTGGACGAGCCGGGCGAGCGCGTCATGGCGATCTGCACCTCCGGCAACCTGTCGATCAGCCAGGCCGTGCTCAGCCATGTGCAGGAGGGGATCGAAAATCCCGAGACCCAGGCGGTCGAGACGCTGCGCACCGCGCCGAGCATGTTCAAGGCGGCGCAACTGATCGGCCGGGCCATCCGCCTCGTCTACGAGACCGACGGCCGCAGCCTGGAAGAGCACAATGGCCGCTTCGACGTGGCCATCCTGTTCGGCGGCCAGATCCGTGGCGGCAAGATGCGGCTGTTCATGATCTACTCGGCCGGCAACTTCATCGAGGTCACCGCCGACACGCCCTATCTGCAGATCGGCGAGCACAAATACGGCAAGCCCATCCTCGACCGTGCCGTGAGCTTCGACACCGACATCCAGGATGCGCTGAAGATCGGCCTGATCTCGATGGATTCGACGATGCGCTCGAATCTCGGCGTCGGCATGCCGATCGACGTCGTCGTGGTGCGCCGCGATGCCTGCACCGCGGAGATCCGCCACCGGATCGAGCCGACGGAAGCCTATTACCACGACCTGCGCGAACGCTGGTCGGAGGCGCTGCGGGCGGCGCATATCGCCATCCCGCGCCCGCCCTATGCCTCGACGGACAAGCGCCGGTCCGGCGAGGGCGGCGATCTCTGAGACGGCGGGGAGACTCACCGCCAGCTTCGGCATCAGCCGCGGCCTGGTGGATTCCCGTTCGTTTCCGCATCTGCTGGAAAAGGCGGATATGGGCCTCCACCGGGCGAAGAGCGGCGGGCGCAATCGCATCGAGATCGACGATGGGGAAAGCGCGCCGCGATGACGCGAGCGCCGCTGAAACGGACCCGACCGGCGAGACCCTGCTCGAGGCTCCGGATGGATCGTCGCCGGGCAGAAAGGGGGGCGACCGAAGCTCCGGCGATGCCGGATGGAAACATCGCGCGGGCCCGGATGGGGGCTTGCGGGATCACATCCGGTAGAGCACGCGAAACTGCGCCTTGGGGCCGTTGGCCACGGGCACGCCTTCGAGATAATGCACCGCGATGATGCGATCCGGCGTGGCGCCGTGCGCCACGAGGGCGGCGTTGAGCGCCTCGACAGTCGCGTCGGTCATGAATTCGGCCACGGTTGCGACGTTCGACAGATGATATGCGGCAGACATTGCGCCCTCCGGTCGGGTTGAGGCGCGGAACCGCGCCGACATGATCACGGAACGCGTCTGCGTCGCTGAAGGTTCCCATGAGCCGGGGCGGCGAGTCGCGGGGCCGGCGACGGGCCGGCAAGGGACATCATGCCCGCCCGGATCGACTGCCGGCTTGAGAAAATACAAATCCGGGGCGCGGACCTGACCCGATGGTGGCAGGAGTAGCGAGGCGAAGGACGGCCGTTCGTTCTCCGCCGCATGCGCAGCGAAAGTCAGAACACCGCCAGCGCGCCCTGCCAGATCAGCCAGCCGAGGCCGGCCGTCACCGCCAGGCCGAGGGCCGAGGCGACATAGCCGCCGATGATGATGGCGCCATCGCGCTCGACCAGGCCGAGGCCGAGGATGCAGATCGGGATGCCGAGCGGGATGTTGCCGATGATCGGGATCGGCAGCACCAGCGCCAGGCCGAGAATCACGCCGACCATGCCGATGACGCGGCGCGAGCGGGCATCGGCGAACAGGTGCAGGCGCGGCCGCGCCACCCGCTCCAGCGACTGGATCCAGGGTTCGGCGCGCCGGACGATGCGCTGCAGGTCGGCGCGGGCGAAGCTCTTGCCGGCGAGCCAGCGCGGCAGCCAGAGCTGGTCCCGGCCCATCACCATCTGCGCCGCGATCAGCGCGACGATGACGCCGCAGATCACCGGGATGCCGGGCGGCATCGGCAGGCAGTTGGGAATGCCGAACAGCAGGAACAGGATGCCGAAGGCGCGGTTGCGCATGGCCCCGACCAGATCGCCGAACCGGATGCGGCTGTCCCCCTCAGCGCCGGCGATGGCCGCGAGCAACTCGGAGGTGCGGGGGGTACGAGGTTCCAAATTCGATCTCGGTGGCACTGTGCTGCCGGCGCTTATAGACCGGCTCTGCGACAATTTCGAGATGCAGGGCCGCCGCCGTGACGATTCGGCTGCCGTCGGGCGTGGCCGCAACGCTCGCCGGCCATGTCGAAAATTGACTCGCCGCCGAGGCTCGGATTTCCTGCGGGTGAAATGATCTGCGCGGCACCCTGCCCGGGCGGCCATGCAGCCGACCGCCGCCGGCGGTCGCGGCGTCCGCAGGGGGAAGTTCGTCGTGGCTTGGAGCATCCTGATCGTCGCCGGCCTGTTCGAGGTCGGCTGGGCCATCGGCCTCAAATACACCGACGGCTTCTCCCGGCTGTGGCCCTCGGTGCTGACCCTGGGCACCATGGGCATCAGCGTGCTGCTGCTCGGCATCGCGGCGCGGTCGCTGCCGATCGGCACGGCCTATGCGGTCTGGGTCGGCATTGGTGCCGCCGGCACGGTGATCATGGGCATCATCCTGTTTTCCGAGCCGGCGGACTGGGCGCGCCTCGCCTGCGTCGCGCTGATTCTTGCCGGTGTGGCCGGGCTGAAGTATCTGTCGGCCTAGATATCCGCCCGCCGGGCCGGTTGCCGGCGTCCTGCGTGCGATGCGACATGGATGGGCGAACGGCGGGCTGCGCCGGCAAGGAGAGGCTTCGGCATGGCTGCACGGGCGTTGCGCTATCTTTTCGCTCCCTTCTGGGCGGTGCAGGTGTTCACCGGCGCCAAGTCGTTCCGCGACAATCCGATCCTGGGCAGCGAGCGCCTCAACCGCCGCGGCCTGCATGTGTGGCGGGTGAAGCTGGCGGACCGGCTGGCGCATTGGCGGCGCAAGCGGATGACCGATCTGGTCAGCGCCGAGGACGCCCGCGCCTTCGAGCGCGACGGCTGTATCGAGACCCGCGATTTCCTGACGCCGGAGCATCATCGCGCCCTGGTGCGCGAGGTCGAGCAGCTCACCGCCGCGGCGCGCGACATGAAGGAAGGCGATGCGGTGACGCGGCGCATCGCCCTGACGCCCGGCATGCTGCGGCGACTGCCGGCCTGCGCCCGCCTGGTGGCGATGCCGGAGTTCCAGGGGCGGCTGCGCTACGTCTCCAGCTTCGACATCGCGCCGCTGATCTACATCCAGACCATCTTCTCGCATGTCGACGAGGCTACGGCCGATCCGCAGCTGTCGCTGCACATGGACACGTTCCATGCGACGATGAAGGCATGGCTGTTCCTGCACGAGGTGCCGGCCGATACCGGGCCCTTCACCTATGTGCCCGGCACCCACATGCACACGCCCGAGCGCCTGGCCTGGGAGCATGAGCGCAGCATCGCCGCCTGCCGGCCCGGAACCAGCAAGGGCGGGGCCTTCCGCATCGACGAGGCGACGCTGAAGCGCCTCGGCGCCGGCGAGATCCGGCAGTTCGCCGTGCCGGGCAACACGCTGGTGGTGGGCGACACCTGCGGCTTCCACGCGCGCGGCCATTCGGCCCGGCCGTCGGTGCGGGTGGAAATCTTCGCCTATAGCCGGCGCAATCCGTTCATCCCCTTCACCGGGCTCGACCTGTTCGCGCTGCCCTTCCTGCGCGGGCGCGAGATCCTGGCCTATTGGCGCATCTTCGACTGGCTGGAGCGGTTCGGCCTCGCCCGCAACCGCTGGAAGGACGTCGGCACGGTCAGTCCGATGACGTTGCGCTCCAAGCCGATGGGCGGGGCGATCGAGGCGCCTGCCCCCGCGCCGGCCGAGTGAGGCTCGGGCGCCGGGAGGGGCATGGTGGCGAGGCTTGATCGTTGGAGCGTGGCGGCGGTCGTTGCCGCATTGACCCTGGCCGGCTGCGTCCAGGCGCCCCGGCCGCGGCCGGGCTCGGTGGAATCGCGCAACATGATCACCATCCGGCCTTCCAGCAGCCAGACCTACGACTACACCGTCGAGGTCAAGGCCCTCGGGCCGAACCCGGACAGCCGCGCCGCCCGCGAGGAAGCCGTGCTGCACATCATGGAATACTACCATTGTCCGTCGGGCCGCGTCGTCGGCGAGAGCGTCCGGATCACCACGTTCCCCGGCTGGCTGCGGTCGCCGACGCATTTCATGCAGGTGAAGTGCCGCGCCGCCGGCGGCTGAGGCCGGCGGCGAAGCTCAACCCACGGCCGCTTCCGGATTCGGGCGGGCAGGGCATGCCGCCTTCCGCCCCGTGCGCCGCAGGGTGAGCAGCAGGAAGGCCAGTGCCGCGATCTCGAAGCCTGCGCCGACCCAGCCGATGGCGGCGGTCGAGCGGGCCTCGACCGCCAGGGAGCCCACAGCGGCGCCGCCGGCCGAGCCGAGATAGATGGCGGAAGCGTTCAGCGCCAGGGTGATCGAGGCGAGACGCGGGTCCACCGCGAGCAGCCGGACCTGCTGCACTGCCGGGAAGGCCCAGCCGAACAGGCCCCAAAGGACCAGCATGACCGCCGCAGCCGCCAGCCCCGACGATCCCGGCAGGACGAGGGGAATGAGCGACAGGCCGGCGAAGGCCAGCACCAGGACGACGAGGACGAGGATGAGGAACCGCCGCCGATCCCACCGGTCGGCGGCATAGCCGCCGAGCGCGTTGCCGAGGGCCCCCGCCGCTCCGGCCAGGACCAACAGCAGGGCGACGGTCTCGGGCGATGCTCCGTGAACAGTCTCGAAATAGGCGCCGACGAAGGTGTAGACACCGAAGGCCCCGGCCAGGACCAGCACGGTGAGGCCGACGATGCCGAGCACGTCGGGCCGGCGGGCCACGGCGAGGCGCTCCGCCAGGCCCGCGGCCGGCGGGTTGGCCACCGGCGGCAGCCTGAAGCGGATCCCCGCCAGCACCAGGAGGCTGAGTGCCGCCACACCGACGAAGGTGGCGCGCCAACCCAGATGCGCCGCCACGGCCGTGCCGAGCGGAACGCCGACGACGAGGGCGACCGTCATGCCGGCATAGACGAAGGCAAGGGCACGACCGCGCTGCTCGGGGGCCACCGCCGTGGCCGCATAGGCCGAAGCCGCCGGCATGAAGGCACCGGCCGACAGGGCCAGCAGCACCCGGCCGACGGCGAGGGCAGCGAAGCCCGGCGCAGCCGCGGCCGCGAGATTGGCCAGGGCGAACAGGGCCATGGCCACCGAGAGCAGGGTGCGGCGCTCCCAGCCCGCCGTTGCGACGGCGATGAGCGGCGAGCCGACGGCATAGGCCAGCGAGAAGATGGTGACGAGGTGACCGGCCTGGCCGACGGGGATGTCGAGATCCTGGGCGATGCGCGGCAGGATGCCGGCGATCATCAAGCCTTCGCTGCCGATGGCGAAGGCCCCCATTGCGAGCCAGAGGAGGGTGCGGTGCATGACCAGTCCGTCAGTTCAGTAGTTGTTGAATTGATGGACTGGTTGTGATTTGCTGTCAAGCAGTTCAACGACTCTTGAACCGATCGCCGCGAAGAGCTATGCCGTCGTCATGGCGAAAGAGATTTTCCATCCGACCACGGCGCAGATCGACCTCTCCGCCGTGCTCGAGGCCCTGAGCGACCCGACCCGTCGCGGCATCGTGCTCGGCCTTGCCGAGGACGGCGAGCAGAACTGCTCGGCCTTCAGCAATCTCGGCGCCAAGACCAACCTGACCTACCACTATGTCCGGCTGCGCGAAGCCGGCATCACCCGCACGCGGATCGAGGGCGCGCACCGCCTGATCACCCTGCGGATCGCCGACCTGGAGCAGCGCTTTCCCGGCCTGCTGGCCTCGGTCCTGGCCGCTGCGCGCAGCGAGCGGGACCGGCGCGCAGCCGCTGCGGCGCCCGGCGAGCCGGCGTGACGACCCGCTGAGAGTGGCCCGAAGCGTTTTGCGATTTGACGGAATTGCGTCAAGTCGCAAAGACGCGTCGAAACAGGGAGTTGGAGCAAAGCGCGTTTCCACCGAAACGCGCTTTGCTCTGGACGCCGGCATCCCGGCGGCGGAAACGTGTCGGGCCTTACACCAGATACTGCTCGGCCACCGCGATGCCGAGGCGGTTGTTGTCGGTGATGAAGTCGGTGACGAACTCGTGCAGGCCGACCTGGAACACCTCGTCGATGCGGATGTTCTGCAGCCGCGACTGGGTGAGGCGGGCCTGGCGCTGCGCCGCACCCTGCCGGCCATAGACCTTGGCGAGGTCGTCGAGATACCAGGTCAGGTTGTCGTAGCAGGAGGCCAGGGAGCGCGGCATCTCGCCGTTGAGGATCAGGAGGTCGGCCACCAGCCAGGGCTTCAAGCTCTCCTTGTAGACCCAGTGATAGGCGGTCAGCGCCGACACCGCGCGCAGGATCGCGGTCCACTGGAAATAGTCGAGGCCGCCGCCGACGCTCTCGTTCGGCGGCAGCAGCACATGGTACTTGACGTCGAGGATGCGGGCGGTGTTGTCGGCCCGCTCGATGAACACCCCGAGGCGCGAGAAGGCGTAGGCGTCGTTGCGCAGCATGGTGCGGTAGGCCGAGCCGTCGAAGGCCAGCGAGACGCTCTTCACCCATTCCAGGAAGCGCGATACCTCCTCCCGGCTCATCGAGGCGAGGGAGTAGGACCTCAGCTTCAGCCAGGCGTCGTTGATGGTCGACCACATCTCCACGGTCAGGGCCGTGCGCACGGCCCGGGCATTGGTGCGGGCGAGCTCGAAGCAGGAGCGGATCGAGGAGGGGTTGTCCGGCGAGAATGCCAGGAACTCCATGACGCTGCGCTCCGTCGCCTCGCCATGGGCGGCGAAGAAGGCGGCGCCGCAGCCGGCGGTGGCCACCGCGCTCTCCCACTCGTTGGTGGTGCCGCCGTAGGAGGCGGGCAGGGAAGACAGGCGATAGGCCGCGTCGAGGATGCGGGCGAGATATTCGGCGCGCTCGACATAGCGGGCGAGCCAGTAGAGATTGTCGGCGGTGCGCGAGAGCATGCGGCTCGGCCTGTCTCAGGGATAGTTGCGGGTGTGGCGCGGGCGGTTGCGGCCGGCCGGGGATCGTTCGCGCTGCAGGGCGATGCGATCGGCCCGGCGAGGCGTTCCCCATCCCGTCATGTCTCACCTCGTCCCGTTCAGCGATCCAGAACCCATGTGTCCTTCGTGCCGCCGCCCTGGCTCGAATTGACCACGAGCGAGCCCTCCTTCAGCGCCACGCGCGTCAGACCGCCCGGCACGATGCGGATCTTGTCCGAGCCGGTGAGCACGAAGGGACGCAGGTCGACATGGCGCGGCGCCACGCCGCTGTCGACGAAGCAGGGGCAGGTCGACAGCGCCAGCGTCGGTTGGGCGATGTAGCCGAGCGGATCGGCCTTGAGCTTGGCCCGGAACACCTCGATCTGCTCCTTCGTGGCGTGCGGGCCGATCAGCATGCCGTAGCCGCCCGAGCCCGACACTTCCTTGACCACCAGCTCGTCCAGGTTGTCGAGCACATGGGCCAGCGCCTCCGGCTCGCGGCAGCGCCAGGTCGGCACGTTTCTGAGGATCGGCTCCTCGCCGAGGAAGAAGCGCACGATCTCCGGCATGTAGGAATAGACGGCCTTGTCGTCGGCGACGCCGGTGCCCACCGCATTGGTCAGCGTGACGTTGCCGGCGAGATAGGCCGACATCAGCCCGGGCACGCCGAGGGCCGAGTCGGGGCGGAAGGCGAGGGGGTCGAGGAAGTCGTCGTCGATGCGCCGATAGATCACGTCGACGCGCTGGGGCCCCTCGGTGGTGCGCATGTAGACGATCTCGTCGCGCACGAACAGGTCGCGGCCCTCGACGATCTCGACGCCGAGCTTGTCGGCGAGGAAGGAGTGCTCGTAATAGGCCGAGTTGTAGATGCCCGGGGTGAGCAGCACCACCACCGGGTCGGCCGGGGCGGTGCGCGGCGCCACCGAGCGCAGAGAGGCCAGGAGTTCGTCGGTGTAGTTCTCGACCGGGGCGATGCGATGGCGCGCCACCACCTCCGGGAACAGGCGCATCGTCACCTCGCGGTTCTCCAGCATGTAGGAGACGCCGGAGGGCGTGCGGGCATTGTCTTCCAGCACGTAGAAGGTATCGGCGTCGACGCGGACGATGTCGATGCCGGCGACATGGACATAGACGTCGTGCGGCACGCTCTGGCCGGCCATCTCCGGACGGAAAGCGGGGTTGCCGAAGACGAGATCCTCCGGCACCACGCCGGCGCGCACCACCTCGCGTTTGCCGTAGACGTCCTTGATGTACATGTTGATGGCGCGTACGCGCTGCTCGAGCCCGCGCCGCAGCGTCTGCCACTCCGAGGCGGCCAGGATGCGCGGGATGATGTCGAAGGGGATCAGCCGCTCGGCCCCGTCCTTGTCGCCGTAGACGGCGAAGGTGATGCCGATGCGCCGGAACAGGAGCTCGGCCTCGTCGCGGCGGTGGGAAAGCAGGTCCACGGGGGCGGTCGAAAGCCACTGGGCAAGGTCGGAGTAGGCGGGGCGCACCGAGCCGTCGCTCAGGGTCATCTCATCGAACGCCGCCATGCGCATCCTCTTCGACGATTACTCGACGAAAGCCAGCATATCGCGAAGATCCGCCGCGGCAAGCGGCCATTGACGGCGATTTGGGCAGTGCTCGAAATCTCGGCCGCGTGCCCAAGCTTTGGGCAGGCCTGGGCCGGCGCGGCCCGGCGACAAGGGGCCCTTGGGTTCAACCGGGCGCGCGCCCATATGACAGGGCTGCCGCGGCGTCGGGACTATCGTTCCGTGCCGCGATGCAGTATTGACGCGCCGATCGGCAGGTCCCGTACCTGCAGTCGAGGACGAAGCGTGCAGCGCGCCATCCGGGGCAGAGAATGACGGTCGATAGCGTTGCGTCGGGCCAGCCGGTCGAGTCGGACGCCGACGAAGGGCATCACGGCGGGTTCTGGGCCCTGACGCTCGGGTCCATCGGCGTGGTGTACGGCGACATCGGGACCAGCCCGATCTATGCCTTCCGCGAGGCGGTCCTGGCCGGCTCGGCCCATGCCGGCGCCAGCCGCGACGTGGTGATCTCCGTGCTGTCGCTGATCATCTGGGCGCTGATCCTGGTGGTCACGATCAAATATGTGCTGCTGCTGCTGCGGGCCGACAATCGCGGCGAGGGCGGCACCCTGTCGCTGATGGCGCTGGCCCACAAGGCGCTCGGCCCCAATGCCAGGACGCGGCTGTCGGGCGCGGTCTTCCTCATGGGCATCGCCGCCGCCTCCCTGTTCTTCGGCGACGCCATGATCACGCCGGCGATCTCGGTGCTGTCGGCCGTCGAAGGCATCAAGCTGGTGACGCCGGCGCTGGACGAGTTCGTGCTGCCGATCACCGTGGCGATCCTCCTGGTGCTCTTCCTCGTGCAGAGCCACGGCACAGAGCGGGTGGCGCGCTTCTTCGGGCCCCTGACCGCGCTCTGGTTCCTGATCATGGGCATCATGGGCCTGTCCCACGTGTTCGACGATCCCGGCGTGATCGCGGCGTTCAACCCGGTCTACGGCGTCGCCTTCCTGCTCGAGCACGGCACGATCGGCCTGCTGACCCTCGGCGCGGTGTTCCTGGCGGCGACCGGCGGCGAGGCGCTCTACACCGATCTCGGCCATTTCGGCCGCAAGCCGATCCAGACGGCCTGGCTCGGCTTCATCTTCCCCTGCCTGCTGCTCAACTATCTCGGCCAGGGCGCCATGCTGCTGGCCCATCCGGAGAACATCGACAATCCGTTCTTCCTGATGGCGCCGTCCTGGGCCCTGATCCCGCTGGTGGTGCTGGCCACCACCGCCACCGTGATCGCCAGCCAGGCGGTGATCACCGGTGCCTATTCCATGGCACGGCAGGCGATCCAGCTCGGCCTGCTGCCGCGCTTCGCCATCCTGCACACCTCGGCCAAGACCGCCGGGCAGATCTACATGCCGCGGATCAACTGGATCCTGCTGATCGGCGTGCTGGCCCTGGTCGGCTTCTTCAAGACATCCGGCTCGCTGGCGGCGGCTTACGGCATCGCCGTCACCGGCTCGATGCTGATCGATTCGCTGCTGCTGCTGGTGGTCACCTGCGTGGTCTGGCGCTGGAACCCCTACCTGGCGGTGCTGGCGGTGCTGCCGCTGGTCGCCATCGACGCGGCCTTCCTAGGCGCCAATCTGCTCAAGGTGCTGCATGGCGGCTGGGTGCCGCTGCTGATGGCCGGCAGCCTGATGCTACTGATCATGACCTGGGTGAAGGGCACGCGCATCCTGCAGGAGAAGACCCGCCGCGGCGAGGTGCCGCTCGACACGCTGATCGCCAGCCTGGAGCGCAAGAAGGATCTGCCGCGGGTGCCGGGCACCGCGGTGTTCCTGACCAGCGATCCGGATTTCGCGCCGACCGCGCTGCTGCACAACCTCAAGCACAACAAGGTGCTGCACGACAAGAACATCATCCTGTCGATCAGGACGGTGGATCTGCCGCGCGTGCCGGCCGACGAGCGGGCGACGACCGAGCTCGTCTCCAGCGCCTTCATGCGCGTCATGCTCTCCTACGGCTACATGGAGACGCCGAACGTGCCCAAGGGCCTGGCCCTGGCCCGCAAGAAGGGCTGCGTCTTCGAGATCATGACGACCTCGTTCTTCCTGTCGCGCCGCCACCTGATCGCGGCGCAGGACCCGCAGATGCCGGGCTGGCAGGACCAGATCTTCATCGCGCTCGCCCGCAATGCCACCGACGCCTCGGACTATTTCCAGATCCCGACCGGACGCGTGGTCGAGGTCGGCACCCAGGTGGCGGTATAGGGCCCAGGTTCCGTCTTCGTCAGGCTCTCAAGCCTGCCGAGACCGCCGGGCGCATCCTGTCCCATCCCAGCGCCTCTTCCATCTGCCGGGCGAGCCGCAGGAGAATGGCCTCGTCGCCGTGGCGGCCGACGAGCTGCACGCCGATGGGACGATTTCCGGCAGCCATGGCGGCCGGGACCGACATGGCCGGCAGGCCCGACAGGTTGAAGGCGAACATGTAGGCGGCGTCGGCCCAGCGCGCGAGGTAGCGCTCCCTGTCGCCGTCCTCCATCGACCAGTAGCCGGGCGGCCGCGGCGGCTGCGTCAGGGTCGGCGTCAGGACGATGTCGTAGGGCGCCAGATCCATGGCGATGCGCTGGCCGGCCTTGCGGACCGCCGCGATGCTCTCCGAGTATTGGAGCGCCGACAGCGATCGGCCGTGCTGCAGCAGCGACCAGTTGAAGGGAGCGAGGTCGCTCTCCTCGACCGGGCGCCCGACCACCGGTGCCATGCGGTCGAAATCGGCCGCCGTCTCCACCGCGTTGATCGTGTTGTAGTGCCGCCAGGCCTGTTCCAGGTCGACCGCGATATCGTGCTCCTCCAGGTGGTGGCCGAACCCTTCCAGGAGGTGCGATGTCGCCTGCATGGCGGCCGCGACCTCGGGGGCCAGGGCCGCGCCCCAGGGGGCGGCGAGCGTGTAGCCGATGCGCAGGCGCTCCGGCGCGCGTGCGATCTGCCGGAGCCAGCCTTCGGCGGGCGACGGCGCGAGGTAGGGATCGCCGGTCATCGGCCCGGCGACCGCGTCGAGATAGGCGGCGGTGTCGCGCACTGTGCGCGTGACGCAGAGCGTGGCGATGCTGCCCAACCACAGATCCGCGATCTGCGGCCCGTAGGTGATGCGTCCGCGCGAGGGCTTCAGTCCGACGAGGTTGCAGCAGGAGGCCGGCACGCGGATCGAGCCGCCGCCGTCCGAGGCTTCCGCAAGCGGCACCATGCGGGCGGCGACCGCCGCCGCCGCGCCGCCGCTCGATCCGCCGGGCGTGATCTCCGGGTTCCAGGGATTGACGGTCGGGCCGTAGAGGCGCGGCTCGGTGCCGATCGACCAGCCGCATTCGGGCACGTTGGTGCGGCCGAGGAGCAGGAAGCCGGCCGCCTTGATGCGGCGGACCATTTCCGAATCGCTGTCGCAGACGACATCGCGGAAGTAGCCGAGCCCGTTGGTCAGGGGCGTGCCCTGCCACATCGAGGCAATGTTCTTGAGAAGGAACGGCACTCCGCCGAAGGGCCCGGCGGGTGGGGCCGAGGCGGCTGCGCGCGCGAGGTCGAAGGTGCGGATCACCACCGCATTGAGCCCGGCGTCCAGGGTCTCGACCAGGTCGATGGCGACCTCGACGAGCTCGAGCGGCGAGACCTGCCGCGTTCGCACCAGCTCGGCCAGGGCGAGCGCGTCGCTCTCGGCATAGAGTCGCACCAGGTCCGGGGTGACTGTCGCCATGCCGGTCTGCTCCCGTGTCTCGATCAGGTCCGTGTCACGCATCCCGGCCGGACGGGCCGCGGTCGCGCAGCGGCTTCACGCGCTCGACCAGCGCCTTCACCCGTTCGACGTCCACCGGCTGCCACCACACGCCGTCGACTTTCAGGCTCGAGCCGACGATGGCGCCGTCGAGGGCTCCCAGGATCTCGCCGGCATTGGCGGCGGTGACGCCGCTGCCGGCGATGACCGGCAGCCTGGTGCCGGCCCGGATGGCTGCGATCTCCGCGGCCGGAACCGCATCCCCGGTGCGGTTGCCGGTGGCGATGGCGACGTCGGCATCGTAGAACTCCACGTCCCCGGCCTGTTCGCTCACCGCCCGGTCGCCGACGATCGCATGCGAGCCGTGCTTGACGTGCACGTCGGCGAAGATGGCCACGTCCTCGGCATCGATCTGCTTGCGGTAGCGCAGGGCCCGCGCGCTCTCGCCCTCGATCACGCCTTCGTTGCCGACATAGGCGTTGACCCATTGGTTGACGCGGATGAAACGGGCGCCGCTGGCCTTGGCGATCGCCAGGGCGCCGACCGCGCCATTGGCCAGGAGATTGATGCCCATCGGTATGTCGACGGCGTCCGCGACCGCGCGGGCGATCGTCGCCATCGCTGCGACGATCTCCGGCCCGATGTCGTCGGGCGGCAGGAAGGGGATGTCTCCGTGGTTTTCGACCAGGACGCCGTCCATGCCGCCGGCGGCATAGGCTTCGGCGTCGGTCCGGGCGCGGTCGATGATGGCGGTCATGCTCTCGCCGCGATAGCGCGGCGTGCCCGGCAGCGGCAGGAGGTGGATGTCGCCGATCAGCGGCTTGGCGATGCCGAACAGCGAATCGAGGTGGGACGGTCTGCGGGCGGAGATGAGCATGGGATGTCCGGCTTGGGGGTGGGGCAGGGGCGTCAGGACGCCAGCACGCGCGCGGCGGAGCGGGCCTGCAGAAGGCGGTCGGCCCGTTCGTCGGGACTGGGCCGGTGGGTCGCCAGGGCGCCGCAGGCTTCGACGACGTAGGAGGCCGAGACGGTTCCCATCGCCGCGCAGGTGACGGGCGGATGGCCGGCGACGAGGCCCGCGAGGAAGCCGCCGCAAAATCCGTCTCCGGCCCCGGTCGTGTCGACGACGCGGACGGGCAGGGCGGGGATGTGGGTCAGGGTCCCGGTCGCGGCCTCGCAGACCAGCACGCCCTTCTCGCCGAGCTTGGCGACCATGTGGCATCCGTGGCGGATCGCGTTGTCGCGCAGCCACGCCTCGATGCCGGCCGGGCGCCAGATGCGCTCGATCTCCGCCTCGCTCGGCAGGAAGGCCGAGAGGGCGGGCAGGAATGCCAGGTCGCGGTAGGCGCCGGCATCGATGAAGCCGTCGGAGAGGATGTCCATGGTGATCGCCGGACGCGCCGGCAGCGCGGCGAGGCGCCGGGCCGTGGCGAGCGAGCTCTCCGGCCCTTGCGGCGCGATGTGGAAGCCGCGCGCCTGCAGATAGGCGCCCGGCAGCGGACCGCGTTCCGTGTCCAGGTCGGTGGCCCTGGCGGATGAAAGCTTGGGAACCTGCTGCTTGTGGATCGCGCTTTCATGCAGCAGCCACAGTTCCAGCCCGTTCCCCTCGCTGCAGCCGAGGCCCGTGGTGTCGAGGCCGCGGGCTTGGCATTGCCGCCGGGTCTCCTCGAAATGGGGCCTGCCGGCAACCGAGTGAAGCCCGACGCCGTCGCTCCACAGGCCGGCGCCGACGGCCGAGTAGAGCGCCCCGCCGCCGGGGACGCCCATGCGGCAGGTGCCGTCGGTGAGGACGATGTCGTCGACGGTCAACCAGCCGATCGTCGCCATCTCGATCATGCTTCATCTCCCGGGCCGCGCAGGACGCCGACGATCGGCTGCAGCAGGGATACGTAGACGAGCGCCTTGGACAGATCGATGATGTCGGACAGGTCGGCGCGCGGCTCGGCCCGGTCGAAGTGGCGGTCGAATCCCGGAAAGCCGAGCAGCAGGATGTTGGGCGTCTTCAGGAGCACGCTGACGTCGTCGCTGCGGGAGGTATAGGCGTTGTTGGATTCCTGCAGCCTGACGCCGGCCTGCGCGAGGAGGCCGGCGAGATGCCGCGCCAGCGCGTAGAGCGGCGGCGGCGTCACCGCTCCGCGCGCGAGGCTTGAGAACTCGCTGAGGACGGCGCCCTTGCCGAGCCGTGTCGTGTTCTCCGGGCCTGCGGGGGCGGCGCCGGCGTAGGGCAGGCCGCCGGCCTGCTGCATGTCCGCGACGACGGCGAGATCGGGCGGCGCCAGCCGCCCGACGATGCGCGAGCCGCCCCGGCCCATCACCTGGCTGCCGGACCCGACCGGGCCCTCCTCCTCGTCGGGAAAGGCCAGCAGCGCATTGGCGCCGGCCCGGGCCAGGATCGGCGCGGCGACGGCCAGGGCCGCGGCGCCGCCGGCATTGTCGAAATGCCCCGTCCAGTGGCCGTCCGGCGTCGGCCGGCACCGCGTCACCGGCACCACCCTGTCGCCGGCCTGCAGGCGCAGCGCCGGATCGGCGGCGGCGAAGAACGGCACGCCGTTCTCCGATTCCAGCCAGCCTTCGGCAGCCACGGCGTAGCGGCCTTGCCGGAGGTCGAAGCGATAGGCCTGTGCCGGCCGCCGGCCATTGTCGATGAGGTGATAGCAGAAGGGCACCAGCGGAAAGCGGCGTCCGTCGAAGGGCTGGGTGAGGTAGCTGATCGTGTCGAGATGGGCGAAGTACCACAGCGGCTTGGCGGCCCCGGCCGGCCCCGCCAGCAGGACGGTGCTGGCGGTGTTGTCGAAATTCTCGTCGAGCGTCAGCCCGCCGGCGTCCAGGGCGCCGTCGTCCCGCAGCAGGTCGCGCAGCACCGGCGCGCGCATGGCGCTGGCCGACGTCGACGGTGCGGGCGTCTCCGCCAGGGCCACGACGTAGCGGGCGACCCGCTCGGGAGTGATGTGGGCGTCGACCGCCGGCTTGAGCGCGGCGATCCGCGCGGCGAGGTGCTCGAGGGCTTGGCCGATGCGGCGGTCGGGGGCGGAGGCCATGATCGTCGTCGCCATCATGCCTGGCCTGAGCGCGACATGATGTAGACGGCCACGACGATCAGGGCGCCCTTGAACAATTGCTGCACGAACGGATCCACTCCGGTGAGGTTCAGGATGTTGGCGAGAACGCCGATGATCAGCGTGCCGAGGAAGGTGCCGCCGACGGATCCCCGGCCGCCGAAGAGGGAGGTGCCGCCCACGACCACCGCCGCGATGGCGTCGAGCTCGTAGCCCTGCCCGGCGATCGGCGTGCCGATGCTGAGCTGCGAGGCGTAGACGAGGCCGGCGAGGCCCGACACACCGCCGGAGATGACGTAGACGACGGTCTTGTAGAGGCGGACCGGCACGCCGGAGAGGCGCGCCGCGTCCTCGTTCGAGCCGATGGCATAGATGCTGCGGCCCAGTGCGGTCATCGACAGGACCAGGGCGCTGACGGCCAGCAGGGCGAGCAGGATCAGCGAGGGAATGGGGACGCCGAACAGGTAGTCGTTGCCCAGGTTGTAGAAGGCCTCGTTCAGGATCGGGATGGGCGTGCCGCCGGTGTAGATGAACGCCAGCCCGCGGGCGAAGGACAGCATGCCCAGCGTCATGATGAAGGGGGGAATGCCGGCGGCGGCGACGCCGATGCCGTTGACCAGACCGGCGGCCATGGCCGCTGCCAGGCCGATCGGGATTGCCACGGCCATGCTGTGCGTCTCGAGGAGACCGGCGTAGAGCACCACCGACAGGCCGAGGATCGAGCCGACCGACAGGTCGATGCCGCGCGTCAGGATCACGAAGGTCATGCCGAGGGCGAGGATGCCGACGATGGCCACCTGCCGGAGCACGTTGAGCAGGTTGGCGGTCGTCAGGAAGCGGTCGGACAGGAAGGAGGCCACGATCACCAGCAGGACGAGGGCGGCGAGGACCCCGACGCGGCGCCAGGTGTCGGCCACGGAAACGAGAAGGTGTCGGCGGGAGGAATGCATGGTGATGTCGTCTCGACTGTCTCAGCCGGCCAGCGCGGCCGCCCGCATGATGGTGGTCTCGCTGGCTTCCCCGCGTGGCAGCGTGGCTGCGACCCGGCCGCGGCGGAGCACGACGACCGTATCGGCGAGTCGCAGGATCTCTTCCATTTCCGAGGAGATGAGGATCACGCACATGCCGGCCGCGACCAATTCTTCGATGAGCGCGTAGATTTCCCCCTTGGCGCCGATGTCGACGCCGCGGGTCGGCTCGTCGAAGATCAGGATGCGCGGCTCGAGCGCCAGGGCGCGGCCGATCAGCACCTTCTGCTGGTTTCCGCCGCTGAGGGTGCGGATCTCGCTGTCCATGCCGGCCAGCCGGACATCCAGGCGCTTGATGAGGCCCCGGACATAGGACCGCTCCTGCGCCAGCCGCAGCAGGCCGAGGCGGCGGAACCGTGCGAGGTTCGAGATGGTCGCGTTCTCGCGCACCGGGCGGTTCGGCAGCAGGCCGAGCGCCTTGCGATCCTCGCTGACATAGGCGATGCCCAGGCGCGCCGCCGCATTCGCATTGCGGATCCGGGCGGCACGTCCGAAGAGCCTGACGCTTCCGGAGGTCGGCCGGGTGATGCCGGCGATCGCCTGTGCGACCTCGGTGCGCCCCGCCCCGACCAGCCCCGCCAGTCCGACGATCTCGCCCTGGCGCGCCGTGAACGAGACATCCTCGAAGCTGCCGGGCAGGGTGAGCCTGTCGACCTCGATGGCGGGAGCCCCGAAGGCCCGGGCCCGGGCGGCGTGGACGGGAAAGTCGCGGCCGATCATCCTGGACACCAGCCAGTCCTGGTCGATGGCGCCGACCGGGCTCACGCCAGTCCTGGCGCCGTCGCGCAGCACCGTGACCGTGTCGGCGATGCGGAAGATCTCCTCCAGGTGGTGGGAGATGAACACGATGCCGATGCCGTCCGCCTTGAGCTTGGCGATCAGGGCGAACAGGATGGCGACCATCGCCTCGTCGAGGACCGCGGTGGGCTCGTCGAGGATCAGCACCTTGGCCTTGAACGAGATGGCCTTGGCGATCTCGACCATCTGCTGCTGGGCGATGCTCAGTTCGCCCACCGGCCGGCGCGGGTCGATCTCGATGCCGAGGCGCCGCAGCAGCTCGCCCGTATGCGCATGCATGTGCGCACGATCGATCAGGCCGAGGCGGGTCCGGGGAAAGTGACCGAGGAAGATGTTCTCCTCGGCCGAAAGATGCGGCGCCAGCGACAGTTCCTGGTGGATGACCACCACGCCGCGGGCGAGAGCGTCCCGCGGGGACCGCAGGCTGGCTTCAACGCCGTCGACCAGGAGCTGGCCGCCGTCCGGCCGGTGCACGCCGCCGAGCGTCTTGATGAGCGTCGACTTGCCGGCGCCGTTCTCGCCGACGATGGCATGGACCTCCCCGGCGTGGATCACGAGATCGACGCCGGAGAGCACGACATTGCCGTCGAAGGCCTTCTTCAGGGCCCTGGCCTCAAGGAGCGGCGTATTCGTCGCTGCCGTCATGGCGCTTCCCGGCGGGATGAGGGCGGCATGGCGGGGGCCTCGGGGGTGGCGGCGATCGTCATGGCGGCGCAGGGCGTCACTTGCAGGGGTCCGGCGTCGGCTCGAAGTCGCCCCAGCCGCGGCCGATCCATTCGTCGGCGTTCTCCGCCACCACGGTCGGCGAATCCGGCAGAAGCAGGCGCTGCCCCGGCAGGTCGTAGGCCTGCTGGCCCGGAATGTCCTTGCCCATCAGCTTGTAGAGCGCCGCGCGCAGGCCGATATCGGCGATGAACGGCGTGTAATTGCCGTCGGCGCCGAAGGTGCCGGCCTTGACGGCCTTGAAACCGGCGTTCGAGCCGTCGAACGTGTAGTGACGGATCTTGTCGCCGCAACGCTTGGCGCGGGCGATGGCGAGTTGCGCCCCCCACGAGGACTCCTCGGCATGGGAGAACACGGCGTCGATCTTCGGATGCGCCGTCAGGAAGTCCTCCATGATCGGCACGGCCGGCTCCCGGATCCACTGGCCGTCGCCAACGGCCAGGACCTTGATGTCGGGATAGCGGGCGAGGATGTTCTTCATGCCCTTGTCGCGGTCGATGGCCGGCGAGGACCCCTTCAGCCCGGTGATGACGACGATATCGCCCTTGCCGCCGAGATCCTTGGCCATGCGCTCGGCCACCCGCTCGGCCATGGTGACGTTGCTCTGGCCGATGAACAGCGTCTTGTCGGTGGGGACGTCGCGGTCCATGACGATCAGCGGAAGGCCGGCGCTCTGGACCGCACGGGCGGCCGGCACCAGCGCCGCCGACTCCACCGGGCTCAGCAGCACGGCATCGACGCCGCGCGCCAGGAGGTCGCGCACGTCGTTGTTCTGCTTCGCCACGTCGACATTGCCGTCGAGCACGACCAGCTTGATGTTGGGATGGCGGCACGCCTCGGCCTGCAGCGATGCCAGCATGGACACGCGCCAGGGATGGTTGAAGGCGGTCTGCGAGAACCCGATCGTCAGATCCTTGACCGCGCCGCCGATGGCGACCGGCCCTTCCTCCAGCGGCAGGATGTCGGTGAAGGGAAGCTGCTTGTAGGCGGCGAGCAGCTCGGTGCAGGTCTTCTGCGTGATGGGCTGCTTGTCCTCGGCCAGGGCCGAGGAGGCCGGCAGCACGGCTGCGACCGATAGAGCAAGGCAAAGACGTTTCAGCATTGGATCGGGTTCCCTCTTGCTGGCATGACGGATGCGCATGCCGGATTGGATGGCTGTCGTTGCGAATGGAGGCGTGTCGCCGCCTCTCCTTCATGGTCGCGATCGAGACGCCTGCCCGGTCACCGGCCGGCGAGCCACCTCGCCAGGTTGAGCCACAGCCTGGGATAGCCCTCCCAGCCGACGAAGGCGGGCGGGCCCCAGTGGGGACCGCAATCGGACGAGAACACCGCGCTCCGGCCGGCGCCGACGGTCCGGACGGCGATGAAGGGATGGTCTCCGAAGCTGGCCACGAGATGCGAGCCCGGCCTGAGGCGTGACTTGTTGTAGCCCAGGAACTGCGGCCAGTCCGACAGGCCGGCGACCGTGGGGTGGGCCGCGTCGATGATGCTGGGGCGGATGCCCTGCGGCTGCTCGCTGCGATCGTCCGAGGCCTGGAGCGCCACCGGCAGGATGTCGTCGATCGGGCTGCCGTGATAGTTGCCCTTGGCTTGGATGCCCTGGAACGTCAGGTAGCCGCCGACCATCAGGAGACCGCCGCCCTGCCGGACGAAATCGGCCAGCAGGTCGAGACGGTTGGGCGTGGGCTCGGAGCGCACCAGCGTGCGGTCGGGAAGCAGCAGGGTGTTGGCGCCGATGTCGCTGAGGACGACGACGTCATAGGCCGCCAGGGCCTCCTTCGTAACGGGAAAGCTGTCGGCGGCGATGTGGCTGGGCTGGTAGGTGACCTCGACGCCGCCGCCGCGCAGGGCGGCGATCATCTCGGTGCCCCCCTCGTGATAGGAGGAATTCTCGAAGGAATCGAAGCCCTTTACATGGATGCTGTACGTCATCCAGGATTCGCCGGCGTAGAGGAGGCGGATCGGATCAGTCACGGTTGTCGTCTTCCATCTGTTGATTCTCGAGCGGGGCCGCTGCCGAGCCGGCACAGCGCCGTCCCGCCGCAAAGCTCGATGAGGAAAGGTCGCGCATGAAACCCAGGCCCTGTGGCGAAGCGGAACCGGCCGCCATCGAATGTGTTTGCAATTGTCATGACGTTCGTACGATATGACAGCAATGTGGAACGATCCTCTCCCAGAGTCCAGCCCTATTCCGCTCTGGTTCCAGATTGCCGAGCGGTTGCGGCACGCGATCACCCAGGGCGTGTTCTCGTCCGGCGACACCCTGCCGTCCGAAGCCAAGCTGAATGCGATCTTCGGCATCAGCCGCGCCACCTCGCGGGCGGCCCTCGACAGGCTCGAGCAGGAGGGCCTGATCAGCCGCAAGTCCGGCAAAGGGTCGGTCGTGCTCGGCCGCCGGGTTGATCAGCCGGCAAACCAGATGCTGGGCTTTGCCGACGACATGCGGCGCCGGGGCCTGCGCCCGTCCTATGAGGCGCTGTCCGTCGGCCGTGTCCGCGCCTCCGCCGAGATCGCCGAGGCCCTCGGCGTGCACGTCAACGCCCTGGTCTATCAGTCGCGCCGCCTGCTCAAGGCCGACGACATGCCGATGGGGATCGCGATGTCCTGGCTGGCGCCGCAGCTGTTTCGCGACGTCGCGCCGCCGACGGCCACGGAACTGAGCGAGGGGTCCCTCTATGACTGGCTCAACCGCAAGTGCGGCGCGACGATCGCGCTCGCGAGGGAGTTCATCGAAGCCGCGATCGTCCCGGACGAGATGGCGGCCGAGTTGCAGATCGACAAGGGCGCAGCGGCTCTGGTGGTCCGCCGCCGCTCCTACGCCATGGACGGATCGCCGATCGAATACGCCGTCCTGCATTTCCGCGCCGACCGGTATCGTTTCCACCTCGAAGCGGGCGTGATCGTCTAGGGCAAAGCGCGTTTCGGTGGAAACGCACTTTGCTCTAACTCCTTGTTTCGACGCGTCTTTGCGACTTGACGCGATTCCGTCAGATCGCAAAACGCCTTGGCGGCCCGGCTCCCCGGGCCTTGGCGGTCGCGGCGCCTGCGGCCGTCGGGCGGTGGTGTGCCGCCGCAGGCGAGCTTCCCTGCCGGGCTGGCCACGGCCGGAAGGCGACGAAGGCTGTGCGCCATGCAAGCCGCGGAGGCCCCGGCGTCGCCCGGCCGGGAGGCGAGGTCCGCTGTCCGGCGCCTTAGGCGACGAACAGCATCACCACCGCCGGCCCGCTTCCGGTCTGCCTGACCTCCTCGCCGACGAAGCCCGCCCGCGCATAGGCCCGGCGAGCCCGATGGTTGTCCTCGTCCGGATCGATCGCGACGACCGGTGCTCCCTCGGCGATCAGGGCCTTGGCGAGCTGCCGCAGGAGGGCGCTGCCATGGCCGCGTCCGAGCATGTCCGGCTCGCCGCCCAGGACGTCGATGGCAACCGTCCCGGGCGGCAGGTGCGCCAGGTGCGTCTGCGGCCAGGCGCGGACGGGGTAGGCTTGGACATAGGCGAAGGGGCGCCCGTCATGCTCGACGACCCATTGGCGCATGGCCGGCTCGTCCAGATCCTGCGCCAGCAGGGTCAGTTCCTCATCGGGATCGCCCCACCAGCGTGCGACCTCCGGCGTCCTCAGCCAGCCTGCCGCCATCGGCAGGTCGGCGGCGATGAAGGGGCGGAAGCGATAGGCCAAATCGGTCATCGGAATCGTCGGGGCCGGCCTGACTGGAGCTTATCCCAATCGCGGCGAGACGCGTGGCGGCGGACCGGATTCCGGCCGGCTCGCCTCCTGGACGACATGCCGCATCAGATTGTTCCCTGCCGCAGGGTGCGGCGCAGCGCCAGCGCCAGGATGAAGCCGGCGAGGCCCGCGGTGCCGACGATCGCGGCCGCGGCAGGCCAGCCGAAGGCGTCGATGGCCCCGCCGACGGCGACCGGGCCGACCACCTGACCGATATTGCTGCCCTGCATCACCAGCCCGAGCGCGACGGGCGCCAGCCGCTCGGCCGGTGCGGCCTGCGGCGTGGTGGCCAGCAGCGTCGCCGGGATCAGGCCGCCGACCCCCGAGAACAGCACGCAGAGCAGGAAGGTCGGCGTGTCCGGCAGGAGGTTGAGGAAGATGCCGAGGCCGGCCGCCGCCATGGCCAGGCTCGCCGCACCAATGAGGGCGGACCGCGCCACCCCGCGCGACAGCAGAAGGCCCGCGCAGAGATTGCCGACGATGTTGGCGCTGGTCGCCACGGCGCTGAGCAGGCCGGCGGTGCGCAGCGACACGCCCATCCGGTCCATGAGCAGCACGGGCAGGAAGCTGAACAGGGCAAAGAACATCAGGCTGTAGAGCGTGAATGTCGTCGCCAGCAGCGGCGGGCCGCCGGCGCGCATCACGGCTGCCGCATCGCGGCCGAGCGCCTGCCATGACAGCGGTACGCCGACGGCCGGGCGCGGCACAGCGAGGGCGACGCAGCTGAAGGCGGCGACGGCGAGGGCGCCGACACACCACCATGTCGCCTGCCAGTCGGGGAAGAGCGGCGCGGCCAGCATGGCCAGCGCCATGCCGGCCGGCATGTAGCAGCTCCAGAATGCGAAGGCGATGTCCCGACGTTCCGGCGCCACCACCCGCCGCAGCACGGCCGGGCCGGCCACGGTGACCAGGAGGAAGCCCAGCCCTTCGATTACCCGCGAGCCCAGCAGGGCGGCGTAGCCGCCGGAGAGGGCGCCGGCGGCCGACCCCAGGACCGTCGCCGCCAGGCCGAGCAGGAGGACGCGCCGGTCGCCGATTGCCGCGACCACGGCGCCGACGGGGATGCCGCCGACCGTGCCGAGAACGGCGAAGATGGCGGTGAGCCAGCCGACCGCGCCGAGCCCGATCCCGAAATCGGCCTGCAGCAGCGGGGCGGCGATTGCGGCCTTGCCGACCTGGAGCGCGGCGACGATGCCGGCGCCGACGACCACCGGGACGACTGCCCGGTCCATCCCCGGGCGGTCCCGGACGGCGGACAGCGTCGCCATCAGGCGGCCTCGAAGTGCCGCGACCGGGGGGGCGGCTCCGGGCCGGCAGGCGGAGGAATGCAGGACGGGAAGCTCGGTCATGGCATGTCCTTGGATCGGGCGATGCGCGGCGGCGTCGGCAAGGCCGGTTGGAGCGCCGGGACGGTATCGCCCCGGGCAAGCCCGGCAGCCCGGGAATGACCGTTCGGGGCAGTCGGGGATACTGGCATGATGCGTGTCTGATCGACGAGCCGAAAGAGTTGTCGCAGCGTCAGCGCGGGCCGGGGATCGGCGCCGTTCCCGACAGCAGCGGGCGCCGGCGTGCCAGCCGTTCGGCAAGCAGGTCGAGCACGGCGCGGATCCGCGGCACGCGCCGCAGGTCCGGGTGGGTGATCAGCCACAGGCTGGCGCCCATCTCCGGCACGGGTGGCGACAGCCGTTCCAGCCGGTCGTCGACATCGCCGAGGAAGCAGGGCAGGGGCGCCGCGCCCATGCCGGCCCGGGCCGCGGCGCGCAACGCCGTCAGCGAGCTTGCCCGCAGCACGATGCGCCGCGGCTCGACGTGACGGGCGATCCAGCGGGCCGAGCCGAGATGCGACAGGTTGTCGTCCGGGGCGAGCCAGTCGAGGGCGGCGAGCTCGGCATCGGCCCGGCCGTCGCGATAGGCGGGGGCGGCATAGACGGCGGTGGCCACGTCGGCGATCCGGCGCGCCACCAGGCCTTCCGGCGCCTGCTCGGCCGGCCGCACCGCGATGTCCGCATCCCGGCGCGTCAGCGTGAAGAAGCTGTTGGCGGTCACCACCTCGACGACGAGCCCGGGATGGGTGTTCTTCAGCTCGGCCAGGACGGGGGCGATGAGGTCGAGCAGCGTCTCGGGCGCGGTCAGCCGGACGATGCCGGTCGGCCGGACGTCATGGCCGGCGAGACGGCGCTCCAGTTCGTCCAGCTCGCCCAGCATGCGCCGGGCGACGGCGATCGCCTCCTCTCCGGCGGCGGTGGGGGCGTAGCCGCTCCGTCCGCGCTCGAACAGGCGCGTGCCGAGCCGTGCCTCCAACGCCCCGAGGCGGCGCCAGGCGCTGGCATGGTTGACGGCGATATGCCGGGCCGCGCCGGCGAGCGACCCGGCCCGTGCCAGCGCCTCCACCAGGTGGAGGTCCTCGAGCAGGAAGGAACCTTGTTTCAACTGCAAGCTCCATTTGCTGATGCAGCATATTTTCTTGCGTGGATGTAGGAACGATCTTCCGGGCTGTCACCCCTGTCGAAGCATCGGGACTATCCCATGACCCGCCTCATCCTGGTCAGCCACAATCTCTGCCCCTATGTGCAGCGCGCGGCCATCGCGCTCGCCGAGAAGGGCGTGCCGTTCGAGCGCCTCACCGTCGACCTGGCCGACAAGCCGGACTGGTTCACCGCCCTGTCGCCGCTCGGCAAGGTGCCGCTGCTGCGGGTTGCGGCGGCGGAGGGCGAATCCGTGCTCTTCGAGAGCAACGTCATCTGCGAGTACATCGAGGAGACCCTGACCGGCCCGAGGCTGCATCCGGCCGACCCGCTGGAGCGGGCCCGGCATCGGGCCTGGATGGAGTTCGGCTCGGCCGTCCTGGCCGACATCTGGGGCCTGGAGACGACCGGCGATCCGCGGGTCTTCGAGGCGCGCCGCGCTGCGATCGCCGCCAAGATGGCGCGGATCGAGGAGGCGATCGCAGGTGTGCCTTACTTTTCCGGTGGCTCCTTCAGCCTGGTCGATGCCGTGTTCGCTCCGATCTTCCGCTATTTCGACCTGTTCGACACGCTCTGCGACCTCCGCATCTTCGCCGGCGTGCCCAGGGTGCGGGCCTGGCGTGCGGCGCTGGCCGAGCGGCCGAGCGTGCGCGCCGCGGTCGGGGCCGACTATCACGGCCTGCTGCACGCCTTCCTGGTGCGCCATGACGCGCATCTGCTCAAGCTGGCGGCGTGAGGACGCCATGACCCAGACCGTTGCCTGGATCGCACTGGTGGCCGCCGGCCTGCTCGACGTCGCCTGGGCCGTCTCGATGAAATATGCGGAGGGCTATACGCGCCCCGGCTGGACGCTGCTGTCGCTGGTGTTGCTGGCCGCGTTCGTCGTCCTGCTCGGGCGGGCGTTGCAGGTCCTGCAGGTCGGGACGGCCTACGCGGTGTGGACCGGCATCGGCGCCGCCGGCACCGCCATGCTCGGCGTCGTCCTGTTCGGCGAGGCGCTCGGGCCGGCCAAGCTCGTCGGCATCGTCCTTGTGCTCGCCGGCATCGCCGCGCTGAAGATGGCGCCGGCGTGAGGGCGTGGCCTGAGCCTCCCAGGTCCGGGCCAGCCTCGGGCATCGGTCTGCTTGGCGGCCGGAACCGGGAACCGGCCGGGGCGGCAATTCCCCTGGCCCGTGCGAGAGGGCGCGGCCTCGCCTGTGCCGCGGCGTCGGCCGGTCCCCTCTGATCCGAAGACCCTGGTCGCGACAGGGAGCGGAGGCCGCGCGGCGTTACGCTTCTGCGGCCCCCGCGGCGCGTTCGAGCTCGCGGATATGGGCCTGGAGCAGGGCGGCGGCCCTGGCGACGTCGCCCTGCCGCAGGGCGTTGAAGATGCGCCTGTGGGCGTGGCTGGAGCCCGGCTGCCAGCCGGCCGAGCGGGTGGCCGAGAAGATCACCCGGGAATTGGCGAGCTGCAGGTCGTCGAGCATGGCGAGCAGCCGGGGCATCCGGCAGGGGGCGACCAGTTCCCGGTGAAAGTCGCGGTTGGCGCGCTCCCAGTTGACGAGCGTCTGGGCTTCGTCGCCTGCCCGCATGGCCCGCTCGATCTTCTCGAAGCTGGCGGCATTCAGTCGCGGCGCCGCATGGGTGAGAGCAAGCGCCTCGAGCGTGGCGCGGATCTCGACGGTCTCCTGCATCGAGGCGTGATCGAGCGGTGCCACCCGCATGCCGCGGCGCGGCTCGCTGATCGCGAGGCCCCGGGCCCGCAGCAGCTGGAACGCCTCGCGGGCGGGGACATGGCTCGACTCGAATTCGTCCGCCACCCGATCCTGGCGCAGCGGCATTCCCGGCGCCAGCTCGCCGGTGACGATGCGCTCGGCCAGGACACGGGCAATGCGCTCAGCTGTGGTTTCCGCCATGACAGTCTCATAGATTATCTATGATAAAAGGGAATGCGTCACTGCGTGGGTTTCGTATAGTGCGGCAGTTGCGGACCTTAATAGTAGATTATCTATGATTTGGCAACATTGGGATCGCCGGCACCCGATCTCGCGCCGTCTCCCGTCGCGCCCGCTGCCGCGGGCCTTGCCATGCGAGGATATGATGCCGACACCTTCGGAATGCCCGGCCGCCACTGTCGGGCCCTGGACGCTCGCAGATGCCCGGGCGTTGCACGACCTGCCGTTCAGCGATCTCCTGTTCCGAGCCCAGGCGGTGCATCGCCGGCACTTCGATCCGAACCGGGTGCAACTCAGCAAGTTGCTCAACATCAAGACCGGCGGCTGCCCCGAGGATTGCGGCTATTGCAGCCAGTCGGCGCACCACGCCACGGGCCTGAAGGCCGGGAAGCTGATGGCGGTCGATGAGGTCGTCGCCGAGGCGGTGAAGGCCCGGGACGGGGGCGCCACCCGCTATTGCATGGGGGCCGCTTGGCGCAGCCCCAAGCCGCGCGACATGGCGGCGCTCGCCACCATGGTCCGCGAGGTGCGGGCCCTCGGCCTCGAAACCTGCATGACCCTCGGCAGGCTCTCGCCCGACCAGGCTGCCGCGCTCGCCGAGGCCGGCCTCGATTATTACAACCACAATGTCGACACCTCCGAACGCTTCTACGGCGAGGTTGTCACCACCCGCAGCTTCGCCGATCGCCTGGAGACTCTCGGCCATGTCCGCGAGGCCGGCATCAAGCTGTGCACCGGCGGCATCCTCGGCATGGGCGAAAGCGTCGACGACCGCATCTCCATGCTGGTCACCCTGGCCAACCTCGCGCCGCCGCCGGAGAGCGTGCCGATCAACCGCCTGATCCCGATGCCGGGAACGCCGATGGCCGAGGCCGCCGCGGTCGATCCTATCGCCTTCGTGCGCGTCGTCGCGCTCGCCCGCATCCTGATACCGACGGCCCATGTCCGCCTCAGCGCCGGGCGCACGGCCATGAGCGACGAGATGCAGGCCCTGTGCTTCCTGGCCGGCGTCAACTCGATCTTCGTCGGCGACATGCTGTTGACCGCGGCCAATCCGGGCGAGGACAGGGATTCGAGCCTGATGCGCCGCCTCGGCCTGGCGCCGATGACCGCGGAGACTGCCGAATGAGCCCGGACGGCTCCGCCCGCTACGAGGCGCTGCTGAGCCGGCTCGAGCGCAAGGGGCGCCGCCGCGTCCTGGCCGGGCAGGGCGGCCTCGACTTCACCTCGAACGACTATCTCGGCCTGGCCGCATCGCCGCGGCTCAAGGCCGCGATGATCGCCGCCCTGGAGCGTGGCGTGCCGGTGGGCGCCGGCGGCTCGCGCCTGCTGCGCGGCAACAATCCCGAGCACGAGGCGCTGGAGGCGGAGGCCGCCGCCTTCTTCGGCTCAGAGCGCATGCTCTATTTCGGCAGCGGCTATGCCGCCAACCTCGCCATCCTTTCCACCCTGCCGCAGCGCGGCGACCTCGTGGTCCATGACGCGCTGGTCCATGCCAGCGTTCATGCCGGGCTCACGGCCGGGCGGGCCCGGGCCGTCGCCGTGCCGCACAACGATGCCGGCGCCTTCGACGAGGCCATCGTGGCATGGCGCCGGGCCGGCGGCACGGGACGGCCCTGGATCGTGGTCGAGAGCCTCTATTCCATGGACGGCGACAAGGCGCCGCTGGCGGATCTTGCCGCCATCGCCGAGCGGCATGACGGCTTCCTCCACATCGACGAGGCTCATGCCACCGGCGTGCACGGCCCAGGCGGCCGGGGTCTCGCGGCGGCGCTGGCCGGCCGCGGGAATGTCGTGCTCCTGCACGGCTGCGGCAAGGCGCTGGGCCTCTCCGGTGCGCTGGTCGGCGCCAGCCGGGTGCTGTGCGACGTCCTGGTCAACCGCGCCGCCCCCTTCATCTATGCGACGGCGCCCGCGCCGCTGCAGGCCGCCGGCGTGCGCGAGGCGCTGGCCATCCTGGTCGGGGAACCGGAGCGGCGGGAGACCCATGGCCGCCTGGTCGCGTCGGCCAATGCCGCACTCGCCGGCCGCCTCGGCCGCCCCGGCAGCGGCTCGCAGATCCTGCCGGTCGTGCTCGGCGACGTCGGCCGCACCCTCAACGTCGCCGGGCGGATGCAGGCCGAGGGCTTCGACATCCGCGCCATCCGTCCGCCCACCGTTCCGGCCGGCACCGCGCGCCTGCGCCTCGCCGTCACGCTCAACGTCGATGCCGCCGCGATCGCCGCCATGGTCGAGCGGCTGGCCGCGGCCCTGGAGGCCGAACCGTGAGCCGGGCGCTGGTGGTGACCGGCACCGACACCGGCGTCGGCAAGACGGTGTTCTCCGCCGGCCTCGCCGACGCGCTCGGCGCCGGCTACTGGAAGCCGGTCCAGTCCGGCCTCGACGGCGAGACCGACAGCCGGACGGTGCGCCGGCTCGGTCGCCTGCCGGACGAACGCATCCTGCCCGAGGCCTGGCGCCTCGCCACGCCGGCCTCGCCGCACCGCTCGGCCGAGATCGACGGCGTCGCCCTGGCGCCCGCGGCGCTGGAGCCGCCCGGCACGCCCTGGCCGCTGGTGATCGAGGGGGCGGGCGGCCTGCTCGTGCCGCTGACGCGGCAGGAGACCTTCGCCGACCTGTTCGCGCGCTGGAATCGACCCGTCATCCTGTGCGCGCGCACCAGCCTCGGCGCCATCAACCACGCTCTCCTGTCGCTGGAGGCGATGCGCCGGCGCGCCATTCCCGTCCTCGGTGTCGCCTTCATCGGCGAGGCGCAGCCGGACACCGAGCACACCATCGCCGCCATGGGCGGCGTCCGCAGCCTCGGCCGGCTGCCCCGGCTCGATCCACTGACGCCTGAGGCGTTGCGCCAAGGCTTCGCGCGGCACATCGACCTCGCCGTTATCGAAAGGGCCGTCGCATGACGCAAGCTGCCTCGCCGTCACCCGTCTGGCATCCCTTCACCCAGCACCGGCTCGACCCCGTCACCACACGCGTTCTCAGCACCGAAGGCGCCCATCTCGTCGATGAGCACGGCCGCCTTGTGCTCGACGCCATCTCATCCTGGTGGGTGATCACCCATGGCCACCGCCACCCCGCGATCATGGCTGCGATCCGGACGGCCTGCGACCGGTTCGACCAGGTGATCTTCGCCGAATACACCCACGAGCCGGCGGAGGCATTGGCGCGAGGGCTGATCGGGCTGGCGCCGCCGGGCCTCGCCCATGTCTTCTACTCCGACAGCGGCTCGACCGCGGTCGAGGTCGGCCTGAAAATGGCCCTCGGCTTCTTCCACAACCGGGGAACGCCGCGCTCGCGCGTCGTCGTGATGGAGCACGGCTATCACGGCGACACCGTCGGCACCATGTCGGCCGGCGCGCGCGGCGTGTTCAACGCCGCCTACGCGCCGCTGCTGTTCGGCGTCGACACCGTGCCGTTTCCCGAGCCCGGCCGCGAGCAGGACACGCTGGACGCCTTTGAGCGGGACTGCCGTGGCGGCGATGTCGCCGCCCTGCTCATCGAGCCGCTGGTGCTCGGCGCCGGCGGCATGCGGATGTACCGGCCTGAAGTGCTGGCCGAGCTCCGCCGCATCGCCGCGGCCCATGGCGTCCTGATGATCGCCGACGAGGTCATGACCGGCTGGGGCCGGACGGGAACGCTGTTCGCCTGCGAGCAGGCCGGCATCTCGCCCGACATCCTCTGCCTCTCCAAGGGCCTCACCGGCGGGGCGTTGCCCCTGGCGGCGACACTCTGCACGTCCGAGATCTTCGATGCGCATCTGTCGGAGGACCGTCGCCGCACCTTCTTCCATTCCAGCTCCTACACCGCCAACCCGATCGCCTGCGCCGCGGCGCTCGCCAATCTCGGCGTCTGGCGCGACGAGCCGGTGGCCGATCGCATCGCCGCCTTGGCGCAGATGCAGGCCGAGCGCCTGGCGCGGTTCCGCGCCGATCCGCGCTTTACCAGCGTGCGCCGGGCCGGCACCATCGCCGCGCTCGACCTCGCCGTGCCGGCCGCCGGCTATCTCGCCGATGTCGGCCCGCGGCTGCGTGCCTTCTTCCGCTGCCGGGACCTGCTGATCCGTCCCCTCGGCAATGTCATCTACCTGATGCCGCCCTATTGCGTCGGGGAGGGCGACCTCGACCGGGCCTATGCGGCGATCGACGCGGCGGCCGACCTCGTCGGGGCAGGGCGACGGTGAGCCGGGTGCTGTCGAGCCGGCTCGCCGGTTTTGGCCATGCCGTGCCGCGCCGGCGGGTCGAGAACGGCGAGATCGAGGCGCGGCTCGGCCTCGAGCCCGGTTGGATCGAGCGCCGCACTGGCATCCGGGCGCGTCGCTGGGCCGAACCCGGCGACACGCTCAGCGGCCTCGCCGCCAAGGCCGGCGCCGCGGCGCTCGACGATGCCGGCCTCGATCGCGGCGACATCGCCCTTGTCCTGCTGGCGACCTCGACGCCCGACCATCTCCTGCCGCCCTCGGCGCCGCTGCTGGCCCATCGCCTCGGCCTCGCGAAGGCCGGCGCCGTTGATCTCGCCGGCGCCTGCTCGGGCTTTCTCTATGCGCTGACGCTCGCCGACGGCTTCGTCCGGGCGCAGGAGCGGCCGGTGCTGATGGTGGCGGCCAACATCCTCAGCCGGCGGATCAACCCGGCCGAGCGCGCCAGCGCCGTGGTGTTCGCCGACGCGGCCGGCGCCGTCGTGCTGGCGCCGTCTCGCCGGACGGGCATCGGGCTCCTCGGCACCGACCTCGCCGCCGACGGGCGGCACTACGGCCTGATCTCGATTCCGGCCGGCGGCAGTTCCCGTCCCTTTGGCCCGGGCGTCGAGGCGCATGAGACGCTGATGACCATGCCCGACGGCCGGTCCGTGTTCGCGGAGGCCGTGCGCATGATGGCGCAGTGCTCCCGGCAGGCGATGGCCCATGCCGGGATTGGCCCCGCCGGGATCGACCGCTTCGTGCCGCACCAGGCCAACACCCGCATCTTCGAGGCGGTCGCGCGCGAGCTCGGCCTCCCCTGCGAGAGGACCCTGCGCAGCATCGAGGAGTTCGGCAATTCGTCGGCCGCGACCATCCCGCTGTCCCTGTCGCTCGCCCGGCGGGAGCGTCCCTTCGCGTCGGGAGAACGCCTGCTCCTCACCGCCGCCGGCGCCGGGATGACGGGCGGCGCCGTCGTCGTCGGCTTCGGATAGCGGCTGCCTTGCGCGGGTGTCACGCCTCGGCCGCGGCCTCCCGGGCTCGCCGCAGCAGCAGGTCGCGTTCGCGCCGGTTGGTCGCCAGGGCGGCGGCCTGCTCGAAGGCGGCCCGCGCCTCCGCGTGCCGGCCGAGCCGGACCAGGAGGTCGCCGCGCACGCCCGGCAGCAGGTGGTAGCGCTTCAGCGCCGGTTCCGCGGCGATCCGGTCGAGGATGTCGAGCCCGGCCTGCGGGCCCTCGGCCATCGCCACCGCCACGGCGCGGTTGAGCTCGACGACCGGCGAGGACGTGAGCCAAGCGAGCTCGGCGTAGAGCGCGGCGATGGCGGCCCAGTCGGTGGCGGCGGCGGACGGCGCCCTGGCGTGGCAGGCGACGATAGCGGCCTGCAGCGCATAGGCGCCGCGCTCGCCGCCGAGCGCTTCGGCCTGCGCCAGGGCCGCGAGGCCGCGGGCGATCTGCGCCTGGTCCCAGGCGGTGCGATCCTGCTCCGTCAGCAGGACGGCGGCGCCGTCGGCGGTGGTGCGGGCGGCGGTGCGCGAGGCGTTCAGCTCCATCAGGGCGACGAGGCCGTGCACCTCCGGCTCACGCGGCGCGAGGGTGGCGAGGAGGCGGCCGAGACGGAGCGCTTCCTCGCACAGCTGCGGGCGCATCAGGTCGTCGCCCGCGGTGGCGGCGTAACCTTCGTTGAAGATGAGGTAGACCACCTCCAGCACCGAGGCGAGGCGCCCGGCCAGCTCCGATCCGCGCGGCGTCTCATAGGCGAGGCCCGACTCCGACAGCGTGCGCTTGGCGCGCAGGATGCGCTGGCCGATCGCGGCCTCGGTCGCGAGGAAGGCGCGGGCGATCTCCTCGGTGGTGAGGCCGGCGATCAGCCGCAGCGTCAGCGCCGCCCGCGCCTCGCGCGACAGCAGCGGGTGGCAGGCGGTGAAGATCAGCCGCAGCATGTCGTCGCCGATCGCATCGTCCAGGGCGGAGTCGAGGTCCGGCATGGCCTCCTGCTCGGCTTCCAGCTCGCGCGCCAGGGTCGCGTGCTTGCGCTCCAGCATCTTGTCGCGGCGGAAATGGTCGATGGCGCGGCGCTTGGCGGCGGCGAGCAGCCAGGCGCCGGGGCGTTCCGGCACGCCCGTCCCGGGCCAGCGCTCCAGCGCGGTGACCAGCGCCTCCTGGGCCAGCTCCTCGGCCAGGCAGACGTCGCGCGTCATCCGCGCCAGCACGGCGATGAGCCGGGCCTGTTCGTCCCGCCCGACGGCGAGGATGGCACGATGGGTGTCGGCGACCGTCACGGCCGCCGATTATCTCACGCATCGGTCCGGTGCAAGACGTGCCTGGCCTCAGCCGCACTGCCCGACATCGGCCATCGGGCGCATCTCGCACGTGCCTTCCCAGCCCTCGCCATATTGCCTGTGCAGCTCCATGAAGGAGACGGCGCTGGCGAGGGCCTCCTCGCGGCTCGCATAGTCGAAGATGGCATAGCCGCCGACGAACTCCCGGGCTTCGACGAACGGGCCGTCGGTCACTTCGATCTTGCCGCCCCTGAGCTCGACCCGTGCGCCCATGGCCATCGGCATCAGGCCGCCCATGTCGACGACATTGCCTTCCTTCATCACCCGCTCGGTCAGCTTGCCGATCTCTTCCATCAGCCGCTGCGGCGGCGGACCGGCGGAGGCCGGCGACGTGACCAGATACATGTACCGCATGGGAACTCCCTGCCGTTATGCCGCGGCGCCATTGCCGCGTCATGACCACGACGAACGAGCGCGCGCCGGCACGACAGGGCGCACGAAAAAAATCTGCGGCTGGGGAGGGAGCAGCCGCTCATCCGTGAATTCACGAACGGGACGCGTTGCCGCCGGCTCTGAACTTTTCCGTCTGGCTCTGTGTCCTATTCCTTGAACAAGAGGTCCTTGTCGTTGGAATATTTGATCAGCAGCGGGATGCTCGCGCCGCCGATCGCCGGGGCGAGGTGGCCGAACGTGCCCTCGACGACCGTGAAGGGCTCGGGTCGGTCGAGCAGCAGCCGGGCCAGCCGCTGCCGGGCCGCACGGGCGATCTCCTTGCGGACGGAGCGGGGCATGGCCCCGTCGATCACCAGCGTGTCGATGTCGAGCAGGGCGGCCGTGCCCTGGGCCGCAAAGGCCAGTCCGTCGGCGACCTCGTCGATCCAGCCGGGCAGGGCCCCCTCGAGGCCGCTCCAGTCCTCGGGCGAGGAGCGGATACGCTCGGCATCCGCCGGGCCGAGTCGATCGGCCAGGGCCTGCAGGGCGACGATCCGCTGCAGCGCCGCATCGGCCTGGCCGCCGCGCCGGGCCGGCACCCGGAACTCGCCGAGCGCGCCCGCCAGCTTGTTGCGGCCCGGGAAGAGGTGGTGGTCGAGCACCAGGCCGCCGCCGATGGCCTGCCCGACATAGGCGTAGAGGAAATCGGGTCGGCCCAGCCCTGCGCCGAACATCAGCTCGGCGCCGGCGGCGACCATGGCGTCGTTGAGGAGGAAGACCGGCCAGTCGAACAGCCGGTCGAGCTCGGCGCGGATATCGATCTCCCGGGCCGGGCGCAGGCCGGTTGTGGGCGGCGCGGCCTCCTCGCCCCAGTCCCAGTGCTGGAACGGCAGGGCGATGCCGAGGCCGGCGATCCGCTCCGGCGCGATCGCCTTGTGCTTGCGGCAGATGCGCGTGATCGCCGACCGGGTGAAGGCCATGACGCCTTCCGGCTTCGTTGCCTCGAAGCCGGTGCGTTCGAAGGCGACGACTTCGCCGACGAAGTTGACGAAGGCGATGTCGGCGCTGAGATGGTCGACCCTGAGGCCGAACGCATAGGCAGCCTCGGGATTGAGGGCGTAGGGCACCGAAGGCTGGCCGAGCCGGCCGCGCAACGGCTCGCGGCGCAGCAGGAGGCCGCCGGCTGCGGCGCGGTTGACGATGGTGGTGATGGTCTGGGGAGCGAGGCCGGTGAGCCGGGTCAGATCCGCCTTTGACAGTTGGCCGTGCCGGCGCACCAGGCTGACGATCAGGCGCTCGTTGTAGACGCGCGTCTCCGCCTGCGTGGCGCCGCCGCTGCCGCCGTCGGCGATCTTCTCGACGCTGTAGAAGCTGCTCCCGGTCACGCTCTCGCTCAACCCCCTTCAGCTGGAGCGCCGGCCTGTCCCACGTCGCCCGGACGGGCGCAGCCGGCACCGCGAACGGACGCCTGCCGTCGCGTTGCCCGGAAATAGTACGCCAGCTTGGTCGTCATGGCCGGGCTGAAAGGTCACGCCCAATCAACAACAGAAGCACATGGTCTCGGCCGACGCCTTAGCGCCGACACGCTGACCTAGCAATGCGCGCTCGCGCAGGCAACGACTAATTACTTCCACTGGAAAAATAATGCTATCCCTGCGATGCCATGATATGCGTCCATCGGGTCATGCGGGAGGAGCCTCGTGCCACAGATTCGAACCGTGCTCTGCTTCGGCGATTCCAACACTTACGGCGCCGTGCCGACGCTGGCGCGCAGCGGCGCTCGCCGCTATGCGCCGGACCGGCGCTGGCCGGGCGTGATGCGCCGCTCGCTCGGCGGCGACTGGCACGTGATCGAGGAAGGGCATCCCGGACGCACCACCGTCTGGGAGGATCCGATCGAGGGCGTGCACAAGAGCGGCCTGAGGGCGCTGCCGGTCTTGTTGGAATCGCACATGCCGCTCGACCTGGTCATCCTGGCGCTCGGCACCAACGACCTGAAGCACCGCTTCTCTGCAACGCCAGCGGATATAGCTGATTCCATTGAGGTTTTGGTGCGCGCCATCCGGCGCAGCGAGGCCGGGCCGGGCGGAGAGGCGCCGGCGGTGCTGGTCGTCGCTCCGGCGCCGATTCTGGAAATCGGCCGGTTCGGGGACATGTTCCGCGGCGGCGCCGCCAAGTCGGCCGAACTCCCGGGCCATATCCGCGACATGGCGCAACGGGCCGGCGCCGCCTTTGTCGACGCCGGCGCCGTCATCGAGTCCAGCCCGGTCGACGGCATCCACCTCGACGGCGAGGCGCAGCGCATTCTCGGCACCGAATTGGCCAAGGCCGTTCAGGCGCTCTTCGCCGCCCGGTAGGGTCCTTGGTGGTCTCTATAATTACTTCCACTGGAAAAAGTTTTTGACTCGCTGTTTTGGAAGTGAGTTACTGCACCGGGATCTGCGGCCGGCGGCGGCTCGGCAGGCGCCGTCCGGCCCGGCAAATCAAGCAACAATCGAAGAGGGAGGACGCCGAATGTCAGCGAATCGGGACAGGGGATTGGCGGCGGTGCTGGCGGTCGGGCTGCTGGCGGCCGGCACGGGCTGGGGCATGGCCGAGGACGGACCGCCCGGCCTCACCAAGCCGGAGGTCCTGGCTCCGTTCAATCCCGGCGCACCCGCCTGCACGCCGCCGCCGGGGCTGAGCAAGGTGCTCGCCTTCGCCCAGGACAATGAGCGCGAGTTCATGCAGGGCGTCGACCTGGGGCTCGCCAAGGCGGCCAAGGATCGCGGCCTGGAATACCGGCGGGCCCTGGCCAACAACGACGCGGCCAAAGGCGTCGAGCAGGTGCAACTGTTCCTGGCCTCGAAGGTGGGCGCGGTGGTGGCCGCGCCGGTCGATCCGGCCTCGATGAGCCGCAGCCTGCAGGAGATCATCTGGTCCGGAGGCTATGTCGGCACGATCGTGCCGCCGCCGGCGACCTCGCTGCTCAATGCGCCGCAATATCTCACCGGCAAGGTGCTTGCCGAGGCAGCGGCCGCCTACATCAAGGACAAGCTCGGCGGCAAGGCCAATGTCGTGCTGCTGACCCATGACAGCATGGAGTTCCTGGCGCCGCGCTTTGCCGCGATGCGCGACACGCTGAAGCCGATGCCGGGCGTCAGCATCGTCGCCGACATCTCGCCGAGCCCGGTGAACAAGGAGGGCGGCTTCGCCACCATGAGCACCATCCTCCAGGCCCATCCCGACGTCGATGTCGTGCTCGGCGCCGACACCGTGGTGCTCGGGGCGCTGGCGGCGCTGCAGGCCGCCGGCAAGGCCAGGGCGGACCAGTTCCTCGGCGGCATCGACGGCGAGCCTGAGGCGGTGGCCGAGATCAAGAAAGGCGCCGACAGCCCCTACAAGGCCAGCATCGCCCTGTCCTCGCCGGTCTTCGCCTATGCCATGGGCCAGCATGCGGCAGACTGGCTCGAGGGCAAGAGCATCCCGCAGGCGATGGACATCCTGCCGACGGCGCTGACCACGGCGAACCTGCCGCAATATGAGGCCGACCGCGCCGATCCGGCGGCGGTCTATGCCGATCCGGCGCGCCGCGACGCCTATCTGAGGATGTACGGCAACATCTGCTACGACACGCGCGACAGGTACGTGAACTTCCCCTGGTCGTCCGAGGCGAAGTAGCGGCCCTTCGGGAACGCGTGAATCGAGAGCCGCCTTGGCTGATGCCTCTGCTTGCGGCAGTGCGGGACGCCACGGTTCCGGCCTCATCGCGACGCCTGCGTCTTCCTTCCCCGCAAGGGGGAAGGAAGTGGTTCGCGTCGCGCCTCAGGCACTGATTGGCGCATGACCATGGACGGCCTCGAGATGAATCCTTCGGCAAAGGCGCCCCGGTCCGGCCGGGCCTTCTCCTTCCTGCCAGGCACCCGGGCGCCGGGCGAGGCCTCCGGCCGCATCGGGCTGGCGATGGTCGCCGTCGCCCTGGTCGCGGTGTTCTCGGCGATGAACCCCGCCTTCTTCCGGCTGGAGAACTTCGTCGTCATCGGCGTCAACTCGACCTCGATCCTGATCGCCGTCCTCGGCACCTCGGCCCTCCTGATCGCCGGCTATGTCGACCTGTCGATCGGCAGCATGGTGGCGTTGATCGGCATGGTCGTCGCCAAGGTGGCGGCGGTGACGCAGGAGCCGCTCGCCGCCATCGCCGTCGGGCTGTCGCTCGGCCTGGCGCTCGGCGTCCTCAACGGCGTGCTGGTGCGCCGGCTCAGCATCTCGCCGCTGATCGTCACCCTGGCCATGCTCGCCCTCTATGGCGGCCTTGCCTTCGTCGTCTCCAGCACCGCGGTCTACGGCTTTCCGCCCGGCCTGCTCGAGCTCGGCCGCGGCAAGATCCTCGGCGTCCAGTACACCGTCGTCATCGCCGTCCTGATCTTCATCGCCGGCTCCTTCGTCCTGACACGGACCGTCACGGGCCTGCGCATCTACGCCATCGGCGGCGACCCGCGTGCCGCCGAGCTCTGCGGCGTTCCGGTGGGGCGCATGGTGGTCGGCCTCTACGCCGCCAACGGCCTCCTGATCGGCCTGGTGGCGGTGCTGATCGCCGGCCGGCTCGGCAGCGTCACGCCGACCATCGGCGTGCGCTTCGAGCTCGACGTGCTGACTGCCGCCATCCTCGGCGGCGTCGCCTTTTCCGGCGGCGCCGGCCGCCCGCTCGGCATCGCCATCGGCGTTGCGACCATCGGCATCCTCAATGCCGGACTGATCTTCGCCGGCCTGCAGTCCTGGTGGCAATCCATCGCCGTCGGCACCATGCTCCTCGTCGCCCTCACCGCCGACCAGGCCGCGATCGGCCTCAGGGCCAGGCGCGCCAGGGCGGGGCAGGGGCAGTCCGGCGCGGCCGCCCGGCCTGCCGCGAGCCAGGACTCTGCGTCCCGTGCCGAGGCGGAGCGGCACGGGACCGATACCGATGCGGCGCGCGAACCGGCGTTCACGGTCGATGGGGCCCGGAAGTCCTTCGGCGCGCTGACGGCCCTGGAGGAGGCCTCGTTCAGTGTCGGCCGCGGCGAGATCGTCTGCCTGCTCGGCGACAACGGCGCCGGCAAGAGCACCCTGGTCAAGATCATCTCAGGCGCGATCCGTCCCGATGCCGGCGCCATGACCCTGCAGGGCCGGCCGGTCCGCTTCCGCAGCCCGAAGGACGCGCGCGCCGCCGGCCTGGAGACGGTCTATCAGGACCTGGCCCTGTGCTCGAACCTCAGCGTCACCCACAACATGATGCTCGGCCGGGAGCCGACGCGGCGCTGGCTGGGCTTCATCCCGGTGCGCGACGACCGCACGGCGGCGGAGCAGTGCCGGGCACGCCTGGCTGCCCTCGGCGTGGCGCTCCGCGACGAGAACGTGCTGGTGCGAGCCCTGTCCGGTGGCCAGCGCCAGTCGATCGCCATCGCCCGCGCTTTGGCCGCGCATGTCCGGCTCATCTGCCTGGATGAGCCGACCGCCGCGCTTGGCGTCCGCCAGACGGCGCAGGTCGTGGCCCTGGTCCGCTCGATCGCCGCCGGAGGCACCGGCGTGATCCTGGTGACGCACGACCTGTCGACGGTGCGGGCGCTGGCCGACCGCATCGTCGTCCTCAGCCTCGGCCGCGTCGTCTATGACGGCTCGGTTCGGCACCTGACCGCCGAGCAGCTCTGGGGGCTGATGGCGAGCGGGGCGGCGGCGGGGTGAAGGCCGGTCACGGGCTCTCGGCGGGGACGGCCAGCTCCTTGCGGGTCAGCGTCAGCCAGGCCAGCACCAGCGCGGCCGTCGCCGACAGGGCGATGATCGCCACCATCGGCAGGGCCGTGCCGTTGAAGAGCAGGCCGGCGATGCCGATCATCACCGCGCCGGTCGCCATCTGCAGGGTTCCGCCGAGTGCCGAGGCCATGCCGGCGATCGGGCCGTGGCGCTCCAGCGACAGCACCATGCTGGTCGGGATCACCAGGCCCTGGAAGGCGAAGGTGAGGAACAGCATGACGATCAGCACGGGCAGGCTGTCGACGCCGCTCAACGCCAACGCCAGGTGGAGCAGCGCCACGACCGCCGAGCCGAACACGGCGCCGACGATGACGCGGCCCATGCCGAAGCGCTCGCCGAGCGTGGCGGCGAACTGGGACGCACCGATGAAGCCGACCGCGTTGACGGCGAAGGCCAGGCTGAACAGCGTCGGCGTCAGGCCGAAATGATCGATGTAGACGAAGGACGAGCTCGCCAGATAGGCGAAGAAGCTCGACATGGCGAGCGCCCCCACGAAGGTGACGCCCATGAAGTGGCGGTCGCGCAGCAGCAGGGCGTAGCTCGACAGGATGGTGCGGGGATCGCAGGCGATGCGCTCGGCCGGCGGCCGGGTCTCGGGCAGGATATAGGCCGTCAGCGCCAGGCCGAGGAGGGCGGCGAGCGTGACCGCGACGAAAACCGCGCGCCAGCTGAACAGCACGATCAGGCCGCTGCCGGCCAGCGGCGCCAGGATCGGCGACACGCTGATCACCAGCATGACCAGCGACATCAGCCGGGTTGCCGCGAGGCCGGTGTGCAGGTCGCGGATGACCGCCCGCGGGATAACCATCACCGAGGCGGCACCGATGCCCTGGACGAAGCGCAGGGCGATCAGCCAGTCGATCGATCCGGTGAAGCCGCAGCCGATGCCGGCCAGGATGAACAGGGTGAGGCCGAAATAGAGGGGCGGCTTGCGCCCGACCGCATCGGAGACCGGCCCGTAGATGATCTGGGTGAGGCCGAAGCCGGCGATGAAGGACATCAGCGTCATTTGCGCTGCGGCCGTGCTGGTGTTCAGGTCGAATGCGAGAGCCGGCAGGGCCGGCAGGTACATGTCGATGGCGAAGGGGCCGACCGCGGCGAGCAGGCCGAGGACCACGGCGTTGCGGGCGAAGCCAGGCATGCTGTTCTCACTTGGGCAGGGATGAGGGAAGGGCCGCAGCCGCGCTGCGGTGGCCGGGCCCGGCGCGGGCCGGGCTCGGCGAAGCGTCTGCGATTGGAACGGGGCGGCGATCGCCGCCCCACCGTCACGCCGTCGGAGCCGCCGCCGGCTTGGCCGGTATCGGCGCCACCGGCATGCCGGGGCCGATCTTCTGCAGGTTGCCGGTGATGACCTGATCGCCGGCCTTCAGGCCCTTCGCCACGGCGACGAGATCGCCCTGCGCCGAGCCGAGCTCCACCAGCCGCATGCCGACCTTGTTGCCCTCGTCGATGACGTAGACATACTTGCCGAACTGGCTCGAGCCGACCGCGACCTGCGGCACCAGCAGCGTGTCGGGCTGCTCGCCGATCAGCAGGCGGATGTTCACATACTGGCCGGGCAGCAGCGACAGATCCGCGTTGGCGATGGTGGCGCGGGCGACGATGGTGCCGGTGGCGTGGTCGACCGTGTTGTCGACGAAGGTGAGCTCGCCGCGGCGCGGCGGGGTCTTCGTCTCCGGCACCGTCACCTCGGTGGCCACGGCGCCGGTGGCCTGGGCCTGGCGAATCCGGGTGAGGTCGGTCTCGCTCGGCGTGAAGGTGACGTAGATCGGGCTGATCTGCACCAGCGTGTTCAGGGCCGTGCCGCCGGGGGTCACCAGCGTGCCGGCGGGCGCCTGGTTGCGACCCAAGCGGCCGGCGAAGGGCGCCCGGATTTCCGTATAGGCCAGGTTGAGCTCGGCCGCCTTGATCGCCGCCTTGTCGGCGACCACCGTGGCCTCGCCCTGCTGCACGGCGCTGGAGCGCTGGTCGAAGCTGTCCTTGGACAGGAAGCCGGTGCGGGACAACTCGTTGCCGCGGTTGAGGCTGGCCTTGTTGTAGTCGAGCGAGGCGATGTCGCGCTGCAGCTGCGCCTTCACCTGGTCGAGCGCCGCCTGGTAGTCGCGCGGGTCGATCCGGTAGAGCAGGTCGCCCTGCTTGACGTCGGCGCCGTCGGCCGCGGCCTGGTCGAGCAGGTAGCCCGACACCTTGGCCTGCAGCACGATGCTGCGGATCGATTCCGTCCGCGCCGTGTAGTCGAGATAGATCGGCACGGTCTTGCTGATGACGGCCGTGACCGGCACCGGCATCGCCGGCATGGCGGGCGGCGGCGCGGCGGCGTCCGCCGGCTTGCTCAGCAGCTCCGAAGCCAGGCTCGCCGCCTTGTCGGCGAGCGGTGCGAGCCTGTCGGTCAGGGGGGCGAGCTCGCCGCGGGCATGGAGGACGGCCGCAGCCGCCGCGATCACGAGAACGGCCGAGGTGGTGGCTTTCCAAAAGCGCATGGAGGGCTCCCTCATTCCGCGGCGATCTGGGCCGGCTGCGCATGCGGCTCGGCGCCATGGGACGCGGCGGTGGTTTCAGTGTGGCTCTGCCCGCGTTCCCGCCATCTTTCGATCATGGCGTAGAAGACCGGCACGAAGACCAGCGTCAGCACGGTGGCGACCAGCATGCCGCCGAACACGGCGGTGCCCAGCGATTGACGGCTGGCGGCGCCCGCCCCCGTCGCCTTCACCAGCGGCACCACGCCCAGGATGAAGGCAAAGGCCGTCATCAGGATGGGACGCAGGCGCAGGCGCCCCGCCTCCATCGCCGACTCGACGATGCCGTGGCCCTGCTCGCGCAGGTGCTTGGCGAACTCGACGATCAGGATGGCGTTCTTGGCCGCCAGGCCGATCAGCATGACGAAGCCGATCTGCGAATAGACGTCGAGCTGCATGCTGCGCAGCCAGATGGCGAGCAGCGCGCCGAACAGGCCCAGCGGCACCGCAAGCAGGACCATGAAGGGCATGGACCAGCTTTCGTACTGGGCCGCCAGGATCAGGAAGACGAACACGATGGCGAGGGCGAACACGGCCGCCGCGATCGAGCCCGCCTTCAGCTCCTGGAAGGTGATGCCGGTCCATTCATAGGTGAAACCGTTCGGCAGGGCCGTGGCCGCCGCCCTCTGCATCGCCTCGATGGCCTGGCCCGATGAATAGCCCGGTGCGGCGGCGCCGTTGATCAGGGCGGCGCCGTAATTGTTGTAGTGGGTCACGGTCTCCGGCCCGATGATCGGCTTGAGCGTGCCCAGCGTCGACAGCGGCACCATGTGGCCGGCGGAGTTGCGGACGTAGAGGCGCGTGATGTCGCCGGGGTTAGCGCGCGCATCCTTGTCGGCCTGCAGCGTGACGCGGAAGGTGCGCCCGAACTGGTTGAAGTCGTTCACATAGAGCGAGCCGAGATAGATCTGCAGGGTGTTGAAGATGTCCGGCAGGTTGAGGCCGAGCAGCTTGGCCTTGTTCCGGTCGAGGTCGTAGTCGAACTGCGGCGTCGACGTGGAGAAGGCGGTGAACAGGGTTTGCGGGTTGAGCTCGGGCTGCTTGCGCGCCTCGGCGAGCAGGGCCTGCGTCGCCTCGTTCACGGCGAAGGGGCCGCGGCCATTGGGGTCCTCGACCTGGAACGCGAAGCCGCCGGTGGAGCCGAGCCCCTGGATGGAGGGCGGCTCGAAGGCGAGGACGAAGCCGTCCGATATGCCGAACAGCTTCGGGCGCACCGCGTTGACGATGTCGTTGGCGCTCAGCCCGGGCCCGCGTTCGGCCCAGGGCTTGAGGACGGCGAACTCGACCGCGGCGCTCGACTGCTGGGCATTGGTCAGGAAGTTCAGGCCGCTGATCGACATGATATCCTCGATGCCGGGCGTGTCGCGCAGGATCTGGCGTACCTGCCTGGCGACGGCGTCGGTGCGTTCGAGCGAAGCGCCGTCCGGCAGCTGGATCACCACGAAGAAGTAGCCCTGGTCCTCGGAGGGCAGGAAGGTGGACGGGACCCGCGCCGAAATCCAGTAGGTCGCACCGAGCACCATCGCGAACAGGCCGATCATCAGCCAGCGCAGCCGGATGAACCAGCGCACCGACGAGGCGTAGCCGTGCGACAGCTTTTCGAAGCCGGCATTGAACCAGCGAAAGAGGAAGAAGCGCGACGGCGGCCTGTGACGCAGGAAGGCGGCCGACAGCGCCGGGCTCAGGGTCAGCGAATTGAAGGCGGAGATGCCCACCGAGATCGCCACCGTCAGGGCGAACTGGTTGTAGAGCTGGCCGGCGACGCCGGGAATGAAGGCGACGGGGACGAACACCGCCATCAGCACCGCCGTGGTGGCGATGATCGGGCCGGTGACCTCCCTCATGGCGATCCTGGCCGCCTCCAGCGGCGGGTGGCCGGCTTCGAGCTGGCGCTCGACGTTCTCCACCACCACGATGGCGTCGTCGACCACCAGGCCGATGGCCAGCACCATGCCGAGCAGGGAGAGCATGTTGAGCGAGAAGCCCAGAGCCAGCATCACCACCATGGTCGCGATCAGCGACACCGGAATGGCGATGACGGGGATGAGCACGGTGCGCCAGTTCTGCAGGAAGATGTAGACGACGAGCACCACGAGGATGAGCGCTTCGATCAGCGTCTTGACGACGTCTTCCATCGCTGCCGACACGAAGCGCGTCGTGTCGTACTTCATCGAATATTCGATGCCCTTGGGAAAGCGTGTCGAAAGCTCCTTCATCTTGCCTTCGACGGCTTCCTTCAGCTTGAGCGAGTTGGAGCCGGGCGCCTGGAAGACGCCGAGCACCACCATCGGCTTCTCGCCGTGATAGGCCGACGACGAATATTGCAGGGAGCCGAGCTCGATACGGGCGACGTCGCGCAGGCGCACCACCGAGCCGCTGGCCGGATCGGCCCGGACCACGATGTTGCCGAACTCCTCCGGGTCGCTCAGGCGGCCGGTGGCGTTGACCTGCATTTCGAAGGCGGTGCCGGCCGGCGCCGGGTTCTGGCCGATCTTGCCGGCGGCGACCTGGATGTTCTGCTCGGCGACGGCATTTTGGACATCGACGGCGGTGATGCCCAGATTGGCGAGCCTGTCCGGATCGAGCCAGATGCGCATGGAATAGCGCCGCTCGCCGAAGATCCTGACGTCGCCGACGCCCGGGAGGCGCTTCAGCGGATCGACGATCTGCAGATAGGCGTAGTTGCTGAGCGCGACCGGATCGATCGAACCGTCCGGCGAGGTCAGGTCGACGATCAGCACGAAGTTCGGATTGGCCTTGGTCACCGACACGCCGGCCTGGTTGACGATCGCCGGCAGGGACGAGGCCGCCTGCGCCACGCGGTTCTGCACGTCCATCGCCGCGATGTTCAGGGGATAGCCGACGTCGAAGGTGACGGTAATGTTGGAGGAGCCGTCGTTCGAGCTGGCCGAGGACATGTAGATCATGCCCGGCACGCCGTTGATCTGCTGCTCGAGCGGCGTGGTCACCGTGTCGGCCACGACCCGGGAACTGGCGCCGGGATAGCTGGCGCTGACCTGGATCTGGGGCGGCGTGATATTGGGGAACTGCGCGACCGGCAGCAGGAAATAGGCGATCCCCCCGGCGAGCACCATGATGATGGCGATCGCGGAGGCGAAGATCGGACGCTGGATGAAGAAACCGACCATGATCAAGATGCCTTTCGAAGGCTGGCGTGCCCGGCCCGCCATGCGCCGCCGAGGCGCACAGCCGGTTCGGCCGGCATTGCCGCGGCGGACGAGGACGTGATAATCCGATCCCGCCTCACGCCCGCGACCGGGCGCTGGGATCGGAAGGCGACGACGAGGCGCCCTTCATCCGAAGTCATGTATCCTCTCGCGGGAAGCGCCGGCTGGCCGCGCACCGCCCGCCGCGCGGGCACTCGGCCCGGCCGGGACGTCCGGCCCGTTCCGGCTTCGCCCCGAGGGGCAATCGCTTGACAGGCCTATGTCGCGGTGTTACCGGATAGTAACAATGCTGACTGTTACTCCCCGGTAACATTCGAGTCAAGCCATGGTGAGCAAGATCCTGCCGCGCGAAGACACGGTTTGTTCCGACAAGAGCGGTCTCATCGGATTGCGCCCACGGGACCGGATCGTCGTCACGGCCCGCGACCTGTTCCATCGCCACGGCATCCGCGGCATCGGCGTCGACGCCATCGCCGAGGCGGCCGACACCAACAAGATGACGCTCTACCGGCATTTCGGCTCGAAGGACGACCTGATCGTCGAGTGCATCCAGAAGGCGATCGACGAGTCCTTCGCCAAATGGGACCGCCTGGAGGCCAACCATCCCGGCGACCCGGCGGCTCAGCTCCGGTCCTGGGTCGAGGTCTGCGCCGAGCATGTCGGATCGGACGATCGCGGCTGCGAGATCGCCAATGCGGCCGTCGAGCTGGCCGAGGACGACCATCCCGCCCGGCGTGTCATCGAGGCCGGCAAGCGCCTGCACCGCGACCGGCTCGTCAGGCTCTGCGAAGCGGCGAAGCTCACCCGGCCGGAGCTGGCCGCGGACATGCTGGTGCTCCTGCTCGAAGGCGCCCGGATCAGCCGCCAGAGCGTCGGCGTCGAGGGCCCGAGCTCGCGCTTCAAGCGCATGGCCGAGGAGATCGTCGCTTCCTTCGGCGGACGCGTCGACGCCTGAAGGTCCGGCGGCCATATCCTGCCGTTTCGAACTCGATGACCGACCGGGAAACCACGGCGACGGTCACACCCAAGCCAGGGTGCATCGCAGGCCGCTGCGGTCGGGGCGGTTGTCGATGGTGAGGCGGGCCCCGAGCCGGCGGGCGGCCATTTCCGCGATCGTCAGCCCCAGGCCCGTGCCGGCCACGGTCTTGCCGCGGCCGCGATAGAAGCGCTTCGTCACCAGGCCCAGCTCATCCGGCGCGATGCCGGGGCCGTCGTCCTCCACGGCGAGGCCGCAGCCCGGCTGCAGCGCCGTCCAGGCGATACGCCCCGGCGCCGGCGTGTAGGCGATCGCGTTTTCGTGCAGGTTTCTCAACACGAGATGCAGGCTGTCATGTTCTCCCGTCACGACGAGCCGGTCGAGCCCGGGGTCGACGTCGACGGTCAGTCCCTCGGGGATCGGGCAGGCCGACACCACCTCCCGCAGGATGGCGCCGGCGCTGACCGCCTCGCCGGCCCTCGATTGGGGCATGGCCTCGAGCTTCGCCAGGGCGAGCAGCTGGCGCAGGAGCCGGCCCGTGCGATCGACCGAGACGATGATCTGGCGCAGCGCTCCGTCGCGGACGGAGGCTTCGTTCGCCGCCAGGGCCACCTGCGCCTGCGTCTTCAGGCCGGCGATCGGCGTGCGCAGCTCATGTGCGGCAAAGGCGGTGATCTCCCGCTCATGCCGCCGCGCCGCCTCGACCTTCCCGAACAGGCCGTTGAGCGCGGCGATGAGCGGACGGACTTCGGAGGGCGCGTCCTCGCCGGAAATCGGGCGCATGTCCTCGCCATCGCGCGTCGCGATCTCCCCAGCCACGGCATTCAGCGGCGCGAGGCCGCGGCCGAGGCTCAGCCAGATCAGGATGCCGAGCAGGGGCACGATGAGCAGCGCCGGCCCGACGAGGCCCGCCAGCAGATCGCGCACCAGCCGGTCGCGCAGCCCGATCCGATCGCCCACGGCGATCCTCACGCCCTTGGCGACGTCGACGATGGTGTAGACGCGCCAGGTCTCGCCGTTGATGGCGCGGTCCGCGAAGCCTTGCCGGTTCGACGCATACCCGTCGTCCGGAGCCAGGTTGCCATGCGGGGCGCCGCTGGAATGGGCGACCAGCCGGCCGTCGAGCGACCAGATCTGGCAGGAAAGATGGCGGGTGTAGCCGGCCTCCTCGGATGCCGGGACGGCGGCGGCGGCCGTCATGTTGTTGCCGGCGACCAGCGACTGCACCATCCTGGCCGCCTCCTGCAGGCGCGTGTCGAGCACGTGCTCCAGCTCGCTGCGGCTGCCGACATAGATCCAGGCGACGGCGCACAGCCAGATGGCGCCGGTCGCGACGAGGAGCAGGGCGAAGAGCCGGCGGCGCAGCGAGGTCACGACGACACCCGGATGCGATAGCCCAGGCCCCTGACGGTCTCGATCGCCTCGCGGCCGACCTTGCCGCGCAGATTGTGGACGTGGACCTCGACCGCGTTGCTCTCCACCTCTTCCTGCCATCCGTACAACCTGTCCTCCAGCTCGATCCGCGAGCGGATGACGCCCGGCCGTTCCATCAGCGCGGCGAGCACGGCGAACTCCCGCCGCGACAAGGCCACCGCCGCTCCGGCGACGGTGGCGCTCAAGGCGGCCGGATCGAGCGTGATGCCCGCGGCCCTCAGGAACGGCTCGGCGCGGCCGTCCCGGCGCCGGGCGATGGCGCGCAGCCGGGCCGCCAGTTCGTCGAGATCGAAGGGCTTGCCGAGATAGTCGTCAGCACCGGCGTCGAGGCCCCGGATCCGGTCGGGTGTCTCGTCGAGGGCGGTGAGCAGGAGCACCGGCGTCGCGTCGCCGCGGCTGCGCATCTCGGCCAGCACGCCGAGGCCGGAGCCGTCGGGCAGCATGAGATCCAGCACGACGGCGTCGAAGACGGCCGCCGCGAGCGCGGCCCGCGCATCAGCGCAGCACTCGACGCTGTCGATCGTCGATCCCGTCAGCCCGAGGCCGACCTTCAACCCGTTTGCCAGGACGGGATCGTCCTCCACGACAAGTATGCGCATGCCCGTCTTCCCGTTCGCTCCGGTGATCGCACGTTCTCGGACCACCTTAAGGCTGGCTTAAGGTGGCAAGCCAATCTCCGCGCCGGTCGAGAAATCAACCGGGCCGGCAGGCGGAATGCTCAGCTTCACCAGGATCAACGTCTTCCTCTCCATCGTCCTCTGCGCCCTGTGCGTCGTGTCGGCAGCCGCGGCGCAGGTGCCGCCCACGGCCGATCGCGTGTTCTCCTTCGCCGCGAGCCGCGATGGGCAGGGCGGGATGACCCTGCGCTGGCGTGTCGCACCGGGCAACTATCTCTACCGTGACAGCCTGGCGGCAAGGTTCGGCGGCCGCAACCTGACTCTGGAGACACCGGCCGGGGAGCGCAAGGATGATCCGAACCTCGGGCTCGTCGAGGTCTATCACGGCGATGTCGAGGCGAAACTTGCGGCGGCCCCGGCGGGCGGGCGCCTGGAGGTGACGTACCAGGGCTGTGCCGAGCAGGGCATCTGTTACCCCCCGATCGCGAAGACCATCGATCTGGCGACACTGGCTGTCGGCACTTCGCGTCCTGGTCTTGGCGGCGCGGAGCAGGGCGATCCGACGGCTGCACCGACCGATCCGCCAGCGACCGAGGAGGGAGGCGCGCCGGGCATCAGCGCTCTCATCGCCGGCAGCCCGCTGCCGATGCTCGCCGCATTCCTCGGCTTCGGCCTGCTGCTGTCCCTGACGCCTTGCGTGTTTCCGATGATTCCGATCCTCGCGGCCATGCTGGGCGGGGCCGGCGCTCGGCTGCCGGCCGGGCGGGGCTTCGTGCTGTCCCTGTCCTATGTGCTCGCGATGGCTGCCGCCTATGGCCTGGTCGGCCTCGCCGCCGGCTGGTTCGGCGCGAACCTGCAGGCGCTGCTGCAGACGACCTGGGCGCTCGGATTGGCCGCAGCCGTCTTCGCGGCGCTCGCACTGGCGATGTTCGGTCTTTACGAGCTCGCTCTCCCGGCCCTGCTCGCAGCCCGGTTTTCGGATGACTTTCGCCGTGGTGGCTCAATGGCCGGCGCCGCGGTGCTCGGTTTCGGCTCGGCGTTGGTCGTCAGCCCTTGCGTCACGCCGCCGCTCGCCGCAGCCATGCTCTACGCGGCCCAGACCGGCGAGGCCGGGCGAGGGGCGGCAGCGCTCTTCGCCCTCGGCCTCGGCATGGGCCTGCCGCTGATCGCAGTCGGCACCTTCGGCGCACGCATCCTGCCGAAGTCGGGGCCCTGGCTCCTCGCTGCCAGGAAGCTCTTCGGCGTCGTCTTTCTCGGCATCGCCGCGATGCTTCTCGCCCGCCTGCTGTCGCCTCCGGCGGCGCTCGCCCTGTGGGGGCTCCTCGCTCTCGCAGCCGGCGTGTTCCTCGGCGGGTTCGACCGGCTCGGCAGCGCCAGCCGTTGGCAGGGGCGGCTCGGCAAGGCTGCCGGGCTTGCCGTCGCCCTCTACGGTGCCGTGCTGATCGTCGGCGCGGCCGGCGGCGGCGAGGACCCGGCCCGGCCGCTGGCCTTTCTCGGGCCGCCGCCGGACGGGACCGCGGTCGCGCCTGCGACGCGCGTCGTCTCGCTCGCCGCCCTCGAGCGCGCGGTCGACGGTCCGGCGATGCGCGGCCGTCCGATCCTCGTGTCCTTCACCGCCGACTGGTGCGCAGTCTGCAAGTCCAACGAGCGGGTGATGGCCGGGCCGGCGCTCCGCCGCCACCTGGGCGAAGCGGCGCTGATCGTCGCCGACGTCACGGCGCAGGACGAAGCCGCCCGGGCGCTGATGGCGCACTTCGCCGTCGCCGGCCCACCCACCCTGTTCCTTCTCGGTGCCGACGGACGGGAAATTCTCGGCTCGCGCCTCGTCGGCCCCTTGACGGCAGCGGACCTGTCGCGGCGGCTGCCGCCGGCCGGCGCCTGACCAGACGTCCACCATGGAGAATTGCATGAAACGCAGAGACCTTCTGGCCCTGGCCGGCGGCGCCGTCGCGGCGTCGGCCTTCCTCGGAGGGCAGGCCCGCCCGGCCTTTGCCGGGGACGTCGACGTGCAGGGCATCCTCTTCGACAAGAACGCACCGACATCGGGCAATCCGAACGGGGACGTCAGCATCGTCGCCTTCCTCGACTACAACTGCCCCTATTGCAAGAGATCGGCGCCGGATCTCGATCGCATCGTCCGGGAGGACGGCAAGGTCCGCCTCGTCTACAAGGACTGGCCGATCCTGAGCGAAGCGTCCGTCTACGGCGCGCAGCTCGCCCTCGCCGCCGGGTACCAGGGCCGGTATGAGCGGGTGCATCAGGCGCTGATGACTATCCCCGGCGGGAAGGCCTCGAAGGAGGCGATGCTGGCGACCGTCAAGGCGTCGGGCGTCGACATGCCGCGTCTGCAGGGCGACCTCCAGGCCAGGTCCGCCGGGATCGCCGCCCTGCTCAGGCGCAATCTCGACCAGGCGAATTCCCTCGGCCTGACGGGCACGCCGACCTATCTCATCGGCCCGTTCCGCACCTCGACGCTCGACTATGCCGGCTTCAAGGAGGCGTTGGTCGAGGCGCGCCGCCGGCAGGTGGTGGAAAAGTGACAGGCTGCCCCATGATCCTTCGTCCGCTCCGTCCGTCCGCGGGACGCCTGCTCGCCGTCCTTGCCCTGCCGCTGGCGCTCGCGGCCTGTGTCGCGACGCCGGGCGCCGTCGATCGGCCGGCGGTCTCGGCGCTGCCGCCCGACCCCGGCGCGGCCGCGCCGCGCTATGCCGCCATCACCGACGAGCCCTTCCCGGTGCCGGCCGTGTCCGCCAGGCAGCTCAAGCCGCAATATGCGCGCCAGCTCGTTGACGACCCGACCGGAGAGGCGCCGGGCACCATCGTCGTCGATCCCGGCAATCGCTTCCTCTATCTGGTGCAGGAAGGAGGCAAGGCGCTGCGATACGGCGTGGGCGTCGGCCGGGAAGGCATGGCCTGGTCCGGCACGGCGGATGTCGCCTACAAGCGTCAATGGCCGCGCTGGACGCCGACCTCGGCGATGATCGCCCGCGAGCCGGAGAAATACGAGAAATGGGCGGGCGGCATGGAAGGCGGCGACAGGAATCCACTCGGCGCCCGCGCCCTCTACCTGTTCGAGGGCGGCAAGGACACGCTCTATCGCATCCACGGCACCAACGAGCCCTGGTCGATCGGGCAGGCCATGTCCTCTGGCTGCATCCGCATGGTCAACCAGGACATCATCGACCTCTATGGCCGCGTGCCGAACGGAGCAAAGGTCGTAGTCCGGCCGGCCGGCGGGAGCCCCGGCGTGTGAGCCGGGCCGGCCGTCAGATCAGCCCGAGCCCGCGCAGGCTGGCATGGCCGTTGCGGCCGACGATGATGTGATCGTGCAGGGCGATCCCGAGCGGCTTGACGATGGCGGCGATGTCGCGGGTCATGGCGACGTCGGCGCTGGACGGCGTCGGGTCGCCCGACGGATGGTTGTGGACCAGGATCAGCGCCGTCGCCGAGAGTTCGAGCGCCCGCTTCACCACCTCGCGCGGATAGACCGGCGTGTGGTCGACCGTGCCGGTCTGCTGCACCTCGTCGGCGATCAGGGCGTTGCGTTTGTCGAGGAACAGGATGCGGAACAGCTCCTTTTCAGAAAAGGCCATCGATGTCCGGCAATAGTCGATCACCGCGGCTCCCGACGACAGCAGCGGCCGGGCCACGACAGCGCCCTTGGCCAGCCGCCGCGCCGCAGCCTCGATGATCTTGAGGTCGATGGCGGCGCTCTCGCCGATGCCCTCCACCTCCACCAGCCGTTCCGGCCGCGCGCCGAGCACCTCGGCGAAGGAACCGAAGCGGGCGATCAGCGCCTTGGCGATGCCCTTGACGTCACGGCGGGGAATGGAGCGGAACAGGACGAGCTCGAGCAGCTCGTAGTCCGGCAATCCGTCGGCGCCGCCGGCGATGAAGCGCTGGCGCAGCCTGTCGCGATGGCCGTGATAATGGGCCTTCGTCTCGTCGGCTCCGCCGGCGAGGGCAGGAGCCTCCTCCAGTCCCGAAGACGGCCCGCCGCCCCGGCGCATCACGCGGCCGGACGATAGGGCGGCTGATGCAGTCCCTTCGGCGACAGGGTGAAGATCTCGACGCCGGTCTCGGTGACGCCGACCGAATGCTCGAACTGCGCCGACAGCGACCGGTCGCGCGTCACCGCCGTCCAGCCGTCGGAGAGGATTTTTACATGCGGGCGGCCGAGATTGATCATCGGCTCGACCGTGAAGATCATGCCGGCCTTGAGTTCGACGCCTTCGCCCCGCCGGCCGTAGTGCAGGATGTTCGGCTCGTCATGATAGAGCTGGCCGAGACCGTGGCCGCAGAAATCGCGCACCACCGAGCAGCGCTCGCCTTCGGCATAGGTCTGGATGGCATAGCCGATGTCGCCGGTGGTGGCGCCGGGCTTGATCGCTTCGATGCCGCGCATCATCGACTCGTAGGTGACCTCGATCAGGCGCTCGGCCCGCCGCGGCACCTCGCCGACGCAGTACATCCGGCTGGAGTCGCCGTGCCAGCCGTCGAGCACCAGGGTGATGTCGATATTGATGATGTCACCCTCGCGCAGCGGCTTGTCGTTGGGGATGCCGTGGCAGACGACATGGTTGATCGAGGTGCAGATCGACTTGGGATAGCCGCGATAGAGCAGCGAGGCGGGATAGGCGCCATGGTCCATGCCGAACTCATAGGCCATGCGATCAAGCGCGTCGGTGGTGACGCCGGGCTTCACCGCATCGATCATAAGATCGAGCGCCTCGGCTGCCAGCCGTCCGGCACGCCGCATCCCCTCGAACGCGGCCGGGCCGTGCAGCTTGATCTGACCGTTCTTACGCTGCGGGGAGACGGTGGCGTCGACGAAAGTCATCAGGGGCCGGGACAGTTGAAATCGGATCGTCTTCTATGCCATTGCAGCGCGCGGCCATGGAAGAGATTTTTTGCGGCTGCCCGAGCGGCCGGGCTGCCCATGGCCTGCACGGCGGGCGGTGCGATCCTTGCGTGCCCGTTTGTGCAACGAGATCCTGGATTTGATGCGCGATACCCTCGACACCAATGCCTTCGGCACGCGCCGCCCGTCGGCGCGGCTGGAGCGGCTGCTTGGTATCACCCGCCGCCAGCGCGAGACCTGGCTCGGCAAGAGGGTTGCCTTCCTGCTGCAGCACCTGGCGCTGCGGCGCCTCGACGGGCCGGTCGATGTCGAGGCGTTGGGCGCGAATCTGCGCCTCTATCCTTTCGGCAACATCTGTGAAAAGCGCATCCTGTTCACGCCGCAGTTCTTCGACGAGACCGAACGCGAGCTGATCAAGGCACGCATCCGCGACGGCTTCGTCTTCATCGACGCCGGTGCCAATGTCGGCGGCTACTCCCTGTCGATCGCCGCGGCGGCCGGCCCCGATGCGCGCATTCTGGCAGTGGAGCCGCATCCCGAGATCTTCGAGCGGCTGGTCTACAATATCGCCCAGAACCCGCACGGCACGGTCAAGGCCATCGCCTGCGCCCTGGCCGACGCCGACGGCGAACTCACCCTGTTCCTCCACGGCGAGAATCGCGGGCAGTCCAACGTGAAGTTCATCTCCGGCGGCCCGAGCCGTGCCGTGAAGGTGCCGTCCAAGACGCTGCTGACGCTCGTGCGAGAGGAACGCCTGCCGCGGATCGACGCCCTCAAGCTCGATGTGGAGGGCGCCGAGGATCTCGTCCTCGACCCGTTCCTGCGCCAGGCGCCCGAGAGCCTGTGGCCCAAGCTGATGCTGCTGGGGAACACGGCAGAACGCTGGCAGAGCGACGTCTTCTCCATGCTGGCGGAGCACGGCTACCGGCGGGTGGGGAAGACGCGCCTAAACATCGCGTTCGAGCGCCCCTGATCCGAGGGCCGCGGTCGGCCGCTCCACGGCCTCCACCGGGATGCGACTGTCGACGACGACCTCCTCCAACGCCACGCGGCAGCGATAGGCATAGGCCTCCACCCCTCGCCTCATCGCCCGGGCGAAGGCGGCGGCATAGGCCGGGTCGATATCGGCGGCGAGGGCGAAGCGTTCTGCCTGCATCTGCACGAGGTAGAGCATCACAGCCCGCTCGCCGGCCTCCACCCGGTCGCCGAGCTCCTCCAGGTGCTTGGCGCCGCGCGCCGTCACCGAATCGGGGAATTCGGCGAGGCCGGAGCGGCGCATCAGGTGCACGTTCTTCACCTCGACGAAACAGGGCGGGCGCCCGGCATCCTCCAGCAGGATGTCGATGCGCGAGTTGCGGCCATACTTCACCTCGCGGCGAAGCCGGGCATAGCCCTGCAGCTCGGCGATCGCACCGGCGAGGACCGCCTCCTCGGCCAGGGCGTTGGGATGGGCTGTGTTGATGCCGACCAGCTCGAGGCCATGCTCGAAGCGGGCCTCGACCACTTCCCAGGAGTAGGGGAGCTTGCGTGTCGTCGAGGCCGATTTCGACAGCCAGACGCGCGATCCCGGTGCGGCGAGGCCGATCATCGAGCCAGGATTGGCGCAATGGGCGGTGACGGCCTCGCCGCTGTCGAGCAGGACATCGGCGAGAAAGCGCTTGTAGCGCTGGACGAGTCTACCGGGCACGAGGGGAGGCAGGCGCATCATGCCGGGGTAGCCGGGAAGGCACCGCCCGTCCAGGGGCGCCTTGACGCCGATGCGTCGCATCCACACGTTGACGCCCGACGGTGCTCGCCTACAACGGCCGCACGCCATCGCCCGATTTGAGGTCCGCCTTGCCCATCACGCCCGCCGACGTCCTCCGCGCCCTCGAACTGGTGAAGCTTCCCGCCAGCGGCCAGACTCTCTCGGCTTCCGGCCGCCTCACCGAGATCCGCGTCGACGGCACCAAGGTGATGTTCGCCATCGCCATCGACCCGACCGAGGCTCGCGCCATGGAAGGCGTGCGCGCTGCCGCGGAAAGTGCGGTGCGCGGCCTGCCCGGCGTCACCAGCGCGCTCGTCGGCCTCACCGCCGATCGGCCGGCTGGCGCGCCGCGGCGCGAGGCGCCGGGTCCGCGGGCCCAGGCGGCCGCCCAGCGTGCCCCGGGCCTGCCGGGCGTCACCCATGTCATCGCCGTCGCCTCCGGCAAGGGGGGCGTCGGCAAGTCGACCACGGCGTGCAACCTCGCCATCGGCCTTGCCCAGCAGGGCCTGAAGATCGGCCTCCTCGACGCCGACATCTTCGGCCCGTCCATGCCGAAGCTCTTCGGCCTGCACGGCAAGCCCGAGATCGTCGAGGGGCGGATCATGAAGCCGCTGGAGGCCTATGGGGTCAAGGTCATGTCGATCGGCTTCCTCGTCGACGAGGAGACGCCGATGATCTGGCGCGGCCCGATGGTGATGTCGGCGCTGACCCAGCTCCTGCGCGAAGTGCGCTGGGGCGAGCTCGACGTCATGGTCGTCGACATGCCGCCGGGCACCGGCGACGCGCAGCTCACCATGGCCCAGCACACCCCGCTTGCCGGTGCGGTGATCGTCTCGACGCCGCAGGATCTGGCGCTGATCGACGCCCGCCGCGGCGTCGCCATGTTCCAGAAGGTGAGCGTGCCGGTGCTCGGCATCGTCGAGAACATGTCGACGTTCAGCTGCCCGAACTGCGGCCACGTCACCAACCTGTTCGGCCATGGCGGGGCGCGGCACGAGGCGGAACGCCTCGGCGTGCCGTTCCTCGGCGAATTGCCGCTGTCCCTCGACGTCCGCGAGCGCTCCGATGCCGGCACGCCGGTGGTCGCGACCGCGCCGAACGGCGTCGAAGCCGGTTTCTACCGCGATCTCGCGGCTCAGGTCTGGGCCATGCTCTCCGGCGGCGCGGCAGCGCGCCGGGCGCCGCCGCGCATCGTCATCGAGTGACGGCAGCGGCCTTCCGTCTCACTCCTCGCGGAAGGCCCGCTCGACCTGGTCCTGCAGCGGCTTGACCAGGTAGGACATGATGGTGCGCGACGAGGTCTGGATGAAGGCCTCCACCGGCATGCCAGGCAGGATCTTCAGGTCGCCCAGGCGCATGACCTCGCTGGGCGGCAGGTTCAGCCGGGCGGTGTAGAAGCTCATGCCCGTCTTCTGATCGGTGGTCAGATCGGGCGAGATGTCTTCGACGACTGCGTTCAGCTCCGGCGTCACGGCCTGGTTGAAGGCGGAGAGCCGCAGCGTCGCCCTCTGTCCCTTCTGGACCTGGTCGATATCCTGCGGCGCGATCCGCACCTCGGCCCGCAGCGTGTCGGCCACCGGGACGATCAACATGATCGGCTCGCCCGGCGAGACGACGCCACCGATGGTGTGGACGGCGAGCTGATGCACCACGCCGTCCTGCGGCGAGCGGATGTCGACACGCTTGAGCTGGTCCTCGCCCGCGACCTTGCGTTCGACATATTCGCCGGTCTGCGCTTCGATCTCACGCAGTTCCTTGGCGACGTCGCTGCGCTGGTCCTGGTCGATGGAGATGATCTGGAGCCGGATCTCGGAAATGCGGCCGGCGTTCTGCGCCTGCGCCGCCACCAACTGGCCGCGCTCGCCGTCGAGACGCGTCGCGTCGCGCTCCTCCGCCGTGATCCGTTGCAGCGGGATCAGGTTCTTCTTCCAGAGCTGGCGCACGCTTTCGAGCTCGCGGGTGATGATGGCGATCTCGTCGACCTTCGCCTTCTCCTGGACATCCAGGCCGTTGCGCTCCTTCTCCAACTGGCCGATGCGCGATTCCAGCTGGGCGATCTTGCCGGTGCGCGACTTGTTGCGCAGGTCGAACAGCCGCGTTTCGCTCGCCATCAGCGCGGTGATGGCCGGTTCGTCGATACGCGCCATCAACTCGGGGGAGAACGTTACCTTGTCGCGACCATCGCGCTCGGCCTCAAGCCGGGCCCGGCGGGCGGCGAACTCGTCGAGCCGCTTGGTGACGATGGCGAGGTTCGCCCTGGTCTGGGTATCGTCGAGCTTGAGCAACATCTCGCCGGCCTTGACGCGGTCGCCGTCGCGAACGAACAGAGCGGCGACCGTACCGCCGGTCTGGTGCTGCACCTTCTTGACATAGCTGTCGACGACGAAGACGCCGTGGGCGATCACCGCTCCGGAGAGCTCGACCGTCGCTGCGATACCGCCCACGCCGCCGGCCAGCAGCGCGAACACGAACAGTCCGATGATCAGGTAGCGGCGGATCGCCTGTTCGGCGGGGACTGGTTCTCCTCCGGTCATGGCGCAGCCTGCTCCTGATTGGCGACCATTTTCAGGGGCGGCGCCTGCGGCAGCTCGCGCTTGAGGGTCTTGCGCAGCACCTCATCCTTCGGTCCGAAGGCCTGGACGCGGCCATTGCCCATGACCAGGACCTGGTCGACGCCGGCAAGGGCGCTCGGCCGGTGCGCGACCACGGCGACGATGCCGCCCCGCGCCCTGACGCTGAGGATCGCCTGGGTGAGCGCGGCTTCGCCTTCGGCATCGAGGTTCGAGTTCGGCTCGTCGAGCACGACGAGGAAGGGATCGCCGTAGAGCGCCCGGGCCAGGGCCACGCGCTGGCGCTGTCCGGCGGACAGGGCCGAGCCGTTGTCGCCGATCCGGGTCTCGTAGCCATCCGGCAGGCGGACGATCAGGTCGTGCACGCCCGCCGTCTTCGCCGCCTCGAGGATCTTGGCCGAGGGAGCGTTGGGCTCGAAGCGGGAGATGTTTTCGCCGACGGTGCCGTCGAAGAGCTCGACCCCCTGAGGCAGGTAGCCGATGCTGGCGCCCAGGCTGCTGACATCCCATTGATCGAGCGTGGCGCCGTCGAGACGGACATTGCCGCGGACGGGGCTCCAGACGCCGACCAGCGCGCGGGCCAGCGACGACTTGCCGGAAGCGCTCGGTCCGATGATGCCGAGCCCGGCGCCCTTGTTGAGCGAGAAGCTGGCATCGTGCACGACGGGGCGGTTGTCTCCCGGCGGGACCAGGCTGACGCTCTCGACCGCCAGCGTCAGGCACGGTGCCGGCAGGTCCGTGGTCACCTTCGGGGTCGACATCAGCGCCAGGAGCTCGGTGAGGCGTCGCCATCCCTGGCGGGCACTGACGAAACCCTTCCAATTGGCGATTGACAGCTCGATCGGCGCGAGCGCCCGACCCATCATGATCGAGGACGCGATCATCACGCCGCCGCTGGCCTCCTGCTGCACGACCAGGTAGGCCCCGACGCCCAGCAACACCGATTGCAGTGCCATGCGCGACACCTTGGAGATGGTGCCGATGATACCGGCGGCGTCGCTGGCCTTGGCATGGGCCTTGAGATACTCGGCATTGATCGTCGACCAGCGCGCGGAGATGCGTCGGGCGAAGCCCATGGCCTGCAGCACCTCGACATTGCGGCGCGTCGCCTCGGCCAGCGCCGCCCGGCTGGCGCCGAGCATGCCGGCGGCCCGGGTCGGGGCCTTGGTCGTGACCTCGGTCAGCAGCGTCAGCGCCACCAGGATGACGGCGCCGACAAGCGCGGTGATGCCGAGCCAGAAATGGAAGAGGAAGCAGATGCCGAGGTAGAGCGGCATCCATGGCAGGTCGAACATGGCCGAGGGGCCCCCGCTCGACAGGAAGGCGCGCACCTGATCGAGGTCGCGCAGGGATTGCAGGCTGTCTCCCTGCACCCGAGCCTTCAGGGGAAAGCGCATCAGCGCGTCGTAGACCTGGGCGTTCAACCTCTGGTCGACGGCCATGCCGATGCGGGAGAGAATACGGGCGCGGATGACCTCCAGGACGCCCTGGAATGCGTAGAGGGCGGCGGCGAGCAATCCCAGGCCGATCAGTGTCGGGACACTGCGGCTCGGAATGACGCGATCATAGACCTGCAGCATGAAGAACGAGCCGGTAAGAGCGAGGATGTTGATCATCCCGCTCATCACGGCCGTGCCGACGATAGCTCCTCGAAACGAAGACAATGCAGCCGCCAAGCTCAGACGCGGCTGCTGTTGAGATATTCCACCGGCCATTGCTGCCAAGATCCGTCCGTCTATCTCAGGACGCTATGAACGTGAAATCGTCCTGCTGCAAACTATTTAGGGCGACGTTCTTTAGGACGATCGAGTTGCCGTTGTCGAGTGTAATGACTGTGTCGGCGCCGACCTGCGCTGCCGCGGCCATGACAACTGCGAAATTGGCGAAGATGTCGGTGTCAAACTGGATGATGTCGTGCGAGCTGGTCCCGACGGTAAAATCGGTGATGGTGTCGTGCCCGAAGCCGGCCTTGAAGGCGAAGGTGTCTCGGCCGGCCCCACCGGTGAGCTCGTCGTCTCCGGCGCCACCGATCAGAATGTCGTTTCCTGCTCCGCCGACCAGCCTGTCCTTGCCGGCTCCGCCGTCGAGGGTATCCTCGCCAATGCCGCCGTCCAGCCTGTCGTCGCCTGCGCCCCCGTTCAGGATGTCCTTGCCGGCTCCGCCGTTCAGCGTGTCGTCGCCGGCGTCACTATTCAGGGTATCGTTGCCGGCCCCCCCATCAAGGGTATCCTTGCCGTCGCCGCCATCGAGCTTATCGTTGCCGGTCCCACCGTTGAGCGCGTCGTCGCCGGCGCCGCCATTCAGGGTATCGTCGCCATCGCCGCCGTCGAGCTTGTCCTTGCCGTCGCCGCCATCGAGCTTGTCGGCACCGGTCCCGCCGTTGAGGATATCGTCGCCCGCGCCGCCGGCGAGCGCATCATCGCCGTCGCCGCCGTTCAGAACGTCGTTGCCGTCGCCGCCGTCGAGCTTGTCATGGCCGGCCCCGCCGTCGAGCGTGTCGTGACCGGCGCCGCCGTTGAGAGTATCATCGCCCGCGCCGCCGACGAGCGCATCGTCGCCGTCGCCGCCGTTCAGGACGTCGTTGCCGTCGCCGCCGTCGAGCTTGTCCTTGCCGACGCCGCCGTCGAGCAGGTCGGCCCCGGCGCCGCCGTTGAGGACGTCGTCGCCCGCCCCGCCGTTGAGAGCGTCGTCGCCGTCACCGCCGTTGAGCGTATCGTCTCCGTCGCCCCCGTTGAGAGTATCGTCGCCCGCGCCGCCGTTGAGGGTATCCTTGCCGGCTCCGCCGTCGAGCGAGTCCTTGCCGGCGGCACCCGTGATGATGTTGTCGAGCTCATTGCCGATCAGGGTTTGGCCCGAATCGGACTTGCCAATCAGATTTTCGAAGTTCTCGCCGAGCTCGTAGCGGGCATTGGCGGTCTCGACGGTGTCGATACCGCCATCCTTATCCTCGAAGACGCGATCGAAGCCCTCGACACGATAGGTATCGTTGCCGAGACCTCCGACCAGCACATCCGCGCCGGCCCCGCCGTCAAGCACGTCATTGCCATCATAGCCGTAGACGGAATCGGGGCCGTCGGTCCCCTTCAGCGAAGCGTCGTCGCCCGACGTTCCGAGCACGAAGGTTATACCCAAGTCCGCATTGTAGCCCGAGCGGAGCGGCCCGAGGATAAAGTTGTCCTGGTGTACGTCCGAGCGAATGCCGGGCTCGAAGAATACGACACCGCCAGAAGAGGCGCTGCCGGACGTGACTGAGGAGTCATGGCGGACGGGCTTATTGTCGGATGCAAGGACTGGGCCCCCGAACGCCGGGGCAGGTGCTTCGGACGCCGCCGCATCGTCGCCCCACTCGTGATCGGGCTTCATGATGGGGGCGGGAGCCGCGGAGATGGCGGATGGGCCTTGGGCGGGTATCGCACTGGCGTTGAAGGCGGAAATGGCTGTGCCGTGACCGGCGCGCGCCATTGTCGCACCCTGCCAGTCAAGCAGGCCGCTCAAATCGACGTTTGTTGCCTCGATGAACGCTAGGTCATCGCCAGCCTGCTGATTGATCTGGTCGCTCATGTTTACCTGGCTGTTGTTCCAAACGCTTGCATCATTAATCGACACGGCTTGCCGACACCGAGCCTCGGTCCCGTATTGCCAAAACGCGGGCAGCCCCTCTTACCTATCAGGCCGCGCGCCGTCGCCACAGTGTCGCGGGTTACACAGTCACGCTACCGTGGCAGGCTCGGGCATCCCCGGCCCATGGCCATACATTCTCTCACAGCCGCTTGTCGAACGGAATGATGTCGATTGCGGGGCGCAGGTTATCACAACCGAAATGCCAAGGCCAAACCCCCGTCGGGTGGCGGACCTGCCGCTGCGTTGGTGGCGTGATGCCGTTGAGATCGGCCCGGCGTTCCCGGCGGAGTGCGTGCGGACCTCGGCGGAAACCCGCCTGTCGGCGATCCCGTGCTCGTCGTTGGGGAGAACCTCGTCCGGCGCTGGCAGGCAAGGTGTGGCATCGATATGATGACGGCCCGATGACATGCCGTGAGCTCGCAGCCCGCCTTGCCTGCCCCTGAGCCCCAGCCTTCCGCCACCCCGGTTCCAGCCGGCCGCCGCGCCATGGCGGTCGCGGTGCATGTCTTCACCGCCAGCGGCGTGATCTGGGGATTCCTGGCGCTTCTCGCCGTTGCCCGCGGCGACGTCCGGGGAATGTTCCTGTGGCTGGCTGTGGCTCTGTTCGTCGACGGCATCGACGGCACCATCGCCCGGCGCATCGACATCCAGAACGCGGCGCCGCGCTGGTCGGGCGCGGCGCTCGATCTGGTCGTCGACTTCATCACCTATGTGCTGGTGCCCGCCTATGCGCTGATCGAATGGGGCCGGCTGGCGCCCGGCTGGGATCTCGCCGCGGCGCTGCTGATCCTGATCACCAGCGCGATGTATTTCGCCGACAACGAGATGAAGACCGAGGACGCCTGGTTCAAGGGGTTCCCTGCTGTCTGGAACCTCGTCGTCTTCTACTTCTTCCTGCTCGACCTGGGGCCGGTGGCGTCTTTCCTGGCCGTCGTGGTCCTGGCGGCTCTCACCTTCGCGCCGATCGTGTTCGTGCATCCGTTCCGGGTGGCGAAGCTGCGGACGCTGACGTTGACGCTGCTGCTGATCTGGTCGGTGCTGGCCTTCCACGCCGTCTGGCGCGACATGCGGCCCGAGCCCTGGGAGGTCTGGACCTTGTCGGCGATCGGCGTGTATTTCCTGGCCCTCGGCTATTTCAGGACGAAGCCCGGCAACGCATAGGCGGGCTCCCGCGGGGGCGCATGACCGAACTTCTGACCGATCCTGCGGCCTGGGCGGCGCTGGTCACGCTCACGGCCATGGAAATCATCCTGGGCATCGACAACGTCGTCTTCATCTCGGTGCTGGTGTCGAAGCTGCCGCACGACGAGGCCAGGCGCGCCCGCTCGGTCGGCCTGTCGCTCGCCCTGGTCTTCCGCATCCTGCTGCTGCTGGCGCTGACCTGGCTGATCGGGCTGACGCAGCCGCTGTTCTCGGTCCTCGGGCGCGACGTCTCCTGGCGCGACCTGATCCTCATCGCCGGCGGCCTGTTCCTGATCGTCAAGGCGACCCATGAGATCCACAACGAGTTCGAGCACGAGGAGGTCGGTGCCGTCGATCTCAGCGGCCGGGCGTTCACGGCGGTGATCCTGCAGGTGGCGGTGATCGACATTGTCTTTTCCATCGATTCCATCGTCACCGCGATCGGCATGGCCCAGCACGTGCCGGTGATGATCGCTGCCGTCATCATCGCCATGGGCGTGATGTGGGCGTCGTCCGGCCCGGTCGGCGGTTTCATCCAGCGTCATCCGACGACGAAGATGCTGGCGCTCGCCTTCCTGATGCTGATCGGTGTCTCGCTGGTTGCCGACGGCGTCGGCATGCACATCCCGCGCGGCTACATCTATTTCGCCATGGCCTTCGCGGCGATGGTGGAGACGATCAACGTGATGGCGAAGAAGCGGCGGGCGGTCCAGAAGGCGGAGCCGCCGCCCCGGGCCGGGCGGCTCGACGGCTGAGGCCGCTCCCTCTCGCATCTCGTCGCCCGCTGGGCTACCTATCGCAGCACTGTCTGCGCAGCCCAGGAGGTGCCCATGCCCGGCGCGATCCGTATTCACAAGACCGGCGGACCGGAGGTCCTCACCTATGAATCCGTCGAGACGCCCGCGCCGGGCCCCGGCGAGGCGCTGATCCGCCATCACGCCTGCGGCGTCAACTTCATCGACACCTATTATCGTTCGGGCCTCTATTCGCCCGGACCGCTGCCGTTCATCCTCGGCGCCGAGGGGGCCGGCGAGGTGGTGGCGGTGGGCGAGGGGGTGGCCAACGTCCTGCCGGGGGATCGGGTAGCCTATGCCGGCAGCATCGGCAGCTATTCGCAGGAGCGGGTCTATCCGGCCGCGCGCCTGGTCACGCTGCCGGCTTCGATCTCCTACGAGCAGGCGGCCGCCATGATGCTGAAGGGCATGACGGCGCAGTACCTGCTGCGGCGCACCTTCCGGGTGGAGAAGGGGCACACGGTCCTGGTGCAGGCGGCCGCGGGCGGTGTCGGCCTGCTGCTCTGCCAATGGGCGAAATCGCTCGGCGCGACGGTGATCGGCACGGTCGGTTCGCAGGAGAAGGCCGAGCTCGCCCGCGCCAACGGGGCCGACCACACCGTCCTCTACAAGTCCGAGGACTGGGTGAAGCGGGTCCTCGACCTTACCGAGGGGCGCAAATGCGACGTGGTGTATGACGGTGTCGGCAAGGCCACCTATCCCGGTTCGCTCGACTGCCTGAAGCCGCTCGGCACCTGGGTGACGTTCGGCAATGCGTCCGGACCGGTCGAGCCGGTATCGCCGCTGGTGCTGATGCAGAAGGGCTCGCTGTTCATGACCCGGCCGACCCTCACGCATTACACCGCCAGGCGCGAGGATCTGGTGGCCACCGCCAATGACCTTTTCGCGGTGGTCGCCTCGGGTGCGGTCACCATCCCGGTCAACCAGCGCTATGCGCTGAAGGACGCGCGCAAGGCCCACGAGGATCTGGAAGGGCGGGCCACCACCGGTGCGTCGGTGTTGATCCCCTGAAGCCCGGCAGCGGCTCCGCCCATCAGGGCCGCGCCGCCTGCCTCGCCAGATCCTCGACGATCGCCTCGACATGGCGGGTGATGTCCGGGGCGCCGGTCATCTCGCCGAACGTGCCGCGCGTCATCGGGCCGAGGGCGAGGATCGCGGGATCGGCGCGGCCATCGTGGGCGACGAGCCGGCTCCGCCGGTCGACGTCCAGGCCAAGCCCCACCGCGTCGTGCCGGGCTAGGCCGGAGGCTACGAGGCTGCGCACGAGCGGATGCCGCGCGAGATCCCGGTCCGGTCCGATGCAGAGCACGATGCCGCCGAACCGCCGCTTCACGGTGGCCCCGTGCCTGTGCTGCAGCGTCGCCGAAAGGGAGCCGGCCTCCGTGTCGATGGCGAGGACGCCGGCCTTTTCCACCCTGACCCGGCCAGCTGCGATGGCGTCCGCCAGCGTGGCGCGGGGCTGGGGCGCGACGCGGAAACGATGCACATCCCAGAACGGCAGCAGGCGCCGGACGACGCGCCGGCGCTCGTCCACCGGCAGGGTCGGCCAGAGCCGGCCGAGATTGAAGCGCAGCGCGTCCGCGGCCGGATGCCAGCCGAGCCCCCGCGCCTCCGCGTCGCGGGCTCCCCGGCGCGCCAGCTGGAGCAGTTGCAGGGCGGTTTCAGGGGGCGAAACGTCCTGCGGCAGATCGAAATCGTCCAGGAACAGGCCTTGGGGCTGGGCCAGCAGCCCCCGGCGGGACACTGCCGTGATGGCGCCGCGATGGCCGCCCGCGAGCAGGGTTTCGACCATGTCCGCCATAGTGAGGCCAGTGCCGACGAGCAGGACGGCCGCGTCCGGGGCGATCGGCGCGAGGGCGTGCGGCTGCCAGGGATTGGCCACCAGCCGGGCGTCGGCCGCGGCTGCGGCATCGATCGGGAAGGGCGCGCGCGGCGGCGCGTGGCCGAAGCTCAGCACGATGCAGTCGGCGGCGACGACCCCGCCGCCGGCGAGCTCCACCGTCCAGGCGTCGCCGTCGCGCCGGACGTCCGCGGCGAGGGCGCGGTGGTGGCGCAGCGCCAGCTGCGGCGTCGCATCGGCCAGGCATCGGCGCAGCACGTCGCCGACATAGGCGCCGTAGGCGGATCGGGGGACGTAGTGGTCGCCCTGGTCATCGGTGCTCGATCCGTCTCCGGGCAGGATGCCCTTGTCGAACAGCCAGCGGGTCGCATGATCGCGGTCCTCCGGGAAGAGGCTCATGCGGTTGCTGGGCACGTTGATGCGATGGAGCGGGTCCTTCGCGCCATAGGCTGCCCCGTGGCCGAGTTCGGCGGCCGGCTCGATCATTTCAAAGACGATCGGGCCCGCCAGCCGCCGCGCCGCATGGATGACGAACGCGGCGCCGGTGAAGCCGCCGCCGATGACGGCGATCCGGACCGCCTTGCCGGCGGGAGGCCGGACCGTCATGGCGCGGTGCCCGCGAGGCGGGCGCTGGCCGGATGCGGCGTCCCGTCGGCCTCGAACAGGCGATGGCTGAGGTCCGTTTCCGTCCCCGCGGCCTTGATGCCGCGCCAGCCGAGGATGCGGCGATAGCTGCCGAGGCGACCGGACGCGACCAAGTCCTGTTCGTCGACCATCTCACGCTCCGTCATCAGCGGCGAGACGTAGAGCGCATCGGTCGGGCAATAGAGCTCGCACAGGAAGCAGGTCTGGCAGTCCGCGAGCCGGGCGATCACCGGCACGCCGTCGGGTACGGCGTCGAAGACGTTGTCGGGGCAGGCTGCAACGCAGGAATCACATTTGATGCAACGGCTATGGCTGATGAGTTCGATCATGGCATGAGTCCGGCCGGCCGGACGAGCGGCCTGTCGAGGCCGGCGACCAGCAGCCGCCCGGCCTGGGCCGGATCCGTGGCGGCATGGTCGCGTCGGCGGTGGATGCCGCGGGACTCCGTCCGGGCGAGGGCACTGGCGCAGATCCACCGCGCCGTCGCCGTCATCGCCATCACCTCGCGTCCATGCAGGAGGCGCCCGGCATCGGCCTGCGTCGACCGCCGGCCGGGCGCCCGCAGCCGCTGCCACGTCGCATCGAGGGCGGCGAGAGACCGGCGCAGGCCGGAGCCGTCACGCGTGAAGTTGCGCTCGATCGGAAACATCTCCGCTTGAACCGCAGCGAGGCCCCGGTCCAGATCGTCCTCGATCCGGCCGGTCTCGTCCGCCTCGTCGAAGGCGCGGCAGAAACCGTGCCGGGCGGTCCGGGACGCGAAGGCCGCGGCGGCGCCCCCCGCCCAGCTGCCGGAGGCGATGGCCCAGGTCGCGTTCGGGCCGCCGCCACCGCTGGCGGCGCCGACGAGGTTTTCGCGCGAGGCCGCGTCGCCGGCGGCGAACAGGCCGGGCACCGTCGTCGCGCCCTCGTCGTCGACCAGGAGGCCGCCGACACCGCGCACGGTTCCTTCATAGCGCAGCGTCACCGGGAAGCGCTGGGTGAAGGGGTCGATGCCCTGGCGGTCGAGGGCGAGGAAGATGTTGGGTTGGCCGCGCCGCAGGCCCTCGCGGATGGCGGGCGAGGCCTTGTCGATGACGGCATGGACCGGCCCGCGCGGCAGGTGCCGCGCCAGGATTTCGAAGGGATCGTCTCCCTCGAGCACGGTGCCGGCCGCATCGCTGAAGGTCGCCCAGTCGTAGATCAGGTTCTTGGTCACCGTCGCAGCCGCGTGCGAGATGCCGTATTGGCCGGAGAACTCCATGCCCGACAGCACGGCTCCGGCCTCGGCCGCCATCAGCAGGCCGTCGCCGGTCAGGCCATGGGTGCCCAAGGCCTTGCTCCGGAAGGCGCAGCCCCCGGTGGCGATCACCACGGCTCCGGCGCGGACCTGCCAGGGAGCCCCCGAGAGCCGTTCGAGGCCGTGGGCTCCCATCACGCCTTCGCCGTTGCCGATGAGACCGGTGGCCGGGCAGTGGTCGAGCAGCTTGACCCCCGATTTGTGCAGGCGCCGGCGCAGGATCTGCATGTAGTCGGGCCCGCGCAGCGTTCCGCGATAGAGCTCGCCGTCGTCGTCATGCGGAAACGCGTAACCCCAGCTCGGCAGGAGGGCGAGGCGGCGCCAGGCCTCGTCGAGCACGCGCTCGACCGTAGCGGCCTGTACGAGGCCGAAGCCCCGGGCGAGGCGGCGCTCGATCACCTCTCGCCGCGCCCGGCTGCCGGGGGCGGTGTCGATGACGGCCGTGTTGGCGGAGGCCGTCGCGCCGCTGGTGCCGACCCGCCCCTTGTCCGCCAGCACCACCTTCGCGCCCGCCTCGGCCGCGGCGATGGCCGCCCAGGCGCCGGCAGGACCGCCGCCGAGGACCAGGACATCCGCGGCGAGGTCGAGGAGCTTTGCAGCGGGCGGCATCACGACGGCCTGTAGAGCACGAGATCGATCTCGACTAGGGCGCCGCGGCCGAGCCGGGCGACACCGATGGTGGTCCGGGACGGAACCGTGGCATCGTCGGTGAACACCCGGTGATAGACCCGGTTCAGCCCGTCATAGTCGCGCTCGAAATCGGCGAGGTAGAGCCGCACGAACACCGTGTCGCGCCAGGAATAGCCGGCGGCCTCGACGATGGTGGCGAGGTTGTGGAAGGTCAGCTCGGCCTGGGCCTCGATGCCTTCGGGGAGGGGAGCGTCCGGCGCGGCCGGATCGACGGGCAACTGTCCGGTGACGTGGAGCCAGCCGCCGGCCTGGCTGGCGTGATGATATTTCACGCCTCCGGGCGGCGGCGGAGCGGCGGCGACGAAATGGCGTTGGATCATGGTCTGCTTTCGTGAAAACCGGTGGAGGCGGCGTCAGTCGTGGCCCTGCCAGGGCGCGATCACGCGCTGGAGCAGGCGTAGCGCCAACTCCATGCCGATCGAGACCACGGCAATGACGATGATGCCGAGAATGACCACGTCGGTGACGAGGAAGTCGGATGCGCCCTTGATCATGAAGCCGAGGCCGCGCGTGGCGGCGATCAGTTCTGCCGCGACCAGCGTCGCCCAGCCGACGCCGAGGCCGATGCGGATGCCGGTGAGGATGTTCGGCAGGGCATGCGGCAGCAGAACCAGGGTGACGACCTGAAGCCGGCCGGCGCCGAGCGAACGCGCCGCATTGACCTTGTCCTGCGCCACGGAGCGCAGCCCGTCGGTTGTGGCGATGACGATGGCCGGAAAGATGCCGAGATAGATCACCAGCACCTTGGCGAATTCGCCGATGCCGAACCAGATGACGACGAGCGGCAGATAGGCGAGCGGCGGGATCGGCCGGTAGAATTCGATCAGCGGCTCCAGCATGCCCCGGGCCGTCTGGTTGAGCGAGATGGCCAGGCCCGCGAGCACGCCGGTGACGGTGGCGACGGCGAGCGCCGCCAGCACGCGTCCGACGCTGGCGACGAGGTGCTGGGGCAGGGTGGCCCCTTCGAAGCCATCGGTCCAGACGGCGACCGCCTTGTCGAGAACCGCGGCGGGAGAGGGCAGGAACATGGCCGGCACGACGGCGAACCAGGCTGCCAGCCACCACAACGCCAGCAGGGCGGCGAAGGTGGCGATGGCGACCCGGGCGACATAGCCCAGGCGTGGCGGAGCCGCTTGCCGAGACGCGGCCGGCGCGGCGGGCGATGTCGAGGCGGGGAGGGATACTTCGCTCATGCTGCCGCTTCCATCGGTCGGCGATGGGCGAAGATCAGCGCCTTCACCTCTTCGCGAATGGCAAAGAAGCGCGGGTCCGACTTCACCGAGCCGGCGGTCTCACCGGCGGCGTAGCGGCGACCGAAGTCGAGATCGATCGAAGCGACGACGCGGCCGGGCCGCGGCGACATCACCAGGAGGCGCGAGGCCAGGAACACCGCCTCCTCGATGCCGTGGGTGATGAAGAAGATGCCCTTCTTCGTGCGGTTCCAGATGTCGAGGATCAGTTCCTGCATCTGCTCGCGGGTCAGCGCGTCGAGGGCGCCGAGCGGCTCGTCCATCAAAAGGAAATCCGGGTCGGCCGTCAGCGCCCGCGCCACGCCGACGCGCTGGCGCATGCCGCCGGACAACTGCCAGATGCGCCGGTCCTCGATGCCCTCCAGGCCGACAAGGCGCAGCATCGCCCGCGCCCGCTCCCGCCGCTCCGGCCTGGGCACGCCCTTGAGGCGCAGCCCGAAGGCGACATTGTCGGCGACATCGAGCCAGGGCAGCAGCGCGCCGGTCTGGAAGACCACGCCGCGGTCGGCGCCCGGCCCGGCGATCGGCTTTCCGCCGAGCGTCACCGAACCGCCGGTCGGCGACTGGAAGCCGGCCATCAGGTTGAGCAGCGTGGTCTTGCCGCAGCCGGAGGCACCGAGGGCGACGACGAACTCGCCGGGCGCGATCGACAGCGAGACATGATCCAAGGCGGTCACGGTACCGGCGCCGTCATAGCGGACGACCGCGTTCTGGACGTTGAGGACGCTCATCGGTTCTTCCGGGTTGTCATGGGCGGGCGGATCGAGGCCGCCCGCCCCTGGATCATGGGTTCAGTTGACGGCCGCGGCGGCCTTGACGAACTCGGCCGTGGCCGTCGGCGCATAGTCCGGCAGCAGAGCGTCGACCTTCTTCTGCTCCTTGAGGAAGGCGGCGGTGGCGGCGATGGCTTCGGCCGTGCCCCGGCCGAGGAACGCATCGGAGGCCTGCTCGTCGGCCAGCGGGTAGGAGAGGCCGGCGATCTGGTCCGAGACCTCTTCCGGCTTGGCGCCGGTGAAGTCGGCGATCTTCCTGGCTTCCGGCGTGCCGGGGCCAAAGGCGGCCGGGTCCTGGCGATAGCGGGCGAAGGCGGCGAGCGTCACCTTGGCGAAGGCGGTTACGGCCTCCGGGTGCGCCTTGGCGAAGTCGTCGCGGGTGATCCAGGCCACGAAGGTCGGGCCGCCGAGCTTGGCGACCTCGGCGGAGGTGATCAGCACCTTGCCGTTCTTCTTGGCCGCGGCCAGGGTGGGATCCCAGACATAGGTGCCGTCGATGTCGCCGCGGGCGAAGGCGGCCGCGATCTCCGGCGGCTGCAGGTTGAGGATGTCGACCTTGGCTGCATCGACGCCCCAATGCTTGAGGGCGAACAACAGGCTGTAATGGGTGGTCGAGACGAAGGGGACGGCGATCTTCTTGCCGACCAGGTCCTGCGGCGTCTCGATGCCGGCGCCGTTGCGCACCGCCAGGGCCTCGGCGTCGCCGATCAGGCCGGCGATCAGGAAGGCCTTGATCGGCGCGCCGCGCGTCACGCCGGCCGCCAGCGGGCTGGAGCCGGCATAGCCGATATCGATGCTGCCCGAGGCCAGGGCGGCGATGACGCTCGCGCCCGAGTCGAACTTGCGCCACTCGATCTTGGCGCCCGTGGCCTTCTCATACTCGCCGCCGGCGATCGCGGCCTGGGATGGATCGGGCACCGCCTGGTAGCCGATGCGCAGGGGCTCGGCGGCCTGCGCGTGGGAGGCGAAGAGGAAAAATGCGCCTGCAGCCAATCGTTTGAGGGAGTTCATTCGTGTGTTCCTTTTGGGCGTATTCGCCGATGCGTGTCCGGATCACGCGATGCATGGCGGAGACGGTCCCCTGCCGCGCATCGCTCCGGCCGAAGGGGAGGCAACGATTTCAATCTATAAAGTCTATAATATTAGTCAATAAAAAGATGCGCATGTCTCCGACGGAGGCGGTGGTCGAGCTCGCTGGCCGCCTCGATGTCGATGACGAGCACGTCCTGCGTACGACCAGGCCCAGCCGGCCACCGGCCTCGCGGCAACTCCCGCGTGCGGCTGCGCCATTCTTTCCGGAACGCTTGAACGTGCGGACCGCCGAATTGCCGGTCGACACGCTTTCGCGCCGGACCGGGAAGGTGTTTAGCCGCCGGACTGCGGCCCGATCGTCGGCAGCGCGTGCTCGATGGCGAAGACATGGGCGTAGAGGTTGGCCACCCATTGCCGGCCCTCGAAGGTCATTTCGAGCAGGGTGATGGCGTCGCGCACATAGGGCTGCACCCGCGACCAGAAGAATTTGGGGTAGCGCTCGGCGACGTCGGCCGGCGTGCGGTAGCCGAGCGGCTTGTTCAGGCCGATCTCGGAGAATTCGTGAAACAGCGCATTGAGCTTGCGCAGATAGAGCGGATCGCCGAGCTGGCCGATCAGGTCGGCCGCCCGCATCAGTCCGGCTTCGGTGTCGGTCTCGGCATGGTCGTCGCCGGTGGGGATCGGGAAGCGGGTCAGCTCGACCGCGGCCGCCAGGCGCCGCGCATCCAGCACCTCTTGCTGGCCGAAGCGCTCGATGATGGCGATCTTCGAGCGCTCGACATGGTAGGGCGCAAGGAAAGCGTCCGAGGCGCCGCGCGGGATCGGCAGCATCGTTCCCGCCGCGTCGATGACGCAGGCGTTCGGCGTGTCGGCCCGGCAGACGCCGCGGACATAGCCGATGTCGTGGGTCAGGGCGGCCAGCGTCATGTGCAGCCAGTCGGAAGGGGTCACCTCGCGCCGCGTGCGCCAGCCGCGCAGGATGTCCTGGGTGACCAGGGCCACCAGCGCCGTGTGCTCGGCATTGTGGTAGAGCGCGTCGCTGGTCGAGATGCGCTCGATCACCAGCCGCGCCGCCTCGTCGATGATCTCGGCGAAAGCCGGCTGGCGCCCGCCAAAGGCCCGCATATAGGTCGCCGACAGGCGACGCCCGAGTTCGTCTGCAATCAGAGCGGACGGGTTCAGCATCGATCGCGATCCTGGGCCGTGCTAGCGGCAGGCGCCCCCCGGGAGCCGCATCATAGCCGACGTTGCGGAAGCATGCCACGGGAGATGATCCGGCCGGCTTGCGCCACCGGGTGCGTGCGATCCGCCCGCGACGTCCTGTCCGCGGCCGTCGCGGCGAGGTCCGGGCACGGCATGCCGGCGGTGCGGACCTCGCGCCGAACGGGCCGGCGCTGTTGCGCCAGGGCGTCGGCGTCAAGCAAATGTTCACGATGGATCGAAGATCACTCTGGTACCCGGGCGGCAGGAGGAATATCTTGGTGCATGGAAGCGGTTTTATGGAGCCAGTAATGCGGATTACATCGTTGTTTGTCGCCCTCGCCACGGCCACGGGGGCTGCGGCCGTTTTGGCGGCTCCTGCGTCCGCGATGCCGGTTCAGTCGGGGATGCAGGTCGCGGCTCCGGCCGGCGTGGTCGAGTTGGCGGAATATCCGGCGGGCACCAAGCCCCCGGTGGTGCGGCGCAATCGCCGCGACGCTCAGAAGCGCGCCAACACCCCCGCCTACGCGTCGGGGAATCCCCCGCCAGCCATCGCTTTGCCGCCCTCCGGCGATAACAGCGCGTATTATGGTGACAGCTCATACGGCGCGCCGTTCTATTTCAGGCCGTTGTTCAGCCATGACTACACGCCCCGCCGCGCCGAGTACTACGATATCCGCGGCGGAAATCCGGTTCCGTATTGAGGCGAGACCGACGGCGTCGGGCTGCGGTCCGGGGAGCTTGATCAGCCTTCCCGGAGCGCGCCAAGGCTGAGGCCGCGCACCAGATGGCGCTGCACCAGCAGAATGAAGGCGAAGCCCGGCAGGAGCGCCGAGGTGCCGAGGGCGGCGAGCAGACCGACGCCCTGGCCCATCGAGGAACCGAAGGCGGTGATCTTCACAGGCACCGTCTGGATGGCGCTGGTCAGGAACACCGCCATCAGGAACTCCGTCCAGGAGAAGATGAAGCACAGGATCGCGGCTGCGGCGACGCCGCCGCGCATCACGGGCAGGACGATGCGCCCGAAGGTCTGCCACCGCGTGGCGCCGTCCAGCATCGCCGCCTCGTCGACTTCGACCGGCACGTCGTCGAAAAAGGACTTCAGGATCAGCGTCGCCAGCGGCAGGTTGATCAGGCCGTGGGCCAGGATCAGGCCGCCATGGCTGTCATAGAGCGACAGGCCGTGCATGATCGCGACCAGCGGGATGATCAGCGCGATCGGCGGCAGCATGCGCTGCCAGAGCAGCCAGGCGAGCATGAGGACCCGGCCCCGAAAGCGCAGGCGCGACAGGGCGTAGGCCGCCGGCGTGCCGAGGAGCAGGCACAGGCTGGCCGAGCCGAGGGCGACGATGGTCGAGCTCAGCAGCGGCATGCGCGAATCGAAGACGTTGTCGCCGCCGAGCAGCCCCGGCTCGATGGCGAAGGGCGAAACGCCGCCGAGGGTGACCGCATAGTTCGCCAGGGTCGGGGTGAAGTCGAAGAAGACGGTGGCATGCCTGTCGAACACGGCCGACAGCGGCTTGATCGAGGTCAGCAGCCACCAATAGGTCGGAAAGGCGAACAGCCCGGCGACCAGAAGGGCTGCGACGTCGCGCAGGGCGCTGTGGAAACGGGACGGCGGCATCGACGGCCTCATGATGGCCGACGACCGGCTCCGGCGAGCTTGCCGCGTTCCGTGGCTCGAGTCACGTCCCTCCTGCCGGCCGGCCCGGGCCGCCGGCGAGCCGTTCGGCCAGGACGGCGGCCTGCGTCCGGCTGACCACGCCGAGCTTGCGCAGGATGGTCGAGACATGGACCTTGACGGTCTGCTCGGCGATGTCGAGCTCCCCCGCGATCTGCTTGTTGAGCTTGCCGTCGACGATCATCATCAGGATGCGCAATTGCTGCGACGACAGCGATGCGAAGCGGGCGGCGAGCGCGACCTCGGCGTCCGATGCGGGATCCGAGCCGGCGAGGTCAGCCGGAATCCACACCTCGCCGGCCAGGATGCGGGAAATCGCCTCGGCCATGTCCGGCAAACCGAGCGATTTCGGCACGAAGCCCGAGGCACCGTAGGCGATGGCCGAGCGGATGGTGGTGGCATCCTGCCGCGCCGAGATGATCGCCACGGGAACGGTGGGACATTGGGCGAGCAGCAGGAACAGGCCGGCGAACCCGTCGGTGCCCGGCATGGTGAGGTCGAGCAGGACGAGGTCGATCTCACGCGGATCCGGGGCGACGGCCGCCGTCACCGCATCGAGCGTGTGGCACTCGAGGATCTCGGTGCCGGGCAGCGCGGCCGCCAGGGCGCTGCGCAGCGCCGCCTGCACCAGGGGATGGTCGTCGCCGATGACGATGCGGGTCATGCTGCCTCCCCGTCGAGTGCGGCGCGGCGGTGCAGCGCGGCGCCGTTGAGGAAGCGGCGCAGCGCCGCCGGCTTGACCGGCTTGAGCAGCAGGTCGCAGCCGCGCGCCTGCGCCTCGGTGTGGACAGCTTCGCTCCGGTCGGCGGTGACGAGCAGCGCCCGCACCTGCCGTGCCCAGGCCCGGCGCAGGCGGTCGAGCACCTCCAGGCCCGTATGCGGCTGGTCCAGGTGATAGTCGACCAGCACGACGTCCGGGATCCGGTCGGCCAGCCGGGCCAGGGCCATGTCCTCACCGCCGGCGGCCACGGTCTGGTGCCCCCACCGGTCGAGCAGCGCGCCGAGGCCCTGCAGGATGGTCGCGTCATTGTCGATGCACAGGACCAGCAGGGGCGCCGCCGCCGTGGCCACGGGCTGGTTGCGTTGGGCGATCGAGGAGGCCGGCGCCGCCGCCAGCGGCACGGACACGCTGAAGCAGGTGCCATGGCCGGGGCGTGAGCGCACCGTGACGTCATGGCCGAGGAGCCGGGAGATGCGCTCGACGATCGCCAGGCCCAGCCCCTGGCCCTTGTCGGTGATGCCGGGCGGATTGAGCTGGCGGAACTCCTCGAAGATTTCCGCCTGCCGATGCTCCGGGATGCCGACGCCGGTGTCCCATACCTCGATGCGCAGCCGGTCGCCCCGGCGGCGGCAGCCCAGCAGGATGCGCCCTTTCGGCGTGTAGCGAACCGCGTTGGCCAGGAAGTTCTGCAGCACCCGCCGGAGCAACTGCGGGTCGCTGCGTACGGCGAGGACGCTGGGGACGACGCGCAGCTTCAGGCCCCGCTCGCGTGCGAGAGCGGAGAATTCGCGACAGAGCTGCGAGAGCATGTCGGCGACGACGAATATGGCCGGTTGCGGCCGAACGGCGCCTGCGTCGAGCGACGAGATGTCGAGCAGGGTGTTGAGCAGATCCTCGGCCGATTGCAGCGAGGCGGTGGCGCTTTCGGCCAGCACGCGGTCCTCGCGCGCCCCGGCACCGGCCGGCCGGCTGCCGAGGCTGTCGTCCAGCGCCGCCAGGAACAGCCGCGCGGCATTCAGGGGCTGCAGCAGGTCGTGGCTGGCGGAGGCGAGGAAGCGCGTCTTGCCGGCATTCGCCCGCTCGGCCTCGGCCGTGGCCAGTTCGAGGGCCTCGGTGCGCTCGCGCACGCGCTGCTCGAGGGTCTCGTTGGCCTGCCGCAGGGCCTGCGCGGCGCGATGACGTTCGGTGACGTCGGCATAGGTCGAGATATAGCCGCCCTCCGGCATCCGGTCATAGGTGATCTCCAGCACCATGCCGTCCGGGCGGCGGCGCTCATAGACATAGGGCCAGGTCTGCGCGGCGATGTCGCGGTTGACCACGAGCGCCTTCAGATCCTCGACGCCGTATTCGCCGCGGACCCGGTTGAAGGCCACCAGGTCGGCCAGGGGCAGCCCGACTCGGACGAGATCGCCGGGCAGGTCGAGGAGATCGAGGAACCGGCCGTTCCAGGCCGAGATCCGCAGGTCTGCATCGAAGGCGCAGATGCCCTGCGGCACGCTCTCCAGCGTGCCCCGCAGCAGCTTGTGGTTGAAGCGCAGCGCCTCGGACGCTTCGTCGAGCATGGCCATGGCGGCTCCGCGCGACAGCCAGTGTCCTTCGAGGGACGCCGCCATCACCACGCGTGCCGACGCTGCGCCGATGGCGCCGGCCAAAAGGTTCTCGGTGAAGCGCACGGCGTCGGCATCGACCAGATCCGACGGATCGAGAGCCGGGCCCGAGCCGGCACGGCGGGCGGCGACATAGCCGTCGAAGGCCGTGGCGCCGTGCTCCGGCCCGACGAAGCGGGCCGCCAGGGCCCGCAGATCCGACAGGCCGGCAACCGCCCGACCGGTCCGTGCCGGGACGGTCGCGTCAGCCGCGCCGCCGGCGAAGGCTGCGGCCTGGATGCGCTCGGCCAGGCTCGGGCGCCGCAGCAGCGACAGGAGGATGAAGCAGGCGAGGTTGGTCCCGAGGCTCCAGAGCACGGCGTGGGAGATCGGATCGAGGCCTGCGAGGCCGAACAGCGCCTGCGGCTTCAGCCAGGCCTGGCCGAAGGGGCCGTTCTGCACCAGCGCGTCGATCGCGGGCAGGAACGGCGCCAGGGACGGGAGCAGCAGCGTATAGGCCCACAGGAGGAAGCCGGCGCTGATGCCGGTGATCGCCGCGGCCCCGTTCGCCCGCGGCCAGTAGAGCGCACCGAGAAAGGCCGGTCCGAACTGGGCCACGGCGACGAAGGACAGGAGCCCGATCACAGTCAGCGGATAGGCCTGGTCGACCAGGCGGTGCATGAGGTAGGCGAGCAGCAGGATCGCCAGCACCGACAGGCGCCGCACTGCGATCAGCAGGGCGGTGACGTTCCAGCTCTCGGCCTGCCGGCCGAAGCGGCGCGTGCGCAGCAGGATCGGCATCACCACGTCGTTGCAGAGCATGGTGCTGAGGGCGACCGCCGCGACGATCACCATGCCGGTTGCCGCCGACAGGCCGCCGATGAAGGCCAGCAGGCCCATGTCGAGCGCCTGGGCCGCGAGCGGCAGGGTGATCATGAAGGTGTCGGGGTTGACCGAGGCGCCGAAGCTTGTCAGCCCGGCGATGGCGATCGGCACCATGAACACGCTGATCAGCGCGAGATAGAGCGGGTAGAGGAAGGCCGCGGTGCGGGCATGGGACGCCTGCTCGTTCTCCACGACCGCGACGTGGAAAGCCTGCGGCAGGCACAGGAAGGCGATGGCGGCGATGAGCGTGTTCGAGAGCCAGGTCGGATGCGTCAGGTCGACGGCGAGGAGGGGAGCGAGGCCGGCCTCCGACCGGGCCCGGGCCAGGAGGTCGCCGATGCCGTCGAACATGCCGAAGACGATGAACGCGCCGACCGCCAGGAAGGCCACGAGCTTGACCACGCTCTCGAAGGCGATCGCCAGCATCAGGCCGCGATGGTGCTCGCTGGCGTGGATGTGGCGGACGCCGAAGATGATGGCGAACAGGGCCATGGACACCGCCACGGCGAAGGCGGTGTCGCGCCAGAACGGCACCTCGGCGCGGGGCATCGGCAGGGACGGCGCGGTGAGGACGTCGAAGCTGGTGCCGACCGCCTTGAGCTGCAGGGCGATGTAAGGCAGCACGCCGACGAGGGCGGTCAGCGTCACCAGGGCGGCGAGCGTCTGGCTCCGGCCGTAGCGCGTGCCGATGAAGTCGGCGATCGAGGTGGCGTTCCGGGCCTTGGCGATGGCGATGACCCTGGCGAGCAGCGGCTGGCCGAAGACCAGTACCAGCGTCGGGCCGATATAGATCGGCAGGAAGTCGAGGCCGCTCGCCGCGGCGCGGCCGACCGAGCCGTAGAAGCTCCAGGACGTGTTGTAGATCGCCAGCGTCAGGCAATAGCCGATCGCCGCCATGCGCGAGCCCGGCGCGTGCAGCGGGCCGTGCGCGGTCCGCCGGTCGCCCCACCAGGCGACCAGGAAGAGAATGGCGACATAGGCCGCCGCCACGGCGAGAACCAGCCAGCTCGGCACGGCATCCCCTCGGACATCCCCCGGCAGGCGGAGCGCTGCTGCCGGGAAGGGCCCGAATCTTAGGCGCGGGGCGGCTGCCGGACAATGCGATGGCCGCCCGCATGAACGAAAGTAGGGGTCTCTCCGCCGTCGCCGCAGGCGGTAACTTGCCGGTAGAAAGGTGCGGCGCCACACGCGCCGATGTGAGACGATCACGATGCGGATCAACCGCAGGCAGCCAGGAGGAGACCCTCGATGACCACGGCTTCCGAAGCCGGCCGCTCACCCTTGCCATGGCTGGGCTGGCTGGCGATCACGCTGCTCGGCGCGTTCGCGCTGGGCACAATCGCGCTGCATCGCGGCGAGACCATCAACGCTCTCTGGCTGGTGGTGGCCGCAGCCTGCGTCTATCTCGTCGCCTATCGCTTCTACAGCCTGTTCATCGCCACGCGGGTGCTGCAGCTCGACCCCGGCCGGCCGACGCCGGCCATGCGCCACAATGACGGGCTCGACTTCGTCCCGACCAACAGATACGTGCTGTTCGGGCATCATTTCGCCGCCATCGCCGGCGCGGGGCCGCTGGTCGGCCCGGTGCTCGCGGCGCAGATGGGCTATCTGCCGGGCACGCTCTGGATCCTCGTCGGCGTCGTCTTTGCCGGCGCCGTGCAGGATTTCCTCGTCCTCTTCATCTCGACCCGTCGCGACGGCCGCTCGCTCGGCGACATGATCAAGTCCGAGATGGGCACCGTCCCCGGCCTGATCGCCATGTTCGGCGTCCTGATGATCATGATCATCCTGCTCGCCGTGCTCGCCCTCGTCGTGGTCAAGGCGCTCGCCGGCAGCCCGTGGGGCACCTTCACCGTGTTCGCGACGCTGCCGATCGCCGTGCTGATGGGCCTCTATGGGCGCTATATCCGCCCCGGCCGCATCGGCGAGATGTCGGCGATCGGCTTCGTGCTGCTGATGCTCGCCATCCTGTTCGGCCAGCCGGTGAGCCAGAGCCCGCTGCTGGCGCCGCTCTTCACCTTCAAGGGCGAGTCGCTGGCGCTGATGCTGATCGGCTATGGCTTCGTCGCCTCGGTGCTGCCGGTCTGGCTGCTGCTCGCCCCGCGCGACTACCTCTCGACCTTCCTGAAGGTCGGCACCATTCTCGGGCTGGCGCTCGGCATCCTGGTCGTCATGCCGGAACTGAAGATGCCGGCGGTGAGCCGCTTCGCCGACGGCAGCGGCCCGGTGTTCTCCGGCAGCCTGTTCCCCTTCCTGTTCATCACCATCGCCTGCGGCTCGGTCTCGGGCTTCCACGCCCTGATCGCCTCGGGCACCACGCCGAAGATGCTGGAGAACGAGGCGCAGGCGCGCTTCATCGGCTACGGCGCCATGCTGGTGGAATCCTTCGTGGCCATCATGGCGCTGATCGCCGCCTGCGTGCTTGAGCCGGGCGTCTACTTTGCCATGAACAGCGCGCCGGCTGTGATCGGCACGACCGCTGACCAGGCGGCTCAGACGATCGCCGGCTGGGGCTTTGCGATCACGCCGGACATGCTGACGCAGATCGCCAAGGATGTGGGCGAGAGCACGGTCCTGTCGCGCGCCGGCGGCGCCCCGACGCTGGCCGTCGGCATGGCGCATATCCTGTCGAACGTGATCGGCGGCCAGAGCCTGATGGCCTTCTGGTATCACTTCGCCATCCTGTTCGAGGCGCTGTTCATCCTGACCACGGTCGACGCCGGCACCCGCGTGGCCCGCTTCATGATCCAGGATCTGCTCGGCACGGTCGTGCCGGCGATGCGCCAGACCGAATCCTGGGCCGCCAACCTGATCGCCACGGGCCTGGCCGTCGGCGCCTGGGGCTATTTCCTCTACCAGGGCGTCGTCGATCCGCTCGGCGGCATCAACACGCTCTGGCCGCTGTTCGGCATCTCCAACCAGATGCTGGCGGCCATCGCCCTGACGCTGTGCACGGTCGTGCTCTTCAAGATGAAGCGCGAGCGCTACGCCTGGGTCACCATCGCACCGACGGCGTGGCTGGTGGTCTGCACCCTGACCACGGCTGTCCGGTTGGTTTTGGTAGACAGGTTGCATGGCATTGATTCTACTTGTTTCCAAGCACTTGCCGGTGTTTTGGACACGAGAAGGAGCCAACGCCATGCGTCACCACAATAGCGTATTGCACGGGCTTCTGAAGCATGTGCCGTGGTCGGTGTTCGATCGGCTTGTGGATGAACAGGGAACGGATGCCCGGGTTCGGCGGCTGAGCACCAAGAGTCAGTTTGTGGCGCTGCTTTACGCGCAGCTTTCCGGCGCCGCCTCGCTGCGCGAGATCGAAACGGCGATGTCCAGCCACGCGGGCAGGCTCTATCACCTGGGCGTGCGTCAGGTGTCGCGCTCGACCTTGGCCGACGCCAACGCCCTGAGAACGCACGAGGTCTTCTCGGGCCTGTTCGCCCATATGGCGGCCCAGACCAGCCGGGGCTTTCGTCGGTCGAGCGCCGAGGTGGTGCGCCTGATCGACTCGACGAGCCTGCGGCTGTCGGGGATTGCTGCGGCCTGGGCACGCTTCTCCCGCAGCGCCGTCGGCGCCAAGGCGCACATCATCTACGACCCGGACGCCGACCGGCCGCTCTACCTTGAAGTCACGCCCGCCAAGGTCAACGACATCACGGCCGCGCACGCCATGCCCATCGAGCCCGGCGCCACTTATGTCTTTGATCTCGGCTATTATCATTACGGTTGGTGGGAGCGCCTGAACGCAGCCGGCTGCCGGATCGTCACCCGGCTCAAGAAGAATACGCCCCTGGCTCCGGTCGCCGAACAGCCTCTGCCGCCCGGATCGACCCTGCTCTATGATCGGATCGGCCACCTGCCCGAACGCCTGACGACGACGCGCATCAACCCCTTCCAGGATCCCGTGCGCGAGATCGGCGTCGTTCTCGATGACGGCAAAACACTGCGCATCCTCACCAACGACCTGGACGCCCCAGCCCAGGAGATCGCCGACCTCTACAAGCGCCGCTGGGCCATCGAACTCTTCTTCCGATGGGTCAAGCAGACCCTCCGCATCAAGCACTTCATCGGGCAATCGGAGAACGCCGTGCGCATCCAGATCGCCGTCGCCCTCATCGCCTACCTGCTGCTGCGCATCGCCAACGACGCCGTCAAAATCGTCGACAGCCCACTCGCCTTCGCCAGGCTCGTCCGCGCCAACATCATGCACCGTCGCAGCATCGACCAATTGCTCAAGCCGCCCACCATCCCAAAAAGCGACCCTCGCCAAGTCCATCTGGACTTACTCCCAACATGAACCGGACAGCCGTGCACCCTGACCGCCGGCTGGCAGAAGCTGTTCGACGAGCGCCCCGCCATCAGCTTCCTCGCCCATGCCCGCAAGTTCTCGGACGCGCTCAGCCGCGGCGAGGTGCTGGCGCCGGCCAAGACGGTGACGGAGATGCAGCGCGTCGTCTTCAACGACTATGTCGATGCCGCCCTGTGCGCCATCTTCATGGCTGTGGTGGTGGCCATGCTCGTCTACGGCGTGCTGGCCATCCGCCGGGCCCTCGCCAATCCCGCTGCTTCGGTTCAGGAGGTGTCCGATGACCTGCAGGGTCTGCGGCCTCTCGCTTCCTGACCCCGCCCGCCTCGGCCGTCTGCTGTCGCAGACGGCCAGGCTGATGGTGGGTGTGGCGGACTACGAGGCCTATGTCGCGCATCACCGGGCGAACCACCCGGGCGAGCCGATGAGCCGCGAGGCGTTCTTCCGCGCCTGCCAGGACCGGCGCTACGGCGTCGGCACCGGGCGGATGATGCGCTGCTGCTGACGGGCGACCACGATCATGGCGGCGGCCGGAGCTGCGAAAGCCTCCGGCTGCCGTCGCCGCCTGCACACCCGGTACGTGCTCGCTGCGCGAACGCGGCGCCCGCTCCGGGCATTGATCCCGGCGGCGCCAGCCGGCGGCAGGATGCGCAGGGACGCGCATTCCTCCGTCTTTCCCCGTGCATCCGAACTTGGAATCGACCTGGACGCGTCCTTTTTGACATTCGGATGCGTGAAACAAGCTGTTGCCCTGCGTGATCTTGATGAGTTCTGTCAAATTATAGAGACAATTTCGATCTGAAATGTCGTCCTCCGATAGGGAGAGACGGGGCTGAATTTCTTTGCAAACCGGATTCGGTGCGGTAGAAATCGACGATCCGAAGCGATTGCTTGATGAAAGCAAGGATACGGACATGAAACTAGGTCTGTCGCGCCGGGACGTCCTGAAGGCCGGTATCGCCGCGGGCGTCGCGATCGAGGTCTCGCTTCTCGTTCCAGGCGCGCACGCGCAACTGATCGAGACGCCGCCGCGGCCCGGGCCGGACTGGATCGGGGCAGCGGGCAAGCCGCGCTATCGCCTGGACGCCATCGCCAAGGTCACCGGCGGCAAGACCTTCACGCGCGACTATCGCGCCCGCGACCTTGACGGTTGGCCGAAGCAGCAGGCCCATGCCTTCCTGCTGCACGCCACCCGCGTGGACCGGGCCTTCGACGGCATCGATCTCAGCGTGCTCGGCGACGACCTCAAGCCGGACCGGGTGGTGCTGCACGAGGATCTGGCCAGGGACGGCATCGAGATCCCGGTGCCGGGTTTCTACGGCGACGTCTTCCTCGTGCCGAAGGGCCAGACCGCGCGCCTGCTCGGGCAGCCGGTGGCGCTGCTGCTCTATCGCGATTTCGCCCGCTACGACGCGGCCAAGCGCCTGGTGCGGTTCGACGACACCGTCGTGCGTTACGGCGGCAAGGCGCCGTCGACCACGCCCGGACATTACGGCGCCGCCCGCTTCGTGCGCATCGACGGCGGTGATCCCGAGGCCGAAGACCGCTATTCCGCATTCAGGGACACGGTGATCCGCGCCGGCTTCAAGGGCGACGACCCGCAATGGCCGGCGGCCGGCGTGGACGACGCCATGGCGCGCGGCATGGCGGCAGCCGCCGAGATCGAGACGGAGATCGAGGCCGCCGGCGAGGATGCGTTGGTGATGCGACGCTCCTACTTCTCGCAGTCGGCCGATGCGTCGGCCATGGAGGCGGACAACGGTCTTGTCTGGTACGAGCCGGCCGGCGGCGTCCTGCACGCGATGATCGCCACCCAGTCGCCCTACGAGGTCGCCGAGGTCGCGGCGCACATGGTGTCGAAATCGCGGTTCGCGCTCGGCCGGGTCGACCTCAGGGTCGGCTACACCGTCGGCTACGGCACCAAGGACCACTCGATCTTCCCCTTCTACTGCGTGCTCGCCGGCCTCTATGGCGACGGCGTGCCGGTGCGGCTCGCCAACGACCGCTACGAGCAGTTCCAGATGGCGCTGAAGCGCCACGCCTTCTGGATGGACAATGTGCTGGTCATCGACCGCGGCACCGGCAAGTTCCGCGCCATGACCGGCCGCTACCGCAACGACGGCGGCGGACGCGAGAACTTCTCCACCTCGGTCGGCACCGTCGGCGCCACGGCGGCGCAGTCGATCTACTACCTGCCGAAGAGCGATTTCTCGGTGGCGACCCTCGCCTCGCGCGCGGTCGACGCCGGATCGATGCGCGGCTACGGCACGCTGCAGACCATGTCGGCGACGGAAATGATGGTCGACGAGGCGGCCGAGCTCCTGAAGATGGACGCCATCGATCTCAGGCTGAAGAACGCCTTCCGGTCCGGCATGAAGAACACGCAGGGCGCCATCCCGGCCGGGGCCATGCGCCACGAGGAGATCCTGCGCAAGGCGCAGCGCCATCCCCTGTGGGCCGAGCGGGGCACGCGCAAGGCGGCCTTCGAGGCGGCCCGTCCCGGCAAGCGCTACGGCGTCGGCTATGCCCATGTCCACAAGGACTACGGCACCGGCGCGGAGGCGGCGCTGGCCTCGATCGAGTTCGACGCATCGGGGCGGCTCGGCTTCTCCCACGTGGCGCATGAGATCGGCACGGGCGCGACCACGTCCCAAGCGATCATGGTCGGCGACATCCTCGGCGTGCTGCCGGCCGAGACCGTGTTCGGCAAGGTGCGCTGGCCGCAGATGCCGCTGGAGACCACCGACGAGCCCTACACGCTGTCGCAGGCCGAGGAAGACCGGCGCATGGCCAATCCGCGCTGGACGCCGAGCTTCACCTCGCCGATGAGCGCCTCCAACAGCGTCTATTATCTCGGCCAGGCCACCCGCGAGGCGGCGCGTGTCCTGGTGGAGCTCGCCGTCTGGCCGGCGGCCCGGTCCTTGTGGTCGCGCGGCATCGGCGGCGGCCAGATGGCGCCCGAGGTGGTGCGGCGCGAGGATCTGCGCCTGGCGCAGGGCATGGTCAACGCCGCCGGCATGCAGCCGCTGACCTTCGCCGCCGTCGCCGCGGAGGCGCACCGGCTCGGACTCGTCACCGGCGTGACGGTGCACACCTTCAACCGCTGGCAATGGGCGGAGGCCGAGTTCGAGGTCCCCGTCACCGGGCATCACCGCTTCGCCGTCGACGCGCTGGCCGTGCGCTACGGCGACGGCGCGCCGGCCGACCGCAAGGCCCTGGCGACGCTGGAGGGCTGGCATTTCCTCGACCGGGCGAAGGTGACCTATCCGCCGGTGCAGCGCAACAATGCCGGCGTCACCTATTACGCGCCGATGGCGACGCTGGCCGAGGTCTCGGTCGACATCGGCAGCGGCGAGGTGACGCTGCTGTCGCACCATTCCATCCTGGAGTGCGGCACGCAGGTCGTGCCCGAGCTGGTGTCCGGCCAGGTTCAGGGCGGCCTCGCCATGGGCATCGGCCACGCCCTGAAGGAATATCTGCCGCTCTACGAGGACGGGCCGGGCGACGGGACCTGGAACTGGAACCGCTACGAGCTGCCGACGGCCCGGGACGTGGCGGTCTGGTCGCAGACCGCCGAGGTGCTGGCGCCGCTCTCCGACAGCGACCCGCCCAGGGGCATGGCCGAGGTGGTGATGATCGCGGTCGTCCCTGCCATCGCCAACGCCGTAACCCATGCCGTAGGCAAGCGCTTCTACAGCCTGCCGATCACCGCCGAGAAGATCCGGGAGGCCCTGGCATGACCCTCGCCACCAAGACCCTCTCCCTGACGATCAACGGCCGGGCCATCGACCCCGTCGAGGTGCCTGAGACCATGATGATGCAGGATTTCCTCTACGAGTATCTCAACCTTACCGGTTCGCGCATGGGGTGCGGGCAGGGCATCTGCCACGCCTGCACCGTGATCCTGGAGCAGGACGACGGTTCGCTCGCGGAGATGCGCACCTGCATCGTCGGTGCCCATTGGTTTGCCGGCAAGAAGGTGCGCACGATCGAGGGCCACGCCAGGCGCGACGCCTCCGGGGCGATCACCGAGCTGTCGCCCGTCCAGCAGGCCTTCATCGAGCATTTCGCCTTCCAGTGCGGCTACTGCACGCCGGGCTTCGTCACCGGCGCGACCGTGCTGATCGACGAGCTCGGGCGCCGGCCGGTGCGGCGCGAGGAGCTGGAGGCGGCGATCACGGCGGCGCTCGACCGGCACATCTGCCGATGTACCGGCTATGTCCGCTATTTCGAGGCGGTGCGCGACCTCGTCCTGAAGACTCCCGGGCTGGTGAAGGCATAGGGCGGGCATGATGCGGACATTGCTGTGGGGCGCCGCCGCCGTGATCGTGGTGGGGGCGCTCGCCGTGGGCGCCGTCTTCTTCGGTCTGCTCGAGCGAAGCGTGGTGGCCGGCGACATCGAGCAGCCGCTGTCGGCCGGGCAGATCAAGGCGCTGGCCGGGCGAGGCGCCTATGTCGCCGTCGCGGCCGACTGCTACGCCTGCCACACCGCCAAGGGCGGCGCGCCCTGGGCCGGCGGCCTGCCGTTCACGACGCCGTTCGGCACGATCTATTCGACCAACATCTCGCCGGACAAGGAGCACGGCATCGGCGGCTGGACCCGGGCCGAGTTCCACCGCGCCCTGCGCGACGGCATCGGCAAGCGCGGCCACCTCTATCCCGCCATGCCCTACGCCTCCTATCGCCAGATGACGCCGGAGGACGTCGACGCCGTCTACGCCTATCTGATGACCCGCGAGCCGATGAAGGTCGCCAACCGGGACAACGAGCTGAGCTTTCCCTTCGGCATCCGCCAGGGCCTGACCTTCTGGAACCTCGTCAACCTACCCGCCCGGGCCGACGAGGCCGACGCGGCCCGCTCGCCGGTGTGGAACCGTGGCCGCTACCTCACCGACGCGCTCGCCCATTGCGGCGAATGCCACACCCCCCGCAACGCCCTGATGGGCATGAAGCCGGACGCCTACCTCCAGGGCGCGCTGCTCGAAGGCGTGGTGGCGCCCGACATCACCAAGGCCGGCCTGACGCAGATGGGCTTCGATCCCAAGGTGCTGGCCGCCTTCATGAAGTCCGGCATCTCGGCCCAGGGCGCGATGACCAACCAGATGTTCGAGGTGGTGCATTTCTCCACCCAGTACATGACGCCCGAGGATCTCGGCGCCCTGTCGGCCTATCTGTTCGACCTCGACACGCTGCCCGACACCGCCACGCCGCCGGCCCCGCCCAAGCCCGTCGCCGTCGCGCCCGAGGTCGCCGCCGCCGGCCGCGCCACCTATATCGAGCTCTGCTCGGGCTGCCACGGCGTCGACGGGCAGGGCATCCCGCATGTGGTGGTGCCGCTCGCCAGCAATGCCTCGCTGCGGCTCGCCGACGCGCGCAACCTCATCCATGTCGTGCTGAACGGCATCGAGGCCCAGCGCTTCCCCGGCCTCGAGCGCATGCAGCCCATGCCCGGCTTCAAGGCCTACCTGAACGACCGGCAGGTGGCCGACCTCGTCAACTGGCTCCGCGCCACCTGGGGCGGCCGGGAGCCGAACACCGCGGTGAGCGAGGTGAGCGAGATCCGGAGGGGCGGGTAGGGGGGCGGCGAGTGCGTCAATCGGGCGAACCGGCAGGGGACGCTCCGAAGCATTTGCGGCACACAGGCCGGATCGTCGACGACTCGGCCAACTCGGCAGGCGGTGCACGATATAGTCCGCAGCCCGATGCGCTGTCGGTCGAGCTGCCAGCCGGTTTCGGAGTGATCGCTCGACCGGAAAAGCCTGGACTAGCGGTGCCGACCTCTCCACGATAACAACGCTTCGTAACCCGTGTGGCAGATCTGGGGTAAGGGGAAGCATGATCATGCACAGCTGGACGGCAAAGCACCGGGTGTTCTGTGCCGCGACCATCGTCGTCGCGATGGGACATGCATGTGGGGTTGGTCGTAGACGTCGTTCGGCCTGCCGGGTGGCTAGGCGCGCAGACAAGTTGTCATCGGCCGCCGCCCTGGGGATTCCCCGCGGCGTTTGAGCAACAACGCGTCTGCCGGTGCAGGCCTGTCTTGGCCGCCGGCAAACACCGGACGCCTTCTTAAGGCGCGTCTCACAGGAAGACCTCCGCGGCGTTGCTCTCAGGCAATAACGCAAGGATGAGGTTTGACCAAAAGCAGCCGATGCTTGACGGCGATGCGCATCGCAGTCGCCTCTTGCGGTAGGCAGCCTGTGATCTTGCGGCCTGCTCGCTGGCTCAGCCATGTTGGGTACGATCTCGAGAGCCCCGCTTCGCCATTGGATCGAGGCTCTGTCGACCCGAAACCGCAATGTACGATACGATCCACGCGGCTGTGGCCTGTCGGGCCGAATTGTGGCTGATCTTCCGCTCGATCCATGGCATGCGGATTTCGATATGGCGGCCTCGTCGATCCAGGAGCCGAGATTCGTCATCCTGGGTGTTTCGCAAGGTGGCGCTCCGGCCCATCATCTATGCTTGGCATCGAAGACTGAGGCGCTCGGCCCTTGGACACGATCTACTGGGGCATCCCTAGCGATAATTGCCGTTCGAACGCAGGGGGATGCCGTTCTTGAATCGCACACGATTTGGGTGAACTACCGAATCTCGATGATTTTCGTGACATCTTAGCTTATCAGGAATTCTATGCCGCCTCTCGTGCCGGCTGGCGCCTCATTCGAAGTGACGTCGATAAAAACTTGCAGGGCGGTTGTTGATGTGGACTACCTTTGAGACAATCGGGCTCGTCGTTCGCGATCTCATCTTGGGGCTCGCGGCGTTCTTGAAGTTGGAGGCAGCGCCCGGACTCGTCACACTTGGGTTGCTGATTCTGCTCGTGGCCGCGGTGGCTTGGTTCGCCCTACTCGTCGCGCGGCGGCGAAATGCGATCCGTTGGCTTCGGAGGGTGATCACGGAGGCTGAGGATGAAGCATCCTTTAGCAGATCCATCGTGTCAGTCGACAATACGATCAAAACCGAAGCCAAGACAGACGATCGCGAGCGCGTTGCAACAGCTTGGCGCGAATATCGAGAAACTTTCGTCGTTCACCGGGAAGGTGGCGAGGAAATTCTGCGTAACTCAGTAAGGCCGTCGACTTTCTTCAATGTCGACGATCTCGGATTTGCTCCAGGCTTCTGGCGTATTGTGCCTGGTTTGTTCGTGACTATCGGCCTTTTTCTTACGTTTCTGGGGCTGATATCCGCCCTGAACGCAATGGACCTCTCCGCCGACAAGGTGCAAGGCTCGCTCAAGGATCTCCTCACCATTGCCTCGGCGAAGTTTATCATGTCACTGACGGGGCTGTTCTGTTCCATAGTCTTCACGATTGCCTTGAGAACGGGCATGTCCCGTGTGGAGCGGGAAATCCACGCGCTCTGCGGTGCGATCGAGACGCGCCTGACGTTCATCAGCCTTGAGGCTCTGGCGGTCGAGCAGCTTGCCGCGACCCAGGAGCAGCGCCAGCACTTCCGCACGATCGGACTGGAGCTTGTTGCCGAACTCGGGCGACCTCTGCGGGAGGAGTTACCGGCAGCCATCTCCAACTCGATCACGTCGGCCATGTCACCTCTGCTGGAGCAAGTCGGTCAGGCTGGTGCGGACGGAATGGGCGCCATGGTCAAAGATCTGTCGTCCCGCTTCTCCGACGACGTGGGTCGGGCCCTGGCGAAGGCGAGCGACAGTCTCGTCCAGGCCGGCGATCGTATCGGGCAGTTGTCGGAGCGGATGGACCAGAGCTCGGGCCGGGTCGGGACCGAGATCGACTCAGCCGTGGTTCGCCTTACGCAGGCAGTGGATGACCTGCGCGGCGCCATGGGCGCTACGGCACAAACGGCGAGCGGAGCCCTCACACAGGGGGCGGAGCAGCTTTTGGCGGTGATGAGTCAGACACTGGAGGGGATCCGCGACAATACGGGTGAAGGGGCCAGGGCCTTGAGCGCCGCCGCGGTCGAGATGCGCCAGGCGGCGGAAGGATTCCGCACCGAAATCGAGACAGCCACGGTACAGGGCACGACGGCCGCCCGCCAAAGCCTGGAGGCCGCCAGCGCCAGCGCCGCGGGAGCGGTCGGCTCGGCGGGCCTTTCCGTGCTCGATGCCGTGGGGAGGACTACCAAGGAGATTTCCGAGCGAGCTGAACAATTCACCGAGAAGGCAGGTCGCGAGTTATTGGTTCCCCTGGACAGGATCGCTGAGCAACTCGGTGGAATGATAACGAGCCTGTCCGAAGGGGCCTCCGGCATGAGGCGGCTCTCGGACGGGGTCAGGGCGGGCGCGGAAGCCAGCGAACAGGCCGCCGGTCATTTCCGTTCGGCGTCGCAGGATCTGGTCACGGCAGCCACGCCGATCCGCGCCACGCAGGAGCGGATGGAAGCCGCCATAGGGCAACTCACGCAGAGCACCCAGAATGCTGCCACCACGGTCGCACGGTCCGCCGAGGCCACAGCCCAGAGCGCGGCGCAGAACCTCGCTGCCGCCCAGGAGATGCTGGGTGGTCATTCCAAGGCCATAGAGGCATCGCTCGGCGGGGTGAGCACAATGCTCGACCGCTTGAAAGGCCAGGGCGACCGTCTCGATGATCTGGACGAGAAGCTAGGCACGGCATTCGAGACCTATACGAGCCGCGTGGCGGTAGCCGTCGATAGTCTCTTCGGTCACGTCCGCAAGATGCAGGAGGAACTCTCGCCCGCCCTCGACACGATGCATGCCATTGTCGCGCAGGCCGAGCAGTTCGCACCAGAGAGCCGGAGACGCGCATGAGAGCCGTCCTGCGGCGCCAGCACGAGGATGAGGAGGAATCGGCTTTTGTGTCCATGACGGACATGACGGTGAGCTTTCTCTTCATCGTCATGATCCTACTCGCCTTTTTCGCCTCGCAGTTGCATGACACCGATAAGGTGTCGCGCGCGGATTTCGATCGGGTCGTGCGCGAGCGCGACATATTGCGGGATGAGGTTGGGAAACTCCGGTCCCAGGTGAGGGCGCTCCAGGGGCAACTCCAGGATCAGGCAGAGACTATCCGACAGCGGGAAGCCAGGATCGGGGAGCTCGAGGAGGAGCTCAGGCGCCTCCGGCCGGAGCAACCGATCGAGACCTATCTGGCCAAGGTGGCGGAACAGCGGCGTCAAATCCTCGATACGCTTCGGTCAAAGCTGAAGGTGGACTTCCCGGATCTGCAGGTGGTCATCAGCGAGGAGATGGACGCCCTGCGCTTCAAGGGGGATGGCTTGTTCAAAACGGACGAGAGTGTTCTCAGGCCGGACAAACGCTTGATCGTAGAGAGTATTGCTACCCGATTGAACGAGATTCTACCCTGCTATACCCTCGGCAGGCGCGCGGCTTGGAGCGAGCGCTGCAACGAGGCCGGCGCCGTGATCGAGGCGGTGCAGATCGAAGGGCACACCGATTCGACTGGCCTCGACGACCGCAACCTGACGCTTTCGACCAATCGCGCCAACGAGACCTTTTTCGCGATGGTCAAGCGCGAGCCCGGTATCGTCGACAATCACAACAGCCGCGGCCAACCGGTCCTGTCCGTCGCCGGCTACGGCAAGATGCGTCCCGTCGCCGACAATGCCACGCAGGAAGGGCGGGCGACCAACCGACGGATTGACCTGCGTATCATCATGTATACGCCGAGGTCCCAGGACGACATCCAGAAGGTGCGCGAGGAATTGCGCAAGGGCATCCCGGCGAGGGGGCAGCCATGAGCAGGACCAGGGATTTGACCAAGCTCCTCGATTTCGAGGCGCCCGCCCTTCCAGCTCTGAATGCGCTGATAGCAACGAAAGGGAGAATCCTGAGCCGATGGCCCGACGTCGTGGCCAATCCGCCGGAGAAGGACCGCGAGCGCCTCGTCCAGGAGGTTCGACGACGTCAGGAGGCGGACCAGTGGGAGGGGACGCCGATGTCACTGGTGACCTCGGGGGCGCGAGCCCTGTTCCATGAGGATCTGCGAGCTCGGCGCGATCTTCACGGGCTGCGTGAATTCTACTACGCCGAGATCAGGGTATCGACCCGCCGGTCGTTCCTCGCCTCAATGGTGTCCGTCTATGTGGCTACCTATGTACCCGCCGCGCCGCACACACGCGAACTTGCTGCCGCGCTCACGAGCGCCGGGGCGGGCATCGGCGGAATGGGGCAACAACTCCTGCGCCATATCCCCGCGCTGTTTGATCCGGCTCGCGCGCATGAAGCGATCGCGGACAAGATGGTGACGATGGACGATTGCTGGATCGGCCTCAAGGAAATCGGACTCCTTGCCCCGCACGCGCCGGGCCTGATGGATCATGCGCATCTCGACTATGTCCGCAAACTTGCTCCCGGCTTGACGAAGCGGTCTGCCCTTGAAAGGCTCTTCAACTGGCTCAAACCGGAAGGCCAGAGCGTGAGGGCGAGTGGAGCGGACGAGGCGATCAGAGCGATACTGGCCCCATGGCTCACAGGCGATCCGCCGCAAGCTGAGTTGACGTTCATCACCGAAACGTTGATCGGCCTCTACGGCGATCCTCGCGTGAGCGGCGGCGGGGCCTGGGCCGGAGTGCCTGAGAGGCATCTCGCGGTGATGATGCGGTGGCTGACCGGAGAGAACATCCGCTTCTTCCTCGATGTCGTTTCCGCCGTGGAAGAAAGCCACATGTGGGAGCCGAGGCGGAAGTTCTGGTTGTCACTGCACGATCAAAAGCGGATCGACGCCGCCTGGGTGGCTTTCAGTTCAAGTGGGGTCCGCCATGCGCAACGGCAGCTCCGTTCCAGAGGCAGCAGAAGCCTGTTGAGCTATGGACGCCAGATGGCCGGCGGAAGCCGCACTGATACATCTCTCTTAATTATGAAGATTGGAAATAAGGTTATCGTCGAAGGTTCGCACAGTTATAAAGTCCATATCTTTAAGGACAACAATCCGCGCGCCCCGAGATTGTATCAAACGGACTATGATTGCGAGATGATCCGTGGGATGGGCGGTTCCGAGACGAAGTCCCACCAGGGGGATTGGCAGGGTTGGGTGCTTGAGCGGGTTTGATGGCTGCGATGTTCGATCTCTATTTTGACGAGCGCGACGTTCGCCTCACTTTGAAGGAGCCGCGCGACAGGCTTCTCCAGCGACTCTTCGCTCGCGGCCGAAAGCGTGATCTCGCGCATTTGCCGGTTTCCGACCGCGAACTCATTATCGCCCTGGCTGACCTGCGGGCACTGGCCGAGGAAAATTCCGAGGAATTTGAGATTGGCTCAGATCAGATCTGCCTTTCCCACCGCCTCGCCGCGGCGTTGCCAGGCGAAGCAGCGCAGGTTCTTGGCTTGCCGCCCATCGTCGACCTGACCCTGAGGACGGATGCGGAGGGCCTTGTTGGCTCTCCGCATTTCCGGCTGAAGGCGGAGTGGTTCAAGAACGGCCAGCGCCAGCTGCCTCGCAGGGTAGGGGCTATGCTTGAGACGTCGGGCGGACTGCGACGCCTGCCACTCTGGCTCGTGGAGGCCGTGGAGGTCGCCGAGACGCTCCAGGCGGGTGGCAGTGACATCGATCACTGGGGCGCCCTGTCGCGCTTCCGCCAAGCGCTCGATCCCGGCGTGCGGATCGGGGACCCCGACCACGCCGGCAGGGTGTCGATGACCGATTTCCTGTCGGGGCTGCAGGTGCGGGTGGCCGATCGTCTGTCGATCGTTCCCACTGCTGATGCCACCGACTTCGAAGTCCTGCCCTTTTCAGGCAAGAAGCTCGGTGAGGGCCGTGGGGACGGCGACGTTTCGGCGCAGGAGAGCGAACTCGTCGGGCAGGATCTGAGCCTGTTCCAGAAGCGGGTGCGTGAGCGAGGCGCGGTCCCCGCCTATCGGTTGGGGCCTGGCAGCTTCCTTGTCGTAGACCGGATGGCGCTCCCAGCGCTCGGCGTGATGGTGGAAATGCAGCGTGCGCCGGAGGCCGAACGCGCCGCCTTCGTCAGGAACCCACGCCCGCGTATCGCCGAGGCCGTGGAAGCGACCCTTCGGAAAGACGGTCATCTCGACAATCTCAGCCCCGCAGCGGAAGAGGAGGCTATCGAGGCGGCCGCCGGCCCGGTCTTCATCGAGACACGGGAATTCTCCGAGCGCGTGACGGGCGTCAAGATTTTCGAGAAGCCGGACCTCGGGCCGATTGCAGGCAGCGGGACGACATGGCTTCCCGAACAATTCGCTCGACGGCTCGCAGATGCACTCAGCAACTGCTCGACCACCACACTGGAAACGTTGCGAAAGGACATTGAAGGGGCGATCGAGCAGGGGCAGGAGACGGTTCCGCTGGGAGGGATCGACCTGCCGGCAAGACCGGAGACAGTGGCGACGATCGACGCCTATCTCGCGACGAAGACAGACCGATCCAACGAAGACGATGGCGGTCGGGACGATCGTCCCGAGCCTACCGGACCCTATGTCCTCGACGGCAAGGTCAACATTGATGAGATCGAGTGGCATGCGAAGATCCAGCCTCGCAAGGCGCTCGTTCCGGTGACCGTGCCGAATAGTATCCGCACACCTCTGAAGCCGCACCAAGTGGACAGTTTCGGCTGGCAGGTGGCGGCCTGGCAGGCCGGCCTCCCCGGCTTCCTGAATGCCGACGAGCAAGGGTTGGGAAAGACGCTCCAGACGATCGCATTCCTGGTCTGGCTGAAGTCCCATATGGCCACAACCGGCGCGGCGGATCGTGGCCCCGTGCTGGTTGTGGCACCCACCTCCCTCTTGGAGAATTGGGAGCAGGAAGTGGTGCGTCATGTCGAGGAGCCGGGCCTCGGGCACCTCATCCGTCTCTATGGAAGCGCCGTTTCAGGCCGGAAGATGACGGGAAAGTCAGGCCGTGACATCGAGAGCGGCGAGATGAAGCTCGACCTTGCCTTCCTGACCGAGGCGATCGAGGAGAGGCGCGCCCACCGCTTCTGGGTTCTGACAACCTATACGACCCTCACCAACTATCAGCATTCGCTCGGGCGCATCCCGTTCAGCGCCTTGGTGTTCGACGAGATCCAGACCTTGAAGAACCCGGCCAGCCTGCGGGCGCAGGCTGGCCTGTTCATGAAAGCCAATTTCCGCATCGGGCTCACGGGAACGCCGATCGAAAATAGCGTGGTCGATCTGTGGGCGGTGATGGAGCAACTCACACCCGGTGCGCTGGGAAGCCTCAAGGACTTTCGCGGTCGTTATGGCACGCCCGATAACACCAACATGGCCGACCTGTACAGCCGGGTCTTCAAACCGGCACAGGGGCGTCCAGCCCTGGCGTTTCGACGGACGAAGGATCAGGTCGCTCGTGATCTGCCGGAGAAGACGCGGCGTCTTCACCCGCGCCTGATGCCGACGGGACAAGCCTCGGTCTACGAAGATGCAAGGCTCAAGCTGGCGCGGGGCGGTTTGGGGGCGGCGCTGAAGATGCTGCACCACATCCGCTCAGTCTCCGTCCATCCGAGCTTGGACGGGAAGGAGGCTGACGCCGACTTCATCGGCGCCTCGGCGCGCCTCTCGGCGACCTTTGAGATCCTCGGGCGGATCGCAGCAAGGCGCGAGCGGGCGCTGGTGTTCATCGAGCACCGGCAGATGCAATACCGCTTCGTTGAGTTGACCCGCGCGCAGTTCAAGCTGAACCGGATCGACGTCATCAATGGCGAAACGCCCATTCCTCAGCGCCAGGCGATCGTGAATCGCTTCCAGCGCCATGTGGAGGAGGATGGAGGCTTCGATATTCTCGTCCTCGGCCCCAAGGCGGCTGGCGTGGGGCTCACGCTGACGGCGGCCACGCACGTTATTCACCTTTCACGGTGGTGGAACCCCGCGGTGGAGGAACAGTGCAACGACCGTGTCCACCGCCTTGGGCAGACGCATCCTGTCAGCATCCATATACCAATGGCGATCCACCCCGGTTATCGCGAGAACTCGTTTGACTGCCTCCTCCAGAGCCTAATGCAGCGTAAACGCAAGCTGGCGAGTTCCGCCCTCTGGCCGATGGGAGACACGGATGGGGATGTCACGGAGCTGCGGAAGATGCTGGAAGCGGAGAGCGTCAGAATCGACGAAGATGCTGTCCGATCTGCTATCGACGCCCTCTTCCTGCGAGACGGACTCTCTCCCGCACAAGTGGAGCCGGACGGCTCCGTGCAATTCAGGTGACGAAGTCCTGCCGATGTCGTTGCTCACCCCGGGGCGGGTATGGTCGGCGAGGTTTGGTCGAGTGGCGGCCCGGTTTCGGCGCGGCCGCCCCGCCGGAAGGGCTGGACCGGCGGCCCCGACCTCTCCACAATGCCCGTGCTTCGTGGCCCCGTGTGGCAGGTCCGGGGCAGGGGGAACAGCGTGATCATGCACAACTGGACGGCCAAGCACTGGGTGCTCTGTGCCGCGATCATCGTCGTGGTGATGGGGGCATTCGTGTGGAGTTGGTCGTAGAGGCGTGCGCGCTCACGGCCCGGCGGGCTCTGGGCGCGTTGTCCCCGATGACGCTGCGCGCCTGGACACCGCAGGCGGCTCGTTCGCACGGCCACGGTTCGGTGTGGCGCCGCCGCCTCAGCCCAGCTTGCGGGCGATCTGGCCGGCGAGCTGGTCGAGGGCTGCGCTCATCGCCTCGACCTGGGCGGCGGTGTCGGTGCCGTTCTGGCGGACCGTGATATTGGCCTGGGCGGCGGCGCTGCGCCCGCCGCCGCGATAATGCAGCCGCCATTGCGCCTCGAGCACCACCATGCCCTCGGCGTTGATGTCGAAACGGCTCACGGCGAGTTCCAGCGTGGTGGATTCGGTGCCCGAGACAGTGCGGCTGGTCGTCACCAGGGAGCCGGCGGGCAGGCGCCGGCGCAGATTCTCGGCCAGCACGCGCTGGACCATGCTGCCCATCGGCTCGCCCCAGCGCTCGAACTCGGAGACGCCGAGCTGGACGTCGCCGGACCGGCGCACCATCTGCGGGCGGTCGAGATATCTGGCAATGTCGACCGTCTCGATCGACAGCGAGACCGGTCGTCCCGCCACCGGGTGCCCGCCCTGTGCGGCGAGGGTGTAGATCTTGGCAGCCGGCGAAGCGCAGGCCGAGAGCAGGGCAAGGGCCAGCAGGGCTGCGAGGCGGGCGGGAGGCCTGCGGGAAAGGAACGGCATCAGTCGCTTCCTGTGGTGGTCTTGCCCCGGATCAGCGATTCGGGGTGCTGCTCGAGATAGTTGGCGAGGACGCGGATGGAGCGCACGGCATCGTCGAGCTGCGACATCAGGCGCGTCAGGTCGCGCTTGAAGCTGGACGAGGCGCCATAGCCCTGGTCGAAGGAGCTCAAGGTCGAATTGATGCGCTTCATCGACTGCTGGGCGGTATCGAGCACCGGCGGCAGCTTCTGCATTGCAGGGCCGAGATCCGTCCTGGCCTGGGTGATCAGCTCCTGCGCGGCGGTGAGCGTTGCGGCGAGCGAGCGCAGGGACTCCTTGACCTCCGGCTGTGCCTGGGTGATCAGCTCCTGCGTGGATGTGAGAGTGGCGGCGAGCGAACGCAGGGATTCCTTGATCTCCGGTCCGGCGGCGAGATTCTGGAACGACTTCATGGTGTCGTTGGCCTGAGTCACCAGCTTGTCCAGCGGCAGCTTCGAGACACGGTCGAGGATGTCGTTGACCGAGCGCAGGGCGGAGTCGAACTGGTTCGGGCTGGTCGGGATCACCGGATAGGCGTCGCCGGTGCCGAGCTCCGCAGGTCCGGCCGTGGGATCGATGTCGAGCGACACCACGCTCTGCCCGGTCAGATAGTTGCTGGTCTTGATCTCGGCGCGCAGGCCCTTCGCAACCAGCGATCTCATGACGGCTCCGGGCTCGACCTTGTCGGCGCCGACGAGCTGGACGCGCTGCGGCTCGATCTCGATCAGCACGGGCGCGCGCGGAGCGCTCTTGGCGACGTCATATTGCAGGGTGACGTCGACGACCCGCCCGATCTTGAGGCCGTGCCACTCCACGTTGGAGCCGGGACCGAGGCCGCCGACCGAGGAGTTGAAATAGACGAGATATTTCAGGCGGAGCGAATATTTGGCTTCGTCCGCGCTGGCCTGGTCGGCGTAGAGGGGGAACGCCGTCCCGGGAGCGGCGCGGGGGCCCGGCGGCACGCCGGCCGGCCTGTCGAAGGCGACGCCGCCGGCGAGCAGGGCCTGGATGGAGTCGAGCTGGAGCCGGAAGCCCTGGGGACCCGTGGTGAGCGAGATCCCGGAAGCGTTCCAGAAATTGGTGCCGGTCTGGACTTCCTTGTCATAGGGATCGCGCACGAAGGCGCGGATGGTGATGCCGGCGGCGATATCGGAGGAGTCGTAGCCGAGGACCTGGCCGACTTCGACGCCGCGATGGAAGATCGGCGATCCGATGCCGGTGGAGCCGATCTGCGTGGCCTTGAGGGCGAATTCCGTCCCCGGCACGCCGGACTGGATGACCGGCGGGATTTCGAGGCCGACGAAGCTGTCGGCCGGCTTGTCACCCTTGCCGGGATCGAACTCGATATAGACGCCGGAGATGATGGTCGACAGGCCCGAAATGCCCGAGCTTGCCGAAAGGCGCGGCCGCACGACCCAGAAATGCGCGGTGTCGCGCATCAGCGGTTCTGCCTCCTTGGTCATCTCGGCCGTGACGATGACGTGGCTGCCGTCCGGCGAGAGCTCGATGTGCTTCACGGTGCCGAAGACGATGGCCTTGTAGCGGATCTGCGTCTTTTCCGGCTCCAGGCCTTCGGCGGTGCGCAGAGAGATCCGGATCTCGGGGCCCTTCTGCGACAGCGTGATCCAGCCCAGATAGAGCGCGATCGCAGCGGCCACGATCGGGACCAGCCAGATCGGCGAAAGCCGGCGGCGCGGGGGCTCGATTTCGGGCGCGGCCAGGTCGCTGCCACGATCGGAGGCGTTGAAGTCGTTCAATGGCCCCTCTTTCCCTCTTGGCGGTCCAGGGTGTCCCACATAAGCCGCGGATCGAACGATTCGGATGCGATCATGGTGATGATGACCACGCCGGCGAAGGCGATGGCGCCGACGCCCGGCTCGATCGTGGCGATCTCGCCGAGCTGTACCAGAGCCACCAGGATCGAGATCATGAAGATGTCGATCATCGACCAGCGTCCCACGGACTCGATGATCCGGTAGAGGACCGTGCGGTCCTGCAGGCGCCAGATCGTCCCGCGCTGGGTGGTGATGAGCAGGGTCGCCAGGCCGATGAGCTTGAGCACCGGCACCAGGATCGAGGCGAAGAAGACCAGGATGGCGAGCGGCCACATGCCGGAATCCGCCAGCTCGATCACGCCGCTGATGATGGTGTCGGGCGCGCCGTGCCCGAGCGAGATCACCGTCATGACCGGGAAGAGATTGGCGGGGATGTAGAGGATCGCCGCCGTGATCACCAGGGCCCAGGTCCTGGTGATGCTGTCGGGCTTGCGCGGGTGAACCGGCGCCGAACAGCGCGGGCAGGCCGCGTGGTGGCCGGGGGCGGGCAGGTTGGAGACGAGGCCGCAGGCTTCGCACAGGGCGGTTGGACGCCTGGTGTCGACCGGCGGCGGCGGCGGGACCAGGCCCTTGCGCTCGAAGTTGCGCCAGATGGTTTCGTCGTCCAGCAGGGCGCCGGTCGCCACCGTCACCAGCATCAGCCCGACCACGGCGAACACGGCGGGGCCGAGCACGACCTGGGCGAGATCGGTCAGCTTCGTATAGGCCACCATGAGGCCGAGCATGTAGACTTCGATCATCGCCCAGCGACCCACCATGCTGGCGCCGCGATAGAGCAACGGCAGCCCGCGCGGGGGGCGCCTGAGCTGGAGCCCGCCCAGCACCATCAGGCGGGCGAGGATTTGCAGGGCCGGCGCCACCAGCATGGTGAAGGCGACCACGCCGGCCAGTTCCCACAGCCCCTGGTCGTAGAGCGCCTTGATGCCCGTGACCAGGCTGGCCACCTGCACGCGGCCGGATATTTCGAGCTTGATGAAGGGCAGGAAGTTGGCCATGGCGAAGCAGATCGCGCCGGCGCAACTATAGGCATAGGCGTGGCTGATCGAGATCGAGCGGAAATACTGCAGGGTGGCGCCGCAGCGCGAACAGCGCGCCCGCATTCCGTCCGTGAGCGGCGGCACGTCGTGCAGCCGGCCGCAATCATGGCAGCCCATGACCTGCGCGGAAGCGCGCAACGGGGGGATGGTCGCCCTGTTCGCCCGGCCGGTTACCGTCACGCTCGACTCACAAAAAGAACCCCGACCTTGCGGCAATATCGTTTCCGTCGATGAAGATGTCGGCGCCGTCCGCGGGAGACCGCAGACCCCACGCAGGCCGTTGTATCGCCGTGTTTGCCCCTTCCAGCCCCATGTGCCGCATAAGCTGAGAAAAGCCAAGGGCTGGCTGTCGGTGAGATGCCGACGACCATCTCGTAGACGGGGAGGTGAAAGCCCATCCGCGCTCGGTGGCGGGCGATCTCAATCCGGCTCGAGGGGGCGCCGGGGGCCGTTGCCGCCTCTCCCGACAGGTAAAAATAGTCGCGTGGCCGCGGACCCAATGGAGCGGCGCGGCGTTTACGGCAACGCGAGGCCCATTGGCTCGGTCCATCGACCGTCGAACGGAGGATGCCGAAATGAGGAAAGCCTTGGCTCTGGGAGCGTCCCTGCTTCTCACCACTCTTGCGATACCGCTGCCGGCGAGTGCAGCATCGGTGCTCACCGCCGGGAACGGCATGACGGTGTATGTCTTCGACAAGGATGTCGGCGGCAAGCCGTCCTGCTATGCCGCCTGCGCCGCCAAATGGCCGCCCTATGCCGCCAAGGCCGGCGAGAAGATGGGGAAGGGCTGGGCCACCGTGAAACGGACGGACGGGGTGCTGCAGTGGACCTATGGCGGCAAGCCCCTCTATTTCTATGCCTCCGACAAGAAGAAGGGCGACAAGACCGGCGACGGCGTCGGCGGCGTCTGGCACGTCGTCACCGAATAGCGTCATGCGATCGAACGCCGCGGAAGAGCAGCGCCGGCTGTCGGCGTCGTTCGAGGTCAGAAGGCCTCTGTGATCCGGCGCTCGATGGCGGCCTCCCGGGTACGGAAGGTGTTGGCGACGCGGCGTGAGCGATGGAAGTAGGGAATCCAGATCGCCGAGACGACGAGTGCCCGCATGAGGTCCTTGATGGAATCGCGGGGCATCGGCGTCTCCGTCAAGACGGCGATCCGGTAGCCGGCCAGCACGTCCACAAGGCAAGCCACGACCATCCCGATATAGAAGATCGTCATCAGGCGCGGCACGGCCGGTGAGCGGGTAAAGATGCGATAGAGGCACAGAACGGCCAGCCCCATGATGGCAAGGCCGGCAAGGACGGATGCGCCGATGGGCAGTCGCAAGGCTGCCGCCGTCGGGTGGCTGCCGGCGATGATGGCCTTGACGCCTTCCCATTCGACGATGACGTCGTGCAAATTGTATATCGTCATCGCCACGGTGAAGACCAAGCCGATGATCGGCAGGATCAGCCAGCCACCGATGCCCCGCGGGCCGTCCGGCGCCTGTGTTGTCGCCGATATTGAGTCGCCCGCATTGGCCATGATGCCCCCCTGCCCATGATGGTGACTATAGCCGAACGGGCATCAGCTTGACACTGCGATGGCAGTGGCAATCCCATCGCATTTGACGGTGCGGCAAGGAGGGGGCTGGATTTCCTGTTTCGTGAAGGGCGGCCGTACCCGCCGGCCAAGAAGGCTCGCGCCGGCACAGCATTGCCGCAGTCCGGGTGGGCCGCCCTCGTTGCAGCCGCCCGTCCCGGCGCTCTCCGAGGTCGGGCTCTGCCGGTGCTGCACCACGCCAGGCTCTTCCGTTCCCCGTTCACGCCCCCGAGGCCTCGGATCCCTCCGATGACGGCTGGGTCCGGGTCATGTCGATCAGCCGCTTCAGCAGGGCCTTGCGGTCCTTCAGGCTGAGCGGGGGCAGGCCGATCGCCTCGTTGAAGTAGAGGCCGTCGACGGCGAGCCGGATCACCTCGGCATGCAGGTAGTCCAGCCCGTCCTTTCTCAGCCGGTCGGACCATTTGGCGCTCTCCTGCGCATAGTCGGCCAGGAGGTCCGGGTCGGTGGCGATGCCGGCGATCATGGCCGCGGCGATGTCGTCGGCGCGTTCGGCGGGGAAGCTGGTGGTGATGTAGGCGCGCAGATAGGAGCCGGGCGTCGGGTCGCCCGCGACCATCGCCGTCGTCTTCTCCTCGAAGGAGTCGAGGCCGGCCGCGATCATGGCGCGGATCAGGGCGTCCTTGGAGGCGAAATAGTGCAGGAGCCCGCCCTTGCTGATCCCGGCCTCCCTGGCCACGTCGGCGAGCGTCATGCGCGAGGCGCCCTGCTCCATGACGATGCGGGTCGCCGCGCTGACGATCGTCGCGCGGATCTCCTCTCCCGTCTTGCGTCTGCGTCCTGCCGGCATGTTCGTCATCGGGGATTCGAACCCGCCTCCTCAGCGCCCACCCTTCTTCGAAACGCGCAAGAGTGCAACGGAATTCTCAGACCGTCCGGACGGTTTTTATAGACCGGCTGGACGGTTTGGATTATAGCACCGGGCGGCACAAAACAGAGGAGGGTGGCGTGCGTTCTATCCGGTCGATCTGTCTGACGGCGAGCCTGGGCCTGGCGGCGCTGTGCGGTTGGAATGGCATTGCCGGGGCGGCCCCGCTCGGCGACGGCGCGGCCCCGATCAAGATCGCCATCAACGAATGGACCGGGCAGAACATCACCGCCCATGTGGCGGGGCAGCTTCTGGAGAAGCTCGGCTACCGCGTCCAGTACGTCACCGCCGGCAGCTTCCCCCAATGGATCGGCATGGAGGACGGCTCGCTGGATCTGACCCCCGAGCTGTGGACCAACAATCTCGGGGAGATCTATCCCAAGCTCCTCGCCGCCGGGAAGGTCGAGCCGGTCGGCGACCTCGGGCTCAACGCCCGCGACGGCTGGGCCTATACGGATGCGACGCTGGCCGTCTGCCCGGGGCTGCCGGACTGGAAGGCGCTGCTGAAGCCCGAATGCGCCGCCGCCCTGGCGACTGCCGAGACCCTGCCGAACGGACGCCTGGTCGACTATCCCGCCGATTGGGACACCGCCTCCGCCCGGGAGATCGAGGATTTCAAGCTGCCCTTCACCGCCGTGCCCGCCGGGTCCGAGGGCGCCCTGGTCGCCGAGCTGCAGGCAGCCCTGGCGGCCAACCAGCCGCTGCTCCTGCGCTTCTGGGCGCCGCACTGGCTGCTCGCCCAGTCGAAGCTCAACTGGGTCGACATGCCGCCCTGCGACCCCAAGAACGGGGCGCGCTGCATCCTGCCGTCCGCGGTCATCAAGGTCGTGCGGGCCGGATTCGGCGACAAGTGGCCGGCGGCCTATGCGCTGATGAAGCACTACCAGCTCGGCGCCGGGGACCAGCAGGCCATGATGATGGAGATCGACCACAACCATCAGGAGATCGGCGGCGTCGTGAGCCGGTGGCTCGAGGCCAACACCGCGAAATGGGCCCCCTGGATCGAAGACGCGAAGAAGTGAGCGCGATGCGGGCCTCGAGCGCGAGCGAAGATCGGCGATGACCAAGGCTTTCTCTGCCGATGCGCAGCGCCGCGTCGCGCTGGCCTGCGAGGATCTGTGGAAGCTGTACGGCCCGCATCCGCAGCGGGCGATGGCGGCGGTCCGGTCCCTGCCGGAAGACGGGGAGCGCCGGCGGGCCGCGCTGGCCGAAAGCGCCCATGTCGCGGCGGTGGCCGGCGTCAGCCTGGCGGTGCACGAGGCGGAGATCTTCGTGCTGATGGGACTGTCCGGTTCCGGCAAGTCGACGCTCCTGCGCTGCCTCACCCGGCTGATCGAGCCGACCAGCGGCCGCGTGCTGCTCGACGGCGAGGATCTCGGGACCGCCAGCCGCGGCCGGATGGTCGAGCTGCGCCGCCACGCCATGGGCATGGTGTTCCAGAACTTCGGGCTGCTGCCCCATCTCGACGTGCTCGAGAACGTCGCCTTTCCCCTCCGGGTGCAGGGCGTCGACAGGGAGACGCGGCGGGCGAGGGCGCGGGAGATGACCGAACTGGTCGGCCTCAAGGGGCTGGAAGGCCATTTTCCGAACCAGCTCTCCGGCGGCCAGCAGCAGCGCGTGGGCATTGCGCGGTCGCTGGCGGTCGGACCGCAGGTCTGGTTCCTCGACGAGCCGTTCTCGGCGCTCGACCCGCTCATCCGCCGGCAGATGCAGGACGAGTTCATCCGCCTGCAGACGATGCTGCGCAAGACGATCGTCTTCGTCACCCACGACGTGCAGGAGGCCTTCCGGCTGGCGGACCGGATCGCCATCATGCGTGACGGCGCCATCGTCCAGATGGGAACGCCGGCCGCGATCGCGCTCGCGCCGGCCACCCCCTACATCGCCGAGTTCCTGCGGGACATCCCGATCCTGCGGGTCATCAAGGCAGCCGACGTGATGCAGCCGCTGTCCGGCGGCCCGCCGCCCGCGCGCGCCGTTCCCGCCACCGCGCCGGTCGAGGACATCGTGCCGCTGGTGCTGGACGGGGGCGCCTCGGTCGGTGTGCTGGACGCGGCCGGCATCCCGGTCGGCGAGGTCACGGCGGCCACGGTCGCCCGCCTCTCCCGCGGCGGCCGGGCCTAGCCGCGATGTCGCCCGCCAAGCCGTCCTGGCGCGCCGCCCTGCGGGCGCTGGTCGTCCCGGCCGCGGTGCTCGCCTGCGTCGCGGCGAGCACTCGATGGGGTTGGATGGCCCGGTTTCCGCAGGATTGGACCTTGCCCGTCGCCGGCGGGATCAATGCCGTCCTCGATGGGATCATACCCTGGGTCCTGCCGCTGACCGCCGCGATCGCCTGGGCCTTCGCCGCGATCCTCGCGGCGCTGGTCGGCGGCCTGCAATTCGTGCCGTGGCCGGCCACGGCGCTCGCCGTCATGCTGCTCGGGCTCAGGGCGGGCGGCCCGCGCCTGCTCGCGCTCTGCCTGTTCGCCGTGGCCTATATCGTGCTCGCCGGCTTCTGGCGCCAGAGCATGGCGACGATGGCGCTGGTCCTGCTCGCGGTGCCGCTATCGGTCCTCGGGGGCTTTCTCCTGGGGCTCGGCGCCTTCCTGCTGCCGCGCCTGCGGCGCCCCGTCGAGCTCCTGTTCGACTTCATGCAGACCTTCCCGGCCTTCGCCTACCTCATTCCCCTGCTGCTGCTGTTCGGGTTCGGGCCGGTGGCCGGCCTGGTCGCCACCGCCGTCTACGCCATTCCGCCGATGGCGCGCTGCACGCTGAGCGGCCTCGTCCAGGTGCCGCACGAGCTCACCGAGGTCGGCGACATGGCCGGCTGCACCCCGCTTCAGCGCCTGGCCTGGATCGAGCTGCCGGCCGCCCGGCCGATGGTGATGGTCGGCATCAACCAGACGACCATGGCGGCGCTGAGCATGGTGATCACCGCCTCGATCATCGGCGGCTTCGACGACGTCGGCTGGGCGGTGCTGAGCGGGCTGCGCCAAGCGGATCTCGGCAAGAGCCTGCTCTCCGGCCTGGTCATCGTGCTCATCTCGATCGTCGTCGACCGCATCACCGCCGGCCTCTTCGCCGACGGGCGCGCTCGGGATGCCCGGCATCGCCGCATGGGGCTGCCGCGGGTGCTGGCGGCGGCGTTCGCCGTCCTGTGCGCCGGCGCCGCCGCGCGCTGGGCCGCGCCCGACCTGCTGCAGGGCCTGAACGAGACGCGCGGCGTGATCGACTTCGGCGTGCTGAACCGAGCCCTGCTCGGCTTCGTCGGCCGCTACGCCGGCGTGCTGGAGGCGATCAAGAACGGTGTCCTCTACTATCTCGTGCTGCCGCTGCGGCTGGGGCTCGCGGGCGCGGTGCTTCCCGCCACCTGGGGCTTTGCGATGACGCCGGCGGTCACCGCCGGCTATGCGGCCGTCGCGATGCTCCTGGCTGCACGCCTGCTCGCCCGCGGCAGGCCGGGCGCGGCGGCGGCAACCCTGTCGCTGGCGATCCTGCTCCATGTCGGCATGGTAAGCTTTCCCTGGCCGGCGGCGATCCTGCTCGCGGCATGGGCGGCCTGGCGGGTCTCGGGGCCGAGGCTGGCGCTCCTTGCCGCGGCGAGCCTGGCCTTCGTGCTGGCATCCGGGCTGTGGCTGCCCTTCGTCAAGTCGCTCTATCTCGTCGGCGTCTCGGTGGTGCTCTGCGCCCTGGCCGGCGGCCTGCTCGGCACGCTGGCCGCGCACAATCGCTGGCTCTCGGCCGGCCTCAGGCCGATCAACGACGCGCTGCAGACCATGCCGCAATTCGTGTTCCTGATCCCGGCGCTGATGTTCTTCAAGGTCGGCGAGTTCGCCGGCCTGATCGCCATCTCGCTCTATGCCGTCGTGCCGGCCGTCCGCTACACCGAGGCCGGCCTGAGGGCGGTGCCGCCGGCCATCCTCGAGACCGCGAGGCAGATCGGCTGCACGCCGGCGCAGAGCACCCTGCTCGTGCAGATGCCGCTGGCGCGCCCGGCGCTGCTGCTCGGCCTCAATCAGACCGTGATGGCGGCGATCACCATGCTGCCGATCGCCGCCACCGTCGGCACCTCCGAGCTGGGGCAGCAAATCTACATCGCACTCGGCAAGGCCGATGCGGGGCTGGGCATCACCGCCGGCATCGTCTTCTGCCTCACCGCCATCAACCTCGACCGGATGCTGCGCGCCGCCGCCGGGCATCTGCGCGCGACCTGACGACGAACCAGAAGAAGGAAAGCACGGTGCATCTCAGCGAATGCGATCGCCTGGCCCTGCTGCAGCCGCGCGCGGGCAGGCTCCGGGTGGCGATCGACACCGACACCTACAACGAGATCGACGACCAGTTCGCGATCGTCCACGCCCTGCTGTCGCCGGAGCGGCTCGACGTCGAGGCGATCTATGCGGCGCCCTTCGTCAACGAGACCTGCGACGATCCCGGCCGCGGCATGGAGCTGAGCCACCGGGAGATCCTGGCGCTGCTCGAGCGCCTGGGCATCCCGCATGAAGGGCTCGTCCATCGCGGCGTCACCGGCTATGTCGGGGCCGGCAAGCGCGCCCTCGCCGCCGCCGCCGTCGACGACCTCGTCGCCCGCGCCCGCCGCGGCTCGCCGCAGGACCCGCTCTACGTCATCGCCATCGGCGCCATCAGCAATGTCGCCTCGGCCCTGCTGGCCGCGCCGGACATCGTCGACCGCATCGTCGTGGTCTGGCTCGGCGGCCATGCCATCGACTGGCCGCACCAGGCCGAGTTCAACCTGCAGCAGGATGTCGGCGGCACCCAGGTGCTGCTCGACTGCGGCGTGCCCCTCGTGCTGGTGCCCTGCGAGGGCGTGACCGCGATGCTGCACAGCACCGTGCCGGAGATCGAGCGCTATGTGGAGCCGGCCGGCGCCATCGGGCGCTTCCTGGCGATGCGCTTCAAGGCCTATTCCGACGACCATGTCGGCTGGGCCAAGGAGATCTGGGACATGGGCGCCGTGGCCTGGGCCCTCGACGCCGCCTGGGCGCCGAGCGTGCTGATGCCCGCGCCCGTGCTCACCGGCGAGATGCGCTACAGCCGCGATCGCACGCGCCACCTCATGCGCTATGTCGGGTCGATCAATCGCAACGCGATCATGCAGGATTTCATCCGCAAGCTGCAGGCGCATGCGCGGGCGCACGGCGGGGAGGCGGCCTGATCGGGGAGCTGCCCGGCTTTTCCGGGCATCGACCGCTGGGCGGCGTCGGAGCGCCGGGCGGCCGATGCCGGTGGCGCCCCTCCCGCCAGCCGCAAAGACCATTGGAGGGGAGGCGGTCGAATTTTTCAGCGTCGGCCGATTCGGCGTAAATTTCAGGATCTCTGCGTCGTTGTATCCGCCATGGATCTGTCCAAGACTGGTAGTCGCCATAGTGCTTCCAATCGTAGCCGAGAGCCATATGCCGCGCCGTCGATCCCCCTTCATAGCCGCCTGCTTCGCGACGATCTCCGCGTTGACGGCTGTTCCATCTGCGGCAAGAGCTGGGGTGACGTCCGACCCGGTGCAAAGCGCGCCGCTGGATCAGGCCGGGGTGAGGAGGGCGATCGCGGGCATCGCCGCCGAGTTGCGCGAAGGTTATGTGTTCCCGGACATGGGAGTCCAGGCGGCGGATGCGCTGGAAAGGGCCCTGGGGGAGAACGCCTATGCCGGCGTAACCGATCCGGCCCGGTTTGCGCTGCAGCTGACCGAGCAACTCCAGGCGATCACCAAGGACGGCCATATGCGGGTGATCTTCGGTTCGCCGTTCCGCAACCAGCCTTCGCCTGCCGCGCCTGAGGATGCTGGCTTTGAGGTGAGGCGACTGGACGGCAATATCGGATACATTCACTTGGCGCGGTTCGCTCTACCCGAGGTCTTTGATCCGGCCGCCGACGACGCCATGCGCAGCGTGTCGGACACCGCCGCGCTTATCATCGACATGCGGGACAACGGCGGTGGACATCCGGCGTCCGTCGCCTACCTCGTCAGTTTCTTCCTCGATCCCGGCGAGCGCGTTCACATCAACGACCTCATCTGGCGCAATCGCGGGACTTCGACGTTCAGGACGGAGTCGTTCTGGAACTCGTCGACGCCGGTGCATTACCTCGGCAAGCCCGTCTATGTGCTGGTTGGCCCGAAGACATATTCGGCGGGTGAGGAGTTCGCCTATGACCTGCAGGTGCTCAAGCGCGCGACCGTGGTTGGCGAAAGGACGCGCGGAGGCGCGAATCCGGGCGGTCTGAGCGAACTTGGTTCCGACCTCTTTGTTGTCGTCCCGACTGGCAGGGCTGAAAACCCGGTCACGCGTGACAACTGGGGCGGCCTTGGCGTGCATCCTGACGTTCAGGCTAGGCTCGAGGCCGCTCAGGAAACCGCCGTGGCCCTGGCGATGGGCCAGCCGATTACGCCGTCGGCAAGTCGGCAATAGCCGCGTCCGCTGGGATTGTGCTTATCAAGCCGGATTGCTGGTGGCATTCGTGCTGATCTGACGGCGCAATTTCAGGCAGGGCGACGCCCTCGCGGTGCCGCTCAAGCCGCTGTCGCCCGCAGACGCGCCGCTGCGTTGCGAAACCAGGGGGGCCCGACTTCGGCACGGTGGCTCGACGCGTGGCGAGCCGCGCCGCCGGCAGATGTTGGACCTCTACCGCAGTAGAGATCCGCGCGCCGACATTGGCCTCATCTCAATGAAGCCTCCATGCCGCTTCATTGGAAATGAGTGGAATGGCACCGGAAGCCCGCTCAAAATTCGGGTCCGTTGATTGGATGGGCGGCCGAGGACCGAGTCGCCGGCCGCCCGGTTTTCACTTTTCCTTCCGGACGCCCTTGAACGGAGTGCCGTCCTGCTTGACGTCCATGAAGCGACCAGTGTCGCTGTCACGCTTGACCCAAGTCTCAGTCTTTGGATTGAAGGTCTGAGATCTGTCCTTCACGGCACCGTTGCGGTGGCCATCTCCCGTGGGAGGGTTAGTAGCCATGTTGATAGCTCCAACAAGCGCCAAGGCTCCGCTCGACAAACGCCGGAGAATCCGTGAACGTCCAAAATGCCAATAGAGGACGCGGGTTCACCGTGTTCATCGCTCGCCAGTACCTTGGCTGGTGCTGCCGAGTAGAAGCCGGGGCTCATCGCTCCGGCTTTTTTCGTGTCTGGCATGTTGCCAGTTCGTTCCTTCAGCCTTTTCCGGGCGCCGCTGACGGCGCCCGGTGGAAGGCATCTCTCAACCGATGCTGCGACACCCAATTTGGATGCGCCGTGCGTCTAAATCGGGTGGAAGACACTCAATCGGGGTGGGATACACTCCCGCCCCCTCAGCTGCAGCCCGTCGTCCCGCCGCAGGTGTCGCACTTCAGGCAGGTGCCGTTGCGCACCAGCGTGAAGTTGGCACATTCCGGGCAGGCCTCGCCCTCGTAGCCGCGCAGGCGCGCCTCCTTGCGCTGCTCGGAGGCGGGCTTCGCCGGCGCCTGCCAGGGCAGGGCCTCGACCGCCGGCTCGCTCTTCAGCGCCGTGGCGCCGACCGTCGCGCCCGGGCTCGCCACCACGCTGCCGCGGGCCGTGGCCACGGCCGAGGAGAGGGCGGAGATGGCGCTCTTGGCCTCGGACGTCACCGGCGCCAGGGTCGTGGACGAGACGCCGCCGGGCATCACCATGAAGCGCTCGGTCTTGGAGCGGACCAGGCCCTTCGACACCGGCACGGCCAGCGTCGGCTTCTTCTCGGCCTCGCCGCCGCCGAGGCCGGTGCGGTCCGTGTCCTCCGGCACCACATGGGCGAGGTCGTAGCGGCCGAGATAGGAGATGGCGAGCTCGCGGAACACGTAGTCGAGGATCGAGGTGGCGTTCTTGATCGAGTCGTTGCCCTGGACGAAGCCGGCCGGCTCGAAGCGGGTGAAGGTGAAGGCCTCCACATACTCCTCCAGCGGCACGCCGTATTGCAGGCCGAGCGAGATGGCGATGGCGAAGTTGTTCATCATCGCCCGGAAGGCCGCGCCTTCCTTGTGCATGTCGATGAAGATCTCGCCGAGCGCGCCGTCGTCATATTCGCCGGTGCGCAGATAGACCTTGTGGCCGCCGATGATCGCCTTCTGGGTGTAGCCCTTGCGGCGGTCGGGCAGCTTGGCCCGCTCGCGCGTCACCTCCACCCGCTCGATCACGCGCTCGACGATGCGCTCGGCCACCTGGGCGGCGCGGGCCGGGATCGTGCGCTCCAGATGCTCCTCGACCGCATCCTCCTCGTCCTCGTCGGCGATCAACTGCGAGTTGAGCGGCTGCGACAGCTTCGAGCCGTCGCGGTAGAGCGCGTTGGCCTTCAGCGCCAGCCGCCAGGACAGGAGGTAGGCGGACTTGCAGTCCTCGACCGTCGCCTCGTTGGGCATGTTGATGGTCTTGGAGATCGCTCCCGAGATGAAGGGCTGCGCCGCCGCCATCATGCGGATATGGCTCTCGACCGAGAGGTAGCGCTTGCCCAGGCGCCCGCACGGGTTGGCGCAGTCGAACACCGCATAGTGCTCGGGCTTGAGGAAGGGCGCGCCCTCCAGCGTCATGGCGCCGCAGACATGCACGTTCACCTTCTCGATGTCGGACTTCGAGAAGCCGAGATGGGTGAGCAGGTCGAAGGCCGGATCGCTCAGCTTCTCGGCCGGCACCTTGAGCGCGCCGGTGAGGAAGTCCTCGCCGAGCGTCCATCTGTTGAAGACGAACTTGATGTCGAAGGCCGAGGCCAGGGCCTTCTCCAGCGCCTCCAGCTTCTCCTCGGTGAAGCCGCGCGCCCTGAGGGCGGTGTGGTTGATCACCGGCGACTGGCGCAGCGAGGCATGGCCGACCGCATAGGCCTCCATCTCGGCGATCTCGTGCTCGCGATAGCCGAGCGTGCGCAGCGCTTCGGGCACGGCGCGGTTGATGATCTTGAAGTAGCCGCCGCCGGCCAGCTTCTTGAACTTCACCAGGGCGAAGTCGGGCTCGATGCCGGTGGTGTCGCAGTCCATCACCAGGCCGATCGTGCCGGTGGGGGCGATCACGGTCGCCTGGGCGTTGCGGTAGCCGTGGGCCTCGCCCAGGGCGAGGGCGTTGTCCCAGGCCAGGCGGGCATGCTCGGCTAGGCGGGCGCCGTCGTCGCCGAGCTTCGCCAGCGTCGCATGGTCGAGCGGCACCGGATTGGTGGCGAGCGCCTCGTAGCCCGCGGCCTCGCCGTGGGCGGCGCGGCGATGGTTGCGGATGACGCGCAGCATCGCCTCCCGGTTCGGCTCGTAGCCGGGGAAGGGGCCGAGCTCCCTGGCCATCTCGGCCGAGGTGGCGTAGGCGACGCCGGTCATGATCGCGCTCAGCGCGCCGCCGAGGGCGCGGCCGGCGTCGGAATCATAGGGGATGCCGGAGGTCATCAGGAGGCCGCCGATATTGGCGTAGCCCAGGCCCAGCGTCCGATAGCGGTAGGAGAGCTCGGCGATCGCCTTCGACGGGAACTGCGCCATCGTCACGGAGATCTCGAGCACCAGCGTCCACAGCCGCACCGCGTGCTCGTAGGAGGCGATGTCGAAGGTGCCGTCGGCCTTGCGGAAGGCGAGCAGGTTGAGCGAGGCGAGGTTGCAGGCCGTGTCGTCGAGGAACATGTACTCCGAGCACGGGTTCGAGGCGCGGATCGGCCCCGAGACCGGGCAGGTGTGCCAGTCGTTGATCGTCGAGTGGAACTGGATGCCGGGATCGGCCGAGGCCCAGGCGGCGTGGCCGATCTTCTCCCACAGGTCGCGGGCCTTGAGCGTCTTCACCGTCTTGCCGGTGATGCGCGCCTTCAGCTCCCAGTCGCCGTCGGCCTCGACCGCGTTGAGGAAGGCGTCGTCGACGCGCACGGAATTGTTCGAGTTCTGGCCGGAGACGGTGAGATAGGCCTCCGAGTCCCAGTCCGTGTCATAGGTGTCGAAGGCGATGTCCTCGTAGCCCTGGCGGGCGAACTGGATGACGCGCTTGATGTAGTTGTCCGACACCAGGGCGCGGCGGGCCGCCTTGATCTCGCGCTTCAGCGCCGGGTTGCGCTCGGGGTCGAAGCAGTCCTCGCCCGGGCCCTCGCAGTTGACGCAGGCGCGCATCACCGCCTTGAGGTGCTTCTGCACGGTCTTGGAGCCGGTGACGAGGGCGGCGACCTTCTGCTCCTCGCGCACCTTCCAGTCGATATAAGTCTCGATGTCGGGATGGTCGGCGTCGACCACCACCATCTTGGCGGCGCGGCGGGTGGTGCCGCCGGACTTGATCGCTCCGGCGGCGCGGTCGCCGATCTTCAGGAACGACATCAGGCCGGAGGAGCGGCCGCCGCCCGACAGCCGCTCGCCCTCGCCGCGCAGGGCGGAGAAGTTGGAGCCGGTGCCCGAGCCGTACTTGAACAGGCGCGCCTCGCGCACCCACAGATCCATGATGCCGCCCTCGTTGACGAGGTCGTCGGCCACCGACTGGATGAAGCAGGCGTGCGGCTGGGGATGCTCATAGGCCGAGTCCGACAGCGTCAGCTCGCCGGTCTTGAAGTCGACGTAATAATGGCCCTGGCCCGGGCCGTCGATGCCGTAGGCCCAGTGCAGGCCGGTGTTGAACCATTGCGGCGAGTTCGGCGCCACCATCTGCATGGCGAGCATGTAGCGGTGCTCGTCGAAGAAGGCGCGGGCATCCTCCTCCGTGTCGAAATAGCCGCCCTTCCAGCCCCAATAGGTCCAGGTGCCGGCGAGGCGGTCGAACACCTGGCGCGAATCGGTCTCGCCGACGCTGCGCTCCTTCTCCGGCAGCTTGGCGAGCGCCTTCTGGTCGGCCGCCGAGCGCCACAGCCAGGAGGGGACGGCGTTCTCCTCGACCTTCTTCAGGCGCGCGGGCACGCCCGCCTTGCGGAAATATTTCTGGGCGAGGATGTCGGCCGCGACCTGGCTCCAGGCCTCGGGGACGGCGATGCCCTCGAGGCGGAACACCACCGAGCCGTCGGGATTGCGGATCTCGCTCGTCGCCTGTCGGAAGGCGATCCGGGCATAGGGAGACTGGCCTGCCTCGGTGTAGTGCCGTTCGATCCGCATAATCGTTTGCCCCAAATCAATTCGTTACCGCGTTGGCGATCAAGCGACGCGGACAGCCGCGCCGTGCCCTCGAGCCCGGCCCGGTCCAACCCCTGTTTGTGCCCTGTTCACGCGTCGCGGGGGCTCGTTCACCCCCCTGATTACGGACGAACGCCAAGGGTTGTTCCTTGGATGACGCCCTCGGTGTTGCCACCGCCGCAACCGGTTCCGACTATGCCCTTAATGTAGGGAAATGCCCCATTCGCGTCAAGATTTTGTGCCGGTAAAACCGCGTCAACACCACATGTTGTGTGGAGTGCCGATTGTGGACGGGTTGTAAGGGGACAGGGCCAAGCCTCCGGAATCGCTTCGAGATTCGCAAGGGCGGGCTTGTGGAGAAGCTGTCATTTTTTGGACACGAACGGCCTGGCATGCGCGGAACGACGGGCGGCGGCCGCGAGCCCGGCAAGCGGAGGGCCGGGGCGGCCGCAGATCGGACGGCGTGTGAAAGCCTCCGGCCAAGACCCTGTTTCCGCGTCGGCAGGCGGTCGCCCGGCACGGCGTCGAATCGGCGGCGCGCTTGCGCCCGAATCGGGGCCGGTCCATGGTCACGCGCCCGAAACGAGTCGCCGCCATGACGCGCCCCATCATCATCGATACCGACCCCGGCCAGGACGATGCGGTCGCCCTGCTGCTCGCCCTCGCCAGCCCCGAGCTGCAGGTGCTGGGCATCACCGCGGTGGCCGGCAACGTGCCGCTGGCGTTGACCAGCCGCAACGCCCGGATGATCTGCGAACTGGCCGGGCGCCGCGACGTGACGGTCTGCGCCGGCGCCGACCGGCCGCTGCTGCGCCGCCTAGTCACGGCCGAGCATGTCCACGGCAAGACCGGCATCGACGGGCCGGTGCTGCCCGAGCCGACCATGCCGCTCGATCCGCGCCACGCCGCCGACTTCATCATCGAGACCGTGATGGCGCGCGAGCCGGGCACGGTGACGCTGTGCCCGCTCGGGCCACTCACCAACATCGCCCTGGCGCTGTCGCGCGAGCCTGCCATCGCACCGCGTATCCGCGAGATCGTGCTGATGGGCGGCGGCTTCTTCGAGGGCGGCAACACCACGCCGGCGGCCGAGTTCAACATCCATGTCGACCCGCACGCGGCCGGGATCGTGTTCCATTGCGGCGCGCCGATCACCATGGTTCCGCTCGACTGCACCCACAAGGCGCTGACCAGCGCGGCGCGGATCGCCAGGATCCGGGCTGCCGGCACGAAGGTCGCGGCTGCCACCGCCGACTGGCTGGATTTCTTCGAGCGCTTCGACGAGCAGAAATACGGCACCGACGGCGGGCCGCTGCACGACCCCTGCGTCATCGCCTGGCTGCTCAAGCCGGAGCTCTTCGGCGGCCGCCGCGTCAATGTCGAGATCGAGACCGCCTCCGAGCTCACCATGGGCATGACGGTGGTCGACTGGTGGGGCGTCACCGACCGGGCGAAGAACGCCTTCGTGCTGCGCGACGTCGACGCCGACGGCTTCTTCGACCTGATCGCCGAGCGGATCGCCCGGCTGTAGACGGTCGGGACGTGGTCGGCTGCGGCGTCGGGCTTGTCCCCCGCCACGGCGGCTTGTAGAGAAGCGGAACGCGGTGCCGGCCCTGGGCGGCGCCCATGGGATGTCGGTGATGAAAAACCTCCTGATCCAGATCTTCACCTGGTGGAACGGCCAGACGATCGGCACGCTTTTCCATACCCGCCGCCATGGCGAACGGGTCGGCGAGGACGAGTTCGGCAACGTCTATTACCGCACCCGCGGCGGTGCCGTGGATCCGACCATCGGCGTGCAGCGGCGCTGGGTGATCTATGCCGGCGAGGCCGAGGCCTCGGCCATCCCGCCGGGCTGGTGGGGCTGGATGCACCACCAGACCGACGTGCCGCCGAGCGAGGCCAAGTACACGCCGCGCGAGTGGCAGAAGCCGCATCGCCCGAACATGACCGGCACCGCCAAGGCCTATCACCCGAAGGGCTCGACGCTGGTCGGCGGCCATCGCCCGCCCGCGACCGGCGACTATCAGGCCTGGACCCCGGGCAACTGAGCGGCCGGACGAGCCGGCGCTTGCCGGCTCGAGGCGCGCCCGTCATGGTTCGCAAGGGCGTCGGCGTCTCCCGGCGGCGGGCCGGCCCGCCCTTTTTCCGCCCCCATGGCCGTGTTAAGCGTCGCCCCGATTCATTCGGCGGGATCGCGGCACCGCGATTCTCCTTGAGGCGGCGCGATGCATCTTCAGCGGCACAGACTTGTCTCCGGCGTGGCGTGCCTCGCCTTCGCCCTTGCCCTGGGGGCGCCGGCCGCTCGCGCCGAGCGGATCAAGAATCCGACCGCCGTGTTCAGCGGGCTCGACAAGATCTCCGGCAAGATCATCTCCTTCGACGTGGCCATCGACGAGACCGTGCAGTTCGGCGCGCTCCAGGTGACGCCGCGCGTGTGCTACAGCCGCTCGGCCACCGAGAATCCGCAGACCACCACCTTCATCGAGGTCGACGAGATCACGCTGCAGAAGCAGACCAAGCGCATCTTCACCGGCTGGATGTTCGCCGACAGCCCGGGCCTGCACGCGGTCGAGCACCCCGTCTACGACATCTGGCTGACCGACTGTAAGGGCGGCAAGGCGACGGAGGAGCCGCCACCGCCGGCGGCGGTCGCGGTCGACGCCAAGAAGCCCAAGCGCGGCAAGCCGGCGGCGGACCAGGCCGAGCCGCCGTCCGATCAGCCGTCGCCCGACTCGGCGCCCGAGCCCGGCGACCTGTTCGATGCGCCGGTCGATCCGAACGCGCCGGTCGACTGAGCGGCGGCGGCGTTTACGCCGGATTCATCGGTGTAGGGCAGGGTTGCCGGCACGCGGGCGGAGCGAGGCATCAGGGCGATGCCCGGCGTCGCGCGGGCTTGTGGAGCACCGTCATGCCGGAGGCGCTGTCGAGCGATGCGTCGGTCCTGGCCGAGACGAGCCTCGTCGAGGGCGAGCGCATGTCGACGTCGGTCGTCAGCAATATCGACGAGATCGCCGAGGAGTGGCGGGCGCTGGAGCGGCGGGCGACGATCAGCGCCTATCAGCGTTTCGAGTTCATCGCCGCCTGGGTGCGTCACGCCGCCGCCGGCGAGGGCATCGAGCCGCGCATCGGCGTCGTCCGCGACGAGCAGGGCAGGGTGCTCGCCATCCTGCCGTTCGGGGTGCGGAGCAAGCGCCTGATCGCCACCGGGCATTATCTCGGCGGCAGCCACGTCAACATCAACCTGCCGCTGCTCGATCCGGTCTTTGCCCGCTCGGTGACGCCGGCGGCGATCGAGATCATGCTGGACGACTATTGCATGGTCGCGGACGTCGATCTCCTAATCCTGGCCTACCAGCCGGAGACCTGGCTGGGTGTCGCCCATCCCTTCGCGAACCTGCCGCGCCAGCAGTCCTCCGACAATGTGCGCTGCATCCGCCTCGACGGCGACTACCAGGCCTTCCTGCAGGCCCAGCTCTCCGCCGATGCCCGCAAGAAGCTGCGGAGCAAGGCGCGCCGCTTCACCGAGGCCGGCGCCGACATGGCCTTCCGCGCCACCTCGCCGGCCTGCGTCGATGCGATGATGGCCGCCTTCTTCGAGCAGAAGGCGCGGCGGCTGCAGGCGATGGGGGCGGACGATCCCTTCTCCGAGCCCGGCGTGCCGGCCTTCCTGCGCGAGGCGGCGGTGGACAGCCTCGGCGGCGAGGGCGGGCTGGAATTCCGCGGCGTGCAGTGCGACGGCCGGATGATCGCGGTGCGCGGCGGCCTGCGCCATCGCGACCAGTTCTCGCTGATGATCCAGTCCTTCGATCCCGAGCACCCGCTGGCTCGCTTCAGCCCCGGCGAGATGCTGCTGATGGGGCTGATCGAGGAGTGCTGCGCCCAGGGCATCACCCAGATCGATTTCGGCGTCGGCGACGCCCGCTACAAGGACGCCTGGTCCAACGCTGAGACGCCGATGTTCGACGTCACCTATCCCGTCTCGGCCAAGGGCGTGGCGACGGCGCTGGCGGCGCGGATGCGCACCGCGGTGCTGCGCTCGATCAAGCGCAACAAGCCGCTCTACGAGCGCCTGAAGGCGATACGGGCGCGCCTGGTCCGGCGCTGAAGCTCAGGCCGCCAGCGCCGCCAGCGCCTCGGCGCCGGAAACGACCTGGCCGGCCGGCCAGGCGAGGAAGTCGCCGTCGCCGTTCAGGGCGGCCTCGAGCAGGCGATGATAGTCGCGCCGCGCCACCTCGACGGCACCCAGGCTGGCCAGGTGGTCGGTGAGGAACTGCGTGTCGAGCAGGCTGTAGCGGCCGTGCCGCAACCGCGCCACCAGATGGACCAGCGCCACCTTGGATGCGTCGCTCGCCCGGTGGAACATGCTTTCGCCGAAGAAGGCGCCGGCAAGGTCGACGCCGTAGAGGCCGCCGACCAGCGCCTCCCCGTCATAGACCTCGACGGTGTGGCAATGGCCGACCGCGAACAGGTCGCCATAGAGCTTGCGGATGCGCCGGTTGATCCAGGTGGTGCGCCGGCCCAGGGCCGGCGCGGCGCAACCGTCGATCACCGCGTCGAAATCGTGGTCGACCCGCACCTCGAACCGGTCCGAGCGCACGGTCCGGGCCAGGCGCCGCGACACCTTCAGCCCGTCCAGGGGGATGACGCCGCGCCGCTCCGGCTCGATCCAGTAGAGGCCGGGGTCGTCGGCGCTCTCGGCCATCGGGAAGATGCCGCAGGCATAGGCCTTCAGCAGCACCTGCGGCGTGATCTCGACCAGGAGATTGGAGACCTTCGACATGCTTGCCAGATCCCAAGGGCCGATACCCGATATCACCGATATCGGGAGAATTGACGACGTCGTTCCGGCGTCCGGGCGGCCTCAGGCCGCCCCGTCCATGCCGCCGGCTTCCAGGAATTTCTCCAGCCAGTGAATGTCGTAGAGACCGTTCTGGATGTCGGCATTGCGCACCAGCGTGCGGAACAGCGGCAGCGTCGTCTCCACGCCGTCGACCACGAACTCGTCGATCGCGCGCCGCAGGCGCATCATGCATTCCGTGCGGGTGCGCCCGTGCACGATCAGCTTGCCGATCAGCGAATCATAATAGGGCGGAATGCGATAGCCCTGATAGACCGCCGAATCGACGCGGACGCCCAGGCCGCCCGGCGGATGGAAATAGGTGATGGTGCCGGGCGAGGGCCGGAAGGTGGCGGCATTCTCGGCGTTGATGCGGCACTCGATGGCGTGGCCTTCGAGCTGGATGTCCGACTGCTTGATCGAGAGCGGCGAGCCGGCCGCGATCTTGATCTGCTCGTTGACGAGGTCGATGCCTGTGATCATCTCGGTCACCGGATGCTCCACCTGGATGCGGGTGTTCATCTCGATGAAGTAGAACTCGCCGTTCTCGTACAGGAACTCGATGGTGCCGACCCCGACATAGCCGAGCTCGATCATCGCCTTGGCGACGGTCTCGCCGATGCGGGCGCGCTGGGAGGCGTTGAGGGCGGGCGAGGGGCCTTCCTCCCAGACCTTCTGGTGGCGGCGCTGCAGGGAGCAGTCGCGCTCGCCCAGATGGATGGCGTGGCCCTGGCCGTCGCCGAGGATCTGCAGCTCGATGTGGCGCGGCTTGGTCAGGTATTTTTCCAGATAGACTGCGTCGTCGCCGAAGGCGGCGCGTGCTTCGGCGCGCGCCGTGGCCAGCGCATCGGCCAGATCCTCGGGCGACCTGGCCACTTTCATGCCGCGCCCGCCGCCGCCGGCGGCGGCCTTGATCAGCACGGGATAGCCGATCTCCGCGGCGATCCGCGCCGCATCCTCGTCATTGTCGACGCCGCCGTCGGAGCCCGGCACGCAGGGAATGCCCAGGCGCTTGGCCGTGCGCTTGGCCTCGATCTTGTCGCCCATCATGCGGATATGCTCCGCCTTGGGACCGATGAAGGCGATGCCGTGCTGGTCGAGGATGTCGGCGAAGCGGGCGTTCTCCGACAGGAAGCCGTAGCCCGGATGCACCGCTTCCGCTCCTGTGATCTCGCAGGCGGCGATCAGGGCGGGAATGTTCAGATAGCTCTCGCGCGCCGGCGGCGGGCCGATGCACACGCTCTCGTCGGCGAGCTTGACGTGCATCGCGTCGGCATCGGCGGTGGAATGCACGGCGACGGTGGCGATGCCGAGTTCCTTGCAGGCGCGCAGCACCCTGAGGGCGATTTCACCCCGGTTGGCGATGAGGATCTTCTCAAACATCCGCGTCGCCTGCTATTCGATGATCATCAGCGGCTGGCCATATTCCACCGGCTGCTTGTCTTCGATCAGCATGGCGGTGACCGTGCCCGCCTTGGTGGCGACGATGTCGTTGAAGGTCTTCATGGCTTCGACGATCAGCACCCGATCGCCCTGGTTGACCTTGGAGCCGACCTCGACGAAGGGCTTGGCGCCCGGCGCGGCCCCGAGATAGGCGGTGCCGACCATCGGCGATTTCAGCACCCCGGGATGATTGGCCGGATCGAATGCGGCCGGAGCGGGGGCGGCGACGGGCCCGGGGGCCGGCACGGCTGCGACCGTTGCCGGAGCCGGGGCGGCCACCGTTGCCGTCACGGTGATCTGGCGCGCCACGCGGATGCGCAGGTCGGCCTGCTGCACCTCGATCTCGGACAGGTCCGTCTCGGTCAGGAGGTTGGCCAGTTCCCGGATGATCTCGGGATCGATTCCGGATTTGGTTCGCGACATCGTCATGCCTTGCCTTTTCCGCTGGGCCGGAACCGCCCGCACTCTCGACTCAAGCCGTCAGGCTCGAAGCCAGGGCTTCGAGCGCCAGTTCATAGCCCTTCGGGCCGAATCCGCAGATCACGCCCTTGGCCACCGGCGACACCCAGGAATGGTGGCGGAAGGCCTCGCGGGCAAACACGTTCGACAGGTGCACCTCGATCACCGGCAGGCCGACGGCCCGGATGGCGTCGTGCAGCGCGATCGAGCTGTGGGTCAGGGCACCGGGGTTGATCACGATGCCCGCCGCCGACTTGGCATAGGCCTCGTGCACCCAGTCGAGCAGCACCCCCTCATGGTTGGTCTGGCGGAACTCGATGGTCAGTCCGAGCGGGCCGGCACGGTTGCGCACGCTTTCCTCGATGCCGGCGAGGGTGAGGCCGCCGTATATTGCCGGCTCGCGTATGCCGAGCAGGTTCAGATTGGGACCGTTGAGAACGTAGACGAGCGCCATGCCTGGGTTTCACGCTGGAATGCGGCCGCGCCTGCGGTCTGCGCCTGCCGATGCAATCATGGCCCTTATAGGGGGTGACGCCGAGAAGGCAAAGCCGTGTGCGAGGCCATCCACGAATAAGAGCCCGGCTCGGCGATCTGCCGGGGCGGGCCCTCGGGGGACGTGCGGGTCGGACGCGCCGCGGCCGTCAGCACATGGTCTTGCCGCACTGGCGCACGGCGTCGATCTTGGCCTTGAGCGCGTCGTAGCCGACGGCGCCGTTCACGATCTCGCCGGCCAGGACGTAGGAGGGCGTGCCGGAGATGCCGAGCGTGTCGCCCAGGCGCAGATTCTCGCCGATGGCGGTGCGCACGCCCTGGCCGGCGATGTCGGCCTCCAGCTTCTTCATGTCGACGCCGGCGTCCTTGGCCGCTTCCAGGGCCCGGTCCTTGCCGACCTGGCCGCGGCTCTGCAGCAGCGACTTGTGGAAGTCGAGGAACTTGTCGCCCTGGATCTGCTTCTTCACCGCCACCGCCACGGTGGCCGCCTCGATCGAGCCGGGGCTGAGGATCGGATAGTCCTTGAGGACGACCTTGAGGTTCTTGTCGGCGCTGAGCAGCCCGAGCATGTCGGGCAGGGCCCGCTTGCAGTAGCCGCAATTGTAGTCGAAGAACTCGACCAGCGTGACGTCGCCCTTGGGGTTGCCGAGCACCGCATTCTGCGGCGCCGACATGATCTGGTCGGTGTTGGCCGCCACCGCCTGCTTCTGCTTCTCCGCTTCCGCCGTCGCGCGCCGCTCCTGCAGCACGTTGATCGCGTCCTCGATGACCTCGGGGTTCTGCAGCAGGTACTCCTTGACGATCGCCTCGATCGCCGGGCGGTCGAGCTTGCCGTCGGTCTTGTCCTGCGCGTGGCCGGAGGTGGCGCTGCCGAGCGTCACGGTGAGGGCGCAGGCGGCAAGCAGGCGGGCGAAACGCATCATCATCTCCAGGTCGGGGGGCGCGGCGCGGACCATAGGAACCGCGAATCGCCGGGTCAATTCACCGCCGATCACGCTTGCGCGACGATCATGGCGGCAGAGCGGCCGAGGCCGTCAGTCATCCTTGCGCAACGCCTTGAGGGCGGCAAAGGGCGAGGGGTCCGCTTCCGGCTCGCCGGCGGCGAAGACGGCGCCGGGCTTGCGCGGATAGGGATCGAGGGCCAGGGCCAGGAACTCGGCGATGACCGCGCCGAGATCGATTCGCCCGTCGACCAGCAGGTCCGGCGGGTCCTCGCCGCCCGGCTGCATCAGGGCCGTCAGGTCGACCTCGGCGTTCGGGTCGACGCCGTCGGGCGAGAAGCGGATGTCCACGGGGGCGACCACGTCCGATTCGAAGTCTTCCGAGGTGACCACGCAGGTCTGCGTCAGCCGCGAGCGGACCTCGCCCTCGACGGAAAGGCCGTCCTTGCCGAAGGGCGTCACCCTCAGCGTCGCCGCGATGGAGGCGATGGCCGGCAGGCGCATCCGTTCGGCCACCGCGGCGCAGTCCGCCGCGGTGGCGGTGATCTTGAAGACGCGCCCGCTTGCCGGCACGTCCGAGACCAGGACAGGGAGGGAAAACTCGCTCATGGTGCGCTCCGTCCGGTGGTTGCGGGGTCGGGGAAGCCGACCCCCTTCTCGATGAGGTCGAGTGCGGGCTCGGCGGCAAGCCGGTCGGCCGCGGCGCGGACATAGGCGGCCAGCGGCCCGGCCTGCGGCGCCTCGCCGCTCTCCTCGCCATAGATGTTGCGGGCGAGGGCGGCGGTCAGGGCCTTGTTGTCCGGCTCGGCCAGGGCGGCCCCATAGGCCGAGGCGGAGCCGGCATAGACCTGTGCGATCTTCTTGATACGCTTGGGCACCGACAGGTCGCCGACGCCCATCTCCCGCAGCGCCCGGTCCAACTCGGCGAAGAAGCGGTCGCAGACCTCCTGCGCCGCATCCTTGGCGGCCTCGCCTTCCCCGCGCATGCGATGCACCAGCAGGAAGACATGCAGGATCATCATGTCGAGGCGGCCCTCGACTGTGTCCGGGACGCCATGGTCGAGGAAAAGTGCGGGTTGGCGGGCCTGCGCCAGAATTTCGTCGTACAGCCGCGACACGATCGCCTCGCGCTGCCTGTTACGGAAGAAGCCGAACATGACCGATCCTCGCGCTGGTCTTGCGCGGTTGAATTTCATTCGCCAGCGGGTTACGCCAGAACCTGAGCGGCGGCAAGGCAGGCGCCTGCAGCGCCACAGTGTCGATCGCCCCAGGAGGCCTCAGTGAGCGTCGTGTCGTTCGAAAATCCCGTTGCGTCCCGCGTCCTCGTGGCCGCCTGCCTCGCCGCCTCCCTCGCGATTTCCGGCTGCGCCACGAAGATCGGCGAGACCAATGTGCATGGCATCGTCGTCAGCGAGACCATGCTGGCCCAGATCAAGCCGGGCATGCCTCAGGAGAAGGTGATCGAGATTCTCGGCACGCCGTCGACGACCTCCACCCTCAACGGCGAGGCGCTCTATTACGTGTCGCAGACCACCTCGCGGCCGGTTGCCTTCCTGCGTCCGCATGTGGTCGACCGCACCGTGCTGGTGATCTATCTCGACAAGGGCAAGGTGTCGCGCGTCGCCCATTACGGCCTGCAGGACGGCGTGGTGTTCGACTTCGTCGCACGCAAGACCCCGACGGCGGGCGCAGAGCAGAGCTTCATCACGCAGCTGATCAAGGGCCTGGGCGCCGGCATTCCCGGCTTCGGCCGGTAAGGCGCGCACGCGGCCGACGCGCCGGGACGTGGCGCAAGGCGTCTTCTCCGCGTGGCGGGGCAGGCGTTTTGTCCCGCGAGCCACATGGCGGCTCAGTAGAGGTTTTTCTCCTCCGGGAAGGTGCGCGAGCGCACTGAGGCGGAGTAGGCGGCGACGGCATCGTCGATGCGCCGGGAGAGGTCGTCGTAGCGCTTGACGAAGCGCGCCACCCGCTTGGTGACTCCGAGCATGTCGTCGAGCACGAGCACCTGGCCGTTGCAGGCCGGCGAGGCGCCGATGCCGATGGTCGGGCACTCCACCGACTGGGTGACGGACCGGCCCAGCGCCTCGACGACGGCTTCGACCACGATGGCGAAGGCGCCGGCCTGGTCGAGGGCCTGGGCGTCCTGCATGATCTGGGCGAAGTCTTCGTTGCTGCGGCCCTGGGCCCTGTAGCCGCCGAGCGTGTGCACCGATTGCGGCGTCAGGCCGATATGGCCCATCACCGGGATACCGCGCGCCTTCAGGAAGGCGACCGTGCCCGCCTGCGCCACGCCGCCCTCGATCTTGACCGCGCCGGCGCCGGTTTCCTGCAGGAGCCGGGACGCGGAGCGGAAGGCCTGCTCCGGCCCCTCCTCGAAGGAGCGGAACGGCATGTCGATCACCACCAGCGCGCGCCTGGAGCCGCGCACCACGGCGGCTCCGTGCGCGGCCATCATCTCCAGGCTGACTGGCAGGGTGGACGGCAGCCCGTAGATCACCTGGGCCAGGCTGTCGCCGACGAGCAGCACGTCGCAGTGCCGGTCCAGGATCTCCGCCATGCGTGCGGTGTAGGCCGTCAGCATGACGATCGGCTCGCCGCGCTTGCGCCGCCGGATGTCCGGCGCGGTCAGGCGGCCGCCGGACTGGCGCTTGATCTCGGCCTCTCGTGATTCGAGCTCGAGGTCTGGCAGGGCGGACATCGCGGCACCTTTCCTGTCGGTCGGATGATCGGCGCGCTGACCCTAGCTGAGTCGCCTGTGGCGGGCGACCTGCGGGCCGGCCTCCATTTCTGAGGGACGGGACATGGCCTATTCGCCCTTCGGCGTGAACACCACCTTCAGATAGCTCCAGAAGTTGACGCTCATCGACAGGGCCGTGGCGATGACGACGGCCAGCACGGGTTGGCTGCGGAACGGCTCGCCCCAGGTGACGAGGCCCATATAGACGCCGAGATTGATCAGCGCGGCGAGCGCGCTGGCCGCGGCATAGCGCAGGAACTCGGCGAGGGACGGAGCGCCGGTCCGGTCGCTGAAGGTGGTGGAGCGGTTGACCAGCCAGGTCGTGGTCATCGCCGTCAGGAACGAGGCGAGGCGCGCCGGCCGCGGGTCGAGACCAAAGCCGACCAGCAGGGTGAGGATGCCGACATCGACGACGAAGCCGACCGCGCCGGCGGCGAGGAAACGCGCGAGGCGTGCCGAAAGCCGCATCGGGCTCACGCCACCGGATCGAGAGCGAGATAGCGCAGGCGCTTCATCTCGCGCCGCCCGCGCGTCACCGTCGACAGGATCAGGCCGGAAAAGGCCGAGATCACCCCCGACAGCATCAGGCCGACGGACAGCACCGCCGTCGGCAGGCGCGGCACCAGCCCGGTGCGCAGGAAGTCGGCGATCACCGGGATCGCGAGATACACGGACAGCAGCGCCAGGGCCGCCGCCAGCGCCGAGAAGAACAGCAGCGGCCGCTCCGCCTTCACCATGCGCGTGATCAGGCGCAGGATGCGCAAGCCGTCGCGGACCGTGCGCAGCTTGCTCTGCGATCCGGCCGGCCGCTCGCGATAGGGCGTATCGAGCTCGGCGGTCGGGACATCGAGCTCGAGCGCATGCACCAGCAGCTCCGTCTCGATCTCGAAGCCGGTCGACAGCGCCGGAAAGGATTTGACGAAGCGGCGCGACAGCACCTTGTAGCCCGACAGCATGTCGCGCGAGGCGATGCCGAAGATGCGCGAGACCAGCGCGGTCAGGAGGCGGTTGCCGAAGCGGTGGCCCGGGCGATAGGCCGCCGCGGCCGCGTCGATACGGACGCCGTTGACGAGGTCGTAGGGCCCCTCGCGCAGCGTCTCGACCAGGCGCGCGGCACTGGCGGCATCGTAGGTGGCGTCGCCGTCGACCATGACGTAGATATCGGCGTCGATGTCGGCGAACATGCGCCGCATGACATGGCCCTTGCCCTGGCGCGCCTCGCGCCGCACCACCGCGCCGGCCGCTGCCGCGATCGCGGCGGTGCCGTCGGTGGAATTGTTGTCGTAGACGTAGATGGCGGCATCCGGCAGGCTCCGGCGGAAGTCGCGCACCACCGTCTCGATCGTCACGGCCTCGTTGTAGCAGGGCACCAGCACGGCGATGCGGGGGGCGGCATCGCGGTGCGGGACGGTCTCGGGCATGGCAGGCTCGCGTCGAAGCAGGGCGTTAGGGCAAGGGGCGTTTTCATCGAAACGCGCCTCGCCCCGGGGAAGACGGCGTCCGCCCGTCGTTCTCCCACTTCGCCAGGACGATGGCGCCGGCGCAGAGCGAGGAAAGGGCGGTCCAGTAGACATAGCGATATTCGGCCGCGACGCCGAACGCCAGATAGGTCGAGGTGTACAGGACGGCGGAGACCGAGAGGGCAAGGACGGCGGCCTTTGCCCGCCCGTCGCGCCAACGCAGGGCGGCGGCACCGGTGACAAGGCCCAGCGCCAGCCAGGGCAGGCCGCGGAACAGCGGCGTGTTGCGGTTGAGCCAGAGCACGGCGCTCTCGAATCGGGAATAGGCGGCATCCTTGACCAGCATGAAGCGATACTGGCGCGAGACGGCCTGGTCGAACAGCACGAGGTTCTCGCCGGTCAGCAACTGGCCGAAATAGGCGAGGCGGTGCCGGAGATAAGCGAGGGGATGCGCGGCGAGGGCGGCGATCCAGGCCTCGCGCAGCCGCGGGGAGCCGAACAGCTTGGTGCCGGGCGGCACGTCGCGATTGAGCCGCTTCATGGCGAAGGCGCATTTCGGCCACCACATCGCATCCCAATAGGCGGGGTTGTAGCAGGTGGATTTGAGTGTTTCGAACTCCTCTTGCGTCCAGTCGACGGGGAAGACGTTCTCGCCGGAAAAATGGCTGATGCCGGCAAGGTCGAACACGAAGATCGAATGACCGGCATGGTCCGCCCGTGCCTGCAGCCAGAGGTGGTTGAGCGCATAGGTCGAAGCCGGCAGCGCCAGGCAGACGGGCACGGCCAGCGCCAGCAGCCGCCGCCAGCGCCAGCCGAGCGGGCAGGCGAGATAGGCGGCGACCGGTATTGCGGCGAAGAGGGCATTGGGGCGCAGCCAGGCGCCGACCAGGACGAGCGCGGCCGCCGGGACGATCGCGGCGATCCGCCAGGCCTGCGCCCGGTCCGAGGTCAGCAGGACCAAGGCGACGGCCAGGAGCCAGCAGGCGGCGAAGACCACGTCGCGCCAGATCATGCCGGTCAGCGCGAAGGTGGGGGGCAGGAAGCCGATCGCCGGGACGAGCCAGGCGGTTCGGGCGCCGGTACGGCGCAATGCCAGGAAGAGCAGGAACAGGGCCAGCCAGTAGAGGCCGAGGGTGGGCACCAGCAGCGCCTGCGGACCATCGCCGAGCAGGGGGGCGAGCCCGACCCAGACCAGCCCCATCACCGGGGGCTGCCAGTCGCCGAAGACACCCGCATGAGCCTGGTCGTAGACGGCGAGGGCATCATGGGTGGCGACGCCGGGGTAGAACAGTCCCAGCGCCAGCGCGAAACCGCCGGTGCAGACCAGGATCGCCAGGAGCGTTTCGGCGATTCCGACAGCAGGCGCGGCGGAGCGCACGGACATGAGGCACTCGGACGGACGACGATACGGCCGCTCTTAGCAGCCGTTTGTGCCTTTGTCGCGTCCCTGGGCCCCGTGCTCGCCGAGCGCCGGGGCGGGATGTCTAGTCCTCGCCGTGCCGGGGCCGGATCTCGATACGGACCGGGACGTAGCCGCGGTCGCCGTCCAGCCAGGTCGCCCCGGTCGACCACAGGCTGCGGTCGGCGAGCAGGGACCGGCCGCCGGCCTGGCGGGCCAGGCTGGCCCAGACGGATTGCGGCTCGTGCCGTGCGGCGTGGGCCGTGACGTCTTCGGCGGGCTTCGACGGGGCCTTGATCAGCATCGTTTCGGTCCTTTCGAGGTGGGGCGGCCCCGAAGCCGCCATGCGGGCGGGCAGCCGGGGCCGGCGTCGTCGCATGTCAGCCGGCCGTGATGGCGGCCTCGCGGATGGTCGGGATCATCTGGTCGCCCCAGTTGCCGCGGCCGTCATGGTAGCGCGACGTGCGGACCAGTTCGACCGACACGCCCGCTTCCACGGCACGGATGATGGCTTCGTTGACCCGGTGCACCGCGTCGGCCACCCGGCGGACCGCCTTCTCCTGCTCGGTTTCGGCCGAGCCGGGGAGCGGACGGAATTCACCCTGGATGATGGCATTCATGGCGTGTCTCCTCTGGCTGGCGGGATCACTCGGCCGCGATCGAATGGGCCTTGAACTGGGCGGTCTCGGTCGAGTCGCCCATGGCGGTGGTGGACGAGGTGCCGCCGCTGATAGCCAGGCTCACGGCGTCGAAGTAGCCGGTGCCGACTTCGCGCTGGTGCTTGGTCGCGGTGTAGCCCGCGGCCTCGGAGGCGAACTCCGCCTGCTGCAGCTCCGAATAGGCCGCCATGCCGCGATCCTTGTAGCCGCGCGCCAGCTCGAACATGCCGTGGTTGAGAGCGTGGAAGCCCGCCAGCGTCACGAACTGGAACTTGTAGCCCATGGCGCCCAGCTCGCGCTGGAACTTGGCGATGGTCTCGGGCGAGAGCTTGGCCTTCCAGTTGAACGAGGGTGAGCAGTTGTAGGCGAGCAGCTTGCCCGGATGCTTGGCATGCACGGCCTCGGCGAAGGCGCGGGCGTCGTCGAGGTCGGGATGGGACGTTTCCCACCACAGGAGGTCGGCGCAGGAGGCATAGGCCAGGCCCCGGGCGATGCAGTGCTGCAGGCCGGTGCCTTCCTTCAGGCGGTAGAAGCCCTCGGCGGTGCGCTGGTCCGGTTCGATGAACGGCCGGTCGCGCTCGTCGACGTCGGAGGTGATCAGCCGGGCGCTCTCCGCGTCGGTGCGGGCGACGACGAGGGTCGGCACGCCGCAGACGTCGGCGGCGAGGCGCGCCGCGTTGAGGTTGCGCTCATGCGCGGCGGTCGGGATCAGCACCTTGCCGCCGAGATGGCCGCACTTCTTCTCCGAGGCCAGCTGGTCCTCGAAATGCACGCCGGCGGCGCCCGCCTCGATATAGGCCTTCATGATCTCGAAGGCGTTGAGCGGGCCGCCGAAGCCGGCCTCGGCGTCTGCGACGATCGGCGCGAACCAATCGCGCTTGGCGCCGCCCTCGGCGTGCTCGATCTGGTCGGCGCGCTGCAGGGTCTTGTTGATGCGCCGGCAAAGCTCGGGGCCGGAATTGGCAGGATAGAGGCTCTGGTCCGGATACATCGCACCGGCGAGGTTGGCGTCGGCCGCGACCTGCCAGCCGGAGAGATAGATCGCATCGAGGCCGGCGCGCACCATCTGCATGGCCTGGTTGCCGGAGAGGGCTCCGAGGGAGTTGATGTAGGGGCTCTCGTGCAGGGAGCGCCAGAGCCGGTTCGCCCCGCGTTCCGCCAGCGTGTGCGCTACGGCCACCGACCCGCGCAGACGCTCGACATCGGCGGCGCTGTAGTTGCGCTCGATGCCCTTGAAGCGGCCGACGGGGGCGCCGGGCACAAGGCTCTGGAAGGTGGGCTGGGTCATGGTGCAGGTCTCGCTCTGTCGGGACGGCGTGGTTTCCGTCTGTCGTATTGACACGATGGTTGTACCGGAAAACTGCGCTGCAGCAGAGCCTTAAGTTGCACTGCAAGAAGGCGAAAGTGTCACTTGATAAAATGTATCGACTTCACACCAGTGAAGTTGTAAAAATACGCACATGAGCATGGTGTTCGACGAACGCAAGCTCTTCGCCGGGGCGCGGGTGCGTCGCATCCGGCAGGAGCAGGGCCTGACGCAGACCGAGACCGCCGAGCGGCTCGGCGTCTCCGTCTCCTATCTCAACCTGATCGAGCGCAACCAGCGCCCGCTCACCGCCAACGTCCTGCTGCGCCTGGCCTCGGCCTTCGACATCGACCTGCGCTCGCTGATGGAGAGCGAGAAGCGCGTCACCGAGGAGGGGCTGGCGGAAATCCTTGCCGATCCGGCCCTGGCCGCGGTGTCGATCAGCCGTGGCGAGATCCAGGACCTCATCGCCAACGCGCCCAACGCGGCGCAGTTGATCGAGGTGCTCTACGGCCTGCACCGCGCTCATCTGCGCGGCGCCGAGGCTGGGCCGGGCGCTCCGCCTCCCGAGGCCGGCGCCGATATCGCCGTCGAGCGCGTGCGCGATCTCCTGGCCGAGCGGCGCAACCATTTCCCCGAGCTCGACGCCGCGGCCGAGCGCGTGCACGAGGAACTGTCGCCGCTGCCCGGCCAGGTCCACACGGCGCTGGCCGAGCGCCTGTCGGGCCGGCACCGCATCCGCGTGCGCGTGTTGCCGGCGGGCGTCATGGGGCCGCTGGCGCGCAATTTCGATGCCCATCGCCGCAATCTCAACCTGTCCGAGCTGCTGGAGCCGTCCTCGCGCCTGTTCCAGATGGCGTTCCAGATCGCGGCGCTGGAGGCGGACGCAGCGATACAGCCGCTGGTCGCCACGGCCGGCCTCGTCGACGATCAGGCCAAGAAGCTGTTCCGGATCACGCTGCTCAACTACTTCGCCGCGGCGCTGCTGATGCCCTATGCCCGCTTCTTCAAGGCGGCCGAGGAGACCGGATACGACATCGACCTGATCGGCCAGCGCTTCGAAATGAGCTTCGAGCAGGTCTGCCACCGGCTGACGACGCTGCAGCGCACCAAGAGCCGCGGCGTTTCCTTCTTCATGATCCGCCTGGACGCGGCCGGCAACGTCTCCAAGCGCCTGTCCTCGGGCGGCTTCCCGTTCTCGCGGTTCGGCGGCACCTGCCCGCTGTGGAACGTGCACAAGGCCTTCGAGGCTTCCGGCCGCATCCTGACCCAGGTCGTCGAGATGCCGGACGGCGAGCGCTATTTCTCCGTCGCCCGGGCGGTGCGGCGCGGCCTGACGCCCTGGGGCCGGCCGGAGCCGGTCTTCGCCATCGGCCTGGCCTGCGACCTGAAATCGGCGGAGCGCCTCGTCTACAGTCGCGGCATCGATCTCAAGACCATCGAGCCGACGCCGATCGGCGTCAATTGCCGCCTCTGCCCCCGCCCGGACTGCGCCCAGCGCGCCGCGCCGCCGATCGGCAAGGAGCCGCGCGACTCGGAGTTCGTGAAGACGCTGTCGCCGTTCGGCTTCACGGCCTAGCGCCGTGTTCCCGATGCCAGGCGGCGCAGGGGCGGACGCCCCCGGCCCCTATCTGATCGCACGCCCTAGAAATCCATGCCGCCCATGCCGCCGGGCGGACCAGCCGGGGCCGGAGCCGGAGGCTTGGGGACTTCGCCAATCATCGCCTCGGTGGTGATGAGGAGCGAAGCGACCGAAGCGGCGTCCTGCAGGGCGGTGCGCACGACCTTGGCCGGGTCGACGATGCCCCTCTCGACGAGGTCGACATACTCTTCCGTCTGGGCGTCGAAGCCGAAGCTCCTGGATTTTTTTTCCAGGATCTTGCCGACGACGATCGAGCCGTCCACGCCCGAGTTCTCGCAGATCTGCCGGATCGGCGTTTCGAGCGCCCGTTCGACGATCTTGATGCCGGCGCGGATGTCGGCATTGTCGGAGCCGAGCTTGGCCACGGCCGTCCTGGCGCGCAGCAGGGCGACGCCGCCGCCGGGGACGATGCCTTCCTGCACCGCGGCGCGGGTGGCATGGAGCGCGTCGTCGACGCGGTCCTTCTTCTCCTTGACCTCCACCTCGGTCGAGCCGCCGACGCGGATCACCGCGACGCCGCCGGCCAGCTTGGCCAGGCGCTCCTGCAGCTTCTCGCGGTCGTAGTCCGAGGTGGTCTCCTCGATCTGCGCCTTGATCTGCGCGATGCGGCCCTCGATGTCCTTCTTCTTGCCGACGCCGTCGACGATCGTGGTCTTCTCCTTCTCGACCGTCACCGTCTTGGCGCGGCCGAGCATCTGGAGCGTCACGTTCTCGAGCTTGATGCCGAGGTCCTCGGAGATCACCTGGCCACCGGTGAGGATGGCGATGTCCTCGAGCATGGCCTTGCGACGGTCGCCGAAGCCCGGAGCCTTGACGGCGGCGATCTTGAGGCCGCCGCGCAGCTTGTTGACGACCAGGGTGGCCAGGGCCTCGCCCTCGACGTCCTCGGCGACGATCAGCAGCGGCTTGCCGGCCTGCGCCACCGCCTCGAGCACCGGCAGCAGCGGCTGCAGCGAGGTCAGTTTCTTCTCGTGGATGAGGATGTAGGGGTCCTCGAGGTCCGCGATCATCTTCTCGGCGTTGGTGATGAAGTAGGGCGAGAGGTAGCCGCGGTCGAACTGCATGCCCTCGACGATGTCGACTTCGGTGTCGAGGCTCTTGGCCTCCTCGACCGTGATCACGCCCTCCTTGCCGACCTTGCGCATCGCTTCGGCGATCATCCGGCCGATCGCCTCCTCGCCGTTGGCCGAGATGGTGCCGACCTGGGCGATCTCGGCGGAGTTGGCGACCGTCCTGGACTGGTCGGCGATGCTCTTGATCGCCGCGGCGACCGCGAGGTCGATGCCGCGCTTCAGATCCATCGGGTTCATGCCGGCGGCCACCGACTTGGCGCCCTCGCGGACGATGGCCTGGGCCAGCACGGTCGCGGTGGTGGTGCCGTCGCCGGCCGTCTCGCTGGTCTTGGTCGCCACCTCGCGCACCATCTGGGCGCCCATGTTCTCGAACCTGTCGGCGAGCTCGATTTCCTTGGCGACGGTGACGCCGTCCTTGGTGACGCGGGGAGCGCCGAACGACTTCTCGATCACGACGTTGCGGCCCTTCGGGCCGAGGGTGACCTTGACGGCGTTGGCGAGCACGTCGATGCCGCGCAGCACCTTGTCGCGCGCGTCGGACGAGAATTTGATGTCCTTGGCAGCCATTGCAGTCCTCGCTGAGGCAGGGGGCAACGCCCAACGAAACAACACGCAGACCGATGGATGATCATAGCACGATTGCCACCGATCGCGACCGATCGAGCCGACATGGCAGACCGGTCGAACGACCGCCGGGCTTCGTCACATCCCGCCTGCCGGCTGCCCCCGCCATCCCCCAACCCGCGGATGATCGAGCGCCGCCCGGTTGACGACATGCTCCGGCAGCCGCCCGGCGATCGCCGCGATGATGCCCCTGACCGCATCGCGGGCGACGCCGTCGACGAAGCCGTCGGTCCAGCACAGCGAGTGGGGCGTGGCGACGACATTGTCCATCGCCAGCAGCGGGCTGGCCGGGTCGACCGGCTCGCGCTCGAACACGTCGAGGCCGGCGCCGGCGAGGGCGCCGGCCTGCAGGGCGGCGATGAGCGCCGTCTCGTCGACGATCGGGCCGCGGGCGACGTTGATCAGGAAGGCGGTCGGCCGCATCAGCGCCAGGCGCCGCGCATCGATCAGCTTGCGCGTGGTATCGTCGAGCAGACAGGCGACGACGACGAAGTCGGCCTGCGCCAGCATCGCGTCGAGCGCCATCAGCTCGACCGGCAGGCCGGCGACCTGCCCGGGGCCGACGAAGGGATCGGCGGCGAGGATGCGCATGCCGAAGGGCTGGACCAGGCGCACGAGTTCGCGGCCGATGCCGCCGAGCCCGACGATGCCGAGCGTGCGGCCGGGCAGGCCGACGCCGGGATAGTCGCCGCGCTCGGCCCAGCGGCCCTCTCGCGGCAGGCGCGACTTCAGCGGCAGGCGCTGGCCCAGCGCCAGCATGAAGGTGAGGGCCATGGCGGCGACGGGATGGCGCACCGCCACCGGCGAGTTGGTCAGGAGGATGCCGCGCCGGGTCAGCGCCGCGGTGTCGACGGCATCATAGCCGACGCCGTTGCGCGCCACGAGGCGCAGCCGGCCGCCGTCCTCGGCCAGCGAGGCTTCGCCGAGGCGCGAGCCGCCGATCAGCAGGGCATCGCAAGCCGCCACCGCCGCCGGGTCGATCACGCCGCCGTCGCGCGGCAGCACCGTCCAGGCAAGGCCCGCCTCGCGCAGCAGCTCGAGCGGGCCCGGTCCGAACATCGGCTGCCCGCGCGTGTCGAACAGGTCTGCAGTCAGGCCGATGCGGGGCGAGGTCATGGGTGCCTCCGGGGTTGCGGCGGGGCGGACGGGCCGGCCTGCCGGGAAGGATCGGGTCAGGGCCGCCGATCCAGGGGCGTCACCGCCCGGCCGCCGCGGGCGGATTCATAGGCGCCCCAGACCAGGCCGTAGGTCTTGAGGCTGTCGGCGCCGGAGGTCTCGGGCTCGAGGCCCTCGCGCAGGCAGTGCACCCAATGCTCCTGGGTCCGCACCACGCTTTCCTGCGTGCCGTGCCAGGGCGGCGTCGACCAGGCGAACAGCCTGGGCGAGACGTCGACCTCCCGCGCCGCGCCGTCGCCGAAGACGCTCATGCGATAGCCCGGATCGACCCGCAGGCTGCCGCGCGTGCCCTCGACCTGCAGGGTCAGCTCGGGGAAGGGATCGGGATGGAGCGGGCTGGCATAGCTGCACTCGACCACGCTGGTGGCGCCCGCCTCGTGCCGCAGCATGGTGGTGGCCATGTCCTCGCCGCGGATCCCCGGCTTGATGCTCTCGCTCTGGCAGTAGAGCCGCGACACGTCGCCGAGCAGGTAGCGCGCCACGTCGAGCATGTGCACGCCGAGGTCGAGCAGGACGAAGTGCTCCTCGGTCGCGAGATAGGGCTGCTTGCCGTAGATGTCGTGCCCGGTGCGGAAGGCGATGCGCCCCCAGGTCGGCTTGCCGATGGCGCCCTGGTCGATCGCCTCGCGCGCCTTGCGCACCGGGGTGAGGAAGCGGGTGTTCTCGTGCACCATCATCGGGATGCCGGCGTCCCGGCAGGTCTCGACGATGGCGCGGCAGGCCTCCCAGCTCGGCGCCAGCGGCTTCTGCACGATCACCGGCAGGCGATGCCGGGCGGCGAGGCCGACCAGGGCGGCATGCGAGCCCATGGTCGTGACGATGTCGACGAAGTCGAGCCTTTCCGCCGCGAGCATCGCGTCGGCGTCCGCATAGGCCGCGCCCGCGCCGAATTTGGCCGCCGCGGCCTGCGCCTTCGACGCGTCGAGGTCGCAGACCGCGGCCAGGACGACATCCGGCATGCCGGCCCAGGCGGCCAGGTGATTCTCGGCGAAGAAGCCGCAACCGATCACGCCGACGCGGAACGGGGGAGTGGCCACGACATGTCTCCTTCCTGCCGGGCGCTCCGGCGATACGGGGTCAGTGAATCTCGCCGGCGCGCCTGAGGGCTTCGCGCATGGCGGCGCTGTTGAAGCCCGGCGCGCGCGCCATGTCGAGGATGACCTTCTCGCGCCGCGACACCAATTCGATCGCCGCCGGCAGCCGGCGCACCGCGTCGGCGGGGATGACCACGGCGCCGTGGAAGTCGGCATGGATGACGTCGTCATGGCCGGCGGCCATGCCGAGGATGTTCACGTCGCCGCCCATCGCCACCATGTGCACGTGGGCGTGGCTCGGCCCGATCCGTCCGCCGATGATCTGGAAGCCGGGCGCCAGCATGTCGAGGTCGCGGAACGAGCCGTTGGTGACGCAGCCCGTCACGCCCAGGCCGCGATGCACCGTGGTCTGCACCTCGCCCCAGAAGGCGCCGTAGCCCGGCCGATCGTCGATATCCTGGATCACGGCGATGGTCGGCAGGTCCCCGGCGGCGACATAGTCGTACCAGTCCTCGCGCGGCGGGATCGGCCCGCGCGGCGGCTCCTTGGCCCGGATCAGGCCGGTGCGGGCGAGGCCGACGATCGGCGGCAGCTTGCGGTCGACCGCGACCATCGGCTCGACCGTGAAGCCGACGGCGCGCCGCTCCGGCACGATCAGTTCCAGGCCGTTGCAGATGGTCGGCGTGTCCCAGCGCTGGAGCAGTTCGAGGTCGGCGGCGGTGAAGGGATGTCGGGTCATGGGTCCATGTCCTGTGACGGGGGAGGGCTCAGCTCGGCTCGACGCGGATCTTGCGCTGCTCGAGCCGTTCGGCGATCGCGGTGCGCTGGCCGTCGACCCAGGCGGCGACGAAGATGATGGCGCTGTTGACCAGGGGATAGAGGTACGGGTCGGCGTTGAGCATCACCAGGCCGTTCTCGGTAGTCTGCACCAGGACGGCGCCGAAGATGCTGCCGAGCACGCCGCCGCGGCCGCCGAACAGGCTGGTGCCCCCGAGGACGGCGGCTGCGATCACCGGGAACTCCTTCTGGTAGCCGAAGGTCGCGGCGGCGGCGCCGACCTGCGACACCGAGATCAGCGCGCCGATGGCGGCGCAGACGGCGCAGATGCAGAACACCGAGAAGATGATCGGCTTGACGGCAATCCCCGCCTTGGCCGCCGCCTCCGGATCGGCGCCGACGGCGTAGATCTGCCGGCCATACGGCGTCTGCGTCAGGACCAGCCAGGCCGTCGCGGCCACGGCCGCCAGGATCCAGATCGCCCAGGGCACGCCCAGCGCCGAGGAGCGGCCGAGCGTCTGCACCACCTCGCTCTGGAACACCATCTTGGTCTCCGAGAGGTAGAGGGCGAAGCCCCGGCCGATGAACAGGGTGGCAAGCGTGGTGACGAAGGGAGCGATGCGCAGATAGGTGGTGAACCAGGCGTTGACCGCCCCGAAAGCAAGGCCGATCAGCAGGATCGCCGGGATCGAGACCGCCAGCGGCAGGGCGGAGAGGTAGAGGCCGAGCACCACCGCGACAAGGTACATCACCGAGCCGATCGAGAGGTCGACGCCGCGCACCAGCAGCACGAAGGTCATGCCGATGGCCATCACCGCCACATGGGTCGACTGGGTGACGATGTTGCGCAGGTTGGCGAAGGTCAGGAAGCGGTCCGACTGGCTGCCGAAGGCGATGAACAGCGCGGCGAACAGCAGGAGCGGCGCGAACTGCAGCAGGAGGAGGATGAGCCTGTGGCGGCTGAACGGCATGGCGGGCCTCCGTCAGTCCCAGAGCGCCGCGCGCAGCAGCGTCTCGCGCCGGTAGCCGGCCCGGTCGTGGAAGCCGCGGACCTCGCCGCGCGCCATGACCATGATCCGATCGGTCATGCCGATCAGCTCCTCGATCTCCGAGGAGATGAACAGGACCGCGGCACCCTCCGCCACCAGCTGGTTGATGATCTTGTAGACCTCGTACTTGGCGCCCACATCGATGCCGCGGGTCGGCTCGTCGAGGATGAAGATGGAGGGGCGGCGCATCAGCCATTTGCCGATCACCACCTTCTGCTGGTTGCCGCCCGACAGGGTGCGCACGGCGGTGCGGTCGAGCGAGCGGGCGTTGACGCGCACGGCCTGCGCCATGGCCTGCGCCTCCGCGCCGAGCTCGGCCGGGCGCAGGAGGCGCAGGAACGGGCTCGCCCGGTCGGGCAGGGAGGGCAGCACGATGTTGTCGCGGATCGAGGCTTCCATCATCAGCCCCTCGCCGCGCCGGTCCTCGGTGAGGAAGGCAAGGCCGTGCTCCATGGCCGCGCGCGGCGAGCGCGGCGGCAGCCTGGCGTCGCCGACCCGGATCTCGCCGCTGGCGTAGCCGTCCAGGCCGAACAGGATGCGGGCCAGCTCCGAGCGGCCCGCGCCCATCAGGCCGGAGACGCCGAGCACCTCGCCGGGGTAGAGGTCGAAGGCGATGTCGCGGGCGATGCCGGGCTGGGACACGCCGCGCACCGACAGGGCGGCGCGGCTGCGGTCCGGCGTGCCCGCACGCTCGGGGAACAGGTGGTCGATGGTGCGCCCGACCATCAGCGTGATCATCCGCTCGATGCTGAAGGCGGCGCGCGGCTCGGCCGCCGTCACCTGGCCGTCGCGCAGCACGACGATGTCGTCGCACAGGCGCATCACGTCGCCGAGGATGTGGCTGATATAGATCACGCCGAGGCCCTGGCCGCGCAGGCGCTCGATGATGCCGAACAGGCGCTCGGACTCGCGGGCCGTCAGCGAGGTGGTCGGCTCGTCGAAGATGATCAGCCGCGCCTCGCGGCTCAGCGCCTTGACGATCTCCACCAGCTGGCGTTCGCCCGGAGCCAGGCGGCCGACCGGCGTGCCCGGCGGCAGCTTGAGGTCGACGAGGTCGAGCGCCGCCCGCGCCCTCTCGCGCATGCGGCGGCGATCGATGAAGGGCAGCCGGCCGAGCCGTGGGAAATGGTCGAGGAAGATGTTCTCCTCGATGCTGAGGTTGGGAAAGAGGCTGAGCTCCTGGTGGATGAAGGCGATGCCGAGCGCCTGCGCCTCGCGCGAGCTGCGCGGCGCGATCTCGCGGCCGTCGAGCTCGATGCGTCCGCCGTCGCGCTGGTGGATGCCGCCGAGGATGTTCATGGTCGTCGACTTGCCCGAGCCATTTTCGCCGACCAGGCCGAGCACATGGCCGCTGCGCAGGTCGAAGCCGACGTCGCGCAGCACCGGCACGCCGAAGAAGCTCTTGTCGAGATTGCGGATGCGCAGCAGCAGCTCGGCCATCACCGTCAGCCTCCGCGCGCGATGACGCGGTGGCGCACCGCGTCCGTCACGGCCGCGAACAGGATCACCCCGCCCTTGATGGCGTAGACGGCCGAGAGCGACAGGCCGAGCAGCTGCAGGCCGTTGTCGACGACGCTGAGGAACAGCACGCCGAGAAACACGCCGCCGACCTTGCCGCTGCCGCCGAACAGGCTGACGCCGCCGATCACCGCCGCGCCGATGACGTCGAGCAGGATGCGCTGGCCGAGGATCGGCGTGCCCGCCTCGAGCCGGCCGGTGTAGATGACGGCGGCGACGGCGGAGAACAGGCCGGAGAGGACGAAGGTCGAAATCACCACCCGCCGCACCGGCACGCCGGAGATCGCCGCCGCCTGCGGGTTGAGGCCGACGGCGAACAGCCAGCGGCCGAACACCGTGCGCGACAGGGCAAGGTGGACGCCGACGGCGATCGCCAGGGTGATCAGGGCGGCATAGGGGATGCCGAGCACGCCGCCATAGCCGAGCTCGAGGAAGCCCGACGGCAGGCTGCCGATGCTGGAGCCCGAGCTGGTGTGGCCGGCCGTGTACCAGATGGCCGAGCCGCTGAAGAACATCATGGTCGTCAGCGTCACCAGGAAGGAGGGCATGCCGAACAGGGTCGTGCACATGCCGTTGAGGGCGCCGATCGCCAGGCCGACTACCAGGAAGGCCACGATCGCCGCCGCCGGGGCCCAGGCGCTGCCGGCGAGGTAACCGCCCTGGCTGGTCATGATCGAGGCGCCGACGACGCTCGCCATCGCCATGATCGAGGTGGCCGAGAGGTCGATCTGCGCCACCATCAGCACCAGCATCAGCCCGATCGCGGCGATGAACAGCGGCAGGACTTGCAGGAAGATGTCGCGCAGATTGGTCGGGCTGAGGATCTCCGGCACGATCGGCGCGATCGCCAGCACATAGGCCACGGTGAGGTAGAGGACGAGATAGTCCGAGAACAGCATCCGGCGCATGAGGCGCACCGGGCGGGACTTGGTCCCGCCCGCCGTCTCCGACAAGGCGCCGCCGATATCAGTCACGGGTCATGCTCTCGGCATCGCTTGGAGCCGCAGGCTCCGCCTACGGGTTCTTTTCCTTCCACACATGGTAGCCCCACATGTCCTCGCGCTTGGCGGCGAGATTCGCCTGGCTGATGGCGAAGCCCGGGTCGACCAGCATCTGCTCGGGCTGCTTGCCGGCCCAGATGTCCTTGAAGGCGTTGTAGGCGAGGTCGACCTCGTAGAAGAGGTTCTGGACGCCGTTGACGTCCATGTAGCCGGTATCGAGCAGCCTGTAGCCGTTCTGATCGCCGTCGAAGCCGGAGAACAGGACATGGCCCTCCTCGCCGCTCTTGTGCCATTTGCCGGCGGCCTTGAGCACCTGCTCGATCACGGCGTCCTGCGAATCCGAGGGCGAGATCAGCAGGTTGATGTCCGGATTGGCCTGGATGGCGTTGGTGAGGCCGGCGAAAGTCTTGTCCGTGTTCCACTCGGTGGCGACGCGGGAGACGACTTCGACGAGATCCTTGTTCTGGTCGAGGATGTCGAGGGCGCCGTCCCGGCGCTGCACCGCGTTGTTGTCGCCGAGATCGCCGATCAGCAGGCAGGCCTTGTACTTGCCGCCCTGCTTCTTGGCGATGTCGACCAGGGCCTGCACCGTCAGCTGCATGATCTTGCGGTTGTCGGCCTGGATGGCGATGTACTTGTTGTCGTTGGGCGCCGGCGGCCGGTTGAAGAAGATGATCGGCACGTTGGCGGCGTTGGCCGTGCGGATCGCCGGAATGGCCGCGTTGTTGTCGGTCGGGATGAAGACGATCCCGTCGACCTTGCGCTCCACCATCGCCTTGACCTGATCGTTCTGCTTGTTCTGGTCGCGATTGGAGATGGTCTCCAGCGTGGTCCAGCCGTTCGCCTTGGCCTTGGCCTTCAGGATGGCGTTGCCGGTGATCCAGAAATCGGAGTCGAAGGCGTCGAACATCAGCGCGATGGTCTTGCCGCCCTCGGCGCGGGCGAGCGGCGGGAAAGCCGCGGCCGATGCGGCGGCGGCAAGGCTCAGTGAGAACTGGCGTCGAGTGACGGTCATTGCTGCGGGTCCTCCCGGGTCCAGGCCATGCGATCGCCCCCGGCCTGCAGGCCGGACGGCGCAGTCCATCGCGGTCGGCCGCCGCCGCCGCGCGCAGGCACCCGGCGGACGCGGCTCGGCCGCGTGATCAGTGCTGGCGGGTCATCCGGAAGGTCCGTGCGGATCGGCGGCCGGGCGGTTGGCACGGCATCAGCCTCCGGACTCTTCCGAATGGATCAGCGCCTCCTCCTTCGGTCGTTGCGGCGAGCGACGCTCGACCGACGACTTCTTATCCGCTATGCATATCAGACGGTCCGGTTGTAGGACAAGCCTACCAATGAAAGAATCCGGTGGCAGACGAGGAAGGAGCGGAAAAATCGGCGTGACGTTCCTTCGATCGCAAGGCTAAAGCGTTTTGCGATTTGACGGAATCGCGTCAAGTCGCAAAGAGGCGTCGAAACAAGGAGTTAGAGCAAAGCGCGTTTCCACCAAACGCGCTTTGCTCTAGAAGCGCTTGCGGCTCCCTCGCGGCGGCCGCTCGACCCGACATGCCCATCGAGGAACCCGGCGACGTGATGCATGACGCGTGACGCAAACCCGACGAACATCGCCGCGCTTGGGCGGATGCCGCAGTTGCCCTCGCGTGTCGCCGCGGCGATCACCCAGGAGATCGCCCAGGGTCATCTGAAGCAGGGCGATCGCCTGCCGACCGAGCAGACCCTGGCCGAGCGCTTCGGCGTCAGCCGCAACGTCATCCGCGAGGCGATCGCACGGCTGCGCTCCGATGGCGTGGTGCAGTCGCGCCAGGGCGTCGGCGCCTTCGTGGTCAGCAGCGAGGCCACCGCGACGCTGCGCATCGACGCGGAGCTGATGAGCGACCGGCTGGTGTTCCAGAATGTGTTCGAGCTGCGGGCCATCCTGGAGATCCGCGCCGCCGGCCTGGCGGCGCTGCGTGCCGACGCGCAGCAGCGCGCCGCCGTTTCCGCCGCGCTGGAACGGATGCGCTCGGCCGTGGACTGGGCCCAGGACGGCGTCGCCGCCGACCTCGATTTCCACCGGGTCGTCGCCCAGGCGACCGGCAATCCCTATATCGCCACCGTCGTCGGCTTCCTCTCCGGCCAGATGCGCCAGAGCATCATGTTCATGCGCCACAACCAGAGCGACCCGGACGGGCGCCTGGCGGCCATGAACATCGCCGAGCACACCGCCATCCACGATGCCATCCTTTCCCGCTCGCCGGCGGCGGCGCGCGAGGCGATGCGCCGGCACATCACCAGCGCCGCCCGGCGCCTCGGCTACGACCTCGCCGACGGCGACGAGATGGCGGACGACGCGGCCGGGTTCTGAGGCCGCGCCGAGCCGCATCAGAGCAGGCGGCAGAGCGGATGCTCCCCGGCCATCAGCACGCGGACCGGCCCGTCCTCCTGCCACCAGCGGCCGGGCGCACGGCCCGACCGGTGATGCTCGAGCAGGGCATCGACCATGGCGAGCGCCCGGGCCGTGGCCCGGTCCTGCCGGCCGCCGCAGACCTGCGCCAGGAAACGCTCGACCCCGGCCGTCTCGCGCTGCAGCTTCCTGAGGGCCGCCAGCACCTTGTCGGCGCTGAAGTCCGTCGCGATCCCGGGATAGAAGGTGAAATCGGTCAGCCCGAACGAGGGCAGGAGGACGCAATCCCTGCCGAGGAACAGGGCTTCGAGCAGGGCGGTCGAATGCGTGGTCAGGAGGAGCTTGGACGACCGGATCTGGTCGATCGGATCGTCGAGGGGGGAGAGGAAGGGGAAGTCATCCTGCAACGCATCATAGGCGGCGGGGTGCCCCGGATGCGGCCGGACCCGGACCGGCAGGCCGATCTTCTCGCGCAGGTCCAGGAGCAGCGGGCGGACGATATGCGCCTGCGGGGCGGACTGGGCGAAGAAAAGGACATGGTCACCCTCGCCGGGCGCCATCGACAGCAGCGGGTCGAGTTTCGGCAGGCCGACGGGAAAGACCCTGGGCCAGTGCCTCTCGTCGAAGTTCAGGACGTGCCTCCGGCCGAAGCAGAAGAAATAGTCTGCGACAAAGGACTCGTTCATGCCGTTCCAGGGCTGATAGACCCCATGCTGGCATGCGATGATGAGGGTACGGGGGTGATGCTCGCGCGTGAAGCCGGCGACGCGGATGGCCGGCCAATGCGCCATGTCGTCGCAAAACAGGAGCTCGGGCTCGTGCTCCTCGAAGGCGCGCGCGAGCAGCGCCCAGAACGGGTTGGTCGCGGCGGGAGGGGTGTATGACGCATCGGTACGCTCGGCCACGGGGCGCAGGCCGAAGTCCCGCGGGGCCTGGCCGGGAAGGCCGCGCGCTGCCTCGAGCCAGACGAATTCGACCCGATCGCCGCGCGCGGCCATCGCGTCCAGAACGGGCTTGTAGTTCGAGAGCGTCCGATAGGAACTGGTGAGAACGAGACACTTCATGCAGAAGCCGAAAATCTACTTCTTCAACGATACGTCGGGAACGGCCCATGCCGGCTGCCGGGCCGTGATGCGCTCGCTGCGCCACCACCTCGGCGAGGCCGAGATCATCGCCACCCACCGGGTCGGCCAGCTGCGATACGACAAGGATGCCATGGAGGCCTGCGATGTGGTGTTCGTGAACGGCGAGGGGAGCATCCACCACGATTCCCCCCGTGCGAATTTCCTCCTCGACATGATCGCGGAAGGCCAGGCGCGCGGCAAGCGCACCCTCCTGGTCAATGCCCTGTTCCAGCAATACGAGAACCGTCATCCCGACGTGTTGCGTCGCCTCGACTTCTTCTCCGTCCGCGAGCCGTTCAGCGCCGACCATGCCCGCGGCTTCGGCGGGCAACCCGAGGTCTTCCTCGATTCGGCGGCCGACCCCCTGTTCGCCGGCGACGGCAAGGGCACGCCGCTCGCCGATCTCGGCGGCGTCGTGCTCGGCGGCGTTCATCCGGCTTCGCCCCATGCCGCCGTCTTCGCCGGCATCGAGGCCCCCAAGCTGCTCGTCAATGCCGGCGCGCTGGAGGACATCGTCGCCACGCTGCGCTCCGTCGACCTCTATCTCACCGGCCAGCATCACGGCGTCTATGCCGCGGGCCTGGCCGGCGCCCCCTTCGTCGCCTCGCCCAGCAACAGCCACAAGATCGAAGCGCTGGTTTCCTGGTCGGGACTGCCGATCCCGATCTGCCGGCAGCCGGGCGAACTGCCGCAAATGATGGACTATGCCCGCGACAACCGCGCCATGTTCCTGGCGTTCCGCGACTTCCTGCGCGCGCAACGCGTGTTCACGGCGGCGGAACTGACGCAGGCCTTGTCTGACGGTTAGACGTGGCCGGGGCAGGCACCGGGCTTGCGGGAGGCTTTCCAGGCCCAACGGAGGGAAGCGGCATGAAGCCGTCCGTCCGCCGCACGGACCGAGACCGACACGACGCCGGGCGCGGCGTCGTGCTCCCGCGTCAGGCGTCGTCCGACAAGGTCGGCGCCTCGCCCGGCAATTCGGCCCGATCCCGTCGGAATGTCGGGTCAGGCATCTGCATGCGATTCGCTGCGGTGCGTGAACAATCGTGGGACGCCGGTCGGGACTTTTCTCTCGCGGCCCGGCAAAACCCAGCCACAGATTGCCGTTCCGCTCCAGGGGGTCTCAATGCGGACCGCTTCTTAAGTCGTCGATTTCGTTGGTTCCAATGGTCGGAGCGAGAGGATTCGAACCTCCGACCCCTAGTCCCCCAGACTAGTGCGCTAACCGGGCTGCGCTACGCTCCGACACCCATTGGGTGGTGATCCTCTAGGGATTTTCGGCGCGTGGCGCAAGCCCTTAATGGCGGCGAGGGCCACGCCGTGATCGGACCGTCGCCCGGGCCGAAACGCGGGCTTGGCGGCCGGAGGCAGGCGGACCTCGGGAAATCAGGTCGTCGCCTTGGCCGCATTCGCCCTCGAGCGCGGGGCCGGAGCCGATTCCTCCTCGTCGGCGAGGGCCCGGTCGATGGCCTCGATCAGGCGCTGCCAGTGCTCGACGCTGGTGGCGACCGTCTTGGCGTCCGCGTTCTCGCGTTTGCCGACCGCATCCCTGCGGCGTTCGACCAGATCGGCCCGCAAGGCCTTCAAGCCCTCGATATGATTCTTGTTGGTCACCTTCAGCCCTCCCGGAGCGGATTCGGCCACACATCATCACGGCGAAGGCCGTCGGGCAAGAGGAGATGACCATACGTAATCTACGCCTGGACCCGCAGGAGCGCCTGCTCGACGAGCGGCGACAGGTCGGCGGGCCGGGCCTCGGCGAGCGCGGCGCCGATCAGCATGATGCAGGGGCCGTCGAGCGGTTCGCTGGCGAGCGCGGCGGCCATGGTGCCGACGCTGGCGTGAAAGATCCGTTCCTCCGCCCGCGTGGCGTATTCGACGATGATCGCCGGCGTCGCCGGAGCCATGCCGGCGCCGACCAGCTTCTCGGCGAATTCGCCGAGCACGGCCTTGCCCATATAGACCGCGGTGGTCGCCGCGGGATCGGCGAGAGCCTTCCAGTCGAGATCGTCGGGCAGCCGGCCCTGGCGGGAGTGGGCGGTGACGAATTGCAGGCGCCGCGAATGATCGCGATGGGTGAGCGACACCTCCAGCCGCGCCGCCGCCCCCAATGCCGCCGTCACGCCCGGCACCACCTCGACGGGTATGCCGGCGGCCCGGCAGGCGGCGATCTCCTCGCCGGCCCGGCCGAAAACCAGGGGATCGCCGCCCTTGAGGCGGACGACGCGCTTGCCGCCCGCGGCCAGGGACACCATCAGCGCGTTGATGTCGTCCTGCTTGCACGAGGGACGGCGCCCGCGCTTGCCCACCACCATGCGCCGGGCCTCGCGGCGGGCGAAGTCGAGCACCGCGTCGGCGACGAGGTCGTCGTGCAGGATCACGTCGGCGGACTGGAGCGCCCGTACGGCCTTGAGGGTCAGCAGTTCGGGATCGCCGGGGCCGGCGCCGACCAGCGTCACTGTTCCCGTCGCGGATCGCTCGGCATCGAGGCCGGAGGCATCGAGCAACGCGGCGCGATCGGCGTCGGTCGGCCCGCGGTCGGGACGGCCCAGTGCCTGGCGCGCGAACCGTTCCCAGAGGCGGCGGCGGGCGGCGAAGGAGAGGGACAGTGCCTGCACCAGCGGCCGCCAGGCGCGGGCGGCCTCGGCCCATTTCTGGAAGCCGTGCGGCAGCAGCGTCTCGATTCGGGCGCGGATGGCCTGGCCGAACACCGGGGCGGCGCCGTCGGTGGAAATGCCGACGACCAGCGGCGAGCGGTTGACGATGGAGCCGAACTGGAAGTCGCAGAAGGCCGGGCGATCGACGATGTTGATCGGCACGCCCGCGACGCGGGCGGCGTCGCGAAAGGCCTGCGCTTCCTCTTCGTCCGCCGCATCGGCGACGGCCAGCGCGGCGCCGGCGAGGTCCGGCGCCGTCCAGGCCCGGGCTGCGTGCCGGATGAGGCCGTCGCTGCGGGCAAGGACCTCCGCGAGCTCCGGGGAGGGGGAGGGGGCATAGATCTCGACGGCCGCGCCCGACGCCGCCAGCAGCTCGGCCTTCCACGCCGCTGCGCCGCTCTGCCCCGCTACCACCGCGCGCTTGCCGCTCAGGCGGTAGAACACCGGCAACACCGAAAGCGGCGCGATGCGCCCCGGCTCGGTCTGGGTCGGCGTGCGGCTCATGAAGCTTCGTCCCGATGATCGTCTCGCCATGGCCGAGACCCCAGCCCTCCCGATCGGAGCGGCTCGGACCTCGGTGTCCGGTCGGTGCGGCTGGTCGCCGTGGGCGCAACCCTGTCCCGTTCCACGGCGCCCGGCAAGCCTGCCGTTCGCGTCCTGCCGGCACTCTCCGCCACCGGGACATGGCGATCTGTCTCGAAGGCGACGCCCCCTGCGTAGCGCATTTCACATTCAGTCGCAACACATGCGATTTTTGTACATTTCGTTTCTGTTGAACAGCGTCACAACATGCGCCGTCCCCGGCGCATGGCGGGGGCGGCGGCTTCGGCCAGGCTGCTCGGCTCGCCCCGCTCCAGCCGGGCCGTGGCGATGGCAAGGCCCCAGACCGCGCCGAACAGCAGCCAGACATGGCGCCAATGGTCGATGTCGATGATCCACGCCTCCAGCACCACGATCTGGTAGGTCGCCATCACGCAGATGAAGATATGGCGCCAGGGGCTTGGCTTCAGGCAATATTTCCAGCCGGCGAACAGGGTCAGCACCACGATCGCCGGCCAGGTGATGCCGCCGATCCAGCCATAGGACATGAAGGCGTTGAGATAGGAATTGTGCGTGTCCTCGCCGAACATCGGGCCGAACTGCAGCATGCCGATGCCGATGGGCCGGTCGAGCGCCAGGACGAAGCCGAGCCAGTGGCGGTTGAAGCGGCCGAACTGGCCGAGGTCGTAATTCTGCTCGAGGCTGGCGCGCTCGGCGAACAGCTGGCTGACGGCGTCGAAGGACAGGAGCGCCATGATCAGCAGCGCCAGGGCGGCGACCCCCAGGAGGCACAGCACCACCACGCGGGTGCGCAACTGCCTGGAGCGGGCGCACCACAGCGTCATCAGCGTCATCAGCGCCGCCGAGCCGACGAAATGGCCCCAGGCGCCGCGCGAGAACGACAGGAACAGGCCGGCCATGATGATCATCAGCGCCAGCGCGTTGCGCCCCGCGCCGTTTATGCCGTCGATATAGAGCCGCTGCACCAGGATCAGCGCCGGCAGCACCAGGAACGGCCCGAACACGTTGGGATCCTGGAAGGTCGACTTGACGCGGGAATAGAGCAGCAGCGCCTCGGAGCCCGGCAGCAGCCGTGCATAGCCGAGAATGCCGATGATCGAACACGTCACCGCCGTAGCGATATAGGCCCGCACCAGCACGTCGAGGCGCTCCACCGTGTGCTCGGACAGCACCATCATGTAGAACAGGCCGGTGAAGGCCAGGAACCAGCCGACGCAGGTCCACAGCACCGTCTTGGGCAGGTGCATCACCGGGATGAGGGTGATGGTGGCGCCCAGCATATAGACGAGGACCAGCAGCAGGATCGGCATCATCTCCTGCCGTAGTCTCAGGCCGCCGAACATCCAGGTGACCATGGCGAGGATGCCGAGGAGCTCGTAGGGCGAGGGCTCGATCATGGTGATCGAGCCGCCGAACACCATCAGCCAGAGCGTGCCGAGCCGCAGCCTCTCCGGGCTGACGGTGAAGCGCGGCCTCGTGGCCGCGCCGGCGACGGCCGCACCGCTTGCCATCAATAGGCGTTCTCGGTGTTGAGGAGCGCGAACGGCGTGCGGAACAGGATGTAGAGATCGAACAGCGGCGACCAGTTCTCGATATAGTAGAGGTCGTGCTCGACGCGCCGGCGCAGCTTCTCCGGCGTGTCGACCTCGCCGCGCCAGCCGCTGATCTGGGCCCAGCCGGTCACGCCCGGCTTGACCTTGTGGCGGGCGAAATAGCCGTCGACCACCGATTCCCACAGCTTGTCCTGGGTGTTCGAGCCGACCGCGTGCGGGCGCGGCCCGACCAGGGAGAGGTTGCCGCGCAGCACGTTGATGAGCTGCGGCAATTCGTCGATCGAGGTCTTGCGGATGAAGCGCCCGACGCGGGTGACGCGCGGATCGCCCTTGGTGACGGCGATCTTGGACTCGTAGTCGCACTTGTCCGCATACATCGAACGGAACTTGAAGACGTCGATAACCTCGTTGTTGAAACCGTAGCGCTTCTGGCGAAACAGCACCGGCCCCTTCGAATCGAGCTTGATGGCGATCGCCGTGCCGATCAGCACCGGCGACAGCAGGAGCAGGGCCAGGCTGGCGAAGACCAGGTCGAAGCAGCGCTTGACGATGGAATCCCAGTCGGCGATCGGCTTGTCGAACACGTCGAGGAACGGCACCGCGCCGATATAGGAGTAGGAGCGCGGCCGGAAGCGCAGCTTGTTGGTGTGGGCCGAGAGGCGGATGTCGACCGGCAGCACCCACAGCTTGCGCATGATCTGCAGCAGCCGGTTCTCGGCGGTGATCGGCAGCGACACGATCAGCATGTCGACCTTGGCGATACGCGCGAAGGCGACCAGCTCGGCGACGGTGCCCAGGCGCGGATAGCCCTGGACGATGGCGGGCGAACGGTCGCCCGAACGATCGTCGAAGATGCCGCAGATCTGCACGTCCTTGTCGGTCGAGGCCTCGATCGAGCGGATCAGCTCGGCCGCCATCTCGCCGCCGCCGACGATGACGGCGCGGCGCTGCAGCCGGCCGTCGCGCATCCAGCCGCGCACCACCATCGCCAGGCCGACGCGGAACACCATGAAGAAGACGAAGCCGGCGACGTACCAGGCCGAGAACCAGAAGCGCGAATAGATCTGGCCGAGCTTGAGGAAGAAGACGGCCACCGCGAACGCGGCGAAGACCAGCGTCCAGGCTGCGGCGATGCGGCCGATCTGGCCGAAGATCGAGCGGAACGCGCCGGCGTTGTAGCCGTCCGCCGCCTGGATGAAGGCGACGGCCAGCAGCGAGCCGGCGATGAGCGGGATGAAATAGCGCGGGTCGCTGCCGTTGCGCGGCACGACATAGCCCCGGTAGACGGCATAGCCGATGGCCAGGACCGCGACGAACTCGATGATCCTGACCCAGCCGGCCAGCATGCTCTGGGAGATCGGGCGGTCGGAAAAACGATTGGCGATATCGAGGGCCTGCTCGGACAGGACGACCGGACCTGTCTCGCCGTCGTCCGCCGGCGAGCTCATGATCGCTTGTGGCCCGAACTTGGTCCGGGGGTTGAAATCGGTCATGATACGCATCCCGTCTCCCCCGCCGCGCATGGCCGGCGGGTCTTCACCCGGAGACAATGACTTGCGAATGCTTGACGATTGGTTCAGGCGGCTCTGGAAACTCGACGCAAGTTAAGCACTCCGCCGCCCGTTGGCAATGACGCGGCGGTTGCTGCGGGGAGCTGCGAATGCGGGCTCGGCGCGGCTGCGCCGGGCCTTGATGCCGTCAGAACCACCTCTCCTTGACCGTGACCGTATCGCCGGGCCGCAGCGCATAGGTGATCGGCACGAAGCCGGTGATCGACTGGCCGTCGATCATGCGCGTGACCTCGACGCCGTTCGTCTGGGCGCGCGGCGAGAAGCCGCCGGCGATGGCGACGGCGTTCTGCGCGGTCAGGCCATTGACGAAGGGGAACTGGCCGGCCTGATTGACTTCGCCGAGGACGAAGAAGGGGCGATACTGCTCGACCTCGATCGACACATGCGGCTCGCGCACGAAGCCGTTGCGCAGCCTGCCGCTGACTTCGCCCTCCAGCTGGCTGGTGGTGCGCCCGGCCACCGGCACGTTGCCGATCAGCGGCATCGAGATCCGGCCGCTGGCATCGACCGAGTAGATGTTGGACAGGTTCTCCTGGCCGAACACCAGCACCCGCACCTTGTCGCCGGCGCTCAGGCGGTAGGGCGCATAGGGTGCGTCCTCGAAGGCGACGTAGCGCCGGGTCGTGCATCCGCCGAGAACCAGGCTCGCCGCGATGACGGCGATGCTCAGCCGCCGGGCAGTCGACGGGGCGAGGGATCGCGGAGATCGGGCTGGGAGGCGGTACATCGGCAACAACCCGCAGGAGGGACAGGGCTTCGCCTTTCTAGGCCGATCATGGTTAACAAACTGCGACGCGGGCCGGCGCCGGCCCGCGTGCGCGGCGCGAACGGAGCCTGTATTAACGCGGCATCAACCATGTTGCTGTCAGATCCCGCCCGTCATCGCCCCGAGGCCAAACATGCGAGCTTCCATCGACGCCAACGATCCGTTGGCCGCCCGCGATGATCGCGGCGGCGACCTGGATCTGGGCGCGCTCGCCCGCGCCCTGTGGGCCAGGAAGCTGCGCATCCTGATCCCGACCCTCGTCGCGTTGATCGGCGCGACGATCGTCGTCCAGCTCATCCCGCCGAAGTACAAGTCGACGGCGAGCATCCTGCTGCAGGGGCAGGAATCCTCCTTCACCCGTCCGACCGGCGTCCAGCCCGGCGCCGACCAGCAGATCGTCGACGAGCAGGCGGTCGCCAGCCAGGTGCAGGTGATCATGTCGCGCAACCTCGCCCTCAAGGCGATCAAGCAGCTCGGCCTGGTCGGCAATCCGGAATTCGACCCCGCCGCGGCGGGCGTCGGGCCGCTCAGCCAGGTGCTGATGGTGCTCGGGCTCGCCAAGGACCCGCTGGCCAAGACGCCCGAGGAGCGGGTGCTCGACCATTACTACGACGCGCTCTCGGCCTATCCGATCGACAAGTCGCGCGTCATCACCGTCGAATTCAGCTCGCGCGACGCCGATCTCGCCGCTCGTGCCGCCAACACCATCGCGAGCCTCTATATCGAGACGCTGCGCGCCGCCAAGCTCGGCGAATCCCTCGACGCCTCGCAGGCGCTGTCGCCGCAGATCGACGAGCTGCGCAAGACGGTCGCCAAGGCGGAGGCGGCGGTGGAGGATTATCGCGCCAAGAACGGGCTGTTCATCGCCCAGAACAATGCGTCGCTGACCACCCAGCAGCTCTCGGAAGCGAACACCCAGCTCTCCGCCGCCCGCGCCCTGCAGGCCGAGGCCCAGGCCAAGGCCAAGCTGATCCGCGAGCTCCTGAAGTCGGGCAAGCCGATCGACGTCTCCGACATCAACAACAACGACCTGATGCGCCGGCTGATCGAGCAGCGGGTCAACCTGCGCGCGCAACTGGCGCTGGAGTCGCGGACGCTGCTGGCCGGCCACCCCCGCATCAAGGAACTCAACGCCCAGATCCAGGGGCTGGAGAGCCAGATCGTCGTCGAAGCCCGCAAGACCGTGCGCTCGTTGGAGAACGACGCCCAGATCGCCGGGGCCCGCGTCGAGTCCCTGATCCAGCAGCTCGACAGCCAGAAGCGCCAGGCGGCAGCCTCCAACGAGCAGGAGGTGCAGCTGCGTGCCCTGGAGCGCGAGGCCCGGGCGCAGCGCGACCTCCTGGAAGCCTATCTGTCGCGCTATCGCGAAGCCAACGCCTACGGCTCCTTCACCGAGATGCCGGCGGGCGGGCGGATCATCTCGCAGGCGCTGCCGGCCGCGACGCCCTATTTCCCCAGGAAGCTGCCGATCATCTTCATCGCCACCATGGCGACCCTGGTGCTGTCGCTGGCGCTGGCGGCGGCCGGTGAGCTCATGTCCGGCCGGGCCTTCACGCCGGTGCAGCCGGCGCCCCAGCCTGCCCCGCCGCCGCAGGAGCCGGCCGCCCGGCCGGCCGTCGCAGCCGAGGAGCCGCCGCATGACCCGCCTCCGGGAGCACCGGGCGGGACCAGGACGGAAACGGCGGATGCGGGCAGCGCGCCAACTCCGACAAGCCCGGCGGCGCCCGTCGCGGCCGCGGCGCCTTCGCTCGGCCTGTTCGAGCCGCTCGGCTTCGAGGGACCCGCGCCGGTCCGGCCGGAACCGGCCCCGGGCCCCACGCCTGCCGCAGGACTGGCGCCCGCGGCGGAGCCTGAGCTTGCCGCGGGACCCGAGCCGATGGTCGAGCCGGACGGCGCCGACGCCGCCCTTCGCCGTGCCGCCGCTCCTGCGCAGCGGGACGAGCTTTCCGCGCTCGATGCCCTGGCAGCGCAGTTGCGCAGTCGCATCGGCGGCACCCGCACCGTCCTGTTCGCCGGCGGCGGGCCGAGCGAGGGGATTTCCGCCGCGGCGACGCATTTTGCCCGCGCGCTTGCCGCCGGCGACATGCGCGTGGTGCTCGTCGCCCTCTGCCTCGGCCGGGCCGGCACCGGTCGCGCCGGGCTGGGCGAGCTCCTGACGGGCGAAGCCTCCTTCATCGACGTGATCGACTGCGACAGGTTCTCGCGGCTGCACCTGATCGCCGGCGGCCGCGCCATTCCGGCCGCCGAGATCGCCGACGAGCCCGTGATCAGCCGGCTGCGCATCGTGTTCGAGGCCCTGTCCTCCACTTATGACGCGGTGGTGTTCGACGGCGGCTCCGTGCACGGCCCGGACGATCCGTTCTGGGGGCCGATCGCCGAGGCCTGCGAGAGTGCGCTGGTCGTCGCCGTGCCCGGCGAGGCTGCCGCCGCCGCCGGAGCGCATGGCCTGCTGCAGCGGCTCGGTGCCCGTCACATCACCGAGGTCGCGGCGCCGGACGTCGATCTCGTCGCCGCCTGAGAGCCGGTCCCGCCGGCTGCGGGCGGGGGCGGACCACCGGCCCGCGTTCACCGGTTCTTGCGGATTTTGGCCCAGAACCGTGACGGCGTTTCGCGCGAGGGCTGCCGATGTCCGATCTCCGCCAGTTCGTCTTCAAATCCGCCTTCGATGCGCTCTACCTTCTCGGCGCCCATCGCTGGCTGGCGCCGCTGGCGCGGGGACGCGGCGCCATCTTCATGCTGCACCACGTCCGGCCCTGGCGCGGCGACGCCTTCGCGCCGAACCGCCACCTGGAGGTGACGCCCGACTTCCTCGACCGGACGATCGCCCGGGTGAAGGCGGCCGGATTCGACCTCGTCACCATGGACGAGGCGCAGCGGCGCATCCTGGCGGCGGAACCGGGCCGCCCCTTCGCCGCGTTCACGCTCGATGACGGCTATCGGGACAATGCCCTGCATGCCGCGCCGGTGTTCCGGCGGCACGGGTGCCCCTACCTTATCTACGTCGCCAGCGATTTCGCCGAGGGGAACGGCGTCCTGTGGTGGGTGGTGCTGGAGGAGGCGATCCGCCGCCTCGATTCGGTCGAGGCCGTGCTGGACGGGCAGGCGCGCCGCCTCGCGACGGCGGGCTCCGCCGCCAAGGCACGGGCCTTCGCCGCGATCTATGCCGAGCTGGTCGGTGGCGGCGAACCGTCGCGGAGCCCGATCATTCCGCAGCTGGCAGCCCAGGCCGGCCTTGCGCCGCAGGCGCCGTGCCGCGAACTCTGCATGGACTGGGCGGAGCTTGCCGTCCTCGCTGCCGATCCGCTCGCCGCCTTCGGCGCGCACACGCGCAGCCACCCGATCCTGGCCAAGCTGGCGGCCGGAGAAGCGAAGGCCGACATCGTCGAGGGCAGGGCGGCGGCGGAGCGGATGCTCGGCCGGCCGGTCGAGCATTTCGCCTATCCCATCGGCAACCACGCGGCAGCGGGGACGCGCGAATTCGGCATGATCCGGGAGCTTGGCTTTCGCACCGCCGTGACGACGCGCCGCGGCCTCGTGCACGGCGCCCATGCCGGGCATCTCGACTGCCTGCCGCGTGTCTCGCTCAATGGCCATTTCCAGGCCGTGCGCTATGTCGACCTGTTCCTTTCGGGCGTGCCGTTCGCGCTGGCCAACCGCCTGCGGCCCGTCGATGCCGCCTGAAAACGATCGAATTTCCGCGGAGATCGGCCTATGGCTAGCGCAGTCCGGCCGCGACGCCGGTGGATTTCCCGTCTCAGGACCGCCCGGTGACAGACTACGTCCGCAAGATTCTCGACGCCCGCGTCTACGATGTTGCGGTGCAGACGCCGCTCGACCGCATGGTGCGGCTCGGCCAGCGCCTCGGCGCCCAGGTGCATCTCAAGCGCGAGGATCTGCAGCCGATCTTCTCGTTCAAGATTCGCGGCGCCTACAATCGCCTGGCCCGGCTCCCGCCGGAGGCACAGGCGGCCGGCGTGATCTGCGCCTCGGCGGGCAATCATGCCCAGGGCGTCGCCCTTTCTGCCGGGAAGCTGGGCCTGACGGCGACCGTCGTTATGCCGGTGACGACGCCGCCGATCAAGGTGGAGGCCGTGCGCCATTGGGGCGGACGCGTCGTGCTGCACGGCGAGACCTTCGACGACGCCTATGCTCATGCCCGGACCCTCGAGCGCGACCAGGGCCTGACCTTCGTCCACCCGTTCGACGATCCCGACGTGATCGCCGGGCAGGGGACCGTCGGCATGGAGATGCTGCACCAGCACCCCGGCGCGATCGAGGCGATCTTCGTGCCGGTCGGCGGCGGCGGGCTGGCCGCCGGCATCGCCGCCTACGTCAAGTTCCTGCGGCCGCAGACCAAGGTGATCGGCGTCGAGCCCGTGGACGCCGCCTCGATGCGGGCAGCCCTGGCGGCCGGAACACCGGTCGCCCTCGACCGGGTCGGCCTGTTCGCCGACGGTGTCGCCGTGCGGCAGGCCGGCGCCGAGACGTTCCGGCTGTGCCGCGACCTGCTCGACGGCATTATCGTCGCCGACACCGATGCGATGTGCGCCGCCGTCAAGGACATCTTCGAGGATACGCGGGCGATCGCCGAGCCGGCCGGCGCGCTCGCCCTGGCCGGTCTGAAGATCCACGCCCTTCGGCAGCCGGAGCGCGCCGGTTCGCTCATCGCCGTCAACAGCGGCGCCAACATGAACTTCGACCGGCTGCGGCATGTGGCGGAACGGGCGGAGATCGGCGAGGCTCGGGAAATCCTGCTCGGCGTCACGATTCCGGAGGAGCGCGGCAGCTACAAGCGCTTCATCCATGTGCTCGGGCGCCGGATCATCACCGAGTTCAACTATCGCTACGCCGCGGGCACGGCGGCGCATGTCTTCGTCGGCATCAAGCTGCGGGACGCCAACGCCGAGAAGCCGGCGATCGTCGCCCAGCTCGAGGGGCTGGGCTATGGCGTCCTCGACATCAGCGCCAACGAGGCCGCCAAGCTGCACATCCGCTACATGGTCGGCGGCCGCTCGCCGGCTCTGCGCGACGAGGTGATCCTGCGCTTCGAATTCCCCGAGCGCCCCGGCTCGCTGGTGAGGTTCCTCGACGCCGTCGGCACGGACTGGAACATCACGCTGTTCCACTATCGCAACCACGGCGCCGACTATGGCCGCGTGCTGGCCGGCCTTCAGGTTCCGCCCGAGGATCGGCCGCGCTTCTTCGAGCAATTGGGGTCGCTCGGCTATCCCTATGAAGAGGAAACGGAAAACCCGGCCTTCCAGATGTTCCTCGGCTGAGTGCCTGCGCGGTCGTCGGGCGTGATCCCGAGGGATCGGACACGACCCGGCCGGAGCGGAGGAGGGGGCGGTGGGCGAAGCCGAGGTGCGGCTGCCCAGGCCTGGTGAGCCGGCGACCGATAAGCGAGCGGCGCGGAAACCATCCGGAACCATGAAAAAAGCGAGGCTTTTGCAAGCCTCGCTTTCTCTGGTTTCAGACCGCGTCTCAAACCTATTACCCGTCGCGTTCCCTCATTCGTCTATAGCGATGTTGAGAACCTCGGGTAGGCTGCTCTTTCCGACATTCTTGCCGGCGGCGCCGCTAGGCTTCCTCCCAAGACTTGGACCCTGACTTCCTGCTGCTCGATGTCGAGCTTTGGCCGTCCTGTCGTTAACGGAGGGGACGCTAGACTATCTGTGGTGCGTTGTCACGCCCTTGCAAAGGATGTCGCTCAAATTTCATAATTGTGCCGAAAGTTTGTGCAAGGCCGTTCCGTAGGCTGGCCGCCCCGAGGCGGCCTCCCGGCCGCGGCCCGAGGGGCGACCGGGTGTTTTGCGCCGGGCGGCGCTTGTCTTTTCCGCCGCGATCGGGTCAATTTCGCGGCCGTTTTCCCTGTCGATCGAAAGCCTGTCCTCATGCGCCTCAGCCGCTATTTCCTGCCCATCCTGCGCGAGACGCCCAAGGAAGCCGAAGTCGTGTCGCATCGTCTGATGCTGCGCGCCGGCATGATCCGGCAGGAGGCCGCCGGCATCTATGCGCTGCTGCCGCTCGGCCTGCGCGTCGTCGACAAGATCAACGCCATCGTGCGCCAGGAGCAGAACCGTTCGGGCGCGATCGAACTGCTGATGCCGACCATTCAGTCGGCTGACCTTTGGCGCGAGAGCGGGCGCTACGACGCCTACGGCAAGGAGATGCTGCGCATCAAGGATCGCCACGAGCGCGACGTGCTCTACGGGCCGACCAACGAGGAGATGGTCACAGACATCTTCCGCACCTATGTCCGCAGCTACAAGGACCTGCCGCTCAACCTCTACCACATCCAGTGGAAGTTCCGGGACGAGATCCGCCCGCGCTTCGGCCTGATGCGCGGGCGCGAGTTCCTGATGAAGGACGCCTATTCCTTCGACATCGACCAGGCGGGCGCCCAGCATTCCTACAACAAGATGTTCGTGGCCTATCTCAGGACCTTCTCCCGGCTCGGCCTGACCGCCATCCCGATGATGGCCGACACCGGCCCGATCGGCGGCAATCTCAGCCACGAGTTCATCATCCTCGCCTCCACCGGCGAGAGCGAGGTGTTCTGCCACAAGGACTATCTGTCCATGGCGGTGCCGGACGCGGCCACGGATTTCGACGACGGACCGGGCCTGCAGCGCATCGTCGATCAGTGGACCTCTCTCTATGCCGCCACGTCCGAGAAGCACGATGCCGCCGCCTTCGCCGCGCTGCCGGCCGAGGCCCAGGTGTCGGCGCGCGGCATCGAGGTCGGCCACATCTTCTATTTCGGCACCAAGTATTCGCAGCCGATGAAGGCTGTGGTCGCCGGCCCCGACGGCAGCCTGGTGCCCGTGCACATGGGCTCGTACGGCATCGGCCCGACCCGTGTCGCCGCCGCCTCGATCGAAGCCAGCCATGACGAGGCCGGCATCATCTGGCCCGAGGCGATCGCGCCGTTCCGTGTCGGCCTGATCAATCTCAAGCCCGGCGACGCGGCGGTGGATGCGGCCTGCGGCGAGCTCTACGCCAAGCTCGGCGCCCGCGGCGTCGATGTGCTGCTCGACGACACCGAGGAGCGGCCGGGAGCCAAATTCGCCGCCATGGATCTGATCGGCCTGCCCTGGCAGGTGATCGTCGGGCCGAAGGGGCTCGCTGCCGGCCAGGTCGAGCTCAAGAACCGGCGTACCGGCGAGCGCGAGACCATGAGCCCGGCCGACGCCCTGGTGCGCCTCGCGGGCTGACGCCCGGTGCCGACAGGCCCGGCCGCGCTTTGCCGACTCGGCCTCGGCCATGGATGATGCGGCAGCATTCGCGGATGCTGCCGCCGAAACGCCTTGATTCGAGTGGAGTGAAGGCGACCATCCCCAACCGGACGAGTTATGAGCGCCGCCGAAGCCCTGCCCGACCAGACGCCGCCTGACCAGACCGCGCCAGAGCCGACGGGAACGCCGCCCTTTTCCGGCTTCGAATGGATGATGTCGCTGCGCTACCTGCGCGCGCGCCGCAAGGAAGGCTTCATCTCCGTCATCGCCGGCTTTTCGTTCGTCGGCATCATGCTGGGCGTGGCGACGCTGATCATCGTCATGTCGGTGATGAACGGCTTCCGGGTCGAGCTGCAGTCGAAGATCCTCGGGTTCAACGGCCATATCGCGGTGACGCCGGTCGAGACGCCGCTGACCGACTTCGAAGCCGTGGCCGGGCGCATCGCCGGGGTACCCGGCGTGAAGCTGGCCGTGCCGATCGTCGAGGGGCAGGCGCTTGCCTCCTCGCCCTTCAACGCCGGCGGCGTGCTGGTGCGAGGCGTGCGTGCCGCCGACATCCTCAAGCTCCCCGCCATCGCCGACAACATCAGGCAGGGCACGCTCGATGATTTCGACCAGGGGCAGGGGGTGATGGTCGGCACGCGCCTGGCCGAGCAGCTCGGGCTCCGGCTCGGCGACAACATCACGCTGGTGTCGCCTCGCGGGGCGGTGACCGTGTTCGGCACGACGCCGCGCATCAAGGTCTATCCGATCGTGGCGATCTTCGAGATCGGCATGTCGGAAGTCGATTCCAGCTTCGTGTTCATGCCGCTCGCCGAGGCGCAATCCTATTTCAACCGCAACGGCGACGTCACCACGATCGAGATCTATATTGACGATCCCGACAAGGTCGACTCCGCCCGCGATGCCATCGAGAAGGCGGCGGGACGGCCGATCGTCATGACCGACTGGCGCCAGCGCAACGTCACCTTCTTCACCGCGCTCGAGGTGGAGCGCAACGTGATGTTCCTCATCCTGACGCTGATCATCCTGATCGCGTCGCTGAACATCATCTCCGGCTTGATCATGCTGGTGAAGGACAAGGGCTCGGACATCGCCATCCTGCGCACCATGGGTGCGACGCGCGGCTCGGTGATGCGCATCTTCCTGATCACCGGCACGGCGATCGGTGCCGTCGGCACGCTCGCCGGCCTGCTGCTCGGCGTGGTGTTCTGCACCTGGATCGAGGAGATCCGCCAGTTCGTCTCCTGGCTCACCTCGACCGAGCTGTTTACGCCCGAGCTCTATTTCCTCTCGCGCCTCCCGGCCAAGATGAACAGCGGCGAGATCATCGCCATCGTGGCGATGTCGCTGACCCTGTCGGTGCTGGCGACGCTCTATCCTTCCTGGCGGGCCGCGCGGCTCGATCCCGTCGAAGCGCTCAGGTACGAATGATGACGGACCCGGCTCTCCAGCTGCATGCTGTCGAACGGCGCTACAGGCAGGGCGAGGCGACGCTCGAGATTCTGCGCGGCGCCGACCTCGCCATCTGGGCCGGCCAGTCGGTGGCGCTGATCGCCCCGTCCGGCGTCGGCAAGTCGACGCTGCTGCACGTCGCCGGCCTGCTCGAGCAGCCGGACGGCGGCGATGTCTATATCGGCAATGAGCCGACCGCCAGCCTCGACGACGGCGCACGCACGCGCCTGCGCCGGACCACCATCGGCTTCGTCTACCAGTTCCACCATCTGCTGCCCGAATTCTCGGCGGTGGAGAACGTCATGCTGCCCCAGCTCATCCGCGGCCTGACCAAGGCGAAGGCGCGCGAGCGCGCCGGGGAGCTGCTCGCTTTCCTCGGCCTCGGCGGGCGGCTGGCGCACCGGCCGGCCGAGCTTTCCGGCGGGGAGCAGCAACGCGTCGCCATCGCCCGCGCCGTCGCCAATGCGCCGCATGTGCTGCTGGCCGACGAGCCGACCGGCAACCTCGACCCGGCCACGGCCGACCATGTGTTCGCGACGCTGAACGCCCTGGTGCGTGCCTCGGGCCTCGCCGCGCTGATCGCCACCCACAACATGGATCTGGCGGCGCGCATGGACCGGCGCGTGACGTTGCGCGACGGCAAGGTCGTCGAACTGGCCTGACCGGCGGGCCGGACGGACCCGGGATGCGGCCTGTGGGCCGTAACCACGCCCCCCGGGACGGAAACCCGAAAATATGTGACAGGCCAGTGGTTTGTCCGACATGTCGTTGGCCGGGCCACTTACGGGGCGGCCGGAGTCGCGGAGATATGTAGCCGGCTCTTAATTTTCTTGCTGGCAGAATCGGAACAAATCGAAGACGAATTGCGACGGGAATTCGGTTGGTCGCTTGACAAGAAACAAAAAGGGAACATTATAAAAACATCGAGTGATCGGGAGAGTTGCATGTTTGCTCGTTTTGCCGAAGATGCCGCCGCTCTTGCTTCTATGGGGCTATTTTTGACCATGATCGCGCTCTGGAGCGGCTTCGCAGGCGGGATCTGAGGGAAAGTTATCCACAGCCGTCCACAGATGGTCCACAGCCTGGCATCGCAACGGTGAGGCACGGCATTCCCGGCTTGGTTCGATCCGGTCCCGGCGGCAAGATCGCCGCGCAACTGCGAGGGAACGGTGATGAGTCGGGCGAACGAGATGGTTGGCGCGGGGTTCGTGCACCTGCATGTGCGCTCGGCCTACTCCCTGCTCGAAGGGGCGATGAAGGTCGGCAAGATCGCCGATCTGGCCAAGGCGGACGGCATGGCGGCCGTCGCCATCACCGACACCGGCAACCTGTTCGGGGCGCTCGAGTTTTCCGAAAAGCTGGCTGGCAGCGGTGTCCAGCCGATCGTCGGCCTGTCGCTTGCGGTCGACTTTGCCGACCGTGACGACGGGCCGGACCGGCGGCCGCTGCATCTGCGCCGCCAGCCGCGCGTCGTTCTCCTGGCCCAGAACGAAGAGGGCTATCTCAACCTGATGGCGCTGTCTTCGGCCGCCTATGGCGAAGTCGGCGCCGGTGCGGAGCCCCACGTCCGGATCGAGAGGCTGGCGGAGCGGTCCGGCGGCGTGATCGCCTTGACCGGCGGCCCGTCCGGGCCGCTCGACGTGGCGTTCCGGGACGGGCAGGCTCAACTCGCCGGCCAGCGCTTCAAGCGGCTGCACGAGGCCTTCGCCGACCGGCTCTATGTGGAGATCCAGCGCCACGGCACGGATGAGGAGCGGCGGATCGAACCTTTCCTGCTCGATCTCGCCTATGCCGATGGCCTGCCGCTCGTCGCCACCAACGAATGCTATTTCGCAGCGCGCTCCGACCACGAATCGCACGATGCGCTGCTGGCGATCGCCGAGGGGCGCATCCTGGCCGAGACGGAGCGGCGGCGCCTCACCGCGCAGCATTACTTCAAGAGCCGCGCCGAGATGCGCGCCCTGTTCGCCGACCTGCCTGAGGCGCTCGAATCGACCGTGGAGATCGCCCGGCGCTGCGCTTTCCGAGCGCGCACCCGCAAGCCCATCCTGCCGCGCTTTTCCACCGGCATGGGCACCGAGCCCGTGGACGAGGCGGACGAACTGCGCCGCCAGGCGGAGGACGGGCTGACGGCGCGCCTGAAGGCCCACGGCGTGGCGTCCGGGCGCAGCGAGGCGGAGTATCGCGAGCGCCTTGCCTTCGAACTGTCGATTATCGAGAGGATGAAGTTTCCCGGCTATTTTCTCATCGTCTCGGACTTCATCAAGCACGCCAAGTCCAAGGGCATCCCGGTCGGTCCGGGCCGCGGCTCGGGCGCGGGCTCGCTGGTCGCCTATGCCCTGACCATCACCGACCTCGATCCCCTGCGCTTCAGCCTGCTGTTCGAGCGCTTCCTCAATCCCGAGCGCATCTCGATGCCGGACTTCGACGTCGACTTCTGCCAGGATCGGCGTGACGAGGTCATCCGCTACGTCCAGGAAAAATACGGTCTGGATCGGGTGGCGCAGATCATCACCTTCGGCTCGCTGCAGGCGCGCGGCGTGATGCGCGACGTCGGGCGCGTGCTCGAGATGGGCTATGGCCAGGTCGACAAGCTGTGCAAGCTGGTGCCGCAGAACCCGGCCAATCCGGTGACCCTGGCCAAGGCGATCGAGGACGAGCCGAAGCTGCGCGAGGCGGCCCAGGCCGACCCCGTGGTCGAGCGTATGCTCGGCATCGCCAAGAAGCTGGAAGGGCTCTACCGCCACGCCTCGACCCACGCCGCCGGCGTCGTCATCGGCGACCGGCCGCTGACCGAGCTCGTGCCGCTCTATCACGACCCCAAGACGGCAATGCCGATGCCGGCCACGCAGTTCAACATGAAGTGGGTGGAGCCGGCCGGGCTGGTCAAGTTCGACTTCCTCGGCCTCAAGACCCTGACCGTGCTGCAGCGCGCCGTCGCCTTCATCGCCCAGCGCGGCATCGCCATCGACCTGGCGGCGCTGCCGCTCGACGATCCCGCGACCTATGCGATGCTGGCCCGGGGCGAGACGGTCGGGGTGTTCCAGGTGGAAAGCGCGGGCATGCGGCGCGCGCTGGTCGACATGGAGGCCGACCGCTTCGAGGATATCGTCGCCCTGGTGGCGCTCTACCGTCCCGGCCCGATGGCCAACATCCCGGTCTACAACGCCCGCAAGAAGGGGCACGAAGACCCGGACTACATGCTCGACCAGCTCAAGCCGGCGCTGGAGGAGACCTACGGGGTCATCATCTACCAGGAGCAGGTGATGCAGATCGCCCAGATCCTGTCCGGCTACACCCTGGGCGAGGCCGACATGCTGCGTCGCGCCATGGGCAAGAAGATCAAGGCGGAGATGGACGCCCAGCGCGTGCGCTTCGTCACCGGCGCGGTCGACCGCGGCATCCCCAAGGCCAAGGCGGACGAGATCTTCGATTATCTCGCCAAGTTCGCCGACTACGGCTTCAACAAGAGCCACGCCGCCGCCTATGCGCTGCTGACCTACCAGACCGCCTGGCTCAAGGCCAACCACCCCGTCGAGTTCCTGGCGGCCTCGATGTCGCTGGATATTTCCAACACCGACAAGCTTTCGGAATTCCGTCTGGAGGCCCGCCGGCTCGGCATCAAGGTCGAGCCGCCGTCGATCAACCGTTCGGGGCCGGACTTCGAGGTGCACGACGGGGCGATCCGCTATGCGCTCGGCGCGGTGAAGGGCGTGGGCATGGCGGCGATGCAGCGCATCGTCGAGTTGCGCGGCAGCGACCCCTTCTTCGATCTCGGCGACCTTGCCCGCCGCCTCGACCCGAAGGCGGTCAACAAGCGCATGCTGGAGAGCCTCGTGGCGGCGGGCGCGCTCGACGCGCTCGAGCCGGACCGGGCCCGCGCCGCCGCCTCGATCGACGCCATCATGGCGCAGGCCCAGCGGGCCGAGGCCGAGAAGGTCGGCGGCCAGTCGGACATGTTCGGCGGCGCCTCGCGGCCCGAGCCGCTCAAGGTCAACGCGTTCGAGCCCTGGGAGCCGACGGAGAAGCTGCAGCGCGAGTTCGACGCGGTCGGCTTCTTCCTCACCGGCCATCCGCTCGATGCTTATGCGCCGATGCTCCAGCGCCTGCAGATCCCGTCCTGGCTGGCCTTCACGCAGAAGGTGAAGCAGGGCGCCTCGGCCGGGCGGCTGGCGGCGACGGTGCTGTCGCGCTCGGAGCGGCGCACCAAGTCCGGCTCGAAGATGGGCATCATCATGCTGTCCGACGCCTCCGGCCAGTTCGAGGCGATCATCTTCTCCGAAGGCCTGGCGCAGTATCGCGATCTTCTGGAGCCGGGAACGCCGCTTCTGCTCATGGTCCAGGCCAATGCCGATGCCGAGGGCGTCAGGGCCCGCATCGTCACCGTCGAGCGCCTGGACGATGCGGCTGCCAAGACCCAGCGCGGCATCCGCGTGTTCCTGCGTGGCGACCAGGCCCTCGAGTCCGTGGCGCGCCGCCTGTCCCAGCGCGGGGAGGGGGAGGTTTCCTTCGTGCTGCAGATCGAGGACGGCCGGCGCGAGGTCGAGGTCAGGCTCCCCGGGCGTTTCCAGCTGACGCCGCAGATCGCCAGCGCCATCAAGGCTATCCCGGGAGTCATGACCGTGCAGCAGATCTGACCGGGGTGCCGCGGAGGCATCTGCCTCCGGCGTGCGCGGAGCGGCGTCGAGGGTCGGCTATGCGGTACCACCGCGGAGCGCGTGTCCGGCGACGGGCGGGCTTCGCGCCGGACCGGCCGGCCCGCGGCCACGGGCCGCATACGGTTGACGCGAACCTGCGGTTTGACGCAAACAGCGTCACGCTGCTTTCTGGATATGTCTGCTAGCTATCCTTGCGTAGGCCAGCATCCGGCGGTTGTGAAATTATGGGAATTTCCATGCCGGGATGAACGGAAACGGAGATTCGATGAAACCTCGCGCGTCCGAAACAAGGCCCATGGATGTCACCTTCGTCGAGGCGGACTCCCTGTCGGTGCTGGTTGCGGACGATTCCAGCATCTGGCGGCGCGTCGTCCGCGAGGCGGTCGAGATCTATGGCGGCTCCCCGGTGGTGCATGAAGCGGCCACCGGGCAGGTGGCGCTCGACATCCTGTCGACGCAGCGCATCGACATCGCCTTCGTCGATCTCGCCATGCCCGAGGTCAATGGCGGGGAGGTGATCCAGCGGTTGAGCGAGGCGCGGCGGCTGCCGTTCTTTGCCATCATCTCCGTCACCTCGGACGCCGAGCAGATCGCGCGGATGCGCCGCCTGGCCGCCTACGACTACCTGGTCAAGCCTTTCGACACCGAGGCGGTGCGGCGGGTGCTGGCGACGTATGAGCGAGTCACCCAGATCACCCGCGTGCTGGTGGTCGATGATTCCGGCACTACCCTCGCCATCATGCGCCGCCTGCTCGAGCGCTCGATCTTCCGTATGGAGATCGCGGAAGCCCGCGACGGCGTCTCGGCCTTCGAGCTCTATGCCAAGCGCACGGCCGACATCGTCTTCATCGACCTCAACATGCCCGGCCTCGACGGCGCGCAGACACTGCGCATCTTCCGTGCCTACAATCCGCATGTGCATGTTGTGATGATGTCCGCCAGCCAGAACGCGCTCGACCGGGCGCAGGACCTCGGCGCCAACGCCTATCTGAAGAAGCCGTTCTCGCCGCGCGACATCGACCGGATCATGCACCAGATGTTCGGCCTCAGGATGCCGTTTCACGAGCTCGAGCCGTAGGACGACGCGCGTCGGCCGCCGCCGATAATCCTTGCATCGCCGTCGCCGCCCGCTTATAGAGCGCGCCATTCCACACGCGGACGAAGCGGCGAACAGCCGCTCCGGTGCCGTGCCTTGCCGTATCCTTCGGGATGGGCGGTGCGGTGGATGTCCGCGGAGGCTTTTCAACCGGAGTTATCTCTCATGGCGCTGCCCGACTTCTCCATGCGCCAGCTGCTCGAAGCTGGTGCGCATTTCGGCCATCAATCCCACCGTTGGAACCCGAAGATGGCCTCGTACCTCTTCGGCGTCCGCAACGGCGTCCACATCATCGATCTCGCCCAGACCGTGCCGGCCTTCTACCGCGCGCTGCAGGCGGTCTCCGACACGGTTGCCCGCGGCGGCCGCGTGCTGTTCGTCGGCACCAAGCGCCAGGCCCAGGACGCGGTGGCCGATGCCGCCCGCCGCTCGGCGCAGTATTACGTCAATTCCCGCTGGCTCGGCGGCACGCTGACCAACTGGAAGACGATCTCCCATTCGATCCAGCGCCTGCGCAAGCTGGACGAGCTGCTCTCCACCGGCGCCCAGGGCGGCTACACCAAGAAGGAACGCCTCGACCTGACGCGCGAGAAGGACAAGCTCGAGCGCGCCCTCGGCGGCATCAAGGACATGGGCGGCACGCCCGACCTGATCTTCGTGATCGACACCAACAAGGAAGACATCGCGATCAAGGAAGCGCGCCGTCTGAACATCCCCGTGGCGGCGATCCTGGATTCCAACTCCGATCCGGACGGCATCACCTACCCGATCCCGGCCAATGATGATGCCGGCCGCGCCCTGTCGCTCTACTGCGACCTGGTGGCCCGCGCTGCTCTCGACGGTATTTCCCGCGCCCATGGCGAGGCTGGCCTCGATCTCGGCGATGCCGTCGAGCCGGTCCTGGAGGACCTGCCGGTTGCCGGCGACGCCGAGCAGGCGGCCGAGGCCTTCGAGCTCCTGTCGGCGCCGCGCGGCGCTCCCGACGACCTGACCAAGCTCACGGGCGTCGGCCCGGAGCTGGAGAAGAAGCTGAACGAGGGAGGCCTCTGGCACTACTGGCAGTTCGCGGCCATGACCCCGGACGACGCGACCAAGGTCGACGCCGATCTCAAGCTCAACGGCCGCATCGCCCGCGACGGCTGGGTCGATCTCGCCAAGACGCTGGTCGCCGGCGCCTGAGCTTTTTCGCGCGGCGTCGCAGCCGCGCCACGGCTTTCTGGTGGTATCGGCCCGGCCGCTCGTCCCGAGCGCCGGGCCGACGCCCTTCACCGGGTCGAAGCCGCGACCCGTTCTGGTTCTACCCCGCGCCTCGCCTGCCGCCAGCCGCCCGGCATCCCGCAGACGAGGGCGTCCAAAGAGGATTTTGAGAGATGTCGAACATCACCGCCGCGATGGTGAAGGAACTGCGCGAGACGACCGGTGCGGGCATGATGGACTGCAAGGCCGCGCTCACCGAGGTCGCCGGCGACATCGAGGCCGCGATCGACTGGCTGCGCAAGAAGGGCCTGTCCAAGGCGGCCAAGAAGGCCGGCCGCGTCGCGGCCGAGGGCCTGGTGGCCGTCACCGTCGACGGCGGCAAGGGCGTTGCGGTCGAGGTGAACTCCGAGACCGACTTCGTCGCCCGCAATCCCGAGTTTCAGGAGATGGTCGCGGCCATCGCCAGGGTCGCGCTCGCCGTGGGTGAGGATGTCGAGGCGATCAAGGCGGCCGCCTATCCCGGCGGCGGCACGGTCGAGGAGAAGGTGACGGCGACCGTCGCCAAGATCGGTGAGAACATGACGCTGCGCCGCGCCCGGATCGTCGGCGTCGGCCAGGGCGTGATCGGCACCTATGTCCATTCGCCGGTGACGCCGGGCCTTGGCAAGATCGGCGTGCTGGTGGCGCTGGAGTCGGCTGGCTCGGGCGACCGGCTGCAGGAGCTGGCGCGCCAGATCGCCATGCACGTCGCCTCGTCCAACCCGCTGGCCGTCGATGCCGCCGGTGTCGACGCCGCCACGGTCGAGCGCGAGAAGACCATCCTGGCCGACAAGTATCGCGAGCAGGGCAAGCCCGAGGCTGCGATCGCCAAGATCGTCGAATCCGGCATCAAGACCTACTTCAAGGAAGTGACGCTGCTCGAGCAGCCCTTCATCTTCGACACCTCCAAGACCGTCGGCCAGGCGCTCAAGGAAGCCGAGGGCGCCGCCGGCGGCCCGATCAAGGTCTCGGGCTTCGTGCGCTATGCGCTCGGCGAGGGCATCGAGAAGGAGACGACCGACTTCGCTGCGGAAGTGGCGGCGCAGGCCGGTACGAAGTAAGCTTCGGACACCGGACGTGATCCAAGTCGAAAGGGCGGCCTCGAGCCGCCCTTTTTGCGAGCAAGGCAATTCGGCAATCAGGAGATGGCGATGGCGGCGCTTCCCTACAAACGTGTTCTGGTCAAGCTCTCCGGTGAAGCGCTGATGGGCAGCGAACCCTTCGGCATCGATCGGGCGACCGTGCGGCGCATTGCCGAGGACGTGATCAACGCCGTCCGGCTCGGCGTCGAGGTGGCGGTGGTGGTCGGCGGCGGCAACATCTTTCGCGGCTCGCAGATCGCCGGCATGGGCTTGTCGCGGCCGGCGGCCGACTCGATGGGCATGCTGGCGACCGTGATGAACGTCATCGCCCTGGAAGCCCAGCTCACCTCGCTCGGCCAGCCGGCGCGCGCCATGTCCGGCGTGGCCATGCCCTCGGTGGTCGAGACCTATACGCGCCAGCAGGGCATGGAGCATCTGGCCAAGGACCGGGTGGTGCTGCTTGCGGGCGGTACCGGCAACCCATTCTTCACCACCGACACCGGGGCGGCGCTGCGCGCGGCCGAACTGCAATGCGATGTGCTGATGAAGGCCACCCAGGTCGACGGGATCTATTCGGCCGATCCCAAGAAGGATCCTTCGGCCACCCGCTACGACCGCATCAGCCATGACGAGGTCATCCGCCGCGATCTCAAGGTCATGGACACGGCGGCCTTTGCGCTTGCCCGGGAGGCCCGCTTGCCGATAATCGTGTTTTCGATTCATCAGGCCGGCTCGATTGCCGGCGTGTTGCGCGGCGAAGCCCGCTGCACCCTGGTCACGGCCTGAGGGAGATGTCGAACCCGGCATGACGCCGCCGGGCCCGGAGGGGCCGGTCGGTGCGGCTTGCCGGGATGTTGGGTTTGCAGGAGACGTGAATGCCCTCGGCGCGCCGAGGGGCTGCGTCGAGGCTGCGAAGAAGACTGGGAGGGCCCGATGGCCACGCCATTCGATCTTGGTGAAGTGAAGCGTCGCATGGACGGCGCCATGGCCGCGCTGAAGCATGAGCTCGGCGGTCTGCGCACGGGCCGTGCTTCCGCCTCCCTGCTCGAGCCGGTGCAGGTCGATGCCTACGGAGCGCATATGCCCCTTGCGCAGGTGGCGACCGTCTCGGTGCCGGAGGCGCGCCTGATCAGCGTGCAGGTCTGGGATCGCGGCATGGTCGGCGCCGTCGAGAAGGCGATCCTGAATTCCAATCTTGGCCTCAACCCGCAGACCGAGGGGCAGGTCATCCGTCTGCGTATTCCGGAGATGACGCAAGACCGTCGCAAGGAACTGGTCAAGGTCGCGCACAAATATGCCGAGGCCGCGCGTGTCGCCGTCCGCCATGTCCGACGCGACGGGCTCGACCAGCTCAAGAAGGCGGAGAAGGACGGCGGCATCGGCCAGGACGAGGAAAAGCGGCTTGCCGACCAGGTGCAGAAGGTCACCGACAGCACGATCGCCGAGGTCGACAAGCTCCTGGTGAGCAAGGAAAAGGAAATCATGCAGGTCTAGCGCCGGGGCGGCGTTGGGGGGCAGGGGCGCAACGAGAGCGGCCATGGCGGCAGGTGACATGACGGACGCACGGCCCGCGAACCAGGATGCGCGGGTGCCGCGGCACGTCGCGATCATCATGGACGGCAATGGCCGCTGGGCCTCCCGGCGCCTGATGCCGCGCTTCGAGGGGCATCGGCGCGGCGTCGAGGCCTTGCGCCGCACGGTGCGGGCTGCCGGCGACCTCGGCATCGGCTATCTCACGCTCTATTCCTTCTCCTCGGAGAACTGGTCGCGCCCCAAGCCCGAGGTCGAGGACCTGATGGGGCTGCTGAAGCGCTTCATCCGCAACGACCTGGCTGACCTGCACGCCAGCCATGTCCGTGTGCGTATCATCGGCGAGCGGGTCGGGCTGGAGCCGGAAATCGCCGGCCTGCTGGCGGAGGCCGAGGACCTGACCCGCGCGAACACCGGCCTCACCCTGGTCGTCGCCTTCAACTACGGCGCGCGCCAGGAAATCGCCGCCGCGGCGCGGCGGCTGGCCCAGGCGGCGGCGGAGGGGCGCCTGGCACCGGGCGACATCACCCCGGAGCTCCTGTCGTCGTATCTGGACACCGCCGACATTCCCGATCCCGACCTGGTGATCCGCACCTCCGGCGAGCAGCGCCTGTCGAACTTCCTGCTCTGGCAGGCGGCCTATGCCGAGTTCATCTTCCTGCCGATCCTCTGGCCGGATTTCGATCGGGCTGCCCTGGAGGCGGCGCTGGCCGAATATGCCGGTCGCGAGCGGCGTTTCGGCGGGCTGGAGGCTGGCCGGGCGAGCCGCCAGGGGACTCATGGCTGATCGGGCCTGGTCAGATCTGGCGCGCCGCGCCGCCTCCGGTGCTCTGCTTGCGGCCCTCGCCCTGGCCGTTGCATGGTGGGGCGGCTGGCCGTTCATGCTGTTCTGGCTCGTCGCCGCCCTGGCCGTGCTGGTGGAGTGGCTGGCGATGGTGACCCGATCGCGCCCGGTGCCGGTCATCGGCGTCGGCGTCGCGGTCGTGACGGCGGCGGCTATCGCCGCCGCCTGGGGGCAGGGGGGCTGCGCTTTGGCCGTGCTTGCCGTCGGCCTGGTCTTGGCCTGGGCCCTGCTCGGGAGGCGGGCGGATACTGTCCTCGCCGCCGCGGGCGTCCTCTATGCCGGTGCCATGGTGGTGCCGATCATCCTGCTCCGCGGCGATGCGAGCTACGGCCTAGCGGCGGTCTTCTTCGTGTTCGCCGTGGTCTGGGGCTCCGACATCATGGCCTATTTCACCGGCCGCACGCTGGGTGGGCCGAAGCTCTGGCCGCAGGTCAGCCCGAAGAAGACCTGGTCCGGCTTCCTTGGCGGGACGGCGTCCGGTGCGCTGGGGGGCTGGGCCGTGGCCTGGGCGACGGGAGCCGGTGCTTCAATCGCGGTGCTCGGCCTCGGCGCGTTCCTCGCCGTGGTGTCCCAGGGTGGAGACCTGATGGAATCGGCGTTGAAGCGGCGGTTCGACACCAAGGATACCGGCAGCCTCATTCCCGGCCATGGCGGCGTGATGGACCGGCTCGACGGTTTCGTTGCCGCCGCCCTCCTTGCCCTGCTCATCGGCTTGCTGCGCGATCCGGCCGGGCCGGCCCGGGCGCTGCTTGTCTGGTAGTCCGCCGCTTGTTAACCAAAGCGTGAAACGAATCGTTAAAATTGTTTGCGTCGCACCGCAGCTACGCCACGATGTCATGGCATAGGCCCGAGATCCTGCGGCGCAGTCTGCGCCCGGCCACGGCAATCGGACAAGGACGACATCATGAATTTCCTAGCGAGCCTGGGCGACTTCGGCGATAGCGCTCTCGGCTACGTGCTGCCGTTCCTGCTCGTGCTCTCGATCATCGTCTTCATCCACGAACTCGGCCACTTCCTGGTCGGCCGCTGGTGCGGCGTGCGCGTGATGACCTTCTCGCTCGGCTTCGGTCCCGAACTGTTCGGGTTCAACGATCGCCACGGCACGCGCTGGCGGGTTGCGGCGATCCCGCTGGGCGGCTATGTGAAGTTCTTCGGCGACGCCAATGCCGCATCCATGCCCGATGCGGACAGGAATGCGCTGATGACGCCGCAGGAACGGGCCGTCAGCTTCTTCCACAAGCCGGTCTGGAAGCGGGCGGCCATCGTCGCCGCCGGTCCCGCCGCGAACTTCCTGCTGGCGATTCTGATCTTCGCGGCGTTTTTTTCAATTTATGGCAAATTGAGTGTTACGTCGCGCGTCGGCGTCGTCGTCGCCGGGAGCGCCGCGGAAAAGGCCGGTATCCGGCCCGGTGATATCGTCGTTGCAATCGACGGCAAGCCGATCGCCGCCTTTGCCGACATCCCCCGCGCCATCGAGGATCTGGCCGGCCGGACTATCCCCGTCGAGATCGACAGGGACGGGACGCGAGCCACCCTGTCGGTCACGCCCACGCTGCGCGCGCAGCCGCCGGAAGCCGCCGCCCTCCACCGCGGCCTGCTCGGCGTCCAGCCGGCGCGCGATCGGTCCGATCCGATCACGGCCGTCTGGCTCGGCACGCGCGAGGTCGGAAACATTATCGGGCAAACGTTCTCTTTCCTCGCCAATCTGGTGATCGGGCACGGGGACACGCGGGAACTGGGCGGCCCGCTCAAGATCGCGCAGATTTCCAAGCATGTGGCGGAGTCGAGTGGCCTTCTCGGCCTGATTTCGCTGGCGGCACTGCTGTCGGTGTCGATCGGGCTGCTCAACCTGTTTCCGATTCCGCTGCTCGACGGCGGGCATCTCGTCTTCTATGCCATCGAGGCGATCCGTGGGCGGCCTTTGCAAGACGCGACCCAGGAGCTGTTGTTCCGTGTCGGCTTCGCCCTGGTGATGATGTTGATGGCGTTCACGCTGGTCAACGACATCGTCAATCCCTTCGCCGGATAGCCCGTGGCGCACGGGCAACGCTGTCCCAAAAAAGGGCAGGGCGTTTTGGAGGCGCGGTTGCGCCGGGGTTGAAACCTTGTAGAACCGTCACGGCAGGGAATTACGAATCCGGCAGGCTGCCTGCGTGGGGGGCCTGCCGAGCGTTTGTGGAATAGGGTATAGGGTACAAGCCCAATGGCATTAGCTTTGTTCAAGTCGAAACGGCGTTTGGCGCTTGTGCTCGTCGCGCTTTCCCTCGTCTTCGGAGCTGCGCCGATCGCACCCGTCGTCGCCCCCGCCGCCCAGGCTGCGCAGAGCCAGCAGATCATCAATCGCGTCGTCTTCGAGAACAACAAGAAGATCAACGACGAGACCCTGATCGGCGGCATGGAGTCCAAGCCGCGGACCCCGTACAATCCGGCGACGGTGCAGGCCGACATCGAGCGGATCAAGAATTTCTACGCCGCGAACGGCCGTTCGGCCGTGTCGATCACCTATCGCGTCGTGCCCCTGCCCAACAACCGCGTCGACCTCGTTTTCACCATGAACGAAGGCGAGAAGATCGGTATCGATGAGATCCGGTTCGTCGGCAACAACGCCTTCTCGGATTGGCGGCTGAAGCGCCAGATGGCGACGGTGGAGTCCGGTTTCCTCAGCTGGCTGCGGACGACGGACACCTATGATCCCGACCGCATCGCCGGCGACGTGGCGCGCCTGACCCGCTTCTACAACAATCGCGGCTATCCCGATTTCCGCGTCACCTCGGTGGTCCCGACGCTGAACGACGCGCAGACCGGCTACATCATCACCTTCACCCTGGACGAGGGCCAGTATCATCGCTTCGGCACGGCCAATGTGCAGTCGGCGATCCCGGAGGTGACCGATGCCGAGCTTTCGGGGCTGATCCAGTCCTCGCCGGGGGGCACCTACGATGCCGAGACCGTCGACAAGACCGTTGAGGACATGACCACCCAGCTCGCCCGCAACGGCCAGCCCTTCGCCTTGGTGCGTCCGCGCGGCGAGCGGGACGCCGACGGCAACATCAACGTCACCTACGTCATCGAAGAGGGCGCCAAGGTCTATATCGAGCGCATCAACATCACCGGCAACACCCGCACTCGCGACTACGTCATCCGCCGCGAGTTCGATGTGGCCGAAGGTGACCCCTACAACAAGGCGATGATCGACCGCGCCGCCCGGCGTCTGCGCAACCTCGGCTATTTCGAGAGCGTGCGCATCACCAACGAGCCCGGTTCGGCTCCGGATCGTGTCATCATCAATGTCGAGGTCGTCGACCAGTCCACGGGCGAATTCTCGGTCGGCGGCGGTTACTCCACCTCGGACGGCTTCGTCGCCGAGGTCTCGCTCTCCGAGCGTAACTTCCTCGGCCGCGGCCAGTACGTGAAGGTGGCGGTGCAATACGGCCAGCAGACGCAGGGCTTCCAGTTCTCGTTCACCGAGCCCTACTTCCTCGGCCAGCGCATCGCTGCAGGCTTCGACGTCTACGTCAAGGAGACCGAGGACAGCCAATACACCTTCTACAACAACAAGGTGGCCGGCGGCACGCTGCGCGCCTCGTTCCCGATCACCGACAACTTCTCGTTCGGCGTGCGCTACAACGCCTATCGGCAGGAGCTGTCGATCCCGAACGACCTCTACACCAACTGCGGCATGCCCAATCCCAATCTGCCCAACTACGGCATCACGCCGACGCCCCCGGTGGGGGGGAACCCAAACAGCTGCTGGGGCACCGTCGATTCCAGCCTGCCGACTCCGGCTCCGGGTGTCGAGCAGCCGAACGGAACCGATCCTGGCGAAGCCTCGATGGCGATCAAGGAGATCATCGGGACGCGCTTCGTGTCGATGGTCGGCTACACTCTGCTCTACAGCACGGTCGACGACATCAAGCAGCCGAGCGAGGGCATCTACGCCACCTTCAAGCAGGACTTCGCCGGCCTCGGCGGCGACGCCAAGTTCGTCCGCACCACTGTGGACGGGCGCTACTACTATCCGCTCAGCGACGACTTCACCCTCATGGCCCGTGCCCAGGGCGGTTACATCTTCGCCTGGGGCGGTGACAATCTGGCGATCGTCGACCAGTTCAACCTCGGTCCTGAGTTGGTGCGCGGCTTCGCGCCCGGCGGTATCGGTCCTCGTGACTTCGTCGGCTCTCCGAACAACAGCAAGGGCAATTCCCTCGGCGGCGCGGCCTATTACGGCGGTACGCTCGAGGTGCAGTTCCCGCTCCTCGGCATGCCGCGCGAGCTCGGCTTGAGGGGGGCGGTGTTCGTCGACGCTGGTTCGCTGTTCGACTACGGCGGCACGGTCTACGGCCAGTGCCAGCCGGAAGGTGCGAACGAGATCTTCTGTCTCGGCGACGACAGCAACAAGATCCGGTCTTCAGTCGGCGTGAGCCTGCTGTGGGCCTCGCCGCTGGGACCGTTGCGCTTCGACTTCTCCAAGGTCATCACCAAGGCGGACGGCGACGTCGAGCAGGCGTTCCACTTCTCCGGCGGCACGACATTCTGACGACCGCCGCTGCTTCCCGCCGGCCGGTCTTGCGAGACCGGCCGGTTTTCTTATGGACGCCGCCCCTCGGGGTGGCGCGAACGGCCAAGGCATGACGGACCCTGTCTTCTTTCGCCCGCACGGTCCCTTGGCGGTTGCCGATATCGTTGCGCTCACCGGAGCCGTCCCGGCTGACGGGCTCGACGGCGAACGGCGCGTCGACGCCGTCGCCCCGCTCGATCAGGCGGGGCCGGACGACCTGACTTTCCTGGAAAACCCGCATTACCTGCCGCTGCTGGCCTCGACCCGCGCCGGCCTGGTGCTGATCGCCCCGAAGTTCGCCGGCCGGGCGCCGGCCGGGGCGCCGTTGCTGGTCGTCGGCGAGCCCTATCGCAGCTTCGCCAAGGTCGCGCTCGCCCTGCACCCGGAGGCGGCGCGGCCGCAGTCGATGTTCGGCTCCAAGGGGGTGGCGCCGGGAGCCTTCGTCCATCCCGAGGCTCGGCTCGAGCTCGGTGTGACGGTCGATCCGGGTGCGGTCGTCGGGCCGCGGGCCGAGATCGGCGCCGGCACCATCATCGGCCCGAACGCCGTGATCGGCCCGGATGTGCGCATCGGCCGCGATTGTTCGATCAGTGCCAACGTCACGCTGCAGCACTGCCTGATCGGCAATCGCGTCATCCTGCATCCCGGCGTCCAGGTCGGCCAGGACGGGTTCGGGTTCGCCATGGGCCCCCGCGGCCATCTCAAGGTGCCGCAGGTCGGGCGCGTGGTGATCCAGGACGATGTCGAGATCGGCGCCGGCAGCACCGTCGACCGCGGCGCCAATCGTGACACGGTGGTCGGCGAAGGCACCAAAATCGACAACCAGGTGCAGATTGCCCACAACGTCACGATCGGGCGCCATTGTGTTCTGGTGGCCAAGGTCGGCATATCCGGATCGACGGTGCTGGAGGATTTCGTGGTGATGGGGGGAGCGTCCGCGACGGTCGGCCATATCCGCATCGGCATGGGCGCCCAGATCGCCGGCGCTTCCAACGTCAAGGACGACGTGCCCGCAGGGGCTCGAATGGGCGGGACGCCGGCGCGGCCCTTGCGCGAATGGGCGCGGGAACTGGCGGCATTGAAACGGCTGGCCGCAGCGGGTAGCCGACCGGGCCAGGTCGAGAGCCCGGACAAGAGGGGAGAGTGACATGACCGAGGCGACGCCGACGCAGACCTTGGAAGCAGTGGACATTGCCAAGCTGCTGGACCTGCTGCCGCACCGCTATCCGTTCCTGCTGGTTGACCGCATCATCGACATCAAGGGCGACGAGTCCGCCGTCGGCCTCAAGAACGTCACCTTCAATGAGCCGCAGTTCACCGGCCATTTCCCCGGCCGCCCGGTGATGCCGGGGGTGATGATCATCGAGGCCATGGCCCAGACGGCAGGTGCGATCTGCGTGTTGAATTCGCTGGGCGGCGCCAAGCCGAAGCTGTTCTATTTCATGACGATCGACGAGTGCAAATTCCGCAGGCCCGTGACGCCGGGCGACCAGATGTGGCTGCACATGACCAAGCTCAGGAGCCGGCGCAGCATGTGGTGGTATCGCGGCGAGGCCAAGGTCGACGGCGCGGTCGTGGCCGAGGCGGTCGTGTCCGCGATGCTGGTCGGCGAATAGGCGCGGCATGGCACAGACGATTCACCCTACCGCGATTGTCGCCGCCGGGGCCAGGCTCGGCGAGGGCGTCGTCGTCGGTCCATTCTGTCTGGTCGGCGAGAACGTCGCGCTCGGGGATGGCGTGGTGCTGCATTCGCATGTCGTGATCGCCGGACGCACCAGCATCGGCGCGCGCACCCAGGTCTATCCCTTCGCCTCGCTCGGGCATCCGCCGCAGGATCTGAAATACCGCGGCGAACCATCCGAACTGGTCGTCGGTGCCGATTGCCTCGTGCGCGAGGGCGTCACCATGAATCCCGGCACCTCGGGCGGGGGGATGGTAACCCGTATCGGTGATCGCTGCGTGTTCCTGGCCCAGGCCCATGTGGCGCATGACTGCCAGATCGGGGCAGGAGTGATCTGCTCGAACAATGTCATGCTCGCCGGCCATTGCAACGTCGGCGATCATGCCATTCTCAGCGGCGGCAGCGCCGCGCATCAGTTCGTGCGTATCGGTGCCCACGCCTTTGTCGGCGGCCTCACCGGTGTCGAGCATGATCTGATCCCCTATGGCATGGCGATCGGCAACCGGGCGCAACTGGCCGGCCTCAACATTGTCGGCCTGAAACGCCGGGGCTTCGACCGCGACCAAATCCATGCCCTGCGGCGGGCCTATCGCCAGATTTTCGCAGTGGAGGGGACGCTGAAGGAGCGAGTGGACGCCGTCGCGGCCGAGTTTGCCGACGAACCTCTGGTGCAGGAGATCGTGTCCTTCATCCTGGCCGGCGGCAATCGTGCGCTGTGCGTGCCGCGCGACGGCGCGGACGCCGAGGCTTGAGCACCGGCCCGATGCATCGGGCCGGGCAGCTGGCGGTCATTGCCGGTGCCGGCCGGTTGCCGGCGGAGATTGCTGCCGAAGCGGCGACACGGGGTGAGACCGTCGTGGTGATGCCGCTGAAGGGCATCGCCGACGCGGATTTCGGTACCCTGGAGCAGGTGCCGATTGCGATGATGGATCCGCATGGCGCCGTAGCGGCGCTCGGGCGGGTGGGCGCAGATCGCGTCATCCTGGCAGGAACCGTGCACAAGCCACGCCTCGGCCTCCTCGTGTCTGCCTGGCAGGCTGCGCTGCACCGCGACGAGATCCGCCGGATCGTGCAGGGTGGTGACGACAATGTTCTGCGCGGCGTCGTCGCCTTTCTCGAGCAGAACGGCTTCGTGGTCGTCGGCGTGCGCGACGTCGCGCCGGGCCTGATGGCGGCGGCCGGGCCGCTGGGCGGCCAAGCCCCTTCGGCGCCGGCCATGGCCGACATCGCCCGCGGCCTCGAAGTGCTCAGGACGATGGGACCGCTCGACATCGGCCAGGCCGCCGTCGTCGCCGATGGGCGTATCCTGGCGGTCGAGGCGGCGGAGGGCACGGATGCCATGCTGCGCCGGGTGGCGGTGCTGCGCCGTGGCGGCCTCGTCGGCCGCATCCTGCGCCGCGGCCGGCCGGCCCTGGCCGAGCATCGGGGCGGGGTCATGGTGAAGGCGCCCAAGCCCGGGCAGGATATGCGGGTCGACCTGCCGGCCATCGGTCCCAATACGGTACGGCGCGCGGCAAAGGCCGGTCTGGCCGGGATCGCGGTCGAGGCCGGCGGCGTGCTCATGGTCGAGCGGCAGGAGACCCTGGCGCAGGCGAAGCGGCACGGCCTGTTCGTACACGGCCTCGCACCATGAGCCCGCGGCCGCTCGACGTCTTCCTGGTGGTCGGCGAGGATTCCGGCGATCAGCTCGGCTTCAAGCTGATGCGTGCTCTGCGCGAGCGGCTGCACGGGCAGGTGTCGTTTCGCGGTGTCGCCGGCCCCGCCATGATCGCCGAAGGCATGGCCAGCCTGTTTCCCCTGGACGACATCGCGGTGATGGGCTTTGCCGCGGTTGCCGCCCGCTTCCGCACGATCTACGCTCGGGCCTGGCAGGCGATCGATGCGATCGTGGCTCGGCCTCCGGACGTGCTCGTCATCATCGACAGCCCGGACTTCACCCATGCGGTCGCCAAGCGTGTGCGACGGCGCCTGCCGGCGTTGCCGATCGTCGACTATGTCTCGCCCTCGGTCTGGGCCTGGCGTTCGGGCCGGGCTCGCAGGATGGCGGCTTATGTCGACCACGTGCTGGCGCTGCTTCCCTTCGAGCCTGCGGCGCATCGGCGCCTGGGCGGTCCAACCTGCACCTATGTCGGCCATCCCCTGATCGAGCGGCTCGACGAGTTGAGGCCCGACGCATGCGAGGCCGCGGCCCGGGCGACGTCGCCGCCGCTTGTGCTGGCGCTTCCCGGCAGCCGGTCGGGCGAGGTGGCGCGGCTGACGGCCGTGTTCGGCGAAGCGCTGGCACTGGCGGCCCGGAGGACCGGCCCGTTCGAGGTCGTGCTGCCGGCCGTGCCGCGGCATGCCGCCCGCCTGCGTGCGGCGGTGGAGGCCTGGACGATCCGGCCGCGCGTGATCGAGGGCGAGGCCGAGAAGTTCGCCGCGTTCCGGCGAGCGCGGGCGGCGCTCGCCGCGTCCGGCACGGTGACGCTGGAGCTGGCGCTGTCCGGCGTGCCGATGGTCGGCGCCTATCGGGTGCCGGGGTGGGAGGCCTTTCTGGCCCGTCGCCTGATCCGGACGCCGTCGGTGTTGTTGCCGAACCTGATCCTCGGCGAGCGGGCGATCCCCGAGCTTCTGCAGGAGGACGCGACGCCGGCAGGCCTGGCGGCGGCCTTGGCGCCGCTCATCGGTGACGGCCCGGAACGACGCCGCCAGATCGAGGCTCTCGGCCGCCTCGACGGTCTGATGCGGCTGGAGGGCGAGACGCCGTCGCAGCGCGCCGCGCGCGTCGTGCTCGAAACGATCGAGGCCAAACGCTCCGTGGCCTGACGGATGCTCAGGGCCGTCCTGGTGAGGAGATGCTGCAGCAGAGGCGATGCTGCGAATGCGAACGGACGGACCTGGCCCGTCCGTTCTCGGCTTCGGTGAGCGCGGCCCCGGCTGCTCAGCGCCGCTGCGCCATCGAGGTATAGTCGCGCCGGGCGGCACCGGTGTAGAGCTGCCGCGGCCGGCCGATCTTCTGGCTCGGATCCTCGATCATCTCCTTCCACTGGGCGATCCAGCCCACGGTGCGCGCCAGCGCGAACAGCACCGTGAACATCGAGGTCGGGAAGCCCATGGCCTTGAGGGTGATGCCCGAATAGAAGTCGATGTTCGGATAGAGTTTCTTCTCGATGAAATACTCGTCGTGCAGGGCAATCCGCTCCAGCTCGATCGCCACCTCCAGCAGCGGATCGTCCTTGTTGCCGAGCTCGTTCAGCACCTCATGCGTGGTCTTCTGCATGATCTTGGCGCGCGGATCGTAGTTCTTGTAGACGCGGTGGCCGAATCCCATCAGGCGGAACGGGTCGTTCTTGTCCTTGGCCTTGGCGATATAGTGCGGGATGCGGTCGACGCTGCCGATTTCCTGCAGCATCTTGAGGGCAGCCTCGTTCGCTCCGCCATGCGCCGGACCCCACAGGCAGGCGATGCCGGCGGCGATGCAGGCGAAGGGATTGGCGCCGGAGGAACCGGCGAGGCGCACCGTCGAAGTGGAGGCGTTCTGCTCGTGGTCGGCGTGCAGGATGAAGATGCGGTCGAGCGCACGGGCCAGGATCGGGTTCGGCCGATATTCCTCGCAGGGCACGGAGAAGCACATGCGCAGGAAATTGGAGGGATAGTCGAGATCGTTCTTCGGATACACGAAGGGCTGGCCGATCGAATATTTGTAGGCCATGGCCGCGATCGTCGGCATCTTGGCGATCAGGCGCATGGAGGAGATCATGCGCTGGTGCGGGTCGGCGATGTCGGTGGAGTCGTGATAGAAGGCCGACAGCGCGCCGACCGAAGCCACCATCACCGCCATCGGATGGGCGTCGCGGCGGAAGCCCTGGAAGAAGCGGGCCATCTGCTCGTGCACCATGGTGTGGCGCGTGACGCGGTAGTCGAAATCGGCCTTCTGCGCCGCAGTCGGCAACTCGCCGTAGAGCAGGAGATAGCAGGTCTCCAGGAAATCGCCGTGCTCGGCCAGTTGCTCGATGGGGTAGCCGCGATACAGCAGCACGCCCTCGTCGCCGTCGATATAGGTGATCTGCGACTCGCAGCTCGCCGTCGAGGTGAAGCCGGGGTCGTAGGTGAACATCCCCGAGTTCTTGTAGAGCGGCGCGATGTCGACGACCGAGGGGCCGATGGACCCTGATCGGGTCGGGAGCGAGATGGATTTGTCGCCAATCGTCAACGTCGCAGAATCGCTGCTCATGCTCGTCTCCTGTGTTCGGAAACCGGCCGACGCGCCGAAACCCGGTGCTGGCTCGGCACCGCTTGCGCGGTCCCGCGTCCGTCGTTCGCCCGGAGTCGGTAGCCCATTTGCTGCATTGCCGCAACAACGCCGGGTCCGTACCTGCCTTTGCGGATCGGATTTCCAAACGACGCCGGGCGGGCGCGTTCGGAGTCCCATGCCGGCCGACAGACATGAACCACGACCTGCGGAGAATTCACTCCATGACGACGCTGCGACCGGATTTGTTCCGGTCGCAGCTCAGGTCCGGCAGATGGATCGCCCACTTGCCCGGAGAGGTCTCAGGCTGGGGTCTGATCCTTCAGCCTGGCCAGGCTCTCCTCGCGCCCCAGCACGGCCAGGACGTCGAACACCGGTGGCGAGGTGGCGCGGCCGGTGAGCGCGGCACGCAGGGGCTGGGCGATCTGCCCGAGCTTCAGGCCGGTCTCTTCGGCCAGGGCCCGCACCGCAGCCTCGGCCGCCGGGCCGGTCCAGTCCGCCAGCGCCTCGAGCCGTGCCGTGGCCAGGCCGAGCGTCGCCCGCGCTTCCTCGCTCAGCAGGGCCCGCGCCTTGTCGTCCAGCGGCAGCGGCCGGCTGGCGAACAGGAAGTTCGCGCCGTCCAGCAGCTCGATCAGCGTCTTGGCGCGTTCCTTCAGTCCCGGCATGGCGGCCAGCAGCTTCGCCCGCATGGCCGGATCGAGCTTGGCGGCCAGGTCCGCTCCCTCGGGGATATGCGGCAGCAGCTTGTCGATCGCGTCCATCAACTCGGCGTCCGAGGCCGCGCGCATGTAATGGCCGTTGAGGTTCTCCAGCTTCTTGAAGTCGAAGCGTGCCGCCGACCGGCCGATCGCCGTCGTGTCGAAGGCGGAGATCATCTCCTCGGTGGAGAAGATCTCCTGGTCGCCATGGCTCCAGGACAGACGGACGAGATAGTTGCGCATGGCCGAGGGCAGGTAGCCCATGGCGCGATAGGCATCGACCCCGAGCGCGCCATGGCGCTTGGAGAGCTTGGCCCCGTCGGGGCCGTGGATCAGGGGAATATGCGCCATGCGCGGCACGTCCCAGTCCATGGCCTCGTAGATCTGCTTCTGCCGGGCGGCGTTTGTGAGGTGGTCGTCGCCGCGGATGATATGGGTGACCCCCATGTCGTGATCGTCCACCACCACCGCCAGCATGTAGGTCGGGGTGCCGTCCGAGCGCAGAAGCACCAGATCGTCGAGGTCCTTGTTGGCCCAGGTGACGCGGCCCTGCACGTCGTCGTCGATGACGGTCTCGCCCTCCTGCGGTGCGCGCAGGCGGATCACCGGCTTCACGCCGGCGGGCGCCGTCGCCGGGTCGCGGTCGCGCCAGCGCCCGTCATAGCGCGGCGGGCGGCCTTCCTTGCGGGCGAGCTCGCGCATCTCCTCCAGCTCCTGCTGGGTGGCATAGCAGTAATAGGCACAGCCCTTGGCCAGCATCGCCTCCGCCACCTCGCGATGGCGCGCGGCCCGGGCGTACTGGAAGATCGGATCGCCGTCCCAGTCCAGGCCGAGCCAGGAGAGGCCGTCGATGATGGCATCGATCGCCGCCTCGGTGGACCGCTCCCGATCGGTGTCCTCGATGCGCAGCAGCATCTTGCCGCCCTTCGCCTTGGCGTAGAGCCAGTTGAACAGCGCCGTGCGGCCGCCGCCGATATGCAGGAAGCCGGTGGGGGAGGGAGCGAAGCGGGTGACGACGGGCGGAGACATGTCTGAGCGGATTCTCTTGTGGCGCAGCCTTGGCGACCGGGCGGAGAAGGCAATAGGCTGCGGCGTTTAGCACAGCGTTGTGCTCGGCGGTAGCGTTGGAGCTGCCTTTGGCGGGACGTGGGCGGGCGGGGGAACGTGTCGAGGTCGCCGGGGTCCGGCCGCGCCGCCGGAATGCGGCGTCGCCGGGCCTCGAGGCTGTGCAGCGGTGCTGGCTCGCGGCCTGCGATCGGCTGCGCGCGGCCCTGGCCTTCGAGAACGAATGTCTCGATCTCGCCCTCGTCGTGCCGGTCTTCCTCGGGCTCGGCGTCATCACCTATTTCGCTGCGCCGGAGGAGCCGGGCCTTGCCGGGCCCGCCCTTCTCGGTGCCGCCGCCCTCGCCGGAGCCTGGATCGCCAGCGGCCGGCGCTGGCTCCATGTCGGCCTGGTCTGTGTCGCCGCTGCGGCCCTGGGTTTCTCGGCCGCCAAGCTGCGCACGCTCAGTCTGGAAGCGCCGCAACTGCGCAGGTCCATGACGGCCGTGGTCACCGGAGCGGTGCTGTCGGTCGAGCGGCGCGCCAGCGGTTCGGCCCGCCTCGTGCTACGCCCGGCAAGCATCGACGGCCTCGCGCCGGCCGACGTGCCGGCGCTGGTCCGCCTGACCGTGCGCAGCGTCGGCGACATATCGCCGGGCGACAGCGTCAGCGTGAAAGCCCTGCTGCGGCCGCCGCCGCCTCCGACCGTGCCCGGCGGCTACGACTTCGCCCGCGACGCCTATTTCGACGGCATCGGCGCCGTCGGCTTTGCCGCGGGCAAGCTCCAGCCGGCCCCTCGGCCCGTGACGATGTCCTGGAGCGAGCGCTTCGCCGCCGGCCTCGATCGGTCCCGCAACGCCCTGACCGATCGCATCGTCGCGGTGATCCCCGGCGAAAACGGCGCCGTCGCCGCCTCGCAGGTGACCGGCAAGCGCGGCCTCATCCCCGAGGACGCCAATGCCGCCCTGCGGGCTGCCGGGCTCTACCATGTCGTCTCGATCTCCGGCCTGCATATGGCCCTGTTCGCCGGCGGCCTGTTCTGGCTGATCCGGGCGCTGCTCGCCCTGTCGTCCCGCATCGCCCTCACCATGCCCCTCAAAGCGCTGGCGGCCATGCTGTCACTGGCGCCGGCCGCCGCCTACACGCTGTTTTCCGGAGCAGAGGTCGCGACCGTGCGCGCCTTCGTCATGACGGCGATCGTGCTGATGGCGGTGGCCCTTGGCCGCAGTGCCGTCACGCGGCGCAATGTCGGGCTCGCCGCCGCCTTCGTGCTGCTGACAACCCCCGAACAGCTGCTGGGGCCGAGCTTCCAGATGTCGTTCGGCGCGGTGGCGATGATGGTGGCCTGGTATGACAGGCCGCGCCGGCCGGGTGCGCGGCCTCCGGCCACGGCCATGGGGCGGATGCTGTCGCGGCTGGGCATCGTCGTCGTCGGCCTCGCCGTCACCACCATCATTGCCTCCCTGGCGACGGCACCGTTCTCGGCCTTCCATTTCCACCGGCTGACGCTGCAGTCCCTGGCGTCGAACTTCATGGCGACGCCGATCGTGTCGCTCCTGATCATGCCTCTGGCCCTGCTGGCGCTGGCGGCCGAGCCCTTCGGCTATGGTGCGCCGCTCTGGTCGGCCATGGGCGTGGCGGTCGGCTGGTTCATGGCCATCGCCCGCATGGTCGCGTCCTGGCCTGGCTCTGAGATCGTCACGCCGCAATTCTCGGCCGCCGCCCTGGCCGCGTTCTCCGCCGGAATCGTGCTGCTGGCCATCCTGCGCACGCGTCTCGCCCTGGTCGCCATGTTGCCGCTGGCGGCCGGCAGCGCCCTGGCCACGATCGACGCACGTCCCGTCGCCATCATCGGCGCCAACGGCTATGCCGCGCTGGTGCGCGACGGTGCGACCCTGTCGACGATCGGCAGCCGGCGCGACGCCTTCAATCAGCGCGAATGGCTGCTGGCCTTGGGTGACGGCCGCAACCTGGAAGACCCGACGCTGACGGCGGCTGTGCGCTGCGACAAGGAGGGTTGCTCGGCGCCTCTGGGCAAGGGACGGTTCCTGGTGCTCGACCGCACCGTCAACGCCATCGAGGAGGATTGCGGCCGGGTCGCCATCCTGGTCTCGCCCCTGCCGGTCCCGGCGCGCTGCAAGGCTGCGGGGCTGGTGCTGGACCGGACATCCATCCGCGCCGCCGGTTCCCTCGCCATCTATGACGACGGCCCGACGCCGGACACCGGCGAGCCGCGCTGGCGCATCGTCACGGCGCGTGAGGCCGGCGGCGACAGGCCCTGGGCGCCGGCTCCCCCGCGCCCCAAGCCGCCGCCTGATACGCAGGAGGAGAAAAGCGAAGCTGCCCCCGACGAGGCGCCTGCCCGGGACGAGGCCTTGCCTCAGTAGCGGCGGAACAAACCGACCAGCTTGCCCTGGATGCGCACGCGGTCGGGGCCGAAGATGCGGGTCTCATACGCCGGGTTGGCGGCCTCCAGCGCGATCGAGGCGCCGCGACGGCGCAAGCGCTTGAGGGTGGCTTCCTCGTCATCGATCAGCGCCACCACGATATCGCCGGTCTCGGCATTGTCCTGGCGCCGGATCAGCACCGTGTCGTTGTCGAAGATACCGGCCTCGATCATCGAATCGCCACGGACCTCCAGGGCGAAATGCTCGCCCGCCGACAGCATCTCCGGCGGCACGCTGATCGTATGGCTCTTGCTCTGGATCGCCGAGACCGGCGTGCCGGCAGCGATCCGGCCCATCACCGGGATCATCACCGAACGCGCGGCGTCCTCGTCCAGGGCCGGCGGGGGAGCGGCTCGCACCCGCCCGAGATTGCCTTCGATGACATTGGGCCGGAAGCCGCGCGGGGCCGACACTGTGGTGAGGCCCGGTACCGAGGATTCGGGCAGCTTCACGACCTCCAACGCCCGTGCCCGGTTGGGCAGGCGGCGGATGAAGCCGCGCTCCTCCAGCGCCATGATCAGACGATGAATGCCGGACTTGGAGCGAAGATCGAGCGCGTCCTTCATTTCGTCGAAGGAGGGGGGAACGCCCTGCTCCTTCAGCCGCTCGTGGATGAAGCGCAGCAATTCGTGTTGTTTCTTCGTCAGCATGGGCGTTCCCGGCGCGGAGGCAGCGAATCAACTGGTGAATCGCCAAACAAACCATGAACAGTGCTACATGTTCGCACTGTGTTCCGCAACCATGAACTTCCGGTAAAGACGATCAGTAGCCGGCGGCGCGAAGATCGATGATCTCGCAGGCATCGCCGGCATGTGCCGCAGCGGCATGGGGCGGCCGGATGGCGAGGCAGTCGGAGCCGGCGAGCACGGCAACCATGGACGAATCCTGCACGGCCGATGGTGTCACCATCGGCAGGTTCGTCGCTGCGTCAAGCGTGAAGGTCGCACGCAGATAGTCTTCGCGCAGATCGTTGGCCGGCCAGTCCACGGCGAAACGGGCCGGACGACGCGGCAATGTCCGGTCGGCGCGGCCGGCGAGGGCACGGATCAGCGGCGTCAGGAACAGCACGCCGCAGACGATCGCCGAGACCGGATTGCCGGGAAGGCCGAGGATGCGCATGGCGCCGAGGCTGCCGTGCATCATCGGCTTGCCCGGCCGCATGGCGATCTTCCAGAAGCCGAGCTGCATGCCTTCGCGGGTGAGGGCGGCCTGCACGAGGTCGCGGTCGCCGACCGAGGCGCCGCCGATGGTGACGAGCACGTCGGCCCCGGCGTCGCGTGCGCGCCGGATCGCCGCCTCGATCTCCGCCAGGCTGTCGCCGGCAATGCCGAGGTCGATCACCGCCGCGCCCTCGGCTTCCGCCATCGCGGCCAGGGCGAAATTGTTGGAGGCGACGATCTGATGCGGGCCGACGCTGGTGCCGGGCAGGACCAGTTCGTCACCGGTGGCGAGGATGGCGACGCGGGGCCTGCGATGGACCGGAACGGTTGCGTGACCGGTGGCGGCGGCGAGCGCCAGATCGCGCGGGCCGAGGCGGGTGCCGGCGACCAGCGCCGTGTCGCCGTCGCGGAAATCGAGGCCGCGGCGGCGAATGTTCTGGCCGGGCCTGGCCGCGGCGGTCAGCGTGACGGTATCGCCCTCGCGCCGCGTGTTTTCCTGGATCAGCACGGTGTCCGCGTCGGCGGGCACCGGGGCGCCGGTGAAGATGCGCACGGTTTCGCCAGGGCCGAACGTACCGGCGAAGGCGTGGCCGGCCGCGCTCTCGCCGACGACCTTCAGCCGCGCCCCGGCCGCCGCATCCGCCGCCCGCAGCGCATAGCCGTCCATGGCGGAGGCGTCGAAGCCGGGCTGGGTGCGCCGCGACGCCAGCGGCTCGGCCAGGACCCGGCCGCGCGCCTGCGGCAGCGGCGCCGGCTCGGCCGGCAGCGCCGATACGCCGTCCAGGACCTGCGCCAGCGCGGCCGAGACCGCGAGAAGTTCCGTCATGCCTCTGCCCGCCATTCGCCCGACTTGCCGCCGTGTTTCTCCAGGAGGCGGATGCCCTCGATCCGCATGCCGCGGTCGACTGCCTTGATCATGTCGTAGATGGTCAGGCAAGCCACGGAGACGGCGGTCAGCGCCTCCATCTCGACACCGGTCTGGCCGGCCACCTTGACGCTGGCGGTGACGCGCAAGCCGGGCAGATCCGGCTCCGGCTCGATCTCGACCGTCACCTTGGAGAGCAGCAGCGGATGGCAGAGCGGGATCAGCTCGTGGGTGCGCTTGGCGGCCATGATGCCGGCGATGCGGGCCGTGCCCAGCACGTCGCCCTTCTTGGCGTTGCCGGCACGCACCAGCTCGAGTGTCGCGGCCTGCATCACCACGCGGCCCTCGGCGACCGCGAGGCGGGTGGTGGCGGGCTTGTCCGACACGTCGACCATGGCAGCCTCGCCGGAGGTGCCGATATGGGTGAGGCCGCTCACGTCGCCTCCGCCTGGCGCTGAAGCAGCGCCTTGGTTGCCGCGGTCACGTCCGCCTGGCGCATCAGGCTTTCGCCGACCAGGAACGTGCCGACGCCGACGCGCCGCAGCCGGGCGATGTCGGCAGGCGTGAAGATGCCGCTCTCGCCGATCAGGAGACGATCGTCCGGCACCCGCGGCGCCAGTTCCTCCGTCACTTCAAGTCTTGTCTCGAACGTCTTGAGATTGCGATTGTTGATGCCGATCATGTGCACGTCGAGCGTCAGGGCGCGGTCGAGCTCGGCGCCATCGTGCACCTCGCAGAGGACGTCGAGCGACCAGTCCTTCGCCGCGGCAACGAGGCTGCCGGCCTCGGCGTCGGTGACGCTGGCCATGATGATCAGGACGCAGTCCGCGCCCCAGGCGCGTGCCTCCACCACCTGATAGGGATCGTAGAGGAAGTCCTTGCGCAAGGCGGGCAGGGCCACCGCGGCGCGGGCGGCGGTGAGAAAGCCAGGGCTGCCCTGGAAGGATGGCGCGTCGGTCAGCACCGACAGGCAGGCCGCTCCGCCAGCCTCGTAGGCCCGGGCCAGCGCCGGCGGGTCGAAGTCGGCCCGGATCAGGCCCTTGGACGGACTGGCCTTCTTGATCTCGGCGATCAGCGCGGTCTCGCCCTGCGCGAGCTTGGCCGCCAGGGCGGCGGCGAAGCCGCGCACCGGCGGGGCCGCCTGCGCTGCCTTGATCAACTCCGGCAGAGGCAGCGCCGCCTTGGCGGCCTCGATCTCGCGGCGCTTGTAGATCTCGATGGTTTTGAGGATGTCGGCCATCGGTCACTCGTTCGAGATGTGGATCAGGCGCTCCAGAGCGCCCTCGGCGCGGCCATGGTCGATGGAGGCGGCCGCCATGGCCACGCCGTCGGCGAGGGTGGCGGCCCGGCCGGCGACCATCAGCGCTGCGGCGGCGTTGAGCACGGCGATATCGCGATAGGGCGTCTGCTCGCCGGCGAGGACCGCGCGCAGGGCCAGGGCATTGTGGGCGCCGTCGCCGCCCTTGAGGTCGGCCGGCTCGGCACGGCGCAGGCCGACTTCTTCCGGATCGATGGTGAACCGGGTGACCTTGCCGTCCTCCAGAGAGACCGCGTCGGTCGGGCCCGTGGTGGTGATCTCGTCGAGGCCGTCCGAGCCGTGGACGGCGATGACGCGGACCGAGCCGAGCGTTTGCAGCACCTCCACCAGCGGCTCCAGCCAATGCGCCGAGAACACGCCGAGGAGCTGGCGCCTGACGCCCGCCGGGTTGGAGCAGGGCCCGAGCAGGTTGAAGATCGTGCGGGTGCCGAGCTCGACCCGCGTGGGGCCGACATGCTTCATCGCCCCGTGATGGGCCGGCGCGAACATGAAGCCGAGGCCGGCCTCGGCGATGCAGCGCGAGATCTGCTGCGGCGTCAGATCGATCTTGACGCCCAGCGCCATCAGCACGTCCGCGGCGCCGGACCGGGACGACAGAGCCCGATTGCCATGCTTGGCGACCTTGACGCCAGCGCCGGCGACGATCAGCGCCGCGGCGGTCGAGACATTGTAGGAGCCGGAGGCGTCCCCGCCCGTGCCGACGATGTCGATCGCCTCGTCGGGGGCCGAGACCGGCGTCATCTTGGCGCGCATGGCGGTGACCGCGCCGGCGATTTCGTCCGGCGTCTCGCCGCGCACCCTGAGCGCCATCAGGAAGCCGCCGATCTGCGAGGGCGTCGCCTGGCCGGAGAGCAGCAGGTCGAACGCCTCCGCCGCCTCGGCGCGCGTGAGGGAGCGGGCGGCGGCAGTGCCGATGAAGGGCTTGAATCCGTCCATCACGCAGCGCCGCGATGCTTGCGGTTCCAGTCCGCGGCCAGATCCAGGAAGTTCTGGACGATACGGTGGCCGTGCTCGGACATGATCGATTCGGGATGGAACTGCACGCCGTGCACCGGGGCGCGGCGATGCGACATGCCCATGACGAGGCCGTCCTCGGTTTCCGCCGTCACCTCCAGATCCTCGGGCAGCGTGTCGCGCTCGACGATCAGGGAGTGGTAGCGCGTGGCCTTGAACGGGCCGTTGATGCCGCGAAACACGCCGCCGCCCTCGTGACGGATCTCGGAGAGCTTGCCGTGCATCGGCAGCGGCGCCCGCGCCACCGTGGCCCCGAACACCTGGCCGATGGCCTGGTGGCCGAGGCAGACGCCGAACAGCGGCGTATGGCCGGTGGCCTTCTCGATCAGCTCGCAGCAGATGCCGCCGCCGCTGTCGGGCGTGCCCGGGCCGGGCGAAAGCACGATGGCGTCCGGCCCCGCGGCCAGCACGGCATCGGCCGTCACCGCGTCGTTGCGATGCACCGTCACCTCGCATCCGAGCTGGCCGATATAGTGCCAGAGGTTCCAGGTGAAGCTGTCATAGTTGTCGATCAGCGTCACGGTGGTCATGGCACGGGCCTCCTCGGCACGGATGCGGGGTGGAAAGGCATCGTCGGATGCCGGAGGACAGCACTAGGGCGCGGAGGAGGGGCGGGTCAAGCGGAGGCATGCGCCGACGGGCGCGATCGCGCCGGCACGGACCGTTCCGGAGTGGCGTGCCCCGCCAAAGCCGCCGAGCCGACATAATTTCTCGCCCTGCAGCTGCGAACCTGCCGGTCCTTGTTCGGAACGTGTCGAGCCGGAGGGCAGCGATGAAAGCTTACCAGAAACTGCAGCGCTACTGGGCCGCCGCCGACCCGGCCGTGCCGAGCGCTGCGGTGGACGAGCGAGACGTCGCGTCTCTCGAAGGCCGATATGCCGTCGCGCTTCCGGAGGATTTCCGCGAATACCTGCTGCGGTCCTGCCCGGTCGAAGACGAGGCGACCGATGACGTGATCACGACCTGGTGGCCGCTGACCCGCATCCGCTCGATCCCCGAGGAATACGGGCACGACATCCGCAACGTGCCGGTCGCGGCCAATGCCGGACGCTACCTCTTCTTCGCCGACCATGTCTGGTGGTGCTGGGCCTGGGCCATCAACTGCGGCGAGGACGAGCACCGCGGCCGCGTCGTGGTCATCAACGGCACGGGCAACGACTTCGTCGCAGACAGCTTCTCCGAGTTCGTCGACCGCTATGTCGGGGACCACCGGGCCGTTTCCTGAGGCGAGCATGGAGAACGGGCGCGGCCTGGAGCGCAGGCCGCGCCTCGTTCCGCCTCGATAAGCTTACTTGTAGGCGGCGGCGATCCCGAGGAAATCCGCGGCCTTCAGCGAGGCGCCGCCGACCAGGGCACCGTCGACATTCTCCACGCCCATCAGCTCGGCCGCGTTGGCCGGCTTCACCGAGCCGCCATAGAGAATTCGCACGCCCGCGCCTTCGGCGGCGAGCGCCACGGAAAGCTGACCGCGGATGAAGTTGTGCACTTCCTTGACGTCCGTGGCGGTCGGCGTCAGGCCGGTGCCGATGGCCCAGACCGGCTCGTAGGCGATGACGGTGTTGGCGGCCGTGGCTCCGTCGGGCAGCGAGCCGGCGAGCTGCGTGCCCACCACCTCCAGCGTCTTGCCGGCCTCGCGCTCGGCCCGCGTCTCGCCGATGCAGACGATGGCGACGAGGCCGGCACGCAGCACCGCCTCGGCCTTGGCCTTCACGATCTCGTCGGTCTCGCCATGGTCGGTGCGCCGCTCGGAGTGGCCGACGATGATGTGGGAGGCGCCGGCGTCGCGCAGCATCTCGGCCGAGACGTCGCCGGTATGGGCGCCGGAGGGCCTGGCGTGGCAGTCCTGCGCGCCGATGGCCGGCGCCTTGCCGGCGAGCCGGGCAGCGAAGGCGGAGACCAGGGTGAAGGGCGGACAGATCAGCGTCTCGGCATGTCCGGCCCCGCCGGCGGCGAGGCCGGTCGCGATGGCGTCGAGTTCGGCGGCCGAGGCCGCGACGCCGTTCATCTTCCAGTTGCCCGCCACGAGCGGACGCGGCCGCGTCGACGTCATCCCAACCCCCTTTTGCGATCCGAGCCGGCCCTCCGACGGCGAAAAGGCGCGGGCGAAGGGCATCCGGCAGCCTCTTAACAATGGTGGCCGTGTGGGGCAAGGCGTTGAAAAATCGCAGGCTCCGTGCCATTGCGGCCCCATGTCCGCATCCCTATGATGCGCGCCTTTCGCGAGGCGACAAGTCTCGACCGGCACAACACTGGACCAACGAACGACATCGCCCGCTCATGCTGACTTCCATTCGAACGACCTTCCAGAAGGGTCTGGCCCGGCTGGTCCTGATTGCACTGATGGTGCTGCTGATCCTCAGCTTTGCCCTGTGGGGCATTCAGGATTTCTTCCGCGGCTTCCGCTCCAACGAGGCCGTCAGTGTCGGCAGCACGGTGATCACGACCGAGGAACTGCAGCGCGCCTACACGCTGGAGGTGCGCCAGCAATCCCGCCGCTTCGGCAAGCCGTTGTCGCCGGCCGAGGCGCGGCTCCTGGGCATCGACCAACTGGTGCTGCAGAACGTCACCACCCGGGCGGCCCTCGACGAGCAGGCCCGCAACTACAGGCTCGGCCTCGCCGACCTGAAGGTGGCGGAGATGGTGCAGGCCGATCCGTCGTTCCAGAACGGCGGACGATTCGATCCCGGCTATTTCAACGCTATTCTGCGCGAGAACGGCCTCACCGAAGCCGGCTTCCTGGCCGAGCAGCGCCAGGCCTATCTGCGCAGCCAGATCGGCGATGCCCTGAGCGGCGACGTCGCCGTGCCGCAGGTGCTGCAGGAAGCCGTCGCCCGGTTCCAGGGCGAGAGCCGCGGCATCGCCTATGTCACGCTGACCGAGGCGCTGCTCGGCGATATCGGTCAGCCCGACGCCGCCGCGCTGCAGACGTTCTACGACGAGCGCAAGAGCCAGTTCCGCACGCCCGAGTTCCGCAAGTTCAGCTATATCTCGCTGACGCCCGACGCGCTGGCCGCCAAGATGGTGGTCACCGACGACGACGCCCGGTCCACCTATGACAGCCGCAAGGATCGCTTCACCACGCCGGAGAAACGCACGGTGCAGCGCATCGCCTTCGCCGATGCCGCCGAGGCCAAGGTCGCGGCCGACCGCATCGCCGCCGGCACCGCGACCTTCGACGCCGTCGCGGCCGAGCGCAAGCTGCAGCCGGCCGATCTCGATCTGGGCACCGTGACCCGGGCGCAACTCCTCGATCCGTCCCTCGCCGACGCTGCCTTCAAGCTCGCCGAGGGAGCGACCTCCGGGGTCGTCCAGGGCAAGCTGTCGACGGTGATCCTGCGCGTCACCAAGATCGAACCCGAGACGGTCACACCCTTCGATCAGGTCAAGGAGGAGATCAAGAAGGAGATCGCCACGGATCGGGCGCACAACGAACTGCTCGACATCCAGACCAAGATCGAGGACGAGCGGTCCGGCGGGGCCTTGCTCAAGGAGATCGCCGGCAAGCTCGGCCTGTCGCTGGTCGAGGTGGCGGCTGTCGATGCGCAGGGCCGGGATGCCGCCGGCCAGGAGGTGCATCTGCCGCAGCAGGACAAGCTCGTCGCCGCGGTCTTCGCCAATGATCCGGGCTCGGATGCCGACCCGATCGATGGGCGCGACGCCGGCGTGGTCTGGTTCTCGGTCGATGCCGTCACGCCCGCCCGCGATCGTACCCTGGAAGAGGCAAAGGCCGATGTGATTGCGGCCTGGATCACGGACGAGAAGGCCCGGCGCCTCAAGGCGCGCGCCGAGGACCTCCTGAAGGAACTCAACGGCGGCAAGTCTCTGGAGGATGTCGCCAAGGCCGCGTCGCTCGAGGTGAAGCAGGCCTGGGATCTCAAGCGCAACACCGAGGCGCAGGGGCTGTCGGCGGCCGCCGTCAATGTCGTGTTCTCGACCCCCGTCAAGGGCTTCGCCACGGCGCCGAACGGTGACACCGACCGGATCGTGCTGCAGGTCACCGACAACACCGTGCCGGCTTTCGACCCCAAGGCCGAGGCGGCGGTGGCAATGACCCGGCAGCTCGACCAGTCGATCGGCCAGGACTTCCTGGCCGAGTACGTGGCGCGGCTGAAGAACGATCTCGGCCTGGTCGTCAACCAGGGCAACGTCAACCAGGCCACCGGCGCCGGGAGAGAGGGCTGATGCCCATGACGGGACGCGAGGGCTGGAGGATCGGCGGCCGGGCACGATGGCGGCGCTCCGCCGCCTGAGCTGCCCGTGCCGCGGGGGACGGGGAGCGCGTGCCCCCGTCCTCTGCCCGTCCGCCCACTCTCGAAAGCCCGACAGATGAACGTCGAACCTTCCTTCGAAGCCTTTGCCGAAGGCTATGCCGCCGGTCGCGCCCAGATCGTCGCCACCACCCTGGTCGGCGACCTGGAGACGCCGGTCTCCGCCTTCCTGAAGCTCGCCGGCGACCGCGACAACGCCTTCCTGCTCGAATCGGTCGAGGGCGGGGCGACGCGCGGCCGCTACTCGATGATCGGCCTGGAGCCGGACCTGATCTGGCGCTGCCAGGACGGTGGGGCCTCGATCAATCGCCGACCGTCCGGCGATGCGTTCGAGCCCTTGCCGGGCCACCCGCTGGAGACGCTGCGGGCTTTGATCGCCGAAAGCCGCATCGAGCTGCCGGAGGGCGCGCCGCCCATGGCCGCCGGCCTGTTCGGCTATCTCGGCTACGACATGGTGCGGCAGATGGAGCGGCTGCCCGAGGCCAAGCCGGACCCGATCGGCGTGCCCGACGCGCTGCTGATCCGCCCGACCATCATGGTGGTGTTCGATTCGGTGCGTGACGAGATCACGGTGGTCACGCCGGTGCGTCCGCAGGCGGGCGTGACGGCCAGGCAGGCCCATGCCCGCGCCACCGAGCGGCTGATGGCGATCGTCGACGGGCTCGACCGGCACACGCCGAAATTCGCCGAGGTCGTCGACCTCGACGCCCTGCACGCCGCCCAGGTCTCCAACACCAGCGAGGCCGAATACCTCGCCATGGTCGAGAAGGCGAAGGACTATGTGCGCGCCGGCGACATCTTCCAGGTCGTGCTGTCGCAGCGCTTCACCGCGCCGTTCCAGCTGCCGCCCTTCACGCTGTACCGGGCGCTCCGGCGGGTCAATCCGGCGCCGTTCCTGGTCTATCTGCAGTTCGCCGGTTTCTCGGTGGTGTGCTCCAGTCCCGAGATCCTGGTCCGCCTGCGGGGCGGCAAGGTCACGGTCCGTCCGATCGCCGGCACGCGGCCGCGCGGCCAGACCCATGCGCAGGATGCGGCGCACGAAGTCTCGCTCCTCGCCGATCCGAAGGAACTGTCCGAGCACCTGATGCTGCTCGACCTCGGCCGCAACGATGTCGGCCGCGTCGCCGAGATTGGCAGCGTCACGGTCACCGACAAGTTCTTCGTCGAGCGCTACAGCCACGTCATGCACATCGTCTCCAATGTCGAGGGGACCATCCGGCCCGGCCTCGACGCGCTCGACGCGCTGGCGGCGGGCTTCCCGGCCGGCACCGTCTCCGGCGCGCCCAAGGTCAGGGCGATGGAGATCATCGACGAACTGGAGAAGGACAAGCGCGGCCTCTACGCCGGCGCCATCGGCTATTTCGGCGCCGACGGCCAGATGGACACCTGCATCGTGTTGCGCACCGCCCTGGTCAAGGACGGCGTCATGCACGTCCAGGCCGGCGCTGGCATCGTCTATGACAGCGTCCCCGCCTCCGAGCAGGCCGAGTGCATCAACAAGGCCAAGGCCCTGTTCCGTGCGGCCGAGGAGGCGGTGCGCTTCGCCGGGCAGCCGGGAAGGGGGCAGTAGGGGCTCCAAGACGGAATGCGCGTCGTCCCAGTGGTCGGGGGCTGTTCGGGCTGGGGCCCAAGCAGGCGATGTGAGAAACACCCTCGGCGAGCCCTTGCCGCCGCTCGAACACGATGGAATGGGATCCGGCCAAGCTTACCGGAAGTGCTTCGACAGCTTCAGCGCCTGGCCCTGGTAGTTCGAGCCGAGGCCGGCGCCGTAGAGGATGGCGGGGCGCTCGGTCATGCGTTCATAGACCAGCCGCCCGACGATCTGGCCGTCCTCCAGGATGAACGGCACCTCGCGCGAGCGCACTTCCAGCACGGCGCGCGCCGCTTCCATGCCGTCGGGGGCATAGCCGAAGCCCGGGTCGAAGAAGCCGGCATAATGGACGCGAAACTCGCCGACCAGCGGGTCGAACGGCACCATCTCGGCGGCGAAGTCCGGCGGCACGTGCACGGCCTCCTTCGAGGCGAGGATGTAGAACTCGTTCGGATCGAGGATGAGCTCGTCGCGGCCGCGGCGCTCGATCGGCTCCCAGAAGTCGAGCAGGTCGCAGGCCGCGCGCCTGTCGACGTCGACCACGCCGGTGTGGCGCTTGGCCCGGTAGCCGACGACCCCGCCGCCGAAGCCGCCGAGGTCGACAGACAGCGCCACGCCGCCGGAAATGTCGGGATCGGGGGTGGAGACCAGCCCCATGCGCCGCTGCAGGTCGCGCAGTGCCGCGTCGTCGATCCGCGCCTCGCCTTTGCGGAAGCGGATCTGCGACAGGCGCGAGCCGGTGCGCACCAGCACCGGGAAGGTGCGCGGCCCGATCTCGGCATAGAGCGGCCCGTCATAGCCGGCCTCGACCTGGTCGAAGGCCCGGCCATGGTCGGTGATGACGCGGGTGAAGACGTCGAGCCGGCCGGTGGAGCTCTTGGGGTTGGTCGAGGCCAGCAGGTCGGTCGGCATGGCCAGGCTCTCGATCAGCGGCACGATGTAGACGCAGCCGGTCTCCAGCACGGCGCCGCGGGTCAGGTCGATCTCGTGCAGGGCGAGGTCGCGGATGCGGTCCTCGACCCGGGTGCGCGGTCCGGGCAGGAAGCTGGCGCGCATCCGGTAGGCCTTGGCGCCGAGGCGAAGATCCAGACTGGCGGGCTGGATCTGGTCGGCCTCGAAGGGGCGGTCCATGCGGATGACGCCCGCATCGGCGAGCGCCGCGATGGACTGGGAGGGCAGGATGCCGGAAGTCTGCATGGCCGCGGTTTCTCTCAGGGGCGCCCTGCCTAGCGCATCATGCGGCTCGGCGCCACCAAGGAGCTTGCCAGGATTGACGCCATCGCCGCCGGGCGCTACTCAAAAGTCATCGTCGTGGTGGATTTGGGCCGGCCGGCTTGCAGCCACGTAAAACAACTCGCTAAAGGGGCCGTTGGAAGGAGCAAGCCTTGCTCCGTCACGCGGCTGTATGGAAGCCGCACATGTCAGACCAGACCTCGTCCCGCCCGCTCCGCCCCGCGACACGCCTCGTGCATGGCGGCACCCTGCGCTCTGAATTCGGGGAGACCTCCGAAGCGCTGTTCCTGACCCAGGGCTATATCTACGACAGCGCCGAGGCTGCGGAGGCCCGCTTCAAGGGCGAGGAGCCCGGCTACATCTACAGCCGCTTCTCAAACCCCACCGTCGCCATGTTCGAGCGGCGCATGGCGGAGCTGGAGGGCGCGGAGGCGGCGCGCGCCACCGCCACCGGCATGGCGGCGGTGACCGCCTCCCTGATGGGCCAGCTTCGGGCCGGCGACCACGTCGTCGCCGCCAAGGCGCTGTTCGGGTCCTGCCGCTACGTCATCGAAGAGCTGCTGCCCCGCTTCGGCGTCGCGGCGACGCTGGTCGACGGCACCAGCCTGGAGGAATGGCGCAGCGCGGTCCGGCCGCAGACCAAGGTGTTCTTCCTGGAAAGCCCGACCAATCCGACCCTGGAAGTGCTCGACATCGCCGCCATCGCCGCCATTGCGCGGGACGCCGGCGCCTCGCTGGTGGTCGACAACGTCTTCGCCTCGCCGATGCTGCAGAGCCCGCTCGAGCTCGGCGCGACCTGCGTGGTCTACTCCGCCACCAAGCATATCGACGGGCAGGGGCGGTGCCTGGGCGGCGTCATCCTGGCGTCCGAGAAATTCATCGCCGACCATATCCACACGCTGCTGCGCCAGACCGGCCCGTCGATCTCGCCCTTCAACGCCTGGGTGTTGCTGAAGGGCCTGGAGACGTTGCCGCTGCGCGTGCGCCAGCAGGGCGAGAACGCCCGCCTGGTGGCCGACGCCATGGCCGGCCACCGGGCGGTCCGGCGCGTGCTCTACCCCTACCGCGACGACCATCCGCAGGTGGCGGTGGCGCGGCGGCAGATGCGCGGCGGCGGCACCCTGGCGACGGTCGAGATCGAGGGCGGCAAGGCGGCGGCGTTCCGCGTCGCCAACGCCCTGCGCATCGTCAAGATTTCCAACAATCTCGGCGACGCCAAGAGCCTGGTCACCCATCCCTCGACCACGACGCATCAGCGCTTCGAGGAGCACCAGCGCCTGGGAATGGGCATCAGCCAGGGCATGCTGCGCTTCTCGGCCGGCATCGAGGATGCCGACGACTTGATCGAGGACTGGCTGTCGGCCCTGGACAAGGCCTGAGGGACAGCCTTCGGGCCGGCCCAGACCGTTCGCCGCCGGGGCCGCCTCGAGGGCAGGCCCGGCCGTGTCGGCGGCGGACAACAGGCGTCGTGGGCGGAACAGGCTGGTCCACGACGGTGTCCGTGGCGAGACAGCCCCCGAATTCCGGCCCGAATCGCCGATTCTTCCATGAAACGTTGCAAATCCCCCCTTTGCGCGGACGCGAAAACCGGCAACACTTGAATCGTCGGTGGATTCATGGGGATGGGGCGACATGATCGGACGGCTGGAGAGGCGTGTCCCGGACAGCGGCGCGGACCGGCCGGGTCCGGCGCGGCGTCGCGGTCGCGGCCCTGCGCCATCCCCCGCCGAACCGGGGAGCTGAGCCATGCGCGATCGCGTGCGCTATGTCCGCGGCGGGCAGATCCACACGCTCGAAGCCTTCGATCCGAAGCAGACGCTGCTCGACCATATCCGCCTCGAGCTCGGCGCCACCGGCACGAAGGAAGGCTGCAACGAGGGCGATTGCGGCGCCTGCACCGTGGTGCTCGGCCGCCTGCGCGACGGCAAGGTCGTCTACGAGCCGGTCAATGCCTGCATCCTGCTGACCGGCATGATCGACGGCTGCGAGCTGGTCACGGTGGAGGATGTCGGCACGACCGCGCAGCTCCACCCCGTGCAGGCGGCGATGGTCGCCCATCATGCCTCGCAATGCGGTTTCTGCACGCCGGGCATCGTCATGTCGCTGTTCGCGCTCTACCAGGAAGGCGTCCGGCCGGTGACGCGCCAGGCGGTGACGGACCAGCTCGCCGGCAATCTCTGCCGCTGCACCGGCTACCGGCCGATCATCGATGCGGCGCTGGATGTCTGCGCCACGGCGGCCGACGATGCGACGGCGCAGGGCCGCGAGGCGACCGCCGCGCTGCTGGCGGGCCTCGCCGACGAGGAGGACCTGTTCGTCGGCGGCGAGGAGCGCTTCTTCGCCGCCCCCGCCTCGATCGACGCCCTGGCCGAGCTCTACCAGGTTCATCCCGATGCCGTGCTGGTGGCGGGGGCGACCGATGTCGGCCTGTGGATCACCAAGCAGCTGCGTGACATCGCCAAGGTGATCTGGCTTGGCCGCGTCGCCAGGCTCGACCGTTTCGTCGAGACCGCCGACGCGCTGTCTATCGGCGCCACGGTGACCCACGCCCGGGCTGCCACGGCTCTGGCCCGGCTCGATCCCGATCTCGGCGAGCTCGTCCGCCGTTTCGGCTCCGCCCAGGTGCGTGCCTCCGGCACGGTCGGCGGCAACATCGCCAACGGCTCGCCGATCGGCGACCTGGCCCCGGCGATGATCGCGCTCGGGGCCAAGATCTACCTGCGCATGGGCAGCGAGGGCCGCGCCATGCCGCTGGAGAACTTCTTCGCCGGCTATGGCCGGCAGGACCGGAGGCCCGGCGAGTTCGTGGTGGGCGTCGCCGTGACCAAGCTGCAGCCGGGCGAGGTGTTCCGCTGCTACAAGGTCTCGAAGCGTTTCGACGAGGACATCTCCGCCGTGATGGGCGCCTTCAAGTTCACCATCCTGGACGGCGTGGTGGCCGAGGCCAGCATCGCCTTCGGCGGCATGGCGGCGACGCCGAGGCGGGCGGCGGCGACCGAGGAGGCGATGATCGGCGTCGTGCTCGACGACGGCAGCACCTGGAACCAGGCGCTTGACGCGCTCGCGGTCGATTACCAGCCGATCTCGGACATGCGGGCCTCGGCCGGCTATCGCGGCGACGTCGCCCGGGCCCTCCTGATGAAGGCCCTGGTCGAGGTTGCGGGCACGCGCACGGACGAGACGCGCCTGATCGGCCGACGGGAGCGCACCCATGCCGCATGAAAGGCTCGACCGGACCGATGCGGCAGGTGGCGCGATAAGCCGGCCGATCGCCCATGATTCCGCCGTCAAGCACGTGGCCGGCGCCGCGCTCTATGTCGACGACGTGCTGGAGCCGGTCGGCACGCTGCATGTGGTGCCCGGCGGCGCCTCGGTCGCGGCCGGGCGGATCGTGGCGATGGACCTCGAGGCGGTGCGAGCGGCGCCGGGGGTGGTCGCCGTGATCACGGCCGCCGACGTGCCGGGCCGCAACGACGTGTCGCCGGTCGATTTCGACGTCGATCCCTGCTTCGCCGAGGAGCGGATCGAGTTCCATGCCCAGGTGGTGTTCGCCGTGGTCGCCTATGCGCGCGACCAGGCCCGGCGCGCAGCGCGACTCGCCCGGATCGAATACGAGGCGGAACCGCCGGTCGTCACCGTCGACGCGGCCTTGTCGGACGGCGTGCCGGTGATGCCGGACTATGAATTCCGCCGCGGCGACGTCGCCCGCGCGCTCACCCATGCCCGCTACCGTACCCAGGGGAGCCTGATGGTCGGCGGACAGGAGCATTTCTACCTCGAGGGCCAGGTGGCGCTGGCGATGCCCGGCGAGGACGGCGACATGCATGTCCTCTCCTCGACGCAGCATCCCACCGAGGTGCAGCACGTCGTCGCCCGCGTGCTCGGCCTGCCCGACCACGCCGTGGTCTGCGAGGTCCGGCGCATGGGCGGCGGCTTCGGCGGCAAGGAGAGCCAGGCGAGCCAGTGGGCGGCGATCGCCGCCGTCGCGGCTCGCATCACCGGCCGGCCCTGCAAGCTCCGCCTCGATCGCGACGACGACATGGCGATGACCGGCAAGCGCCATGACTTCCGCATCACCTACGATGTCGGCTTCGACGAGACCGGCCTGATCCACGGCTACGACGTCGCCTATGATGCGCGCTGCGGCTATTCCGCCGATCTGTCGCTCGGCATCTGCGACCGGACGATGTTCCACGCCGACAACGCTTATTATCTCGGCGATACCCGCATCCTGACCCGGCGGATGAAGACCAACACGGTGTCCAACACCGCCTTCCGCGGCTTCGGCGGGCCGCAGGGCATGGTCGGCATGGAGCGCGCCATCGACGCCATCGCCTGGGCGCTGGGGATCGACCCGCTCGACGTGCGCAAGCGCAATTTCTACGGCGCCGGCCGGGACTACACGCCCTATGGCCAGAAGGTGGAGGACAACGTCGTCCTGGCGCTGACCGAGACGCTGGAGCGCACCAGCGATTATCGCGAGCGCCGCCTTGCCATCGACGGCTTCAACGAGACCAGCGCCGTGCTCAAGAAGGGCATCGCGCTGACGCCGGTGAAGTTCGGCATCTCGTTCACCCTCATGCATCTCAACCAGGCCGGCGCGCTGGTGCATGTCTATGCCGACGGCTCGATCCAGCTCAACCATGGCGGCACCGAGATGGGGCAGGGGCTTTACATCAAGGTGGCGCAGGTCGTGGCGGACGAGCTGGGCGTCGATATCGGCCGCGTCCGCATCACCGCGACCACCACGGGCAAGGTGCCCAACACCGCGCCGACCGCCGCCTCCTCCGGCGCCGACCTCAACGGCATGGCGGCGCGGATCGCGGCGCGCGCCATCCGCGAGCGGATGGCCTCCGTCGCGGCCAACGAGTTCGCGGTCCGCCCCGACGAGGTGGTGTTCCGCAGCGGCCGCGTCCATGGCGGAGCCAAGGCCATGTCCTTCGAGGACTTGGCGAAGAAGGCCATGCTGGCGCGCGTCTCGCTGTCGGCCACCGGTTTCTACCGCACGCCGAAGATCGCCTGGGACCGGCCGAACAAGAAGGGGCGGCCCTTCCTCTACTTCGCCTACGGCGCGGCGTGCTCGGAAGTGACCGTCGACACGCTGACCGGCGAGATGACCGTCGACCGCGTCGACATCCTGCACGATGTCGGCCACTCGCTGAACCCGGCGATCGACATCGGCCAGATCGAGGGCGGCTTCGTCCAGGGAATGGGCTGGCTGACCACCGAGGAACTGGTGTTCGACGGGGAGGGGCGGCTGCGCACCCATGCGCCCTCGACCTACAAGATCCCGACCGCCGGCGATGTGCCGGCCGATTTCCGGGTGGCGCTGTTCGACAACGAGAACCGGGAGGAGACCGTCGGCCGCTCCAAGGCGGTGGGCGAGCCGCCGCTGATGCTGGCGATCTCCGTGTTCTCGGCCATTGCCGATGCCATCCGCAGCATCTCGATGGGCGCGCCGGTGCCGCTGGATGCGCCGGCGACGCCGGAGGCGATCCTGAAGGCGGTCAAGGCGGTGCGCGGCTGGTCCTGACGCGAGGCGGCAATGCGGGCCTCGGGGCGAAGGCGCGACGCCCCGGGATCGGCGCGTGCCTTGTGTCGTGCCGGCGTCGCTTGCCTTTTCCGTCCGGTTTGTTACGCACCGTCATGGTGGGGCGAGATGAGTTGCGGCTCGATCCATTGATCGGGCTGCCCGGCGGCGGGCGTCACGACGGAGTTCGGTCACCGCAATCGAGTTGATGCCAGGCATGAAGCAGATTGCGCGCAGGCGGCGGTGGTGGGGCGTTCTGGCCGGTGCGCTCGTGGCCTACCTGATGCTGGCCTATCTGATACTGCCCCTCCTGTGGCGCCACCATGAACATGAGCCGGGCCTCGCCGCCTTGCCGATGGTGACACGCACCGCAAGCGACATCCCGGGCGATGCGCTGAACGTCGGGCTCGTCGGCAGCAAGGAAGACGTGCTCCGCGCCATGCACGCGGCAGGGTGGTATCCGGCCGACCCGATCACGCTGCGCTCGAGCATCGAAATCATCGGCAGCGTGGTGCTCGATCGACCCTATCATGACGCACCCGTCAGTCCGCTCTACTACGAGGGCAAGAAGGAGCAGCTCGCGTTCGAAAAGCCCGATGGCACGAGCGCGGACCGGCGTCACCACGTGCGGTTCTGGATGGTCCTCGAGAAAGGAAGCAGCGGGCGGCCGGTCTGGCTCGGTTCGGTCACGTTCGATCGGGGAGTCGGCCTCAGCCATGACACCGGCCAGGTCACCCACCACATTGCGCCCGACATCGATGCCGAGCGGGACATGCTGATGCATGATCTGCGCGAGGCGGGCATGGTTCAGGACTTCTTCCAGATTTCCGGGACGGGCCCGACCTTGTTCGGTCGAAATGGCGAAGGCGATCCGTACGACACGGACGGAGAGATCGACATGGCCACCTTGGTCGTCGATGGCATCAGGCGGACGGAGCCGCCGGTGACGATTCCCCCGCCCCCGCTCATCGCGCTCAAGGATCAAATCTGGCACGGGATCGGCAATGCGCTCGGCCGCCGGGACCCCGGTCCCTGATCCAGGGGAACAAACGGCTTATCCGCCGATCCCGCCTTGCGCTATGATATGGCGTACCGCAGGTGTTGCGGCACGCGAGATCTTGCCATGCCCCTCTTCGCAAACTTGCGCAGCATGATCGAGGCCGGCGGCCGCGCGGCCCTGGTCAGCATCGTCGAGGTGGCCGGTTCCAGCCCGCGCGACGTCGGCGCGCGCATGGCGGTGCGGGCCGACGGGGCCTTCTCCGGCACGATCGGCGGCGGCACGCTGGAATGGCAGGCGCTGGCCGAGGCGCAGGCGCTGCTGACGGCGCCGGCCGGCACCGGCCTGCGCACGCTGCAGCGCGCCCTGGGCCCCGATCTCGGCCAATGCTGCGGAGGGCGTGTCCGGCTGACGATCGAGCGCCTCGGCCCGGCCGATCTCGGCTGGATCGGCGCGCTCGCCGCAGCCGAGCACGAGCCCTTCGTCGCGCTGGCGACGCCGCAGGCCGACGGCCATTGGGCCCGGCGCCTGGCGACCGCCGCCGAAGCGCAGGTGATGGAAACCGATCGCCTGCTGCTGCCGGGCGGGCAGGTGCTGGAGCGCTTCGGCGGCGGTCGCCGGGCGCCGGTGGTTCTGTTCGGGGCCGGGCATGTCGGACGGGCCCTGGTGATGGCGTTGGCGCCGCTGCCCTTCCGCGTCGTCTGGGTCGACCCGCGCGAGGGCGCCTTCCCCAGCCATGTGCCGCAGGCCGTCGCCGCGGTTGCCGCGACCGATCCGGTGCGGCTCCTGGCGGACATGCCGGACGGGGCGATCGTGCTGATCATGACCCATAGCCATGCCCTTGATCTCGACATTGCCGTGGCGGCGCTGTCGGCCCGGCGCTTCGCCCTGGTCGGCGTCATCGGCTCGGCGACCAAGCGTGCCCGTTTCGCCTCGCAGATGCGTCAGGCCGGCCTCGACCCGGCGCTGATCGAGACGCTGGTCTGCCCGATCGGCGTGCCGGGAATCGGCGGCAAGGAGCCGGCCGTGATTGCCGCCTCGGTGACGGCGCAGATGCTGCAGGTGCGTGAAGCGGCACGGGAGGGGGTTCGAGGCCGTGCCCTCGGAGTCGAGACCGCGTGAGGGGAGCGCCCGCTGCGAGTCCTGTGGACGCCGGGCCGCACCTGTCTTTCCCCCGGATTTGCCCCCTTCTCAACCTCCTGATCCTCGCCTAACAATTGCGCATGGTCACGAATGCAGCACCGCCGGAGCAGACGGCCACGCCCCTGATGGAGGCGCGGGGGATCGTCAAGGTGTTCGGCACGCTGACGGCCAACGACCATATCGACCTGGCGATCATGCCGCACGAGGTGCATGCGCTGCTCGGCGAGAACGGGGCGGGCAAGTCGACGCTGGTGAAGATGCTCTACGGCCTGCTCCAGCCCAATGAGGGCGAGCTGTTCTGGCAGGGCAGGCCGTTGCGGCTGCACGGACCGGCCGAGGCGCGGGCCGTCGGCATCGGCATGGTGTTCCAGCACTTCTCGCTGTTCGAGAACCTCAACGTCGCCGAGAACGTCGCGCTGGCCCTGCCGCCGGGCACGCCGCTGCGGCAAACCGCGGCCGGCGTCGCCAGGGTCTCGGCCGCTTACGGCCTGCCGCTCGATCCCGAGCGCATGGTGCATTCGCTGTCGGTGGGCGAGCGCCAGCGCATCGAGATCGTGCGCTGCCTGATGCAAGACCCAAAGCTGATCATCCTCGACGAGCCGACCTCGGTGCTGACGCCGCAGGAGGCCGACCAGCTCTTCCTCACGCTGGAGCGGATCGCCCGGGAAGGCCGTGCCGTGCTCTACATCTCGCACCGCCTGGAGGAGGTGAAGCGCATCTGCCACACCGCCACCGTGCTGCGCCATGGCCGCAAGGTCGCCACCTGCGATCCGCGGCAGGAGACGCCGGCCAGCCTGGCGCGCATGATGGTCGGCGCCGACGTCGCCAAGATCCATCACGGCCGCGCCTCCGCCAGCGCCGGCGTGCGGCTGAAGCTCGATCGCCTCTCCCTGCCGCCCGAGGACCTGCACGGCGTCGGCCTGAAGGAGGTGTCGCTGGAGGTGAAGGGCGGGGAGGTCGTGGCCATCGCCGGCGTGGCGGGCAACGGCCAGTCGGAGCTGTTCGCGGCGCTCTCGGGCGAGCGCCGGGCGGCGCGGGCCGGCGCGCTGGCGATCGACAAGACCGAGGCCGGGCTGCTGGGCGTCACGGCGCGGCGCAGGCTCGGCGCCGCCTTCGTGCCGGAAGAGCGCCTCGGCCACGCCTCGGCGCCGCGGCTGCCGCTGTCGCAGAACATGCTGCTCACCGGCCATGCCATCGCCGGGCTGGTGCGCCGCGGCATGATCGACCTCCGCAAGGCCGCCGAGCAGGCCGACGCGGTGTCGAAGGCCTTCGACGTGCGCAAGGGCAAGCGCGACCCGGAGGCGGGCTCGCTCTCCGGCGGCAATCTGCAGAAATTCGTGGTCGGCCGCGAGATGCTGCGCGAGCCGGGCGTGCTGGTGGTCAGCCAGCCGACCTGGGGCGTCGATGCCGGTGCCGCCGCGACCATCCGCCAGGCGCTGATCGACCTGTCGCGCCGGGGCGCTGCCGTGCTGGTGATGAGCCAGGATCTCGACGAGATCTTCGAGATTGCCGACCGTATCGCCGTGATCCATGACGGCCGGCTTTCGGCGGCGGATCCGGCCCAGCAGATGACGCTGGAGCGCATCGGCCTGCTGATGGGAGGCGCGGCGCATGCGGCTTGAGCTCGAACGGCGCGCCGAACGCTCCATCGTCATGGCGCTCGCCTCGCCGCTGATTGCCATCGCCCTGACCCTGGTCTCGGCCGCCGTGATCTTCGCTCTCTACGGCAAGCCGCCGGGGCAGGCGCTCTACGTCTATTTCGTCAAGCCCCTGACCCAGTTCCGCACCTTCCAGGAGCTGTTCGTCAAGGCGACGCCGCTGGTGCTGATCGCCATCGGCCTGTCGCTGTGCTTCCTGTCGAACAACTGGAACATCGGCGCCGAGGGGCAGTACATCATCGGCGCCATGTGCGGCGGCGGCGTGGCCCTGTACTTCCAGGGCACGTCCTCCGGCTTCGCCGTGGCGCTGATCATCCTGGCCGGCATGGCGGGCGGCGCCCTGTGGGCACTGGTCCCGGCGCTGCTGAAGACGCACTTCAACACCAGCGAGATCCTGACCAGCCTGATGCTGGTCTATGTCGCCGACAAGCTGCTCGACTATCTCGTGCGCGGCCCCTGGCGCGACCCGGCCGGGCTGAACTTCCCGCTGACGGCGGAGTTCGACAACGTCATTCCGACCATCATCCCGCACAGCCGCATCCATCTCGGCACGGCGCTGGCCGTCGTCGCCATCATCGCCGCCTCGGTGCTGCTGGCCCGCAGCCTCAAGGGCTTCGAGATCCGCCTGCTCGGCCAGGCCCCGCGCGCCGGCCTGTTCGCCGGCTTCTCGCCGAGGGGCATGACCGTGTTCGTCTTCCTCGTTTCCGGTGCGCTGGCCGGCCTGGCCGGCATCAGCGAGGCGGCCGGCACCATGGGCATGCTGCAACTGCCCTTTGCCAGCGGCTACGGCTTCACCGCGATCATCGTCGCCTTCCTCGGCCGCCTCAACCCGGTCGGCATCCTGCTGGCGGGGCTGCTCCTCGCCCTGTCCTATCTCGGCGGCGAGGCGGCGCAGATCAGCCTGAAGGTGCCGATCGGCATCACCAAGGTGATCCAGGGGCTGTTGCTGTTCTACGTGCTGGCCTGCGACACCCTGATCCTCTACCGCTTCCGCCTGGTGCCGGGCGAGGCAAGGCCGGCCTGACATGCTGCTGACCCAAGAGATCATCCTGACCATCATCGCTTCCTCGACGCCGTTCCTGATCGCGGCGATCGGCGAACTGGTGACGGAGCGCTCCGGCGTGCTCAACCTTGGCGTCGAGGGCATGATGATCATGGGGGCGGTGGCCGGTTTCGCCGTCGCCTTCACCACCGACAGCGCCATCGTCGGCATCGTCGCGGCCATCCTGGCCGGGATGGCCATGGCCTGCCTGTTCGCCTTCATGACGCTCTGGCTGGCGGCCAACCAGGTGGCCTCGGGCCTGGCCCTGACCATTCTCGGGCTCGGCCTGTCGGAACTGCTCGGCGCGGGTTTCGTCGGCAGCAAGCGTGACGCCATCCCCCAGCTCGACATTCCCGGCCTGTCCGACATCCCGCTGGTCGGGCCGATCCTGTTCGGCCAGAACGCCCTGGTCTATGGGTCCATCGCCCTGGTGGCGGCGGTCTGGTGGTTCCTCTATCGCTCGCGCGGCGGCCTGGTGCTGCGCGCCGTCGGTGACAGCCACGCCTCGGCTCATGCGCTCGGCTACCGCGTGCGGCTGATCCGCTTCGGCGCCGTGCTGTTCGGCGGCGGCTGCGCCGGGCTCGCCGGCGCCTATCTGTCGCTTGCCGACACGCCGTTCTGGGTGACGGGCATGACGGCGGGACGCGGCTGGATCGCCCTGGCGCTGGTGGTGTTCGCATCCTGGCGGCCCTGGCGGCTGCTGGCCGGCGCCTATTTCTTCGGGGCGATCTGGATCGGGCAGTTGCACATGCAGGCCCTCGCCGCCGAGCTGCCGCGCTGGCTGGTGTGGCCGAGCCAGGCCTGGACGTCGCTGCCCTACCTTGCGACCATCGCGGTGCTGGTGGCGATCTCGGCCCGGAAGGGGCGGGGCGGCGCGGCGCCGGCGTCCCTGGGGACGCCGTTCCTGCCAGACCGCTGAGCCGCGGGGCGGATGGGATTGCCCGGGCCGAGGTCGGCGCATTAACCTGGATTGCAATCGACCGGGTGCGCCAGGCCGGCGCCCGGCGGTCTTGATCGGTCGGCCGGTGACGAGGGGATGGCGTATGAAGAAGAAGACGGTATGGATGGTTGCGGCGGCAGCCGTTCTGGCGGCTGGGCTCAGCCTGCCGGCCACGGCGGCCGAGAAGCTGAAGGTCGGGTTCGTCTATGTCGGGCCGGTCGGCGATTTCGGTTGGAGCTACCAGCATGACGTCGCCCGCAAGGACCTGGAAAAGGCGCTGGGCGACAAGGTCGAGACCACCTATGTGGAGAACGTCGCCGAAGGGCCGGACGCCGAGCGCGTCATCGAGACCCTGGCTGCCGATGGCGCCGGCCTGATCTTCACCACCTCGTTCGGCTTCATGGATGCGACGGTCAAGGTGGCCAAGCGCTATCCCGACGTGAAGTTCGAGCACGCGACCGGCTTCAAGCGCGCCGAGAATCTCTCCACCTATGCCGGCCGCTTCTATGAAGGGCGCTACGTGCAGGGCGTGATCGCGGCGAAGATGTCGAAGACCGGCATCGTCGGTTATGTCGCCTCCTTCCCGATCCCGGAAGTGATTTCGGGCATTAACGCCTTCATGCTCGGCGCACAGTCGGTCAGGCCCGACCTCAAGATCAAGATCGTCTGGGTCTCGTCCTGGTTCGACCCGGGCAAGGAGGCGGACGCGTCCAAGGCCCTGATCGCCCAGGGCGCCGACATCCTCACCCAGCACACCGACAGCCCGGCGGCGATGCAGGTCGCGGCCGAGAAGGGCATCTACGCCTTCGGCCAGGACAGCGACATGATCCAGTTCGGGCCGAAAGCGCAGCTCACCGCCATCGTCAACCACTGGGGCGACTATTACATCGAGCGCACCAAGGCGGTGCTGGACGGCACCTGGAAGTCCACCGACACCTGGGGCGGCTTCGACGCCGGCTTGGTCGTGATGGCGCCCTTCACCAACATGCCGGATGACGTGAAGAAGGCGGCGGAAGAGGCTGAAGCTGCGATCAAATCCGGGAAACTGCATCCGTTCGCGTGCCCGGTCGTCAACCAGGACGGCGCCACCGTCGAGTGCAAGGGCGGCGATCATCTCGACGCCAGCCAGATCCTCGGCATGAACTTCTACGTGAAGGGCATCGACGAGAAGATCCCGCAGTGATCCGGACTGCGCCGGGCCGCCCGGACAGGCCGGTCCCGGCGCAGGACGCGCCGCATCAGGGGAGCAGCAGCAGGCTGCCGGTGGTGCGGCCGGCCTCGAGCGCCGCATGGGCCCGCGCCGCCTCGGCCAGCGGGTATTCGCCGCCGATGTCGGCGACGACGCCGGACTGCATGGCCCGGATCACGGCCTCGGCCGCCACGGGATAGACCATCGGGTCGGCCGAATGGGCCATGACGCTCGGGCGGGCCAGGGTCAGCGACCGGCGCGGACCGAGCGCCTCGACCGGCACGGGCGGAATCGGTCCGGCTGCCTGGCCGATGCTGGCGACCGTGCCGAAAGGACGCACGCAGGCCATCGTCTTCATCAGCATGTCGCCGCCGATGCCGTCGACGGCGAAGTCGACGCCGCGGCCCCCGGTCAGCCCGGCCACGGCCGCCGCGATGTCGGCGTCCCGGCCGACCACGACATGGTCGGTCCCGCTCGCCCGGGCTGCCTCGGCCTTTTCCGGCGACCCGACCGTGCCGATCACCGTGGCGCCGAGATGCTTGGCCCAGCGCACCAGCACCGCGCCGAGCCCGCCGGCCGCGGCGTGGACGAGGATGCTGGTTCCCCGCCCGACGGGATAAAGGCGGGCCATCAGCATATGGGCGGTGAGCCCGCGCAGCATGGTCGCGGCCGCGACGGGCGCGGCGATGCCGGAGGGCAGGCGGATGGCCCGCTCCGCCGGCAGGAGCCGCGTCGCGGCATAGGCGCCGACCGGCGCGCCGGCATAGACGATGCGCTCGCCGACCGCGAGCCCGGTTACGCCCTCGCCGACCGCTTCGACGAAGCCCGCGCCCTCGACGCCGAGCACCGCGGGCAGGGCCGGCAGCGGGTAGAGGCCGGTGCGGTGGTAGATGTCCAGGAAGTTGACGCCGATCGCCTCGTGCCGGACCCGGATTTCGCCCGCGCCGGGCTCCCGAGACGGGCAGGGCACCACCTCCAGCCTGCCGCCGTCGTCCGTTCCGATCAATCTCACCATTCGATCCATGGCACCTGCTCCATTGGTTTCGGCGGATGCTGATCCGATGTGATCCGTTTGGAAACTCCCGATTCCTGCTCATCGGATGGGAACATTCGCCCATCTTCCCAGGTCTCGGGACGGTCTTAGGACCCATGCGATGCCGCCCGGGCCCTTCGTCCCCTTGCCGCTCCCGCCCGCCCGTCGGATAATCCCGGCATGAGGCTGCTGATCGTCGATGATCATCCCGTGCTGCGCGAAGGGCTGGTCGCCCTGCTTCGGCAGGCTGGACCGGACACGATCGTGCTCCAGGCCGGCGACGTGCCGGAGGCGCTGCGGCTGGTCGAGGCGAATCCCGACCTGGACATCCTCGTGCTGGACTTGGTGATGCCCGGCATGGGCGGCCTGCCGGCGATCGCCGAGTTCGGACGGGCCCGGCCGGAACTGCCGGTGATCGTGCTGTCCTCCTCGGAGGATCCGCAGGACGTGCGCAAGGCGCTGGCGCAGGGCGCGCTCGGCTATGTACCGAAGTCCGCGAGCCAGCACACGCTGCTGGCGGCGATCCGCCTGGTCCTCGATGGCGACCTCTACGTGCCTCCGCTGATCCTCGATGCGGTGGCGGCCGAGCGCCAGTCGTCGCTTCCCCGCCGTGTCGGTCCGGGGGCCCCGCTGCTCACCGAGCGCCAGGTCGAGGTGCTGCGGCGCGTCAGCGCCGGCCAGCCCAACAAGACCATCGCGCTCGAGCTCGACCTGTCGGAGAAGACGGTGAAGACCCATGTGACGGCGATCTTCAAGGCGCTGAACGTGGTGAACCGCACCCAGGCAGCCGCGGCGGGGCGCGCCGTCGGGCTTATCTAGCCAGGCTGCTTTCGCCAGCCTGCGGCGCGCCGGCGACACCGCTATGCGGCGCGCTGACGACACCGCCATGCGGTGTGCCGGCGAGGCCGCCGAGATGGGCGATCGCAGCGCGCAGCCGGCTGTTCGAGACCGGCTTGTGCAGCAGCAGGAGCCCGCTCGCCTGCGCCTCGACCAGCCGGTCCGGCGCCGTGTCGCCGGTGATCAGCATGGCCGGGATGGTGTCGTTGTACTCCGAGCGCAGTGCCTCGATCACGTCGATGCCGGTCTCGCCGTCGCGCAGCCGATAGTCGCTGATGATGATGTTCGGCCGCACCGGGCAGGTGGAGAGGCGCTCGATCGCGTCCTCGCCCGAGCCGGCCGAGATCACCTCGTGGCCCCAGCTCGCCAGCAGGCTCGACATGGCTTCGCGGATGGCGAGTTCGTCGTCGACCACCACCACCAGTCCGGTCGCCGGCAGGTCGATCTCGCCGGCCTCGGCGGGGGACTCGCTGTCTTCCGGGCCGGCGGCCAGTGGCACGGCGACCTCGAAGCAGGAGCCCCGGCCGGGCTCGGAGCGCAGCCTCAGGGGGCATTCGAGCAGTCGGGTCAGCCGGCGCACGATGGCGAGGCCGAGGCCGAGGCCGCGGGTGCGGTCGCGCTCGGAATTGCCGAGCTGGTAGTATTCCTGGAACACGCGCTCCTGCTGGTCGGGGGGAATGCCCGGGCCGGTATCCCAGACCTGAACCGCGACCTGGCCGGGGCGTCGTCGGCAGCCGACGAGGATGCGGCCCGCCTGGGTGTGACGCACCGCGTTCGACACGAGGTTGCGCAGGATCCGTTCCATCAGCACCGGGTCCGATTCGACCACGGCGCTGCAGGCGGCCCAGCCGAAGCCGAGGGCCCTGGCCTCGGCCTCCCGCCGGTATTCGCTGCAGATGCGGGCGAGGAACGGGCCGATGGCGAAGCGCCGGCGATGCACCTCGACGATGCCGGCGTCGAGGCGCGAAATGTCGAGCAGTGCCGAGAACAGCCCGTCCATGGCCGTGGTCGAGGCCTCGATCTGCCCGACGAGGCGGCGGCCTTCGATCGGCATGTCGATGCCGCGCAGGGCGCCGACGAACAGCCCGAGCGCATGCACGGGCTGGCGCAAGTCGTGGCTCGCCGCGGCCAGGAAGGTCGACTTGGCCAGGCTCGCCTGCTCGGCGATCTCCTTCTGTCGGCGCAGGTCGTCGGCCATCGCCTCCGTCTGGAAGCGCAGGCTGACGATCTGGCGGAAGGCGCGGCTGGAGCTGACGCTCAGGCTGCCGACGGCCAGCACGAAGACCAGCATCAGCAGCGAGCCGGCCTGCTGCATCGGGTCGGGCGAGACGACGCTGGCGAGAGCGAAGGGCAGGGTGGCCGGCAGGAACAGGCCGAAGAAGGCGGGCGGGAACGGACTGAAGGCCGGAACGGCCCCGGCCGCCACGCCGAACGTGACGATCAGCACCAACAGGCGGACCTCGAAGCCGCCGTCGCCGGGGAGCACCAGCGTGGCGGCACCCCACCCCAGCCCCTCCGCCAGGCTGACGGCAGCGAAGCGATAGGCCCAGAGGCGCCACCGGGCGGCGGCCGGCCGCGCTCGGTCATAGCGCCGGCTCAGCAGGATGTGGGCGATTGCGCAGGCGGCGATGTAGCCGGACCAGGCCAGCGCCACCGGCGCCGGCGTATGGCCGAGCCGATACAGGGTGGCGCCGAGGATCACGGCGCCGGCCGTGGCCGCGATCACGCCGGGGGTGACGACGCGGTAGAGCGCGGCGACCTGCTCTGCCCCGATCCGGTCGCGCAGTGTCGGGCCGGGGATGTCCGCCCGGCCGCCCGCCGACTGCTCCATGCCGCCGCCCGTCATGTCCCGACCGCCCGCCCGGCGACGGGCGCGGGTGCCGGTCCAGCGTGTCGTCCGAGGCATGTCGGTCCGGTCATGGCGGCCTCATCCAGGGCAGAGGGCGATCCGGCTGTCGATGACATCGGCCACAATGCGATCGCTCGCCGATATCGTAAAGGGATGGGAAGGTCCCGGGATCGGAAAGCGAGGTCCTAGGACGGCCTAGGGCGAGAGGACGATTTACGGGTGGAAGGAAATCGGCCAGAACTGGCCGGTCGGTGCTGACGCTGCACGTCGTGTCGTCCGGGACGTCGTCTCGAAATCTCCGGATACCGGGTCGGCTACGGGAATCCGATCGGAAACCTCTGCGTCAATATCGGCAAGGTCGAAGCAGGTGCGCACGGGCGAGCACCTGTCGCAGGGCATGCGCATTCCATTCCATCCAGTGTCGGCCGTCCGGCCGACCGTCTCTCACGTCCATCGCTCTTCGGCGCGCGGGGCAGGCTTGCGAGCGCGCCGATGGCACGCCAGGAGGCACACATGGCCACGATCACCGGCACGTCCGGTTCCGACCTCATCCACATGAACGGCGACGGGCAGACGCCCGGCTTCGGCGTCACCGACATCGACACCGCGACCAATTCCGCCGACACCGTCAATGCCGGTTTCGGCGACGACATCGTCTACAGCTACGGCGGCAACGACGTCGTCGACGGCGGCTTCGGCAACGACACGGTCTTCGCCGGCACGGGCAACGACCGGGTCACCGGCGGCGAGGGCGACGACATCATCGTCGGCGGCGCCGGCGCCGATAGCCTCGCCGGCGACGCCGGCTACGACGTCTTCCGCATCGACCAGGTCTCCGACATCAGCGGGCTCGCCGAGACGATCAACGGCGGCGACGACATCGACACGCTGGACTTCGTCACGCTCGGCGCCTCCGGCGCCGTCGACATCAGCAAGGCGACGATCAGCAATGTCGAAGTCCTGTCCATCTCCACCAACACGCTGACGGCGACCGCCGCCCAGCTTGGCGCCTTCACCACCATCACCGGCAATCCGTTCACCTCCGACATCCTCATCCTTTCTTCCGCCGGCGCCGTCGACCTCACCGGCGCGACCGTCACCGGCATCGACGAGTTCCGCGGCACCGCCGGCAGCGACCGCTTCACGTTCACCGACGTCGCGGCCGGGCAGACGGTCAACGGCCTCGGCGGCGTCGACGTCGTCGTCGGCGGCAATGGCAACGACACCTTCAACGGCGGCGACGGCGACGACCGGCTCTACGGCAATGACGGGGCCGACACGCTCATCGGCGGCACCGGCGTCGACACGCTCACCGGGGGGGCCGGCGACGACGTCATCACCGGCGGCGAGGGCTCCGACCTGCTGACCGGCAATGCCGGCAATGATTCCTTCCGCATCGTGCGGGTCGAGGACATCTCCGGCCTGGCCGAGACCATCGCCGGCGGCGGCGACTTCGATCGGCTCGACTTCGCCGCCAATGCCGCGTCGGGCGCCGTGAACCTGACGACCGTGACGCTGTCGAGCGTCGAGGAACTCGATCTTGCCGGCAATGCGGTGACGCTGACGGCGGCCCAGCTCAACAGCTTCAGGACCATCGCCGGCGCGCCGTTCCAGGCCGACAGCCTGACGCTGTCCGCCGCGGGCTCGGTCAACCTGACCGCAACCGCCATCAGCGGCATCGACCAGATCTTCGGCTCGTCCGGTGCCGACACGATCAACTGGACCGGCAATCCCACCGGCCTCTCGGTCGACGGCCGCGACGGCGACGATGTGCTGAGCGGCGGCGCCGGGGTCGATACGATCCTGGGCGGCGCCGGCGCCGACACGATCGGCGGCGGCGCGGGCAACGATATCCTGACCGGCGGCGCCGGAGCCGACACGCTGACCGGCGGCGCCGGCTATGACGCTTTTCGTATCGTCGGTATCTCCGAGATCAGCGGCCTGGCCGAGAAGATCGACGGCGGCGCCGACAACGACACGCTGGACTTTACCTTCTACGGCGCCACCGGCGCGGTCGACCTGACGGCGGCGACCCTGACCGGCGTCGAGATCCTGGCCCTGGGATCCAACGCCGTGACCATGACGGCGGCGCAGATGGGCTCGTTCGAGACCATTAATGGCGGCTTCGGCTTCGAGTCCCTGGTTCTGTCCCAGGCCGGCACCGTGAACCTCGCCAATTCGGTGCTGAACGCCATCGATGAGATCGACGGCAGCAGCGGCAACGACACCTTCGTCCTCACGGGCTCGGCAAACGGCCAGCGCCTCGATGGCCGGGCCGGCGCAGATACGATCTCGGGCGGCGACGGAGCCGACACGCTGATCGGCGGGCTCGGCAACGACACCCTGTCGGGTAGCGACGGCGACGACGTGCTGATCGGCGGCGCCGGCCAGGACACGCTGACCGGCGGGCTCGGCAACGACATTTTCCGCTTCCTCGTCGACCTCGACACGCTGCCGGCGAGCCGCGACCTCGTCACCGACTTCACGCACGGCAAGGATATCATCGACCTGGCCGGCATCGACGCCAGCTCGGAGGCCGCGGGCAACCAGGCTTTCTCCTTCATCGGCAGCGCTGCCTTCGACGGCACGGCGGGGCAATTGCGCTATGCCGCCGGGGCCCTGCTGGGTGATGTCAACGGCGACGGTGTCGCGGACATCCGGATCGCGCTCACCGGCTCGCCGACCGTCACCGCCTCCGACCTGATTCTCTGAGGCGGGTGGACCGCTGCCTGCGGGGGCGGGCTCGCGCTCCGCCCCGCGGGCGCTGGCGCCATGGCGAAGAGGCCGCGCCCGGCCTATCCTGGCGGGGGACCGGCACCGGCAGATGGCCGCTGCATCGGCCAGGGGAGCCGATCGCGCGATGGATTGGGAAAACCTGCGGCATTTCGCTGCCTTGGCGCAGGCGGGCAGCCTCTCGGCGGCGGCGCGGCTGCTCAGGGTCGAGCATGCCACGATCGCCCGGCGCGTCGCCGCGCTGGAGGCCGGGCTCGACCTCAAGCTCGTCGACCGGCGCGGCCGCCGCCTGTCGCTGACGCCCGACGGCGAGCGGATTGCGGCGATCGCGGCGCGGATGGAAGGAGACGCCCGTGCCGTCGGCCGGTTCGCCGAAGGGGCGAGGTCGGAGCTCGCCGGCGACGTTCGCATCAGCACGCCGCCGGCGTTTGCCGCCGCGATGCTGGCGGGCCCGCTCGTCGCGCTGCGACGGCGGCATCCGCACCTCGTCCTGCATGTCGCCGGAGAAAAGCGCCTCGTCTCGCTTGAGCGGCGCGAGGCCGACCTGGCGATCCGGTTCAGCCGGCCCGAGCGCGGCGACCTCACCGTGCTGCGGCTCGGCGAGGTCGCCTTCCGCCTCTATGCCAGCCCGTCCTATCTTGCGGCCATGTCACCGGCGGGCTGGAGCTTCGTCGGCTTCGGCGAGGACATGGACGAGGCGCCGCAGCAGCGGGCGCTGCTGCGCCATGCCGCCGGCCGGCCGATCGCGACGCGGGCCAGCACGGTGGAGATCCAGCGGGCGATCGTGCGTGCCGGCGGCGGTGTCGCGGTGCTGCCCGACTTCATGGCGGCCGGCGATCCCGGGCTGGTACCGGCCCTGCCCGAGGAGACGCCCGTCACCCGCGGCGTCTGGCTGGTCGTGCACAGCGACCTGCGCAACGCCCCGGCCATCCGGGCGGTGATGGACTGCCTGCGCGACGAGCTCGGCCCGAGCCTGCGCGGGAGCGCCCCGGCTATCGCCTGAAGCGTTTTGCGATTTGACGGCATCGCGTCAAGTCGCAAAGACGCATCGAAACAAGGAGTTGGAGCAAAGCGCGTTTCCACCGAAACGCGCTTTGCTCTAAACAGGCTCTCTCGAACCCGCTTGCACTTGTAAGTCTGAGCAGCATTGATTTTGCATTGAAAATGCAAAATCAATCGTGGCGAGAGCCACGAGAAGCTGCTGAGGGGCCGTTCGCGAACAAGTGAATCAACGTGAGAGTCATGGCCGGACTTGATCCACGGCTGTCCGGTTGGTTTTGGTAGACAGGTTGCATGGCATTGATTCTACTTGTTTCCAAGCACTTGCCGGTGTTTTGGACACGAGAAGGAGCCAACGCCATGCGTCACCACAATAGCGTATTGCACGGGCTTCTGAAGCATGTGCCGTGGTCGGTGTTCGATCGGCTTGTGGATGAACAGGGAACGGATGCCCGGGTTCGGCGGCTGAGCACCAAGAGTCAGTTTGTGGCGCTGCTTTACGCGCAGCTTTCCGGCGCCGCCTCGCTGCGCGAGATCGAAACGGCGATGTCCAGCCACGCGGGCAGGCTCTATCACCTGGGCGTGCGTCAGGTGTCGCGCTCGACCTTGGCCGACGCCAACGCCCTGAGAACGCACGAGGTCTTCTCGGGCCTGTTCGCCCATATGGCGGCCCAGACCAGCCGGGGCTTTCGTCGGTCGAGCGCCGAGGTGGTGCGCCTGATCGACTCGACGAGCCTGCGGCTGTCGGGGATTGCTGCGGCCTGGGCACGCTTCTCCCGCAGCGCCGTCGGCGCCAAGGCGCACATCATCTACGACCCGGACGCCGACCGGCCGCTCTACCTTGAAGTCACGCCCGCCAAGGTCAACGACATCACGGCCGCGCACGCCATGCCCATCGAGCCCGGCGCCACTTATGTCTTTGATCTCGGCTATTATCATTACGGTTGGTGGGAGCGCCTGAACACAGCCGGCTGCCGGATCGTCACCCGGCTCAAGAAGAATACGCCCCTGGCTCCGGTCGCCGAACAGCCTCTGCCGCCCGGATCGACCCTGCTCTATGATCGGATCGGCCACCTGCCCGAACGCCTGACGACGACGCGCATCAACCCCTTCCAGGATCCCGTGCGCCAGATCGGCGTCGTTCTCGATGACGGCAAGACACTGCGCATCCTCACCAACGACCTGGACGCCCCAGCCCAGGAGATCGCCGACCTCTACAAGCGCCGCTGGGCCATCGAACTCTTCTTCCGATGGGTCAAGCAGACCCTCCGCATCAAGCACTTCATCGGGCAATCGGAGAACGCCGTGCGCATCCAGATCGCCGTCGCCCTCATCGCCTACCTGCTGCTGCGCATCGCCAACGACGCCGTCAAAATCGTCGACAGCCCACTCGCCTTCGCCAGGCTCGTCCGCGCCAACATCATGCACCGTCGCAGCATCGACCAATTGCTCAAGCCGCCCACCATCCCAAAAAGCGACCCTCGCCAAGTCCATCTGGACTTACTCCCAACATGAACCGGACAGCCGTGGACTTGATCCGGCCATCTCGACGAGATCGCATGCGATCTCGTTAGGGAACGCGGCGAAGGCGGGTCTAGGTGCAATCCTGGTCCGTGTCCTGCACCGACAATGGTCGCGTGGATGGCCGTACATCAAGCCCGGCCATGACGATTGGGAGGGAGTGCCCTCCGAGTAACGAAGCATTTGTTCGCGAACGGCCCCTTAGTATCTCGTTTACCAAACGATGAAGGGCGCGAAACAAGAGCGCGGATTCCCGCGCAGAACGACTTGGGATGGAATTGACAAACCAGCGTTCGATCGCACCCATTGCTCTCCCGTCGTGTCATCGAGGCGGCAGAACCCCGGGGGGAGGACATGCTGGAGCGGGGTGGGGGGCTGCGGCGCCTGGCGCGGCTCATCGCGGCAGCGCTTGTCGTTGCGGCTTTGCCGGGCGCGGCTCGGGCCGTCTGTGTCGCCGAGCGCTCGGATGCCATGGTCGCGTCCGACCCGGCGCTCTGCCGCAGCCTCGAGGAGGCGGTGCGCAAGCCGTCGGCGCTGCCGCTTGCCGATTATGAAGCCAGGCTCGACCAGTTCTTCGGGCATTACTGCCACCGCGACCAAGCGGCCGGCTGGGTGCATGACAAGTTCGTGCGCGAGGCCGGGCCGTTCGTCGCCACCCTCTCCGGCAATACTTGGCAGGGCAGGGATTTCGGGACGCATGCACCCGTCATGATCTGGTACTCGCCGGACATGGCCGCCTGGTTGCGCGCCAACCGGCCAGCCGGGGGCGCCGGCCCGGCCGATCCGCCGCCGATCCCGGACGGCGCGATGATGGTGAAGGAAATGGTCCCGGCGCCGGCCTCGTCCTGCCGCGACGTCGATCCGCTGAAACTGTTCCCGGCCAACGGCGCGGCCGTGATGATCCGCGACAGCGGCGCTTCGCATGACGGCTGGTTCTGGGGCTGGTACGGCTTCGGCTCCTCCAGCGGCTGGACGCCGGATTGGCCGCCGGACAGCGCCAACAGCCTGCCGAACATGGGCTTCGCGCAATACTGCATGAATTGCCATGCGTCCGCGGCCAACAATCTGACCTTCGCCTCGCCAAGGAATATCGCCGGGGAGGCGGGCGAGCCGCTCTCCTTCCTCGCTCAGGACTTCTTCGAGACCGTGCCGCCGTCCGCGCCGTCGCGCGATGCGGCCGTGGTGCTGCCACCGACCGTCGACCGGCGCCTCGGGCAGCCGCTGTTCCAGCCCGACGACGCCGTGATCGCGGCGCTGCGCGCCTATGTGCTGAAGATGCCGGATGCGCAGAGCGTCGCGAAGATGCCGTCCGAGACCTACGACAACACCTGGGTGGGCGCCGGCGGGCCGAAGCCGTCCGACACCTTCCTCACCTCCAGCCAGTGCCTGGGCTGCCACGATGCCGGGACCACCGGCCTTCAGTTCGACATGACCCGGCCCAACCCGCATGGCGGCGATCTCCTCCTCAACCTCTCGCCCTACGGCACCTGGCGCTCATCGCCGATGGGGCTGGCCGGGCGCGATCCGATCTTCTTTGCCCAGCTTGCGAGCGAGACGCAGACCTTCCACCCCTCGATCGCCGGCGAGGTGCAGACCACGTGCCTGGGCTGCCACGGCATCGGCGGACAGCGCCAGTTCCGCATCGACCAGCACAAGCTGAACGGGTCATGCCCCGATTTCACCCGCGACATGGTCGATGCGGTGCCGTGGCCGGCCGGCAACCCGACCGCGCCCCATGCGAATTACGGCATACTGGCGCGGGACGGCGTCACCTGCACGGCGTGCCATCGCATGGTGCTGGGCGACAAGGCGAGCGCCGCGGTCGCGGGCGAGGCCCAGAATGCCTGCGTGGCCGAACGGCAGGCGCTGCTCAACCCGGACAATTCCGGCTTCGCCAGGACCTTTTCCGGCAGCTTTCTCGTCGGTGCGCCGAACGCGTTGATCGGGCCGTTCGAGAAGCCGGTGGAGGCGCCGATGCAGACCGCTCTCGGCAACAAGCCGGTGCACAATACGGCGATCGCTTCGTCCGAAGCCTGCGGGTCGTGCCATACGGTGCATCTGCCCGTGGTGCAGGCGGGCAAGACGCTGGCCCATATCTACGAGCAGACCACCTATCCGGAATGGGCGTTCAGCGCCTATCGCGTCGGCACGACGGCGGACGGCCCGCTGCCCGCCGGCGCCGGATCGCTCGCCGAGTCCTGCCAGAGCTGCCATATGCCCTCCAAGGAGGCGGACGGCAGTCCGACCCGCAGCAAGATTGCGAGCATCCAGGAGAAGTCGAGTTTTCCGGAAGCCGAGAACGGCGCCGCGCCCGACCTCCCGGTGCGCGAGGGCTTCGCCAGGCACACGCTGGTCGGCCTCAACGTCTTCCTGGTCAGGATGGCGCAGCAGTTCCCCGACATCCTCGGCATTCGGACGCGGGACCCGATGATGGTGGGGCGCGGCCTCGACCCGCTGCGCGCCACCGAACAGGCGATGCTGGACCAGGCGACGGAACGGACCGCGACGATCGCCGTCGACGGCGTCACGCTCGGGGCCGATGCGCTCGGGATGACGGTGCGGGTCACCAGCAAGGTCGGCCACAAGTTCCCGTCCGGCGTCGGGTTCCGGCGCGCCTTCGTCGCCCTCGACGTGCTCGATCAGAACGGCGAAACCATCTGGGCATCCGGACGCACGAACGCCGCCGGCGCCATCGTCGACCAGGACGGCACCCCGATCGAGGGCGAATTCTGGTGGAAAGACGATTGCTCCGCCCGTCTCGAGCCGGGCAGGCGGCCGCACCAGCCGCATTTCCAGGCGATCAGCCGGCAGGACCAGGCGCAGATCTACCAGGAGTTGGTCTCGGCGCCGCCGGTCGATGCCGCGGCGCCGCAGTGCGGCCATGACGCGGCGCCGTCGGGCGAACTGACGACGAGCTTCCTGTCCATCTGCGCCGAGGTGAAGGACAATCGCATCATGCCGCAGGGCACCCTGCCGGTCGAAACCCGGCGCGAGATCGCCAAGGCGCTCGGTGCCGGCAACGAACTGGCCGAGGAGGTCGGGCCGACCGCGGTCGGCGACGATCCCGACTATGTTGGCGGCGGCGGCGATTCGCTTCGCTACGAGGTGCCGCTCGCCGATCTGCCGAAGGGCACGAAGCCCGCCGGTGTGCGCGCCACGCTCTATTACCAGGCCATTCCGCCCTTCTACCTGCAGGATCGCTTCTGCACGGCCAAGGGCGCCGACGTCGAACGCCTTGCCTTCCTGACCGGCCGCCTCAACCTCGCCGACACGGAGGCGGAGGGCTGGAAACTGAAGGTGGTGAGCAGCGGCACGGTGCCGGTCCCGACGCCGTGACGCGACGCCAGCGGCCGACAGGAGCGCAGGCTCCCTCTCCCGCAAGGGAGAGCGGTTCCGGCCCTTGCTTTGACGGCCTTCGAAGCACTACACCGCCATGCCGTGCAGGTCGTAGGCGTCGGAGCGTTCGATCTTCACCGTGACGATATCGCCCTGGCGCAGCGGGCGGCGGCTGGCGACATAGACGGCGCCGTCGATCTCTGGCGCGTCGCCCATCGAGCGGCCCTTGGCCACGGTCGGGCCGGGCTCGTCGATGATCACCGGCAGGCGCTTGCCGACCTTGGCCCTCAGCTTGCGGGTCGAGATCGACTGCTGCGTTGCCATGAAGCGCTTGTGGCGCGACGCCTTCACCTCGTCCGGCACCGGGGTGAGGTCGAGATCGTTGGCGACCGCGCCCTTGACCGGCTCGTACTGGAAGCAGCCGACGCGGTCGAGCTGGGCCTCCTGCAGCCAGTCGAGCAGCATCTCGAAGTCCTCGTCCGTCTCTCCGGGAAAGCCGACGATGAAGGTCGAGCGCAGGGTGATGTCCGGGCAGACCTCGCGCCAGCGGCGGATGCGCTCCAGGGTCTTGTCCTGGTTGCCGGGCCGGCGCATCGCCTTGAGCACCGTGGGCGAGGCGTGCTGGAAGGGGATGTCGAGATAGGGCAGGATCTTGCGGTCCGCCATCAGCGGGATGACGTCGTCGACATGCGGGTAGGGGTAGACGTAGTGCATGCGCACCCAGACGCCGAGCTCGCCGAGCGCCGCGGACAGGTCGGCGAACCTGGCCTTCAGCGGCCGGTCACGCCAGAGGCTCTCGGCATAGCGGATGTCGACGCCGTAGGCGCTGGTGTCCTGGCTGATGACCAGGAGCTCCTTGACGCCGGCCTTCACCAGCTTCTCGGCCTCGCGCATCACCTCCGCCGCCGGGCGGCTGACCAGGTCGCCGCGCAGTTGCGGGATGATGCAGAAGGAGCAGCGATTGTTGCAGCCCTCCGAGATCTTCAGATAGGCGTAGTGGCGCGGCGTCAGCTTCAGGCCCTGCGGCGGCACCAGGTCGACGAAGGGATCGTGCGCCGGCGGCGCGGCTTCGTGGACGGCCGCGACCACGGTCTCGTATTGCTGCGGGCCGGTGACGGCGAGCACGCCGGGGAAATGGTCGCGGATCTCGCTTGGCTGCGCGCCCATGCAGCCGGTGACGATCACCTTGCCGTTCTCGGCCATGGCCTCGCCGATCGCGGCCAGGGACTCGGCCTTGGCGCTGTCGAGGAAGCCGCAGGTGTTGACGATGACCAGGTCGGCGCCGTGATGGCTGCGGGTGATGCCGTAGCCCTCCGCGCGAAGCTGGGTCAGGATGCGCTCGGAATCGACCAGCGCCTTGGGACAGCCGAGCGAGACGAACGAGACCGTCGGCGCGGTCCGGCCGTCGGCCTCTTGCTCGGGGGCGTCGATGAGCGCCATGACTTGCTCCATTAACTGTAGTTTGCGCGTTCTTTGCTCACAACAGCCGATTGAATGCAAATCGGTCGTCCCGGCTCGGCGATTCCTGCCTTGGATTCCGGCAAGGTCCGACGTGGCCGCCTGCGGATTTTTCGACCGGAATCTCCATCAAAACAAAAATCTAAGCAGAGATATCATCAAATCATCAACGAATGTGTGCTGGGTTGGCAGCCATGTTGTTGCAATGCAGCAAGCGCAGGTATTGCTTGTTGAAGGTCGGTCACGATAAGTAGGATTTCGTATTGCAGTATTGGTTTTGCGGAGCCGAAATTCAGGCTGTATGCACTTACCGATAAGTTGTCGGGCAAGGTGCCGGGCCAGCGGCGAGGGCCGAAAACGATCAGGAGCGTTCGGATTCGAAGGCGGTTCGAATGACAGGGGGCGAACTCAGGATTCTTGTCGTCGGCCACGCGACGGGCGCCGGAGCGGCGACGCCGATGGTCGAGGGCCGGGCCAGGATCGAGACGGCCTCCGGCGCGGCCGCCGTCGAGGCCGTGCAGCGGGCGCAGGACGCCGGCTCGCCCTTCGCCCTGGCAATCGTCCGCACCAGGTCGGGCGGCCTCGACATCGCCCATCGGATGGCCGCGGCCGGCCCGACGCTCCTGCTCGTCCTGCCCTTGTCCCCCACGCCCGATCCGGCCTCGGCCCTCTTCCCGCACCGTATCTTCTTCGCCGAGCCGGGCAGCCGGGCCGAGGCGGAGCTGGTTCGCTCGCTCCTCGCCCGGAGCAGGGCCGAGGACCGGTCCGACGAGACGCGGTCGCAGCTGGAGATCTCGAACCGGGCCCATGCCATGGTCAGCGGCGAATTCCGCCGGCAGAACGCGCGTCTCAGCGCCCAGGAGCGGCAGCTGTCGATCCAGGCGAGCCTGCTCCAGGCCACGCTCGACAACGTGCCGCATGGCCTGATGATGGTGGATGCGGATTTGCGCGTGCGCATGATCAACCACCGCGTCATGGCCGTGGCCGGCTATCCCCAGGGTTCGGTGGCGGTCGGCACCTCCGGCGACCGGCTGATGGCTCTTTCGATCGAGGCCGGCCACTACGGCGGCACGACGCCCGACGAGGTCAAGGCGCTCTGGGCGCAGTGGGTCGGGGCGCGCACACCCGGAACCGTGCAGCACGACCTGCCGGACGGACGCGTCATCACCGTCACCCGCGCACCGATGTCCGACGGCGGCTGGCTGCTCACCTTCGAGGACGTGACCGCCCATGTCCTGGCGGAGAGGGCGCTGGCCGAACAGGCGTCGCTGCACCAGATCACGCTCGACAATGTCCGCCACGGGCTGGTGATGTTCGATCCCGCCTTCCAAATCCGGATGTTCAACCGCCGGGTCATGGAGGTGGCGGGCTATCCCGTCGGCAGCATCCGCCTGGGCATGCGCGGCCTGGACCTGATCGCGCTGGCGGTTCGGCTCGGCCATTACGGCGATGCCGACATCGAGACCGTGCGGACCGACTGGCGGGCCCGCCTGTCGCCGCGCCGGCCAGGCTCGCTGCGGCACAACCTCGCCGACGGCCGCATCATGCTGATCACCTATACGCCGATGTCCGACGGCGGCTGGCTGCTGACCTATGAGGACGTCACCGCCCAGGCCCTGGCCGAGCGGGCGCTCGAAGAGCAGATCCGGCGTTTCGACGCGACCATCGACAACATGCCCTACGGCGTCTGCCTGTTCGATATCGACGGGCGGATCATCCTATGCAATCCGACCTATGCGAACATGTATGCCCTGCCGCCCGAGATGACGCGGCCCGGCACGTCGCTGACCGAAATCCTGCGCCATCGGGTGATGCTCGGCAATGCGCCGGAGGACGTGGAGGGGTATTTCCGGATCACCGCCGACGCGGCCCAGTCCGGGCGCAACGCCGCCATCCAGGTGCCGCTGATGGACGGGCGCACCGTGCAGATCCGCCACAACGTCGTGCCGGGCGGCGGCTATGTCGCAACCCATGAGGACATCACCGATAGCCTGCGGGCCGAGGCCCGGATCCGCTACCTCGCCGGCCACGACGCCCTAACCGGCCTGCCCAACCGCGCGCAGCTGCGCGAACGGCTGGAGGAGGCGCTCGCCCGGGTGCGGCGCGGCGAGCGGCTGGCCGTGATCAGCATCGACCTCGATCGCTTCAAGGCGGTGAACGACGCGCTCGGCCACTCCGCCGGCGACAAGCTGCTGCAGGACGTCACGGAGCGGCTGAAGGCCTGCGTCGGCGACGACGACATGGTCGCCCGGCTCGGCGGCGACGAGTTCGTCGTGATCAAGCCCCGGATCGACACGCCGGAGCAGGCCGGCGCGCTCGGCCGGCGGATCATCGAGGATCTCTCCGCGCCCTACGACATCGACGGCGACCAGGTGGTGGTCGGCGCCAGCGTCGGCATCGCCTTCGCGCCCGGCGACGGCGTGGCGGTGGACACGCTGCTCAAGAACGCCGACATGGCCGTCTATCGCGCCAAGTCCGACGGGCGCGACACCTGCCGCTTCTTCGAGCCGGCGATGGACGCCCGCGTCAACGCCCGGCGCGCGCTCGAGCTCGACCTGCGCAAGGCGCTCGCCCTCGACCAGTTCGAGGTGCATTACCAGCCCGTGTTCGACGCCCGCACCCAGACCGTCACCGGCTGCGAGGCGCTGCTGCGCTGGAACCATCCCGAGCGCGGCAGGGTGCCGCCCTCCGAGTTCATTCCGCTCGCCGAGGAATGCGGCCTGATCATCCCGCTCGGCGCCTGGGTCCTGCGAGCCGCCTGCCTCGAGGCGCTGAACTGGCCGAGCGAGGTCAAGGTGGCGGTCAATCTGTCGCCGGCGCAGTTCAAGGCCCGGACCCTGACGCAGACCGTGGTCGCCATCCTGGCGGAGACGGGGCTGCCGCCGAACCGGCTCGAGCTGGAGATCACCGAGTCGGTCCTGCTGGCCGAGAACGAGCTGACGCTCTCCACCCTGCACCATCTGCGCACGCTCGGCGTGCGCATCGCCATGGACGATTTCGGCACCGGCTATTCCTCGCTGAGCTATCTGCGCTCCTTCCCCTTCGACCGGATCAAGATCGACCGCTCCTTCGTGCGCGACCTCGGCGACACCAGCGACTGCCTGGCCATCATCCGGGCCGTGGCGACGCTCGGCGCCAGCCTCGGCATGGCCACGACCGCGGAAGGCGTGGAGACGGAGGAGCAGATGCGCCAGGTGCGCGACCAGGGATGCACGGAGATCCAGGGCTACTATTTCAGCCCCCCGCGTCCAGGTCCCGTGATCGCCGAGTTCCTGGGGGAGCGCGCAGGCTGGGCCGAGCTGGGGCCCGGCGACCGCAGGCGCGGCAAAGCCCGGACGACGGTCATGAGCACCGGGCTGTCGGTGCCGGCGGCATCATAGAGCCTTGTCTGCGGAGGAGGCGGGGGCAGGCTGCGCTCCCGCCACCGCATGGGGCGCGTATCGGGGGGATGGCCGGTCGGGGCGCCGGCGTCAGCCGACGTCCATGGCCTTGATCACGCTGCGGGACAGGATGTGAGGATCGCGCTCGCCGGCGGTGGCGCGCCCGATGACCATCTTGGCGATGGTCTCGCGGGCATAATAGCCCTGCCGGTCGCGGAAACGTGGTGCATCCTCGGCGCTGAGCGTCTGCCAGGACAGGCGGAACGCTTCGTCGAGGATGGCGATTTCTCCTGGTTCGAACACACGGCCGGACACAGTCGGAAGTGGCATCATCTTCGCTACCTTCCCTGTTGCTCGGGTGCCGGCTCCATCCTCCGCCGGGAGGCGCCGGTGATTCATGTCACCGGTCCTGATCTTGGAGCACCGAACACTCTTGAATTACCACGTATCGGCCGATCGCGACAACACAATGACCATTCGAAGACGGTTTTTGTCCCGTTAGGCCAATGTAAAGTCAGACAAACTAGGTTGCAGCGCGATCGCCGATCGCGCGACGGGGAGAAGGCATGACGGTTCTGGTCACGGGGGGCGCCGGCTATATCGGCAGCCATATGGTGCACGCGCTGCGCGACGCCGGCGAGCGTGTCGTCGTCCTGGACAATCTGTCGACCGGCTTTCGCTGGGCCTTGCCCGGCGACGTGCCGCTGTTCGTCGGCGAGACCGGCGACCAGGGATTGGTGGCCGCGATCATCGGCGCGCATGAGGTGCGCGCCGTCATCCATTTCGCCGCCTCGATCGTGGTGCCGGATTCCGTGGCCGATCCGCTGGGCTACTACCGCAACAACACCGCCAATGCCCGCACGCTGATCGAGGCGGCGGTGCGCGGCGGCGTCAGGCACTTCATCTTTTCCTCGACCGCCGCCGTCTACGGCACGCCGCGGACGCTGCCGGTGGCCGAGGACGCGCCGCTGCAGCCGGAATCGCCCTACGGCACCTCCAAGCTGATGACCGAGATGATCCTGCGCGACGCCAGCCGGGCGCACGGCATGTCGCATGTCATCCTGCGCTACTTCAACGTCGCCGGGGCCGATCCGCAGGGCAGGGCGGGGCAGTCCACCCCGAACGCCACGCATCTGATCAAGGTCGGCGTGCAGGCGGCGCTGGGCGTGCGCCAGGGCATGCAGGTCTACGGCACGGACTATGCGACGCCCGACGGTACCTGCCTGCGCGACTACATCCATGTCAGCGATCTCGTCGCCGCCCATTCGGCGGCGCTCGCCTATCTGCGCGACGGCGGCGACAGCCGGACGTTCAACTGCGGCTATGGCCGGGGGTATTCGGTGCTGGAGGTGATCGACAAGGTCAAGCAGGTCTCCGGCATCGACTTTCCCGTGTCGCTGGCACCGCGCCGGCCGGGGGACGCCGCGGCCGTGGTCGCCGGCAATGCCCGCATCCTGTCCGAGCTCGGCTGGCGGCCGCGGCTCGACGATCTGGAGACCATCGTCTCCCATGCCTATGCCTGGGAACGGCGGCTGGCGACCCGCAACGACACCGTCGCCTGACGCGGCGAGCCCTTCGCGCAAGCCGGAACGGTCGACCCGCGCCGCGACGCGGGCCCCGCGACCTGGGGCGCCGACGTCGAGGCCGGCACAGCCGGAAGCGGGCGGCGGAGGTCCGACGGATCCGAATGGTTGCAACGACGGGGCACCGTCGACCATAATCGGCCCGGAGCGTCGATCGCGACGCCGTGTGGCCGAAGTCCGGCCGCCAGGAACAGGCCGCCCGGCTCCCGCGGCCGGAGCGAACCAAGGAGCCGCGATCCAGAGGCGGGAGGTGCCGCTGTGACGTATGTGACGCGCAACAAGTCGGCCACCCCGATTTCCGCCGCGGCCGCCGCTGCCTTGGTCCGGTCCGGCATGTGGCTCGACTACGGCTTCGGCCTGTCGCAGCCCGACCTGTTCGACCAGGCGCTCGCCGCCCGCAGGGACGAACTGGATGCGGTGAAGATCCGCTCCAGCCTCAGCCTGCGGCCGCGCCCGAGCCTGGAGGCCGACGCCGAGGGGGGCCGCTTCCACGTCTTCAACTGGCATTTTTCCGGCTATGACCGGCGCCAGCACGACCAGGGACGCTGCACCTACATCCCGATGAACTTCGGCGAGGCGCCCGACTATTATCGCCGCTTCATCGACCCGGTCGACATCCTGGTGCTGAAGACCTGCCCGATGGATGCGGACGGGGTCTTCAATTTCGGCGCCTCGAACACCTATCAGCGCGCCATCGCCGACCGGGCGAGGACGATCATCGTCGAGACCTGTCCCGGCATGCCCTACGTCTTCGGCGCGCAGAACGGCGTGCATGCCGGCGAGGTCGACTACGTCATCGAGGGCGACGACCAATCGCCGCCCGAGAGCGCCAACCCGCCGCCGACCGAGGTCGACCGCCAGGTCGCCGCCCTGATCGTCTCGGAGATCGAGGACGGGGCCTGCCTGCAGATCGGCATCGGCGGCATGCCGAACGCTGTCTGCGCCATGCTCCGGGAGAGCGGCCTGCGCGATCTCGGCATCCACACGGAGATGATGACCGACGGTATCGCCGCCCTCTACGAGGCCGGCCTCGTCACCGGGGCGCGCAAGGCGATCGACCGCGGCAGGATGGTGATGACGTTCGCAGCAGGCTCGCGCCGGCTCTACGAGATCATCCATCGCAACCCCGAGGTGTTCTCGCATCCGGTGGACTACACCAACCTGCCGCACGTGATCATGCGGAACGAGCGGGTCGTCTCGATCAACAACACCACCCAGATCGACCTGCAGGGCCAGGCCGCCTCGGAGTCGGACGGCCACCGCCATCTCAGCGGCACCGGCGGCCAGCTGCAGTTCGTGCGCGGCGCCTATGCCTCGCAGCACGGCAAATCGTTCCTCTGCCTTTCCTCCACCTACGACAAGCGCGGCGACAGGCGCAGCCGCATCGTCTTCGGACTGACGCCGGGCAATATCGTCACCACCCCGCGCACCGACGTGATGTACGTCGTCACCGAGTACGGGATGGTCAATCTCAAGGGCAAGTCGGTGGCCGAGCGGGCGAAGGCGCTGATCTCCATCGCCCACCCCGATTTCCGCGAGGGCCTGCAGCGGGAGGCCCATGAGCACAGGCTGATCCCGCGGGGTTTCCTGGGGGATTGAGAGCCCGGCCGGGGTTCGGCCGGGTCGGCTCCGCAGGAGGGAGCGCCATGCGCTTCGCGCTCGACGAGGATCAGGCCGCGATCCGTGCCATGGCCGGCGGCTTCGCCGCGAAGGAGCTGGCGCCGCATGCGCTCGACTGGGACCGGCACCGGCATTTCCCCGTCGACGTGCTGCGCGCCGCGGCCGGGCTCGGCATGGCCGGCCTCTGCGTCGCCGGCGAGCGGGGCGGCAGCGGCCTGTCGCGCCTCGATTCGACGCTCGTCTTCGAGGCGTTGGCGCAGGGCTGCCCGACCATCGCCGCCTATATCTCGATCCACAACATGGTGGCGTCGATGATCGAGGCCCATGGCACCGAGCCGCAGCGCGAGCGCTGGCTGCCCGGCCTGCTCGGCATGGCCAGGCTCGCGAGCTACTGCCTCACCGAGCCGGATTCGGGTTCGGATGCCGCGGCCCTGAAGACGCGGGCCGTGCTGCGTGGCGACCATTATCTGGTCAACGGCCGCAAGCAGTTCATTTCCGGGGCGGGCACGGCCGATGGCTTCTACGTCGTGATGGTCCGCACCGGGGCCTCCGGGCCGGCCGGCATTACGGCGCTGGTGGTCGAAGCCGGGACGCCGGGGCTTTCCTTCGGGCCGCCGGAGCACAAGATGGGCTGGAATGCCCAGCCGACCCGCTCCGTCCTCTTCGAGGATTGCGCCGTGCCGGCTGACAACCGCCTCGGCGAGGAGGGTGGCGGCTTCCGCATCGCCATGCAGGCTCTCGACGGCGGGCGGCTCAACATCGCCGCCTGCTCGCTCGGCGGCGCCCAGGCCGCCCTCGACAAGGCGCTGGCCTATATGGGGGAGCGGCAGGCCTTCGGGCAGCGCCTCGACGCATTCCAGGCCCTGCAGTTCCGGCTCGCCGACATGGCGACGGATCTGGAGGCGGCCCGCAGCCTGCTCTGGCGAGCCGCGGCGGCGCTCGACCGCCGAGATGCCGACGCGACGAGGCTCTGCGCCATGGCCAAGCGCGTGTGCACCGACACCGGCTTCGCCGTCGCCAACGACGCGCTGCAGATGCTCGGCGGCTACGGCTATCTCCAGGACTACGGTATCGAGAAGATCGTGAGGGACCTGCGCGTGCACCAAATCCTCGAAGGCTCGAACGAGATCATGCGGCTGATCGTGGCGCGGTCGCTCGTCGAGGCGCGGCCATGAGCGGCGTCGCCATCGCCGTCGAGGGCAGTGCCGGGTGCATCACGCTCGATCGGCCGGCGGCCCTGAACGCCCTCACGCTGGCCATGGTCCGGCAGATTGCCGCCGCGCTCGACGCCTGGCAGGACGACGAGGCCGTGGCGGTGGTGGTGATCGACGCCGTGCCCGGCCCGGCCTTCTGCGCCGGCGGCGACATCCGGGCGATCCACGATGCCGCCAAGGCCGGCGACTGGGCCGCCTGCGCCGCCTTCTTCGGCGAGGAATACCGCCTCGATGCCCGCATAGCCCGCTATGGCAAGCCCGTGGTCGCGCTGATGGACGGGACCACCATGGGCGGCGGCGTCGGCATCGGCTGCCATGCGTCCCGCCGGGTGGTGACCGAGCGCGCGGTCGTGGCCCTGCCGGAAGTCTGGATCGGCTTTCATCCCGATGTCGGCGCCGCCCTGCTGCTCGCCGCCGCCCCCGGCGAGCTCGGCACGCATCTGGCCCTGACCGGCGGCCGCTTCGGCGCCGACGATGCCATCGCCTGCGGCTTCGCCGACTGCCGCATCGCGTCCCGTCGCCTCGACGCGGCGCGGCGCGGATTGGCGGGCTGTACCGGCGCGGCCGAAGTCGACGCCCTGCTGGCTTCGCTCTGCGAGCCGCCCGGCGTCGGCAGCCTCGCCGCGGCGCGGTCCTGGATCGACCGCTGCTATGCCGGGGACGACGCCGGAGCGATGCTCGCGGCGTTGCGGACCGCGCCCGAGGACGGGGCGGGGCGGGCGGCCGAGGCCCTCGCGGCCGCCTCGCCCGGGTCGGTGAAGCTCGCGCTCGCGGCCTTGCGGCGGCAGCGCCGGCACGGCGGCGGGCTCGAAGCCTGCCTGGACCGGGACTATCGGCTGACCCTCTCGCGTATCCGGGACCCCGATTTCGTCGAAGGCGTCCGCGCCGTCCTGGTCGACAAGGACCGGTCGCCCGCCTGGCGGCCGGCCCGGCTGGAGGACGTCGCGGCGAGCGATGTCGAGCGCCATTTCGCCAGCCTCGGCGCAGTGGAGCTCGGCCTTTCCCTGCGGGAGGACTGACATGGCGATCATCGGATTCGTCGGTCTCGGCCATATGGGGCGTCCCATGGCGGCGAACCTGGCCAAGGCCGGGCACCGGGTGCAGGGCCACGACATCAATCCCGGCGCCGTCGCCGCGGCGGCGCAGGCCGGCGTGGCGGCGATGGGTTCGGCCGCTGCGGCGGCGCAGGGCGCCGACGTCGTCGTCACCATGCTGGTCGCCGGCCGCGACGTGACGGCTCTCTATCGCGACGCGCTGCTCGGCGCGGCCTCGCCCGGCACGCTCTTCGTCGATGCCTCGACGGTCGATGTCGAGTCGGCGCGCGAGGCTCATCGCCTCGCGGCAGCGGCCGGCATGGCCGCCATCGATGCGCCCGTGTCCGGCGGTGTCGCCGGAGCCGAGGCCGGGACGCTGACCTTCATGGTCGGCGGCGACGATGCGGCCGTGGCGCGGGCGCGGCCGCTGCTCGAGGCCATGGGCAGCCGGGTGGTGCATTGCGGCGGCCCCGGGGCAGGGCAGGCGGCGAAGATCTGCAACAACATGATCCTCGGCATCTCGATGATCGCCATCAGCGAAGCCTTCGTGCTGGCCGAGAAGCTCGGCCTGTCGCACCGGGCGCTGTTCGACGTTGCCTCCTCCTCCTCCGGCCAGTGCTGGGCCCTGACCCATCATTGCCCCGTCCCCGGCCTGGTGTCGGCGAGCGCGGCCAACCGTGACTTCGTGCCAGGCTTCGCGACGACGCTGATGCTGAAGGATCTCGCGCTGGCGCAGCAGGCGGCGGCTGCCGCCGGCGCCGAGACGGCGCTCGGCCGCCACGCCGCGGAGCTGTTCCAGCGCTTTGCCGACGGCGGCGGCGCCGGGCTCGACTACTCCGCCATCATCCAGGCGATCCGCGCGGCTTCATCGGCCAAGGCCGTCTCCGCTTTGCCGGCGTAACCGCCGTCCCGCAGGTACGACGGTCTGCTTGCCCGCGCCATCGCCCCGGCCATGGATGCTCTGACGACGTCGGCAAGCCGGCCTAACCGCCGTCCCGGCGGATCGGTGGTTGGTGGGGCAGCGGTCCGGCGGCCGGACCGGCTGAGGACACCGTCAGGCCGGGGCTGCCACCGGGCTGCCGACGGTGAGGTGCGTGCCGCCGTCGACGACCAGCAACTGCCCGGTGATGACGGCGGCGCCGGTGGCGAACCAGGCGACGCAGTCGGCGACCTCCTCGGCGGTGGGGATGCGCCGCAGCGGCGCGATGGCCGCGGCGCGGCGCTGGAACGCCGCATAGGTCTCCTCGTCCTGCCAGGCCAGGCCCCAATCGGTGGCGACGAAACCCGGGCAGACCGCATTGACCCGGATCTCCGGCGCCAGCGCCCGGGCAAGCCCGAGCGTCAGCGTGTTGAGCGCGCCCTTCGAGGCGGCGTAGGCCAGCGAGGAGCCGGAGCCCGAGAACCCGGCATGGGAGGAGACGTTGACGATGGCCCCCCGGGGCGCAGCCCTGAGCAGGGACGCGGCGGCCCGCGCCATCTGATAGGCGCCGGTGACGTTGGTGCCGAAGATGTGCTGGAAATCGGCGGCATCGAGGCCGTCGAGGTCGCGCGGGTCGGCGTAGCGCGTGGTGCCGGCATTGTTCACGAGCACGTCGATGCGGCCCCAGCGCGCCGCGGCAGCGTCGGCGATGGCCCGGCAGTCGGCGTCTTGGGCGACATCGCCGCCGACCACCACGGTGTCGGCGCCCTCGGCCGCACAGGCTTCGGCGACGGCCCTGGCGCCCTCGGCATTGCGGGCGAAGGTCACGACGACGTCGAAGCCGGCGCGGGCGAGCCGGCGGGCGCAGGCGGCGCCGATGCCGGAGGAGGAGCCGGTGACGATGGCGACGGGACGGCCGGCGCTCATTGCGGCGTCTCCAGCGCGGCCGTGTCGTTGGCCGCGGCCAGCACGGCTCGCAGCAGCACGTCGCAGCCGGCCGTGCAGTCGGCCGGCTCGGCGCTCTCGGCCTCGTTGTGGCTGATGCCGTCCTTGCAGGGGATGAAGACCATCGCCGCCGGGATGCGGCGGGCGATGTTGCAGGCATCGTGCCCGGCGCCGCTGACGATCTCCTCGTGGCTGTAGCCGAGGGCGCGCGCCGCCTCGGCGATGTACCCGCGGAGCGTGCGGTCGAAGCGGATGCGCGGCGAGGTGACGACGCGGTCGAGCCTCGCCTTGGTGCCCTGCTCGCGGCAGACCCGTTCGATCTCGCGGCGCAACTGCTCCTCCAGTGCGTCGAGCACCTCGTCCTCCTTGTGGCGGAGGTCCGCGCTCATCTCGACCCGGCCGGCGAGGGTGTTCGGCACGCCGGGATAGGCCTTGAGATAGCCGAAGGTCGCCCGGGCCCCGTCGACGCCGAGCGCATGCGCATGGGTCGCGCCGACGATGGCGGCGGCGGTGACCATGGCGTCCCGGCGCATCGCCATCGGCGTCGGCCCGGCATGGGCCTCCTGGCCCTCGATGACGATGGCGTAGCGGCGGAAGGCGATGCCGTCGGTGACCACGCCGATGGTGGTGCCGTGAGCCTCCAGCACCGGCCCCTGCTCGATATGGGCCTCGAAGTAGCAATGGACCGGGTAGGTCCACAGGCCGGCCGGGCCGCGATAGCCGATGGCATCGAGCGCGTCGCCGAGGCGGCGGCCGTCGAGGTCGGTCAGCGCCAGCGCGTCCTCCAGCGCCAGGGCGCCGGTGAAGACCTCCGATCCCATCATCGAGCGGTAGATCGCGCCTTCCTCGTTGGTCCAGTTGACGATCTCGATCGGCCGCTGCGTCGCGATGCCCGCATCGTCCAGGGTGCGCACCAGCTCCAGGCCGGCGAGCACGCCGTAGACGCCGTCGAACTTGCCGCCGGTCGGCTGAGTGTCGAGATGGCTGCCGATCAGCACGGGCGGCAGGTCGGCCTGGCCCGGGCGCCGGGCGAACATGTTGCCGAAGGTGTCGACCGTGACGCCGAGGCCGGAGGCCTCGCACCAGGCGCGGAACAGGTCGCGGCCGCGCCGATCCTCGTCGGTGAAGGCGACGCGGCGGCAGCCGCCCTTCTCGGTGGCGCCGATCTCGGCCATGGCCATCAGGCTGTCCCAGAGGCGCCGGCCGTCGATCCGCAGATTGGTGGTGGTCGGTGAGCGCTCGGTCATCACAGGATCGCCTTGCGGGTCATCTCGTCGGTAAAATCGGCCAGGGTGCGTTCCAGCCGGTCGACCATGTCGTCGGCTTGCTCGAGGGTGATCGTCAGGGGCGGGGAGACGATCGACCATTCGCCGAAGCGGCCCTTGTTCTGGCGCCGGGCATAGAGCATCAGCCCATGCGACAGGCCGATCTGGCGGATGCGGTCGCTGGCGTAGATCTCGGCGGGGAACACGGCCTTGCTGCGCTTGTCGCGGACATATTCGATGGCGAGCAGCAGCCCTTCGCCGCGCACGTCGCCGACGACGGGCGAGCGCTCCTTCAGCGCCTCCAGGCGCTTGCGGATATGGTCGCCGACGCGGGCGGCGTGCTCGATCAGCCCGTGCTCGACGATCTCGTCCATCACCGCCGCGCCGGCGGCGCAGGCGATCGGGTTGGCGTTGTAGGTGTGGGAGAGGTTGAAGCCGGTGAGGCCGGCGAGCTCGTCGACCATGGCCGCCGGCGCCAGCATGACGCCCATCGGCACATAGCCGGCGCCGATGCCCTTGGCGGTGATCACCACGTCGGGCCGGCAGGTCGGGCGGCGCTGCGCCGCCAGGAAGCTGCCGGTGCGCACTGCGGCCATGACCTCGTCATAGACCAGGAACACACCGTGGCGCCGGCAGATCCGGTGCGCTTCCTCGAAGAACAGGTCGTGCGGCACGTTGGCGCCGGTCGACTGGCCGCCGACCGGCTCGAACATGAAGGCGAGCACCGTCTCCGGGCCGAGCTCCAGGATCGTCTGCTCCAGCGCCCGTGCGCTCGCCCGTGCGCCGTCCTCGGCCGTGACGCCCTCGCTCGGCCGGTAGGAGAGGGGCGCCGGGATCTTGGCCGAGGGCACGGTCATGCCGTGCCAGACCTCCGGGATGTCCTCGTCGCCGGTCCAGCCCAGCGTCGCCAGGGTGCCGCCGTGATAGGAGGGCATCAGCGTGATGACGCGCGTCTTTGCGGCCATGCCCTTGGCGAGGGCGTACTGGCGCAGGAACTTGATGCCCATCTCCACCGCCTCCGAGCCGCCGGAGGTCAGGTGGCAACGCTCATAGCCGGGCCCGGACAGGTCGGTGATGCGGCGCGTCAGCTCTGCATTGGGCTCGTGGCGGGAAACCCGGACATAGGAATAGGTCAGCGTCTCGCCCTGCCGGCGCATGGCGTCGAGCACGCGGCGGTTGCCCTGGCCGAGCGCCGCGGTGAAGGCGCCGGAGACGACGTCGTAGTAGCGCCGGCCCTGCCCGTCGAAGACGAAGATGCCCTCGCCGCGGACGATCGTCGGAAGGCCCTGCGTGTTGGCGCGGCTGTAGAACAGGTCCTGCGGTCCACCCCGCGCCGGCCAGGCTGATTGGTTCATGACGTTTCCATAAAAAAGAAGTTTATACCATTTTTCGGAAACGTACGCATGTCGCATGCGAGCTGTCAATTCCGTCGCATCCGGATTTCAAGCCGCTTGACGCCGCCGGATCCTGTCACTAACAATCCCAAAAAACGGAATTGATTTCTGTTAAATGGGAGGAAGGTCGTGACCCCAGTCGCCGGCCGCCACGACAATGCCGTCGCCGCGGCGCTCGAGACCGCATGCTCCACCTTCGCCGACAGGCGGCCGGCCTCCCGGCGGCATGCCGACGAGGCGAGCCGGGTCATGCCCGGCGGCAACACCCGCACCGTGCTGTTCCACCGGCCCTTCCCGGTGCGCATCGTCTCAGGAGAAGCGCAGACGCTGACCGACGCCGACGGCCTGCGCTACACCGACTTTCTCGGCGAGTATTCCGCCGGCATCTACGGCCATTCGCACGAGCGCATCCGCCGCGCCGTCGCCGAGGCGCTCGACACCGGCCTCAACCTCGGCGGCCATCACCTCGACGAGATCGCCTTCGCCGCCGCGGTCTGCGGCCGCTTCGACCTCGATCTCGTCCGCTTCACCAATTCCGGCACCGAGGCCAACCTGATGGCGCTGAGCGCCGCGCGGGCGCACACCGGCCGCAGCCGAATCCTGGCCTTCCATGGCGCCTATCACGGCAGCGTCCTGTCCTTCGCCGGCGGCGGCAGCCCGGTGAACGCGCCCTATGAGGTGATGCTCGGCGAATACAACGACATCGCCGCCACCGCGGCGCTGCTCGAGCGGCACGGCGGCGAACTGGCCGCGGTCCTGGTCGAGCCGATGTGGGGCACGGGTTGCGTGCCGGGCGCGCCTGCCTTCCTGGACATGCTGCGCCGCCGCGCGACGGAGCAGGGCTTCGTCCTGATCTTCGACGAGGTCATGACCTCCCGCCTCGGTCCCAGAGGCTACAGCGCCGTGGTCGGCATCCAGCCGGACCTGAAGACCTTCGGCAAATATGTCGGCGGCGGCATGTCGTTCGGGGCCTTCGGCGGCCGGGCCGAGATCATGGCGCGCTTCGACCCGAACCGCCCGGACGCCCTGCCGCATGCGGGCACCTACAACAACAATTCGCTGACGATGAAGGTGGGACTGGCCGCCCTGACCGAGATCGTCACGCCGGAGGCCTGCGACGCCCTCAACGCCCGCGGCGACCGCCTGCGCCTCGCCCTCGGCGTGCTGTTCGAGCGGCTCGGGGCACGGCTCTCCTGCACCGGGCAGGGCTCGATGCTGACCATCCACCCCTGCGCGCCGGCGCTGCGCACGCCGCGCGAGGCGGAACGGATCGACCTGCGCCTGCGCGACATCCTGTTCCTCGGCCTGCTCGAGGAGGGCTTCTACCTCGCCCGCCGCGGCTACATGGCCCTGAGCCTGGCCATCACAGACGCCGATTGCGAGGCGCTCGTCACCGCGGTCGAGCGCGTCGCGCTGCGGCACCGCGCCATCTTCATCGACTGACCTTCAACCTCCCGAAAGAGACCCATGAAGAACGACCTTCGCTTCCAGCCCCTCGACGCGTCCAAGTCGCCGCGCTTCGCCGACATCGCCACCTTCTTCCGGCTGCCCAAGCACGAGCCCAGCGCCGAGATCGACATCGCCCTGGTCGGCGTGCCCTTCGACTTGGGCGTCAACTACAGGGCCGGCTCGCGCCAGGGCCCGGCTGCGGTGCGCGAGGCGAGCCGCGCCATCCGCCGCATCCATCCGACCAGCGGCATCGCGCCCTTCGCCCTGTGCAACATCGCCGACGTCGGCGACTCGCCGATCAACCCCCTCGACATGCTGGGCTCGATCGAGCTGATCCAGGGCTTCTTCGAAAGCCTGCACGGCCATGGCTGCGTGCCGATCACCATCGGCGGCGACCACACCGTGCCGCTGCCGGTGCTGCGCGCCATCGCCAAGGACGGACCGGTGGGCGTGGTGCATTTCGACTCGCACGCCGACACGCTGGACGAGCTGATCGGCACCAAGATCAACCATGCCACCACGTTCCGCCGCGCGGTCGAGGAGAACCTGATCGATCCCAGGCGCACCATCCAGATCGGCCTGCGCGGCAGCCGCTTCAGCCACGACGACATCGCCTATGGCGAGAAGGTCGGCATGCGGCTGATCACCATGGACGAGTTCGAGGCGATCGGCCGCGACGTCGTGATCGCCGAGATCGACCGGGTCACAGGCCGTGGCGCCACCTATGTCACCTTCGACATCGACGGGCTCGACGCGGCCTATGCGATGGGCACCGGCGTGCCGGAGGTCGGCGGCTTCTCGGTCCGTGACGCCCAGATGATGCTGCGCTCGCTGCGCGGCAAGCACCTCGTCGGCGCCGACATCTGCGAGGTCGCGCCGATGTACGACCCGAGCGGCCAGACCCAGCTCAACGCCGCCAACCTGATGTTCGAGATGCTCTGCGTCGTCGCCGACAGCATCGCCGCCCGGCGCTGAGGGCAGGGCCGCCATCGCCTCCCGCCGGGACGGTGCAGGCCGTCCCGGCGGGAGGCGTGTCCCAAAGCCTGCCCCGAAAGTCGTCGGGTCGGCTCTCAGACCCGCGCGATCAGGGCTGCCAGGTCGCGTGCCGTCGCCTTGAGGGCTGCGGCATAGTCCTCGTCCGTGTGGTCGTTCATCATGGTCTCGCGCAGGCCGACCAGGCCGAGCGCGAAGGTGACGCTGCCGCTGGCCGAGATCACCGGGCAGCCGATGGCGTAGACCCCGGGGTCGAACTCGGAATCGATCACGGAATAGCCGAGGCTGCGCACCTTCTCCAGCTCGTGCCGGACCCCGTCCGGATCGGCGATCGTCGAGGGCTGCAGCTTCTCCAGCGGGCGCCGGAGCAGGCGGTCGATCACCGGCGCCGGCTGGAAGGCGAAGGTGGCCTTGCCCGTCGCCGTGGCGTGGATGGGGAAGCGGCCGCCGGGATAGATCGCCGCCCCCAGCGGCTCGGCGGGCAGGGCATAGGTCACCAGTTCCAGTTCCTCGCCCACCAGCTGGGTCAGGAAGGCGGTCTGGCGAAAGCGGTTGGCGAGCCTGGCCAGCAGCGGGTCGGCCTGCATCTTGAGGGTAGCGGTATCCTGGCTGATGTGGACCAGCCGCACCAGCCTGTCACCGATCCGGTAGCGTTTGCGGTCGGCGTCGAAGGCGAGATAGCCGATCGCCAGCAGGCTTTGCGTCAGGCGATGCGTGGTCGAGACCGGCAGGCCCACCGCATCGCAGATCTGCTGCAGCGGCACGCCCTCGCGGGCCGCGGCGACGGCATCGAGGATGGTCGCCGCCCGCCGCAGCGGCGCCGAGCCCGGTTCCTTCTCTTCGGCGGTCTTGCTCAAAGTCCTGTCACCTGCACTCAAGGGGTCCTTCCCATTTTACCGAAGTCCAACAGTGGTTTACCGGACAACTCCGACCTGCCGGCGCCGGGATCCGCTCGCCTCCCGCCCACCCGCCCGCACCCCTGCCCACCGATTGGGCAGCCGGCTCGATCGATCCCGGTTGACATTCTCGGACAGCTGTCGTGAAATCCGAAAAATGACAATACATTCCGAAAAATGGAAAATAAAGAGGGGCGCCCGTGAACTTCGCACAGAACCAGGCCCTTTCCGGCCTCCTTCTCGATGGCGGGTCGAACGTCGGCGTCGGCAAGAGCGCGCGTGACATGCAAGCATCGGCAACCATCCTCGAACATCCCGGCAATGTCGTCCGATTCCGCAAGGTCCGGAAGACCTATGACGGCCGCAAGCTGGTTGTCGACGACCTCGATCTCGATATTCGTCGCGGTGAATTCCTGACTTTGCTCGGCCCGTCCGGCTCGGGCAAGACCTCGACCCTGATGATGCTGGCCGGCTTCGAGCCGGTGACCAGCGGCTCGATCGAGCTCGACGGCAAGGCCATCGATCATCTGCATCCCTCGCGCCGCGGCATCGGCATGGTCTTCCAGAACTATGCCCTGTTCCCGCACATGAGCGTGGGCGAGAACATCGCCTTCCCGCTGGAGGTGCGCCAGACGCCGCGCGGGGAAATCGGCGGGCGCGTCGCGCGCATGCTCGATCTGATGAAGCTCGACGGCCTCGCCGGCCGTCGTCCGAGCCAGCTGTCCGGCGGCCAGCAGCAGCGTGTGGCGCTTGCCCGGGCCCTGGTCTTCGAGCCGAAGCTGGTGCTGCTCGACGAGCCGCTCGGCGCGCTCGACAAGCAGCTGCGCGAGCATCTCCAGTACGAGATCAAGCACATCCACCAGAAGCTCGGCGTCACCATGGTCTATGTGACGCACGACCAGTCCGAAGCGCTGACCATGTCCGACCGGATCGCGGTCTTCGCCAACGGGCGCATCCAGCAGCTTGCGTCCCCGCAGGCCGTCTATCACGAGCCGGCGACGAACTTCGTGGCGAGCTTCATCGGCGAGAACAACCGCCTGCCGGCCCACGTCGCCGAGGCGGTCCGGGGCGAGGTCGTCGCCCGTCTCGACCATGGCGGCACGGCGATCCGAGCCGTGGCGGAGGCCGCGCCCGCGGCCGGCGCGGCGGTCTCGCTCTGGGTGCGGCCCGAGGCCGTCGTGCTCGATCCGCCGCCCGGAACCGTCGACAACGAGCTTTCCGGCCGCCTCTGCGAAGCCATCTTCACCGGCGACCACATCCGCCTGCGCGTCGAGGTGGGCGGCAGCGACGACTTCATCCTGAAATGGCGCGGCCGCGGCGGCGAGTCCTTCCGCGAGCCCGGCCAGCCCATCCGCATCGGCTTCGATGCCGGCGATTGTCGCGCCATTCCGGCCGAAGCCTGAACCGCCGGCGCAACGGCGGCTTTTCATCCAGAAGAAGGGACCATGACATGCAACGGACCAGACATCTCACTCTCGCCCTGGCCTTCGCGCTGACGGCGCCGGCCGTCGCCCACGCGCAGGACAGCCTGACCGTGGTCGGCTGGGGCGGCGCCTACCAGGCGGCCCAGGACAAGGCGATCTACCAGCCCTTCGAGCAGGCGACCGGCGTCAAGATCAAGCGCGAGAGCTATTCGGGCGGCGTCGCCGAGCTGAAGTCGCAGGTGGCGGCCGGCAAGGTCACCTGGGACGTGGTCGACATGGAGCCGACCGACGCCGTCCGCGCCTGCGACGACGGCCTGCTCGAGCGCCTCGACGGCATCAAGCTCACGGACGCTCCCGACGGCACGCCTGCCGACGCCGACCTGATCGAAGGCTCGCGGTCGGAGTGCTTCATCAACGCCGTCAACGTGGCGATGGTCGTCGCCTACAACGAGACGGCCTTTTCCGGCGCCAAGCCGAGCAAGCTCGCCGACTATTTCGACGTCAAGACCTTCCCGGGCAAGCGCGGCGCCTACAAGAACGCCAGCCGCACCCTGGAGCTGGCCCTGATGGCCGACGGCGTGCCGGCCGCCGAGGTCTACAAGGTGCTGGCCACCCGCGAGGGCCAGGACCGCGGCTTCGCCAAGCTCGACACCATCCGCGACAGCCTGGTGTGGTGGGACGCCGGCGCCCAGGCGCCCCAGCTCCTGGTCGACAAGGAAGTGGCGATGAGCGTCGCCTGGAACGGGCGCATCTTCTCGGCCCAGCAGGCCGACAAGAAGCCGCTCGCCATCCTGTGGGACAGCCAGGTCCTCGAGGGCTCGGGCTGGGTCATCCCGAAGGGCGCCCCCAACAAGGCGCTGGCGGAGAAGTTCGTGATCGAGGCGATGACGCCGCAGATCCAGGGCAAGACCGGCACGCTCATCCCCTACGGTCCGTCGCGCAAGTCGTCCGCCGCCTTCGTCGGCACCAATCCCGAGCTCGGCATCGACATGAAGCCGCACCTGCCGACGTCCCCCGGCCATCTCGACAACGCCCTGCCGCTGAGCGCCGAGTTCTGGGCCGAGCACGGCGACGAGCTCAACCGCCGCTTCGCCGCCTGGCTGGCGCGCGGCTGATCCACGGGCGAGCGGCCGGCCGCCGGCCGCTCGCCCCGCCCGCTTTCGAGGACCGTCCGGTATGACCGCCGAGCTTGCCATCGCCTCTCCCCGATCCCTGCGCCGGGCTCTGGCCGCCGACCTGGGGCGGCGCCGGCGCGGCGCGTTCCTCCTGGTGCTGCCGCTGCTCCTGTTCCTGCTCGTCCTGTTCATCCTGCCGATCGGCTACCTCCTGTGGAGCGCCGTCGACGAGGCGGTGGTGTCGAACGGCCTGCCGCGCACCGTCCTCGCCCTGCGCGACTGGGACGGGCGCTCGCAGCCGCCCGATGCCGCCTTCGAGGGACTGGCCGCGGATCTGCGCCAGGCCCAGGCGGACGACACCGTCCAGCAGATCGGCGCCCGGCTCAATTTCGAGGTCAGCGGCATGCGCCGCATCCTGCGCCAGACCGCCTCGGTGGCCGCGGGCGAAGGGCCGGCGACGCCGCGCATCCTCGACGCTCATGCGGTCTGGCGCTCGCCCGAGATCTGGGCGGCGATCCGCGACCTCGGCGCCCGCCCGACCATGGTCAACCTGCTCGGCGCGCTCGACCTGAAGAAGAACGCTGCCGGCGAAATCCATGTCGTGCCGGAGGATTTCCGGGTCAACACCCGGCTGTTCCTGCGCACCTTCTGGATCAGCCTGGTGGTGACGGCGCTCTGCCTCGCGCTCGGCTATCCCGTCGCCTATCTCATCGCCAGCGTGCCGCAGAGCACCGCCAACATCCTGCTCCTGATGGTGGTCGTGCCGCTGTGGACATCGCTGCTCGTGCGCACCGCAGCCTGGATGGCGCTGCTCCAGCGCAACGGCATCGTCAACGACACGCTGGTCGGGCTCGGCCTGATCGGCGAGGCCGACCGCCTGGCGTTGATCTTCAACGCCAAGGCCACGGTGATCGCCATGACCCATATCCTGCTGCCCTTCATGGTGCTGCCGCTCTACAGCGTCATGCGGGCGATCCCGCCGGTCTACATGCGCGCGGCCGAGTCGCTCGGCGCCTCGCGCTTCCTCGCCTATCGGCGGGTCTATCTGCCGCAGGCGGCGCCCGGCATCGTCTCGGGCTGCCTGCTGGTCTTCATCATGTCGCTCGGCTACTACATCACGCCCGCCCTGCTGGGCGGCGAGAGCGGCCAGATGATCTCCAACATGATCGCCTACCACGTCCGCGAGTCGTTGAACTGGGGCCTGGCCTCGGCGCTGGGCGGCCTGCTGCTGGCCGGCGTCGTGGTGCTCTACCTCATCTATGTCCGCGCCGTCGGCGCCGACAAGATCCGGGTGGGAGGCTGAGATGGCGTTGCTGCCCGACCATGCCACCCCGCTGCAGAAGGTTGTCCATGCCGGCTTTCTGCTCTACTGCACCTTGGTGTTCGCCTTCCTGATCCTGCCGCTGGTGGTGATCGTGCCGCTGAGCTTCAACGCCGAGCCCTATTTCACCCTGAACGCCCGGATGCTGACGCTCGACCCCGAGGCCTTCTCGCTGCGCTGGTACCGGGACTTCTTCGGCAACGCCGTCTGGCGCCAGGCCGCGCTCAACACGCTGGTCGTCGCGGCGGTCTCGACCCTGCTGGCGACCGTGCTCGGCACCCTGGCCGCACTCGGTCTCGCCCGCGCCGAGATGCCTTGCCGCCAGGGCCTGACGGCTCTGCTGATCTCGCCGCTGATCGTGCCGCTGATCATCGCTGGCGCCGGCATGTACTTCATCTTCGCCAAGATCGGCCTCGTCGGCACCTATCTCGGCCTGATCCTCAGCCACACCGTGCTCGGCGCTCCCTTCGTGCTGATCACGGTCACGGCGACTCTGTCGAAGTTCGACACCTCGCTGGTCAACGCCGCCGCCATCTCCGGTGCCGGGCCGGTGACCACCCTGCGCCGCATCACGCTGCCGATCATCGCGCCCGGCGTGATCTCCGGCGCCATCTTCGCCTTCGGCAGCTCGCTCGACGAGATCGTCGTCACCCTGTTCGTCGGCAGCGGCGAGACCCAGACCGTCCCGCGCCAGATGTGGACCGGCCTGCGCGAGCAGCTGAGCCCGACCATCCTGGCCGTCGCGACGCTGCTGATCGCTCTCTCCGTCCTGCTGCTGGGCTGCGTCAGCCTGCTGCGACGCCTCGGCCGCAAGGGAGCCCCGGCATGAACGATTCCCCCGGCGCATCGGCGAACGTCCTGGCCGCGACCTGGTCCCCGGTTCCCGTCGACGAGGCGGAACGGGCGGCGCTGGCGCTGTTCGGCGTCGATGGCCGGCTCACCACGCTGACCAGCGAACGCGACCAGACCTTCCGCCTCGATGCGACCGGCGGCGAACGCTACATCTTCAAGATCGCCAACCCGGCCGAGCGAGCGGACGTGCTCGACTTCCAGCTCGGCGCCCTCCGGCATCTGGCTGTGACAGCGCCGGACCTGCCCGTGCCTCGGCTGGTGCCGCGGCGCATCGACGGCGGTCTCGCTGTGCCCTTTGCCGACGGCACAAGGCGCATCGTCAGCCTGCTGACCTTCCTGGACGGCAAGGCCCAGCACGCCACGCCGCCGAGCCTCGCCCAGGCTGGCAATCTCGGCGTGGCGCTGGGCGGGCTGGCCCGCGGCCTGGCGGACTATGGCGGCTCGCCGCCAGCCGATACCAGGCTGCTCTGGGACATCAGCCATGCGGAGGATCTGCGGCCGCTGGTCGGCCACGTCGATCCGGCGCGGCAGGGGCTGGTGACCGGCGTGCTCGACCGGTTCGAGGCCGAGATCAAGCCGGTGCATCTCACCCTGCCGCGCCAGGTCATCCACAACGACTTCAACCCCTACAACATCATCGTCGACGCCGCCGACACCGACCGGGTGACCGGCATCATCGATTTCGGCGACATGGTGCGCGCGCCGCGCATCAACGACATCGCGGTGGCGCTGTCCTATCGCATCGGCCGCACCGACGGGCTCGAGCAGATGCAGGCGCTGCTGCGCGGCTACGGCACGGCGGTGCGGCTCGGCGACGAGGAGATCGACATCCTCCCCGGCCTGATCGCGGTGCGCCTCGCCATGACCGTGACGATCACCGAATGGCGGGCCGGCCTGAAGCCGGAGGACCGGGCCTATATCCTGCGCAACCATGCCGCGGCCCTGGCCGGGCTCGCCCAGTTCGCAGCCCATCCCGCGTCCCATATCAGGGCCCTGATCCATCAGGCCCGCGACGGAGACTGACGATCATGACCATGGCCAATGCCTTCAGCGCCGAGGATTTCGCCAGGCTGGCCGCGCAGGAGCGCGCCCTGATCGAGCGGCGCGAGCGCGTGCTCGGCTCGGCCTACCGGCTGTTCTACGAGCGGCCCGTGCATCTCGTGCGCGGCGAGGGCATCTGGCTCCACGGCGCCGACGGCGAACGCTATCTCGACGCCTACAACAACGTCGCTTCGGTCGGGCACGCCCATCCCCGCGTGGTCGAGGCGATCAGCGGCCAGCTGGCGGTGCTCAACACCCATACCCGCTACCTGCACGACAAGATCCTCGACTATGCCGAGGCCCTGGTCGCCACCATGCCCGCGCCGCTCGAGCGCGTGATGTTCACCTGCACCGGCAGCGAGGCCAACGATCTCGCCGTGCGCATCGCCCGTTACGTCACCGGCGGCACGGGCGTCATCATCACCAGTCACGCCTATCACGGCGTGACCTCAGCGGTGTCCGAGTTCTCGCCCTCCCTCGGGCCGGCCGTCGACCTTGGCCCGCATGTGCGGACCGTGCGGCCGCCGGATGCCGTCGGCACCCCGCCTGAGGAAATCGGCGCCCGCTTCGCCCGCGACGTCCAGGCCGCCATCGACGACCTCAGGCGCCACGGCATCAAGCCGGCCATGCTGATCGTCGACACCATCTTCTCCTCCGACGGCGTCTACGCCGACCCGGCCGGCTTCCTCGCTCCGGCGGCGGCGGCGATCCGCAAGGCCGGCGGCTTGTTCATCGCCGACGAGGTGCAGCCGGGCTTCGGCCGCACCGGCGACGCCATGTGGGGCTTCCTGCGCCACGGCCTGGTGCCGGACCTCGTCACCCTCGGCAAGCCGATGGGCAACGGCTATCCCGTCGCCGGCGTGATCTGCCAGCCGGAGATCATCGACGATTTCGGCCGCAACGCCCGCTACTTCAACACGTTCGGCGGCAGCGCCGTCGCTGCGGCGGCGGGGCTGGCGGTGCTCGGCGTCATCGCCGACGAGGGCCTCATGGCCAATGCACGCGACGTCGGCGCCTATCTCGCCGACGGTTTCCGGGCGATGGCCGCCGACCATGCCGCGCTCGGCGACGTTCGCGGCGCCGGCCTTTTCGTCGGCGTCGACCTGGTGCGTGACGGGGCGCCGGCGCCGGACCTGGCGACGCGCCTGGTCAACGGTCTGCGCGACCGGCGCATCCTGATCAGCTGCTCCGGCCCGCATGCCAACGTGCTGAAGGTCCGCCCGCCGCTGGTGTTCTCGCGCGACAACGCCGACACGCTGCTCGCCGCGACCGCGGACGTGCTGGTGACGTTCTGAGCGCGGCGCCCGCGCCGTGGGTTCGCGGGATCGGCGCTGCCCGGTCCCGGCCTCACCGTGCCTCGGCGCCGTCGGCCGGCGCGAGCAGCGGCAGCGCGGCCGCCGCGGCCTGCTGGATGAGGGCCGGCGTCAGCGGCTGGTCGCCAGCGACGCGGACCATGACCTCGCGGCCGGCGAAGCGGATGCCGTTGCGGGCGAACTGCTCCTGCACCTTGGCATAGACGAGGCGGCGCAGGACGAACTGGTCGCCCGGACGGGTCTTGAACTTGATGCGGACGATCAGGGCGGTCTCGTCCATCTGGTAGATGCCCTGCGACTTCACCGGATCCAGGAGCTTGGGGCCCTGCTCGGGGTCGGCGGCCAGTTCCTCGCCGATCTTCTTGATGATGCGCCGGACCTTGTCGACGTCGGTGTCGGTGGCCAGCCGAAGCGGCAGCTTCATGATCACCCAGTCGCGCGAGAAGTTGCGGATGTTGCGGATGGCGCCGAACGGCACCGTGTCGAGCGGGCCGTTCTGGTGGCGCAACTGGATCGAGCGCACCGAGATCCGCTCCACCGTGCCCTTGGCGATGCCGATATCGACATATTCGCCGCGGCGGAAGGCGTCGTCGATCAGGAAGAAGGCGCCGGAGAAGATGTCGCGGATCAGGGTCTGGGCGCCGAAGCCGATGGCAAGGCCGATGACGCCGGCCCCGGCGAAGAGCGGGCCGATGTTGATGCCGATCTCGGAGAGGCCGATCATCACCGCCATGACCACGATCGTGGTCAGCGCGAAGCCCCGGAACAGGTGCAGCAACGTCGCCATGCGCGAGGCGCCGGCGTGCCCGCCTTCCTCGGCGTGGCCGTGCGATGCCCCCTCATGGCCTTCCCCCTCCGCCAGGAGATGCCTGTCGATGACGATCCGCGTCGCCTGATAGGCGAGATAGGCGAGGAGAACGATGAGGATCTCCTCCAGGAAGCGCACGCCGAGGGTCTGCTCAGACCCGAGGAGCCGCACGCCCCAGAGGTGGAACAGCGCGGTGAAGGCGGCGACGGTGACCAGGATCGCGGCCGCCTGCTCGGCCAGATCCTGGAAGGTCGGCAGCGGCCGGCCGTCGGCCTGGTGCAGCGCCGGCGTCTTGATGTTGCGGAAGGCAGCCTCGATCGCCACCAGCGCCAGGCCGTAGAGCGCGAAGGCGACGAGGAGGATGACGAGCGGACTGGTCACCAGGCCGACGCCGCCGCTCTGGCCGAGCAGCACCCGCACCGCGGAAACCAGCCAGGCGACGGCGAGATAGAAGAGGGCGGCGAGGTGCCAGGCGCCGGCCAGCAGGCGGCGCCAGGCCGGCGCCAGGCCGCCCGAGGCCGCCAGGATCGCGCTGCTGATCGGGCGTCGATGCCGCAGGAGGAGCGCGGCCGTGGCGAGGGCGGCGAGGGCCGTGGCGCCGACATAGACGAGGCGGAAGGCGTCCGGGTCGATCGGCAGCCGGCCGACCCAGGCGGCAAAGGCGAAGGGCAGGGCGCAGATCGAGATCGTCGACCGGAAAGCGCGCCAGAGGCGGACGGCTTCGTCGTCGCCGATGGCGAGCATGCGGTAGGCGGGGCGGTCGGCGACGATCATGTTGGCGCCGATGCTCAGGATTGCGCGAAGGAGGGCTGCCGCCACGACCATCGTCATCACGGTCATGTAGGCGGCCGGGTCGTCGCCGGCCAGCAGGTTGGCGGCGACGAAGCCGACGAGCGCGGTCAGGATGGCGGCCAGCAGGCCGGCCGCCGTCCGCGTCGCCAGGAAGCAGATCGCCTGGGCCCGGTTGGACGGCGCCGCGGGGAAGCCGCGCAGCCAGGCGCGCCGGACCGGCAGGGCGATCAGCTCGCCGAGGCCGACGGCGACGACGAGGGCGGCCAGCATTTCGACGATGGCCGCGCCGAGCCAGCCGGCGCTGGTTTGCCCGGACGCCTTGGCGACGGCGGCATCGAGATCGGCCAGCGTGTCCGTGGCATTGCCGGCGACGTCGCGAACCCGCTGGTGCAGGATCTCCACGGTGGCCTCGAGCGAGTCGGCCTCGGCATCCGGCGAGGCGGTCGCCATGCCCGTCACCGGGACCGGGGCCGTCTCGGCGGCGGCGGCGAAGACGGGCAGGGCCAGGCTTGCCAGCAGCAGGGCGAGAACGACGATGCCCGTACGGAATTGATCAAGCATGTCCTTCGCCCCGATATGCTCGCCCCGACGTGGGCGAAATCGCCCGATCTAGCGCAGCACGGCCTTAAGAAGCGTTGAAGCCGCGGTAAAATCGTAAGCTGAGAGGCGGTGCCGGAGTTGATTTGTCGCGGTACGCCTGTACGTTGCGGCGGTCCGGCGTGGCATCGACCGAGGATCGCCCGAGGATCGCCCATGACGAGGCCCGCCTGAACCGGGAAGGATGCCATCCCGCATCCCGGCGACGAAGGGCACGGCATGGGCACCACGGGGCTCCGAATCGGCGCCGCGGCAACGGGCGACGCCTGGCCGGGGAATCGGTGCGGCTCGACCTTCGTCAGGGCGGGCATTTGACGGGCAGGGCGGCGGCGTTCGGGCTGCTGCCGTGGAGCGGCGCAGCCTGCGCCGCCTGAGGGACTTTTCGGCGTCGCGACGGCGCCGGCGCGATGCGTGGGGGAGGCGGGCATGGAACGGGAGAGCCGGCGATCGGTTCGGCATGGATATGGCCTTGCCGTCGCGACAGGCTGCGCCTTGGCGCTGGCCGTGGCGGGATGCGAGGAGAAGAATGCCTATGTGCCGCCGCCGCCGCCGAAGGTGACGGTGGCGCAGCCGCTCCAGCATCCGGTCACCGTCTATTTCTCGCTCACCGGGAACACGCAGGCCGTGAACAACGTCACGCTCAATGCGCGCGTGCAGGGCTATGTCGAGCAGATCCGGTACAAGGACGGCGCGAAGGTCGCCAAGGGCGACCCCCTCTTCGTGATCGAGAAGGATACTTATCAGGCCGCGCTCGACCAGGCGACGGCCAACCTGGCCGCCGAGCAGGCCGGCCAGCTCCAGGCGCAGCAGCAATACACGCGGCAGTCGACGCTCGGGAAGGACTCCTTCGCCTCCGTCGCCGCCGTCGAGGACGCGAAGGCCAAGCTCGACCAGGCGAACGCGGCCGTCGCCGGGGCGAAGGCCAACCTGGAGACCGCGACGATCAATCTCGGCTTCACCGATGTGAAGGCGCCGTTTGACGGCGTCGTCACCAACCATCTCGTCGATATCGGGGCGCTCGTCGGTGTCAGCGGGCCGACCCAGCTTGCCAGCATCGTCCAGCTCGATCCGATCAACGTCTATTTCAACGTCAGCGAGGACCAGGTCCTCCAGATCAAGCGGCTCCTGGCCAAGCGTGGCCTCACTTCCGTCGACGTCGCCAGCGTGCCGGTCGAGGTCGGCCTCCAGTCGGAAGAGGGCTATCCCCATCGCGGCCATCTCGACTACGTCTCGCCGACGCTCGACCCCGCGACCGGGACGCTGACGGTCCGCGGCGTGCTGGAGAACAAGGACCGTGCCCTGCTGCCGGGCCTGTTCGTCAGGGTGCGCGTGCCGGTGCAGAAGCAGGAGAGCGCAACCCTGGTGGCCGACACGGCGATCTCCACCGGCCAGGCCGGCGCCTATGTCTTCGTCCTGGGCAAGGATGATGTCGTCGAGCAACGCCCGGTCGCCGTCGGTCCGCTTCAGGACGGCGGATTGCGGGTCATCGAGACCGGCCTGACCTCCGAGGACTGGGTGATCGTCTCCGGCATCCAGCGGGCGATTCCCGGCGGCAGGGTCGCCCCCGAGAAGGTTGCCATGCCGCAATCCGGCTCGGCGGCGCCGGCCGGCAGCGCCGCGCCGCCCGACACGCCGAAGCCCGAGGTCCCGAAGGCCGAGGCTCCGAAGCAGTAGGCCGTGCCGGCCTCTTTCCCCGACATTCGCATGCAGGCGGCTCCATGATCTCCCGCTTCTTCATCGAGCGACCGGTTCTGGCCAATGTGCTGGCGCTGGTGATGGTCCTGATCGGCGCCGTGGCGCTCTACAACCTGCCCGTGGCGCAGTATCCGAACGTGACCCCGCCGACCGTGCAGGTCACGACCCGGTTCCCCGGCGCCAGCGCCAGGACGCTCGTCGACACCGTCGCCCTGCCGATCGAGCTACAGGTCAACGGCGTCGAGGGCATGCTCTACATGCAGTCGACGAGCGCCAGCGACGGCACCTACACGCTGACCATCACCTTCGCCATCGGCACGGATCCCGACTTCGCGCAGGTGCTGGTGCAGAACCGCGTCGCCGCCGCCATGTCCTCCCTGCCGCAGGCCGTGCAGGTCCAGGGCGTCACCACCCAGAAGAAATCGACCGCCATCCTCGAATTCGTGACGCTGTCCTCGCCGGACGGGCGCTATGACAGCCTGTTCCTTGCCAATTACGGCGTCATCAACCTGCAGAACGAACTGGCGCGCCTGCCGGGGGTGGGCAACGTCAACGTGTTCGGCGCCGGCCAGTACGCCATGCGCATCTGGATGAATCCGGACGCCCTCCAATCCTACGGGCTGACGCCGACGGACGTCATCAATGCGATCCAGCAGCAAAGCCAGGAGGTCACGGCCGGCACCATCGGTGCGCCGCCGGTGCCGCCCGGCCAGAACTACCAATACACGGTCAACGTCGCCGGCAGGCTCAACGACGCGCCGGATTTCGAGAACATCATCGTCAAGGTCGATCCGCAGAACGGCGGCCGGATCACCCGCATCAAGGACATCGGCCGGGTCGAGCTCGGCGCCCAGACCTACAGCCAGACCTTCACCCTCAACGACCGGCCGGCGGCCGGCATCGGCATCTACCAGCTGCCAGAGGCCAATGCGATCGACGTCGCGCGCTCGGTGAAGGGCAAGATGGACGAACTCGCCGCGAACTTTCCGCCCGGCCTGGTCTACTCCATCCCCTTCGACACCACGCGCTTCGTCCAGACCTCGATCAACGAGGTCTACCGGACGCTGATCGAGGCCGCGATCCTGGTCCTGATCGTCATCCTGGTCTTCCTGCAGGATTGGCGCGCCATGCTCGTGCCGGCGACGACGGTGCCGGTGACGATCATCGGTGCGTTCGCGGCCATGGCGGCGCTCGGCTTCACGGTGAACCTCTCGACGCTGTTCGCCATCATCCTGGCGATCGGCATCGTCGTGGACGACGCCATCGTCATCGTCGAGGGCGTGGCCCGCCACATGGAGAACGGCCTGTCCGGGCGTGCCGCCGCCGAGAAAGCGATGGACGAGCTGTTCGGACCGGTCATCGGCATCACGCTCGTGCTGATGTCGGTGTTCATCCCGGCGGCGTTCCTGCCCGGCCTGACCGGCCAGCTCTACCAGCAATTCGCGCTCGTCATCGCCGCGACCGCCTTCATCAGCGCCATCAACGCCCTGACCCTGAAGCCGACCCAGTGCGCGCTCTGGCTGCGCAAGCCGGTGCCGCCGGAGCGGCGCAACGTGTTCTACCGCGCCTTCAACCGGGTCTATGACGCCTGCGAACGCCGCTACGCCGCCCTGATCGCCCACATGGTGCGGCGCAGCGCCGTGATGGCCGTCATCGCCGCCGCGCTGATCGGGGTGGCGGTGTGGGGGCTCGTGCGCCTGCCGACGGCCTTCCTGCCCAACGAGGACCAGGGCTACGTCCTCGTCGGCGCCCAACTGCCGGACGGGGCGTCGCAGGAGCGCACCAACCGGGTGCTGCAGCAGATCTACGCGATCGCCGCGCAGACCCCCGGGGTCGATCAGGTGCTGACCATCAGCGGCATCTCGGTCCTTGACAACAACGCCTCGCTTCCCAATGCGGGCGTCGCCTATGTCGTGCTCAAGGATTGGAGCGTGCGCGACAAGGCGGACAAGCAGGGCCTGCGCGACATCTACCTGCACCTCAACGCCGCCCTGGAGGCGGTGGAGGAGGCCAGGACCTTCGTCCTGGTGCCGCCGCCCATCCAGGGCGTCGGCAATTCCAGCGGCTTCACCATGCAGGTGCAGAGCAAGGACGGCAAATTCGACTTCCCGCTGCTCCAGTCCGTGTCCGGGGCCGTGGTCGAGAACGGCAACAGCCAGTCGGCCTTGCAGCGTCTCAACACCTCGTTCCGGGCGGGCGTGCCGCAGCTGGAGGTCGTGGTCGACCGCATCAAGGCCGAGACCCTGGGCGTCACCACCGGACAGGTGTTCTCGGCCCTGTCGAGCTATGTCGGCTCCAGCTACGTGACCCAGTTCAACAAGTTCGGCCGGACCTTCCAGGTCTATGCACAGGCCGATTCCAGGTTCCGGACCCGCCCCGACGACATCCGGGCGCTCAAGGTGAGGGCCGGCAACGGCACGATGGTGCCGCTCGGCACCCTGGCGGAGGTCAAGCCCGTCCAGGGCCCGTCGCTGGTCAGCCTCTACAACCTCTATCCATCCGCGACGATCGTCGGCGGCCCGGCCGAAGGCGTCAGCTCGGGCCAGGCGCTGACGCTGATGGAGCAGATCGCGCGCTCGACCCTGCCGCCGGGCATGGGCTTCGAATGGACGGCGATGTCCTACCAGGAGAAGGCGGTGGGCACGCAGATCTACTTCGTCTTCGGCCTGGCGCTGCTGCTGGTCTATTTCGTGCTGGCCGGCCAGTATGAGAGCTGGATCCTGCCGCTCGCCGTGCTGTTCTCGGTGCCGCTGGCGCTGCTGGGCACCGTGGGTGCGCTCAGCGCCGTTGGTCTCGCCAACAATCTCTACACCCAGATCGGCCTGATCCTGCTGATCGCGCTGGCGAGCAAGAACGCCATCCTGATCGTCGAATATGCCCGCGAGAAGTGCATGGAGGGCATGGAGGCGGCCGAAGCGGCGGTGGAAGCTGCACGCCTGCGTTTCCGCCCGATCCTGATGACCTCCTTCGCCTTCATCCTCGGCGTGGTGCCGCTGGTGCTGGCGACCGGCGCCGGCGCCGCCGCCCGCAAGTCGATCGGCATCGCCGTGTTCAGCGGCATGCTGGCCTCGACCTGCCTGGCCATCCTGTTCGTGCCGTCCTTCTTCACCCTGCTGCAGCGCCTCGAGCGGCGGCAGGCCGGCGGCAAGCCCGCCACCGCCCCGGACGCGGCGGCAATCACGTCGAGGCCGTCCTGAGGGTTGCACGGTGACGGCCGTGGCGACGCCCGGCGCCCTGGCGTGGCGCAGGCCGCGGCGACGATGGCGGAAGGGCCGGAGCGGGGCGGTCCCGGGCTTTGCCCCCGGCTACGGCCGGAAGTCAAAGGCGACCGTTCAGCCGTTGCCGCCACAGCAGGCCGATGCGTCGCGGCCGGCTTGGACCGGCGGGCATGGCACCGTCCCGTAGGAACAGGAAACGCAGCAATCGCCCGGTTTCGGCTTCAGGCGCACGCCGGGCAATCATGGAAGGACCGGCAGGCATCGGTCGGCACGTTCTCCGTCGCGCGATGTCCGCAATCGGGGCAGGCGATCGTGGATTCAAGGATGGGTCCATGCTGCTGCATCGATCCTGCCCGCCATCGCGCCGTCCCGGCCGTCGGGAGGTCGGCATAGCACCGGCCTGTCCTCCGCGCGCCGGCCATCGGCCCGCTTCGTCCGGCCCGGGTCACAAACAGTTTATCGGGCGACCGCACCGAGGCGCGACCAACTCGTAACCTTTCCCGCTCCCCGGCGAATTCCTCGGCAGGCGCGCCTTGATCGGGCCGCCTCGCGGGCACCTGTCCGCGCGACCAATCTCGACCGGAGGAACACAGATGTCCAATCGCATGCTGCCCGCGCTCGTTGCCGGTGCTTTCGTCGCGGCCCTTGGTTCGATCGCCGCGATCCCGGCTTCGGCCGCAATGAGCAAGGCCGAGATGGAAAAGATGATGAAGGAGAACGAGGCCAAGACCATGAAGGCCCTGTCGGGCGGCAAGGTCGAAAAATGCTTCGGAGTGGCGCTCAAAGGACAGAACGACTGCTATGCCGGCGCCGGGACGAGTTGCGCGGGCACGAGTGCGGCCGACTACCAGGGCAACGCCTTCAAGCTCGTGCCCAAGGGCACCTGCGACGCGATGAAGACGCCGAACGGGATGGGCAGCCTCACGCCCAAGGCGTGAACGCCGCGCCGTAACCGGGCGGGACATCCCCCGCCCGGCTCGTCCATAGAACGGAGGCCGCCATGCCCGTCCACGCGCCCGGCGCGCGATCCCCGGCCATCCCGCCGCGTGCCGGCGTCGGCCTCAAGGCCGAGCACTACCGCACGATCGTGGAGACCCGTCCCGACATCGGCTTCTTCGAGGTTCACGCGGAGAACTACATGGGGGCCGGAGGGCCGCCGCATCGCTATCTCGAAGCGATCCGCGAGCACTATCCGCTGTCGCTTCACGGCGTCGGCTTGTCGATCGGAGCGGACCGGCCGCTGGATCGGGACCATCTGCAGCGCCTCGCGCGGCTGATCGGGCGCTACGAACCGGCCCTGTTCTCCGAGCACCTCGCCTGGTCGTCGCACGATGCCGGCTTCCTCAACGACCTCCTGCCGCTTCCCTACACCGCCGAGACGCTTGCCCGCGTCTGCGAGCACGTCGACGAGGTCCAGACCACGCTCGGCCGCCAGATGCTGCTCGAGAACCCCTCGACCTATCTTGCCTTCGCCGAGAGCACCTATCGGGAGATCGACTTCATCGCCGAAGTCGTGCGGCGCACCGGATGCGGTCTGCTGCTCGACATCAACAACGTCCATGTCGCGGCGACCAACCAGCAATGGGACGCACGAGCCTATGTCGACGCCTATCCGCTCGTGCATGTCCAGGAAATCCACCTGGCGGGCTGCGCCCGCGAGGCGGACGAAGCAGGACGGCCGCTGCTCATCGACACTCACGATCGTCCGGTCGACGAGATCGTCTGGGATCTCTTCAGCCATGCCGTCCGGCTCATCGGCCCGACGCCGACCCTGATCGAATGGGATGCCGATGTGCCGACATGGCCGGCGCTGAAGGCCGAGGCCGATCGTGCCGAAGCCGTCACGGCGGCCGTCCAGCCCCGGGAGCCTCGTCATGCCGCAGCTTGCTGAACGGCAACGGGCGTTCGCCGCCGCACTGCTCGACCCCGCATTGCCGACGCCGCCCGGCCTGATCGGTCCGGACGGCCGGCCGAGCGACCGGCGCTTCGCGGTCTATCGCAACAATGTCGTGGCCGGACTGATCGACACGCTGCAGGCCGCCTTCCCGGCGGTCCGCCGGATCGTCGGGCCGGACTTCTTCCGTGCGATGGCCCGCGTCTACGTCGCAGGCCGGCCTCCGGATTCGCCGATCATGCTCGGCTACGGCGCAGGCTTTCCGGATTTCATCGAAGCCTTCGAGCCGGCCGCTGCGCTGGCGTATCTGCCGGACATTGCCCGCGTCGAACGCGCCTGGACGGAAGCCTATCATGCGGCCGAGGCGGCTCCGATCGATCCGGCCATCCTCATGCGCGTCGCGCCGGAAGCGTTGCCGACGCTTCGGCTGCAACTGCACCCCTCCGTCCGTCCTGTCCGTTCCCGCTTCCCGGTCCTGACCATCTGGCGCATGAATGTCGACGACGGCGTACCCCATCCCGTGGCTCTCGATGCCGGCGGCGAGGATATGATGATCGCGCGGCCGGAAGCGGAGGTCGAACTGCGCCTCTTGCCGGGCGGCGGCGCCGATTTCCTCCGGGCGCTCCTCGACGGGCTTTCCGTTCTGGATGCGACCAGGGCCGCCCTGACGTCGGACGGCGGCTTCGACCTTTCCGTCAATCTTTCCGGCCTCCTGCGGGCCGGCGTGGTCGTCGGCTGCGGCCACGCCGGCGAAGCAGCGGCCATGGCCTCGGTGTGACGATCATGACCAGAGCCCACGCCAACCTCGTGGCGATCGACCGGGCCGTGCGGCAGGGACTGCACGGACTCGTGCGGCTGGCCTTGCTGCTGGCGCCGCCGGTTCTTCGCATCGCGCTCGCCGTTCCCTTCTTCCGGTCGGGGCTTACCCGCTGGGACGGCTTCCTGTCCTTGTCGGCGGGCGCGGCCTATCTCTTCGAGGAGGAGTTCAAGCTCCATGTCTTCGGCGGCGCCTATGGCTTCCCGGCGCCGCTCGTCGTCGCGCACGTCACCGGCATCGCCGAGATCGTGCTGCCGGTCCTGCTCGTGCTCGGTCTCGGGACGCGCCTTGCCGCGCTCGGCCTGCTCGTCATGGCCGGCGTGATCCAGCTCGTCGTTCCGGACGGCTGGGCCAACTTCCACCTGCCATGGGCGGCCATGGCGCTCGCCATCATCGCGCTCGGTCCCGGGCCCCTTTCGTGCGATCATCTGCTCGACGGGCTGTGCCGTCCGGGCGGGATGGACGGAGACGCCCGAGGATGATCGCGTCAGCCGAACCGATGCTCGGCCGTGCGTGGCGCGTCGGCAGCATGCCGGCGATGAGCCGGGAACCGTCGGTTGAGCCCGCCGCGACGGCTCCGTCCCCGGAGATCCCGGACAGGAGGCTTCAATGCAAGGACGTCTGCTTCTCGCCGCTGCCGTCACGATCTCGATGATTTCATCGGCGGCGGCGCCGACCGCATGCGCAGCCGAGCGCAGGAATTTCGACAAGGCGAGCTTCGCCGCCGATCAGCAGCGCGGCGCGCGCATCCTCGTCGATATCTCGGCGACCTGGTGCCCGACCTGCAAGGCGCAGAAGCCGGTGATCGACCGCCTGGCCGGCGAGCCGGCGAACGCGGATCTCGTCATCTACGCGGTCGACTTCGACAGCCAGAAGCCCGTCGTGCGCGGCTTCGGCGCACGCAGCCAAAGCACGCTGATCGCGTTCAGGGGCAAGGCCGAGACCGCGCGCTCCGTCGGCGACACCGATCCCGGCTCCATCGCCGCCCTGGTGCAGTCCAACATGAAGAAATAGGCCGGCCCATGGACGTCGGCAGCGTCCTGCTGGCACTCCTGGCCGGCGTCCTCTCGACGCTGTCGCCCTGCGTGCTGCCCATTCTGCCGCTGGTGCTGGGAGCGGCCGTCGCCGAGCACCGGCGGGGACCGGCGGCGCTCGCGGCGGGCCTCGCCGCCTCCTTCGTGGTCATCGGATTGTTCGTCGCGACGGTCGGCTTCTCGATCGGGCTGGACGGCGATCTCTTTCGCGGCGCCGCGGCGTCGATCCTGGTGGTCCTCGGCGTCATCCTGCTGGCGCCGAAGCTTCAGGCTCGACTGGCGGTCACGGCCGGATCGGTCGGCGGATGGGCCGACCGCCGCTTCGGCGGCTTTGCCGCGAGTGGCCTGAAGGGGCAGTTCGGGCTCGGCCTCCTGCTCGGCGCGATCTGGAGCCCGTGCGTCGGGCCGACGCTTGGCGCGGCTTCGGTGCTGGCAGCGCAAGGGAAGGATCTCGGTCGGGTCGCGCTGGTGATGATCGCCTTCGGCATCGGCGCAGCTTTGCCCCTCCTTGTCCTCGGCGTCCTCTCCCGGGACGTGGTGCTCCGTCGACGCGGCGGGCTTGTGCGGACCGCCCTTGCGGGCAGGATGGCCCTCGGCGGGATATTGCTTTTGATCGGGCTGCTGATCCTCACCGGTCTCGACAAACGGCTCGAAGCCTTCCTGGTCGACGCCTCGCCCGCATGGCTGACGCAACTCACGACTCGCTTCTGAGGCCATCGGAACGGCCGCCATGCACCGGCATCCGCGAGGACTGCGCAGGACGACCATGATAGTCGTAGAAGGCATCCGCGGCATCGGGCAGGGCCGGGGCGGCAGCCGCTCCGAGGGCCTCCGCGATCCGGCGCGCGCCATCACCATCGAGGACGTCTTCCTGCGGCTGACGCAGGCGACCCGGCCCCGAGCCACGACAGGGACAGGAGAGACACATGGATTTGGGCATCACCGGCAAGGTAGCCATCGTCACGGGCGGCAGTTCCGGCATCGGCCTGGCGATCGCCAGGACCTTCTGCGAGGAGGGCGGCATCGCCGTCATCAACGGCCGCGACCAGGGCAAGCTCGACGAGGCGGTGCGCCAGCTCGGGCCGAACGGCCGCGGCATCGTCGCCGACCTGACCACGCCCGAGGGCGCCCGGGCCCTGCGCGACTACGCCAGTTCCTTCGGCCCGGTCGAGTTTCTCGTCAACAATATCGGCCGCTTCGACGTCGAGGACTTCTTCGAGATCACGGATGAGCGCTGGCACGACTATTTCGAGGCCAACATCATGACCGGCATCCGCATCACCCGCATCGTCCTCAAGGAGATGCTCGACCGCGACAGCGGGTCCGTCGTGTTCATCGCCTCGGAGGCGGCGCTGCGCTCGCTGCCGCACATGACCCACTACTCCGTGACCAAGACGGCCCAGCTCGGCCTGTCGCGGGCGCTGGCCGAGCGGACCCGCGGCACCAATGTCCGCGTCAACGCCTACATGCCCGGACCGACCGCAACCGAATCGGTGCAGACCTACTTCGAGAGCATCTCGGCGCAGCGCCGGCGCCCCTTCGCCGAGGTGATCGGCGACTTCTTCAAGACGGACATGCCCGGCTCGCTGCTGCAAAAGCTGATCGACCCGATGCTACATGGCCGCGCCGTCGTCCAGCTCATGACCAACCCGGCCCAGAACGGCACCGCCCAGCGCGGCGACGGCGGCGCCTTCCATTCCATCATCTGAGGCGGGAACGGCGTTCGGACAGGCCTCCTACAGCACGTCGTCGGCGTGGAGCACGGCGGTCTTGTCGAGGATCACCGGGAAGTCGAAGCGGGCGTCACCGTTGGTGTCGCCGTAGAGGTAGAGCTTGTCGCCGGTGGCGCGATAGCGTCGTTCGCCGGGATGAAGCATCGCCGCTGCGCCGCTCGCGAAAGGACGCCGCCTGCGCCGCCGGGGGGCGGAGAGGGCGCGTCCGCGCCACCCTTGAGGCTCCGCCCCCTCGCCGCCATACTGTCGGCGACGGCAGGGCAGGGGACGGACTGCGATGGATATCTGGTTCTTCGTCATCCCCTTCACCATTGCCGCGGCCCTGCCGGGCCCGGCGCAGGGCGCGCTGGTCGCCAGGGTCCTGGCGCGGGGTGGCCGGGCCAGCCTGCCCTTCGCCGCCGGCATGGTCGCAGGCAATGCGATCTGGCTGCTGGCGGCGCTGTTCGGGCTGTCGGCGCTGGCCCTGCGGTTCGAGCCCGTGTTCGTCGCCGTAAAATGGGGCGGCGTCGCCTATCTCCTGATCCTGTCCTGGCAGCTGTGGACCGCTCCGGCGGCGGCGCCCGGCGGGGATGCCCGGAAGGTCCGGCGCGGCGGCGTGCTGCCGGGCCTGCTGCTGACGCTCGGCAACCCGAAGGCGGTGGTGTTCTTCGGCGCCGTGCTGCCGCACGCTTTCGACATGACGGCGCTGACCACGGCTGAAATCGCCGCCGTCGCCCTGCTGGGCGCCGCGCTCGATCTCGGCGTGCAACTCGCCTATGTCGCAGCCGCGACCCGGGCCCGCGCCCTGGTGCGCTCGCCGCGGCGCATGCGCGCCGTCAACCGGTCGGCCGCCGGCCTGATGGCGGGATCGGCCGCCCTGATCGCCACGCGTGGCTGAGCCGCAGGCGCCGGCGATCCGCGCCGGCACCGATCGCCCCGATGAAATGAGCGTTGCCCAGTTGTAGGATGATATATATGTTCAGACGAAGATCGGAACGTGCCGGTCCGAGGGGAGGCGTCATGGCTTGCAGCATCGCGGCGGCCGTCATCGGCGGGGGCGCCGCGGGCCGGCGAGGGCTGTTCCGGTTCCCTGCGGCGGCCGGCGCGGAGGCGGCGCGATGAAGCAGCGCTCGCCGATGATCGGCACGGTGGAGGCGCTGCCGCGCCGGGTGGCGCTGCTGCTGAGCCGCAAGATCGCTTCCGGCGTCCTGCATCCCGGCGCCCGCCTGCCGACCGAGCAGCAGCTCTCCGAGGAGTTCGGCGTCAGCCGCAACGTGATCCGCGAGGCCGTTGCGCAGTTGCGGGCGGACGGCCTCGTCGAGGCGCGCCAGGGCGTCGGCGCCTTCGTGCTGGCGCCGGAGCAGCGTGCGGCGATCCGCATCGACCTCGGCGCGCTCGACGACATCGGCAACATGGAGCGGCTGTTCGAGCTGCGCTGCATCCTGGAAGTGGAATCGGCGACGCTCGCCGCCGGCCGCCGGCAGCAGAAGCACCTCGACGCGATCAAGGCCGCCCTCGACCGCATGAGCGGGGAGGAGCGCTGGGAAGACGGCAGCATCGACGCCGACCTCGCTTTCCACCGCGAGATCGCGCAGGCGACCGACAATCCCTACATCCACACCTTCATCTCGTTCGTGTGCGAGCAGATCCGCCGCTCCATCCATTATGCGCGGCTGACCAACCCGCTGCACGCGCTGGTGGAGATCAACGTCGCCGAGCATGTGCGCATCTACGAGGCGCTGGTCGCCGGATCGCCGCCGGAGGCGGGCGCCGCCATGCGCGACCACATCATCGGCGCGGCCAACCGCGTCGGCGTCCGCCTGCCCCCGCCGGGCGGGCCGAAGCCCCGCGCCGGGACAAGGAAGGAAACGTCATGACGCTCGGCCGCATCAGGAAGATCACCGATGTCTGCCTGCTGGTGGAGGACATCGAGCGCACGGTGGCGTTCTACACCGGCAAGCTCGGCTTCGAGCTGCGCCGCCGCGCCGAGGGCTTCGCCGACTTCCACGGCTCCGGCATCACGCTCGCGGCCTGGGAGCTCGACCACATCAACCGCCATGCCGGCATCTCCAACCTGCGTTCGCCGCGCGGGGCGCACAAGGTCTGCGTCGCGGTCGAGCTCGACCGGCCGGCCGATGTCGACGCCCTCCACGCCGCCCTGAGCGCCAAGGGCGTGCCTTTCCAGGGCTCGCCGGCCGACCATGTCTGGAATGCCCGCTGCGCCTATTTCACCGACCCGGACGACACGCTCTGGGAACTCTACGCCTGGCTCGAGGGCGGGCCGGGCGACTATCACGCCGAAAATTCCGAAGCCGCAAAGGCCGGCCAATAGGGGCGAGCCGGACCCCGATGCCGTCGCAGAAGAGGACCAGCACCATGAGTGGGACCAAGACACCGACACTCGACCGCCGCCTGTTCGTGAAGGCGGGCCTTGCCGGCCTGGCGGCCTTTTCGCCGGGCATACAGCTCATCCTGTCGCAGGACGCCAGGGCGGCGGCCAAGGTGGTCATCCAGTATGACTGGCTGATCTCGAACGGGCAGATCGGCGACGTGATGGCGCTGGAGAACGGCTACTTCAAGGAGGCCGGCCTGGACGTCGAGTTCAGCCCGGGCGGGCCGAATGCCGCCACCGTGCCGCCGGTGGTGTCCGGCGCCGCCAAGCTCGGCCAGTTCTCCGAGACGCCGCAGCTCTACAGCGCCCGGGCGAGCGGCATTCCCGTAAAACTCCTCGCCTGCGGCTTCCGCACCGGCCCCTACGCGCTGACCTCCAAGGCGTCCAAGCCGCTGCGCGGCGTCGCCGACCTCAAGGGCATGCGCATCGGCATCCAGCCGACCGCCCGCTTCGTCATCGACGCCATCGCCGCCAGGAACGGCATCGACATCAACGACCTCACGGTCGTCACGGTCGGCTTCGACAAGGGGCCGCTGGTGCGCGGCGAGGTCGACGCGATCGGCGGCTGGATCACCAACACCCAGGCGCTCAGCGTGGTCGGCGACGACCGCGTCGACCTTTTGACCCGTGATCTCGGCCTGTCGTCCTACGCCAATGTCTATTTCGCCACCGACAGCGGCATCGAGCAGGATCCGGAGACCCTGGCCAAGTTCATCGGCGCCGTGGCCAAGGGCTGGGGCTGGACCCATGCCAATCCGCAGGAGGCCGTGCGCAAGCTCACCACCGCCCGGCCCGAGCTCTCGCTCGAATGGGAGCTCAAGACCATCGACCTGATCCTGAAGCTGAGCTTCGACGCCGACACCGCCAGGGATGGCTGGGGCGTCTTCGATCCCAAGTCGATCGGCGAGCAGATCGCGCTGTTCGACAAGATCGGCCAGTACCCCAACGGCGCGCCGAAACCCGAGGAGGTCTACACGACGAAGATCCTCGAGCTGTCCGCGGCCGAGCGGCCGAAGCTGAACGCGCCGGGCGCCTGATGCCGAACGCCATCGAGGCGCGGCGGCTGGACGTCGGCTATGCCGGGAAGCAGGGGGTGACCAAGGTCATCTCCGGCCTCGACCTCACGGTCGAGGCCGGGACCTTCCTGTCGATCCTCGGTCCTTCTGGGTGCGGCAAGTCGACCTTCCTGCGCGTCGCCGCCGACCTGCTGGAGCCGCTCGCCGGCGAGATCGCGGTGCTCGGCGCCCGCCCGCGGGCGGTGCGCGAGCGGCGCGACGTCGGCTTCGTCTTCCAGGATTCGACGCTGCTGCCCTGGCGCAGCGTGCGCGACAACATCCGCCTGCCGCTCGCCGTCGGCCGCGGGCACCTGACGCGCGAGATCGCCGACCGCAGCGACGAGCTGATCGCGCTGATGGGCCTGTCCGGGCTGGCCGAGCGCTTCCCGCACCAGCTCTCCGGCGGCCAGCGCCAGCGGGCGGCGATCGCCCGCGCCCTGCTGGGCGAGCCGAAGCTCCTGCTGATGGATGAGCCCTTCGGCGCGCTCGACGAGATCACCCGCGACCGGCTGAACGACGAGCTGCTCGCCCTCTGGCGCCGCACCGGCATGACCGTGCTGTTCGTCACCCATTCCATCGCCGAGGCCGCCTATCTCGGCGAGCGGGTGCTGGTGCTCGCCGCCGGTCCCGGCCGCATCATGGCGGACCGGGATCTGCGGCCGATCAAGCAGGACGGCAACCGCTGCCGCCGCGAGGATCCGGCGCTCGTCGCCGCCATGGCCGACCTGCGCACAGCCCTTGGAGAGGCCTCATGAGCCGAGCCGCCGCCCTGTCGCCGACCGCCCAGGCCGTGCTGCCGGTGCTCGGCGCCGCCTCCATCCTGGTCGCCTGGCAGTTCCTCCTCCCGGTCGCCGGCGTGCCGGCCTATATCGTGCCGACACCGACCGCGATCGGAACGACCCTGGTCAAGAGCTGGCCGCTGCTGCTCGGCAACCTGTGGCCGACGGTGGTCGAGAGTCTCGCCGGCTTCCTGATCGGAAATCTCCTGGCCGTTCTGCTCGCCGTCGTCTTCGTGCACAGCCGCACCGTGCAGGCTGCCTATTTCCCGGTGGTGCTGTTCTTCAACACCATCCCCATCCTGGCCCTGTCGCCGATCATCATCCTGATCTTCGGTCTCGGCCTGACGCCGAAGATCGTCATCGCCGCGGTGATCTGCTTCTTCCCGACCCTGGTGAACATGATCCGCGGCCTCGACTCGGCCACGGCCAACGAGCACGAACTGTTCCGCGTGCTGTCGGCGACGCGCTCGGAGGTGTTCTGGCGGCTGCGCTTCCCGCGGGCCCTGCCGATGCTGTTCTCCTCGCTGCGCATCGCCTCGGCCACGGCGGTGATCGGCGCCATCGTCGGCGAGTGGATCGGCTCGGACAAGGGCCTGGGCGCCCTGATCATCCAGGCGACCTTCAACTACCAGTCCGACCGGCTCTATGCCGCGATCGTGCTGTCCTCGTCGCTGTCGATCCTGCTGTTCCTGGCCGTCGTCGCGGTCGAGCGGGCGGTGGTGAAGTACTGACCGGCGCGCCGCCCACCCCGCTCACGGCCTGCATCTCGTTCGAAGACGGCACGACCGTGCCGGGCAGTTACGCCGGGCCGCGGCTGGCGCCCCGGCATGCGGGCGGCTGAGAATCGCGCTATGGCAGGCCATGGGATTCGGGATCTTCATTCACCGCACGGACTCACGCTACGACGACAGCCCGGCGGAGCGCTACCAGTTCCCCGGCCAGTATCTCCGCCGCGTCGAGGCCTGCATCGGCGACTGGATCGTCTATTACGAGCCGCGCAAGGTGACCGGGACGCGCGGCTACTTCGCCGTCGCGAAGGTCCGGCAGGTCATTCCCGATCCGTCGGCGCCCGGCATGCATCTCGCCCTGATCGAGCCCGGCAGCTATCTCGACTTCGCCAGCCCGGTTGCGTTCAGCGGTGGCGAGGGATTGGCCGAGCAAGGCTTGCTCAACGCGAACGGGCGGATTTCGGGCCGGGCCCAATCGGCGGTCAGGGCGCTGTCTCCAGCCGACTTCCGGCGCATCGTCGCCCTCGGCCTCGACCAGGCCGAGCCGCTGCTGCCCCGGCTCGAAGAGGCCGCTCCGTCCGCCGGCCTGCAGGAGGAGCAGGCGCCGTTCCTGTTCGAGGACGATCGCAGCCGCGTGACCTTCCTCGCCTCGCGGATCGTCCGCGACCGCGTCTTTCGCAGCGTCGTCCTGCGTGCCTATGGCGAGCGCTGCGCCGTTTCCGGGCTTCGGCTGATCAACGGCGGCGGCCGCGCCGAGGTCGCCGCGGCCCATATCCGGCCGGTCGAGGCGAACGGGCCTGATGTCGTTAACAACGGCATCGCCCTGTCCGGCACGGCCCATTGGATGTTCGACCGCGGCCTGATCAGCCTTTCCGACGACCTGGAGATCCTGGTCTCGCGGCAGGTCAACGACCCCGACGGCATCCGCGCCTTCATCAACGGCAACGGCTTCGCCCGCGCCCCGGAACGGCCGTCCGACCGGCCGCATCCCCGCTTCCTGCAATGGCACCGCGACCACTGCTTCAAGGCGTGACGCCGCGGGCCTGCGCGATCTCCTGCTGTGTCAAAAACAATGGGTGCATTCTATGATACTCGGATTCTGCCGATGACACGCAGGGCGCAGCATGACGACAGACCGGTCCGCCCGGCCCTCATCGAAGGACAGCCGAACCTCTTGGAACTGGAGTGACCCCATGCGCCGTCTCCTGGTCGCCGCCGTGCTCGCATCCTGGCTCGTCGTGCCGGCGACGGCGCAGCAGCCCGCCGCGCTGCCGGTCGGCGTGGTCGCGGCGGAGAGGCGGCCGGTGGCGCAGACCGCCGATTTCGTCGGCCGGGTCGAGGCGGTGGACCGGGTCGAGATTCGCGCCCGGGTCACCGGCTTCATCGAGGAGGTGCTGTTCAAGGACGGCCAGGTGGTCAAGGCGGGCGACCCGCTGTTCCGCCTGGAGAAGGGGCCGTTCGAGGCGGCGGTGCGCCAGGCCGAGGGCGCCCTGCTGCGCGCCAACGGCGCGCTCGACAATGCCCGCCTGCAGCGCCAGCGCGCCGAGGACCTGATGCGCACCAATGCCGGCTCGGTGGCGACGCGCGACCAGCGCGTGGCCGACGAGAAGGCGGCGGAGGGCGACGTCGCCACCGCCGAGGGCAATCTGAGCCTCGCCAAGATCAACCTGAGCTATACCGACATCACCGCGCCGATCGACGGGCGCATCGGCCGCACCAAGCTGACCAAGGGCAACGTCGTCGGGCCGGACAGCGGCGCCGTGGCGGTGATCGTCAGCGAGGATCCGATGTATGTGCTCTTCCCGGTGAGCCAGCGCGAGTTCCTGCACTTCGACCGCGAGAAGGCCGCGGCGAGCGGCAAGCCGCTGCAGGTGCGCATCACTTTCTCCGACGGCACCACCTACGACAAGATCGGCACGATCGACTTCGTCGACGTGACGGTGGCGCAGGCCACCGACACCGTCACCGTGCGCGCCACCATCGCCAACGAGCACGGCAAGCTGATCGACGGCAGCCTGGTGCGCGTCCTCGTGCAGGGGCCGGAGGGCGAGGAGAAGGTGCTGGTGCCGCAGTCGGCGCTGATCGCCGACCAGCAGGGCGCTTACGTCTTCGCGGTCGAGGACGGCAAGGCGGTGGTCAAGCGCGTCAAGGTCACCGGCTCGGTCGGCGGCGATGCGATCATCGGCGAGGGCCTCGCCGGCGGCGAGCAGGTGGTGGTCGAAGGGCTGCAGGGACTGCGGCAGGGCGTGCCGGTGCTGGCCTCGCCCGTGACGCCGCCGCTGGCCGGCCGGAGCTGAGTTCATGATCTCCTCCGTCTTCGTCGACCGGCCGCGGCTGGCCATCGTCATCGCCATCGTCACGGTGATCGCCGGCCTGATCTCGCTCTACGTCATCCCGGTGGCGCAATATCCCGACATCGTGCCGCCGCAGGTGTCGGTGACCGCCAGCTACCCCGGCGCCTCCGCCGCGGTGATCGAGCAGACCGTCGCGCAGCCGATCGAGGCGCAGATCGTCGGCACCGACAAGATGATCTACATGAAGAGCGTCAGCGGCAATGACGGCAGCTACTCGCTCCTCGCCTCGTTCGAGCTCGGCACCGATCCGGACATCAACACGGTCGCCATCAGCAACCGGCTGCAGATCGCGCTGTCGAAGCTGCCCGACGAGGTCACCCGCTCCGGCGTGACGGTGAAGAAGAAGTCCTCGGCCCTGCTCGGCGTCATCGCGCTGTCCTCGCCGAACAAGACCCACGACACCCTGTTCATCTCCAACTACGCCACCATCAACCTGCTCGATCCGATCCGGTCGACCGAGGGCGTCGGCGATTCCGCGCTGTTCGGCGCCCAGGACTACGCGATCCGTGCCTGGGTGCGCACCGACAGCCTGACCGGCCTCGGCCTCACCACCAACGACCTCATCGCCGCGATCCAGTCCCAGAACCTGCAGGCGGCGGTGGGGCGCATCGGCGCACGGCCGATCTCCGACGACCAGCAGCTCCAGCTCAACATTCAGACCAAGGGCCGCCTGACCTCGCCGGAGGAGTTCGCCAAGATCATCATCCGCACCAACTCCGACGGCTCGGTGCTGCGCCTCGGCGACGTGGCGCGCCTGGAGCTCGGCGCCGCCAACCTCGACCGCGACACCAGGCTGAACGGCGGGCCGGCGGTGCTGATCGCCGTCTACCAGTCGCCCGGCGCCAACGCCATCGCCACGCTGAACGCGGTGAAGCAGACCATCGGCGAGCTGGCCAAGAGCTTTCCCGAGGATCTGACCTGGAAGGTCACCTACGACCCGACCGCCTTCGTCACGGCGACGATGCACGAGGTGCAGAAGACCCTGATCGAGGCCTTCGTGCTGGTCGTGGTGGTGGTCTTCCTGTTCCTCGGCAGCTGGCGCGCCACGCTGATCCCGACCTTTGCCGTGCCGGTCAGCCTGATCGGCGCCTTCGTCGTCCTCAACGCCATCGGCTATTCCGCCAACACCGTGTCGCTGCTCGCCGTGGTACTGGCGATCGGCATCGTCGTCGACGACGCCATTGTCGTGGTGGAGAACGTCGAGCGGGTGATGGAGGAGCATCCGGAGCTGACGCCGGCGGAGGCGACCAAGAAGGCGATGGGCGAGATCGTTGCGCCGATCATCGCCATCACCCTGGTGCTGCTGTCGGTGTTCGTGCCGGTCGGCTTCATTCCCGGCATCTCCGGCGAGCTGTTCCGCCAGTTCGCCGTCACCATCGCCGTGTCGATGTTCCTGTCGGCGGTCAACGCGCTGACGCTGTCGCCGGCCCTGTGCGCCATCCTGCTCAAGCCCCAGCACGGGCCGCGCCGCGGCGTCATCGGTGTGATGATGCGCGGCATCGACTGGACGCGCGACCGCTACGGCGCCATCGTCGCCCGCCTGGTGCGGATCTCGGTGCTGGCGCTGGTGCTGACCGCCGTGTTCGGCGCCGGCATCTACGGCATGTCGCGCGTCACGCCGACCGGGTTCCTGCCGGAGGACGACCAGGGCGCCTTCTTCGTCATCGTGCAGCTGCCGGACGGCGCCTCCGTCGGGCGCACCACCGCCGTGGTCAAGCAGGTCGAGGCGATCCTGAAGGAGGAGAGCACGGTCTCGGACGCCTCCTCGGTGATCGGCTTCAACTTCATCGACGGCTATTCGCAGGCCAATGCCGGCTTCGTCATGGTCTCGCTGAAGCCCTTCGACCAGCGCCAGGGGCCGGAAAACTCGGCCGCCGCCATCATCGGGCGGCTGACGCCGAAGCTGCGCGCCGTCCGCGGCGGCAGCGCGCTGCCCTTCGCCCCGCCGCCGATCATCGGCCTCGGCTCCGGCGGCGGCTTCAGCTACGTGCTGCAGGACGTCGGCACGGGCGACCCGAAGGCCCTCGCCCAGGCGTTGCGCGGCCTGCTCGTCGCCGCCAACCAGGAGCCGCAGCTCAGGCGCGTGTTCAGCACCTTCTCGGACTCGGCGCCCTCGATCTACCTCGATATCGACCGCGACAAGGTGCAGATCCTCGGCGTGAAGCTCAGCGACGTGTTCCAGGCGCTGCAGGCCTCGCTCGGCGGCTTCTACGTCAACGACATGAACCTGTTCGGCCGCACCTGGCAGGTCCAGGTCCAGGCCGAGGCCTCCGACCGCGCCAGGGTCGACGACATCTACCGCATCAACGTCCGCAGCGCGAAGGGCGACATGATCCCGCTGCGCAGCCTCCTGGAGGTGCGGCTCGCCGTCGGCCCGCAGGCGCTGATCCGCTACAACAACCGCCTGGCGGTGACGGTGCAGGGCTCGCCCGCGCCCGGCGTCTCCTCCGGCCAGGCGCTGGCGGCGATGGAGCAGGTGGCGGCCAGGACCCTGCCGGTCGGCTATCGCGGCGCCTGGACCGACGTGTCCTTCCAGGAGAAGCGGGCGGAGGGGCAGACCGGCCTCATCCTCTCCTTCGCCCTCCTGTTCGCCTACCTCTTCCTGGTGGCGCTCTACGAGAGCTGGACCATCCCGGTGCCGGTGCTGCTCTCGGTGGCGGTCGGCGTGCTCGGCGCCTTCACCGCCATCGTCATCGGCGGGCTGGCGCTCGACCTCTACGGCCAGATCGGCATCGTCGTGCTGATCGGCCTGGCGGCCAAGAACGGCATCCTCATCGTCGAGTTCGCCAAGGAGATGCGTGAGAAGGGCGCGCCGCTGCTGCACGCCGCCACCGAGGGCGCCCGGCTGCGCTTCCGCCCGGTGATGATGACGTCCTTCGCCTTCATCCTCGGCCTGCTGCCGCTGGTGATAGCCGAGGGCCCCTCGCAGCTCGCCCGCCGGCACGTCGGCACCCCGGTGTTCGGCGGCATGATCGCCGCCGCCTTCATCGGCATCTTCGTCATCCCGGCGCTCTACGTCGTCTTCCAGTCCCTGCGCGAGCGGGTGAGGCCCTCGCTGCGCAAGGAAGCGGCGCCTCCGCCCGGCTGAGGCCGGGGCAGGGGCGTCGCCGCGGCTCTGCCGTCCTTCACGAAGGAAGCGGCCGCCGCTTCCATGGCAGAAACAGGCGCGCAAAAGCTTTCTCCACCGAGGGTGGGGTGGCGCCCCGCAGGGGCGACGGATGGGGCGCAGCGGGCAGGGGCAAGCCGGCGTTCGACCTGCCCGCTGCGGCCGCCTGACCTTGTCCACCATACGGCAAATCGTTACTGCTCCCCCGCGTCGGCTACACCATGCCTGAGAATACAATCGCCCGCTGCAAGATCGGCGTGGAGGTCTTCCAGACCGACCATGATTGTGAACTCTGCTACGGCACAGCCTCGCCGGCCGATTTATATGGACCGCTTGAACGGATTTCCCGATGGCCTCGGCCGCCTTTTGACGGTTGATCGAATCGTTGCAGACCAGCTGTGCGGATACCGGGTCTCTAAGGGGGACAGCGATGGGCTTGGAGTTGTGGGACCCGAATCGAAGAAGGTGGGTGCTCTATCGAAGCCAGGCGAAACACAGTGAGGACTGCGCCCGCTACCCCTTCGAAAACATCCCGACTCGGGTCTTCCTTGATACGAACGTCGTGAACCTTCTCGTCAAGCACAGTGAGCAGATCTTTGAGCAAGAGCCGATGCCGGCAGGACTAGACGTGACCCGCGCGCACGATATCGAGGCGCTGATGCACGTCTTCCAAGTGGGCGCTCGGGCCAATTGGGATCTTATGGCCTCGCGGAAAACTCTCGATGAAATCGAGAACACGCCGGATGAGGATGTGAAAGCCGAGTTGCTTGAATACGCAGTCCAACTCGTGGACTTGCCTGGTAACGACAGCGCATTCGCCGCTAGCCGGAGCTTCTTTCTTTCGCAGAGCGCAAGCATTTGATCTTGCGAGCTAAAACCGGATCGACGGACGTCTCTACTGGGTACGGGCGACGGCGAGGAGGTCGAAGGCCTTGGCCTGGATCGGCGTCGGGCGGGCGGCGATGGCGAAGGGCATGCCCGGCGCGGTGGCGATCTCGACGGTGTTGCGGGTGAGGGTGGCGAGATCGGCGATCAGGGTGTGGAAGCTGTGCACGGGCAGGCCGTCCGGGGTGAGGCCGGTGGTCTGCTTGGTGACGGCGGCGGGCGAGCGCTGGGCCTTGGCGACGACGCTGGGGCGCAGCGCCTCGGCGGCGTCTTTGTCGGTGTCGTCGTAGAGCATGGGCGCCAGGCGCCGGCGCATGTGCCATTCGAGATAGTAGCCGAGCATGCACAAGAAGACGTGAGCGCGCACCCGCTCGGGCAGCCAGTGGTAGACCGGACGCACATGCAGATCGACGGTCTTGATCGAGCGGAAGGCGCGCTCGACCAGGCTGAGGGATTTGTAGGCTTTGACCGTGGCGGCATCGTCGAGCGTCGAGGCGGGCAGGCTGGTGCGCACGGCGTAGAGGCCATCGAGGGCGGCCTCGGCGGCGATCTCGGCGGTCTTGCGGGCGAAGGTGAAGCTGGTGTCGGTGATCTGAAGCTCGAAGTGCTTGGCCATCTTATGCCGGTCGATCACGGCGCCGACGGCCAGGCCGATCTCGGCCTGGCCGCGCAGCGGCTCGCGCTTGCGCCGCACCGCGGCGGCGATAGGAGCGAGGTGGCGCTCGGTGGCGCGCAGGAGATCCTCGCGCTTGCGGGCGCGCTCGGCGGCGAGCGCCTGATTGCGGCAGACGATCAGGCGCTCGCCCGGGAAGTCCGGTGAGGTGATGGCCGCCATGTCGCGATCGTCGAACAGCGACATCTGGAAGGCGCCGCCCTCGAGCAGGCCGCGGATCGCCGGGGCGCGCAGCGCCGTGATCCAGTCGAGCCCGGCCGGCCTGATGTCCTCGGCGATGCGGGCCTGAGTGATCATGCCCCTGTCTCCCACCAGCACGACATGGTCGAGGCCGAAGCGCTGCTTCAGCTTGGCGACCTGGTTGCCCAGCGTGGAGGGATCGCCGGTCGAGCCTTCGAAGACCTCGACAGCGACCGGGCAGCCGTCAGGGGCGCAGAGCAGGCCGTAGACGATCTGCAGCTTGCCCTTCTTGCCGTCGCGATTGTAGCCGAACTGGGCCAGCGGGCAGCAGCGGCCCTCCATGTAGCTCGACGTGACGTCGTAGAGCACCAGCGTGCCGCCGGCGAGATGGCGCCGGGCCAGTGCCGTCTCGATCGCCGCCTGGCGCTCCGCCAGCCAGTCGAGAGCGCTGTAGAGGTCCGCCTCGTCCACCGGCCCCAGCCCGAGCTCGGCGCCGAGGCTGGAGGCGGCGGTATCGGGTGACAGTGCCCGCGCCGCCGCGAGCTTCGAGCTTGGATCGAGGATGCGGCTGACGATCAGTGCCAGGACGAGATCCCGGCAGCGGTTGCCGGCAGGCCCGAGCAGCCGGTCGAGACCGATCTTGCGGGCGGTGCCCAGCGCCGCGGCGACATGGCCGTGCGGCAGGGCGCGCACAATGCTGATCGCCTCCCGGTCGGGCGGAAGCACCGTGCCGCCCTTCAGCAGCATCCTGAAGCCGGCGATGCGCTCGGTCGGCCAGTCGGACAGGTTGAGCAGCGTGCGCTTCTTGATCTTGCCGCCCTCGCGATAGCTCTCGCGCAGCAGGATGGCCGGCGGGGAGTCGCGGTTGGGGACGGATTCGATGTACATGGCGCCATTTTACGGCACAATCTCATTCAAAACAAGCCGAAATTACCAGTTTACATGGCTACATTATGAGCACACAGAAGCAACCTTCTGCCGAAAAATCAGGCGCTTGGCGCGGTCGGAAGAAGGAAGCTCCGGCTAGCTTGGGCCGGCGGCTTATAGATGCCCCTTTCGTGTCTGCATTACCTGATCTTTCAGATCGAGAGCTGATCGGTAACGCCATCGGCTTCGGTTGTGCTGTTTTCTGCACTTGTGATCGCCGTTCGCAAGCGGGAGCACCTTCATCACATGCCCATCCGAATATTAACTCCGATCGAATGGTGGGCGCGTGTAAAGCCATGGGGCGGTTTATGGTTTTGAGCAAATTTGCTGCACGGGTCCCGCCGACGGATTCCTCTGTCTTTATTGCAGGCCACAAAGCCAAAAGAGCCATCCACTTGGCGCGGGTCTATGGAGAGCGCAAACGCAACTTCACGAGGTAGAATTTTTTGGGCCAGGGGGCGTCGCGACAGTTGGTCGGGACGAGGGCAGGTCCGCGAGTACATCCGCAACCAGGAGCAGGAGGACGGTCGTCTCGACCGACTGAACCTGTGGCGCTGATGGCACCTTCAGGTGGCTCACTGAAGTCGAGGCCGCGTTAGCGTCCCTTCCCTGCCACTTTGAGCGGGGCTTACATCTTAAAGCCTTCGGTTTTATCGGGGGATATTTACAGCGCGTTGTGACACTTGGGATTCCGATGCAGCGGAGATTCTGATTCAGGATCCTTTTCTGAGATTCCTGAGAGCCGATTCGTCGGATGTTGGAAGCTATGTATGGGAGCGGATGACGTCGCCTTTACCGGATAAGGTTGGGGACCGTGAGCGCTGTGGTGCGGACGACGGGCTTTTGTCGGATTCGAACTCTGGCTGGCGCGGCCGGGTGCGTCCTGGCGTGATCTTCCAGCTTATGTGGAGATGGTCGCTACTATGGAGTTTTATTCCGAAATGTCAATAGGTTACGGCAATGGAGATCTGGCCGGCGAGGGGTGATTTTCAGTGCATTATCGTAACGGAATATGATAGATTTTGGCTTCAATGTCGGGGGACGACATGAGCCAATCTGCTTTGGAACGCCGAACATTTCTGACCTTCAGTCTTGCTGGCGGGCTTTGCGCGCTGGGCGGTTTCGGCGCCTACGCTGCGGCTTCCGATGGGCCGATTGTCCTCAAACCGTTCGTTCACAGCCGCACTGTCTCAAGCTTCGCCGGAGGCCTGTTCTTCTGCGAAAATGCCATGCCGCTCACGCTGTGCCGGGCAATCGAGGCCGAACTCGCGCGAACTGACGCAATGTCCGAAGCGCCAACTCAGGAACGGGAACGCGCCGCGTTCTTTGCCGGGCTTGCGGTCCGGGGCATTGCGCCGCGCGCCCTCCGCCGTGCCGGATATGAGATGCAAGCCGCGGATTGCGAGAGGCAGACCAGTCTTTGGAGCGGGATGCTCGCGTCCGCCGGCGCGCAACACACGATCGGCAAGCAATACGCCTATTCTCAAACACCGCAGATCGCGGGCCTAGCCTATGGCGCGTGCGCCCACGCCGCGACGACAGCATTCTATGCCGGCCATGAAGACATCGAAGTGGTCGTCCAGGCCGGATACTATTGCGCCCGTTCTCTACTGGATGCCTCCTTCTACGACGACGAGATCGTCGTCATGGATGCCGCTTGGATTTGGGATTTTGCCGCGATGGCGATCAATGTGGCGATAAGCCTGTGCGAGGACGAAGAGGTGAGCGCCTGAATCCAGAGCCCTGTTGAACACGGATCTCCGCGTCTCTTGCCTCTGCCCACTCCGACTAAAGGGGGCAGGGCCCCTGTCTTTCCACACCAGGGCCGCCGATCCTGCGACGGGTGCTCTGAAGGGGTGGGCGACCGTGGTGCATATCGCTATCCACGCCCGTCCTCAATCGGCCTCGCAGCCCTACGCTGGCTGTGCCAGCAGGGGGTGCACCGGATCGTAGTGTATGGAAAAATTAAACGCCGACGCGCAATATCGCGCTTGGCCGCATAAGAGACGAGTGGCTCCCTGAGCAGGACTCGAACCTGCGACCATTCGATTAACAGTCGAACGCTCTACCAGCTGAGCTATCAGGGAACGGGAGGGGTGGAAGCCCCCGAGGCCCGCGCTAATAGCAACATCATCCCGGCTTGCCAAGCGTGAATTCACACCGGGTGTGGGAAACTTTTGGCGCCGGCCGGTTCGGCGGTCCCGCGCAGGGCGGGGAGGGGGCTTGCATCGCGGCTATCGGGCCCCAAATGCAGGGAAATCGGCGCGGAGGAGGCCGAACATCGATGCACAGGCCGAAAATCCGGGTCGGGGGCAGGCACATCCATCTGCCGCGGTCGCGGCCGCTGCGCCTCGCCGTCGGCGGGCTGATGGTCGCCGGCGGCCTCCTGGGCTTCCTGCCGATTCTCGGATTCTGGATGGTGCCGGCCGGGCTCCTGATTCTGTCGGTCGACGTGCCGGCGGTGCGGCGCGGGCGCCGGCGGCTGTCGGTGTGGTGGGCGCGGCGGCGTCGGCGCCGCGCCGGCTCGGTCACGACTTGACCTTCACATAGGTGCCGGGCGCGTCGCAGAGCGGCTTGCGGCGGCCGCCGGGCTTGCGCCTGGACGCGGGGACGCGCTCGGGCGCCTGCGCCGTCAGCCAGTCCAGCCAGTCCGGCCACCAGGAGCCGGGATGCTCCTGCGCCGTCGCCAGCCAGTCATCGTAATTGCCGGCCGGCGGGCCGCCGAGCCAGTACTGGTACTTCTTCTTGGCCGGCGGGTTGACTACGCCGGCGATGTGGCCCGAGCCGGTCAGCACGTAGCGCACCGGTCCGCCGAAGGCGGCGGAGCCGACGAACACCGAGTTCGGCGGGGCGATATGGTCCTCGCGCGTCGCCAGGTTGTAGATCGGGATCGTCACCTGCTTGAGGTCGATGCGCGTGCCGCCGACCTCCATCAGGCCGCGGCTCAGCCGGTTCTCCAGGTAGCAGGCGCGCAGGTAGAAGGAGTGGTTGGCCTCCGGCATGCGGGTGGAATCGGAGTTCCAGTAGAGCAGGTCGAACGGGAAGGGCTGCTTGCCGCGCACGTAGTTGTTGACGACATAGGGCCAGATCAGGTCCTGGCTGCGCAGCATGTTGAAGGCGGCGGCCATCTTGGAGCCGGCGAGGTAGCCGTGCTCGGCCATCTTGCGCTCCACCGACTGGATCTGGTCCTCGTCGACGAAGACCTTGAGGTCGCCGGCGTTGACGAAGTCGACCTGGGTGGCGAACAGCGTCGCCGAGGCGATGCGCGGGTCGCCCCGCGCCGCCATCCAGCCCAGCGTCACCGAAAGCAGCGTGCCGCCGACGCAGTAGCCGATGGCGCTGACCTCCTTCTCGCCGGTGATCTTGCCGATCTCGTCGAGGGCGGCCAGGGGCCCCTCCTGCATATATTCGAAGAAGCCCTTGTGGCGCTGCGCCTCGCCCGGATTGACCCAGGAGATGACGAACACGGTCAGCCCCTGCTCGACGCACCAGCGGATGAAGCTCTTCTCCGGGTTGAGGTCGAGGATATAGAACTTGTTGATCCAGGGCGGGCAGATCAGCAGCGGCCGCTTGTAGACGCTTTCCGTCGCCGGCTCGTACTGCAGGAGCTCCATCGTCTCGTTGCGGAACACCACCTTGCCGGGCGTCAGCGCCATGTTGACGCCGACCTCGAACTTGGTGGTGTCGGACTGGCGCACCTTCAATTCGCCGTTGCCGGCGGCGATGTCCTCGGCCAGCATGTGCAGGCCACGCACCAGGTTCTCGCCGTTCTCGGCCAGGGTCTCGCGGATCAGCTCGGGATTGGTGGCGATGAAGTTGGAGGGCGAGAGCGCCGCCGAGAGCTGGCGCACGTAGAAGTCGGCCTTGTGCTTGAGGTGCGGCTCCAGCCCGTCTGAATCCTTCACCAGCTTGTCGGCCCAGCGCGTGGTGATGAGATAGGCCTGCTTGACCAGGTCGAAGAACTGGTTCTGGCTCCATTCCGGCGCCTTGAAGCGCGGGTCGCGCGCGTCGGGTACGGCGGCCGGCGGCGCCTCCTCGCCGGCCATGCGCTTGAGCGAGGAGGCCCACAGCGACATGAAGCCTTGCGCCAGCCGCGTCTGCGCCTCCAGGGCGCGCTGCGGGTCCTTCACCCAGTACTCGGCGAGGTGGCCGAAGGTCTTGACCGCGTCGGCGATCTCGTCGGTGAGGCCGGTCTTGATCCGCCCGTCCTCGCGCGGACGCAGATAGGCGGCCATGGCCTTGCCGCCTTCCTCGATGGCGCGGGCGACGTTGCGCGCCAGCGCCTCGATATCGGGATTGACCAGGGTAAAGGGATCGTCGATCGGCGTCTTGTCCTTGTCCATGCGGCCTTGCGAGCACCTTTCGTTGCGGCGTGGGGAATTTAAACCACTGTCGGAGCGTGTCCGCCAGTCGTATAAGCGTGCGTCACATCAGCGAGGCGAATTATATGCGGGGCCAGGCCTTCACATCCGTTCCGATCATCCTGGCCGCCCTGGCGCTTGCCGGCTGCGCCTCGACGCAGGCCGACAGCTCCTCCCGCATGTTCGGCCTGCGCCCCGGGCCGATGCCCCCGCCCCAGCCCTTCGTCGTCGAATCGCGCGCCAGCGCGCCGCAGGGCTTTCCCGCCATGGGCGCCGTGCCGCCGCCGCGGCGCGACCGGGTGCTGACCATGGACGAACGCAAGGCCCTGGAGAACGACCTCAAGCGCTACCAGAACCGCACCGCGGCGCGCACCACGGTCCGCAAGCCGAAGAAGCAACCGCCGCAGGGCTGAACGCCGGGCGCCGGCGGCCGGCCGGATCCAGGCGGCGAGCCCGTGGCCCTCGCCACGATCGATCTCGCATCCTTCAACGCAAAATCAAGGCTGTCCGGCCGATCATGCGCTGGCAGGTCCAAGAGGACCTGCCGGGTCCGGCGGGCCGCGACCGTCCGGCGCAGCCGGCCTGTCGCAATTTGCCGTCGTCGCGGCTTCGTTTGGACACGAATGATGCTACAACTGACGCCCCCTTCGCCGAAAGCCTGAACCGGGAACACGAACCGATGTCCGAATTCTACTCCACGCGCCGTCTGCCGCCCTACGTCTTCGAGCAGGTGAATCGGGTGAAGGCAGCGGCACGGGCCCAGGGCGCGGACATCATCGACCTCGGCATGGGCAATCCCGACCTGCCGACGCCGAAGTTCATCGTCGACAAGCTGATCGAGACGGCGCAGAAGCCGCGCACCAACCGCTACTCCGCCTCCAAGGGCATTCCCGGCCTGCGCCGCGCCCAGGCGAACTATTATGCCCGCCGCTTCGGCGTGAAGCTCAACCCCGACACCCAGGTCGTGGCGACGCTCGGCTCGAAGGAGGGCTTCGCCAACATGGCGACGGCGATCACCGCGCCGGGCGACGTGGTGCTGTGCCCCAACCCGTCCTATCCCATCCACGCCTTCGGCTTCCTGATGGCCGGCGGCGTCATCCGCTCGGTGCCGGCCGAGCCGAACGAGGACTTCTTCCGCTGGACCGAGCGGGCGATGAAGCACTCGATCCCCAAGCCGATCGCGGTGATCGTCTCCTACCCCGCCAACCCGACGGCGCTGGTGGCGAGCCTGGATTTCTACCGGGACCTCGTCGCCTTCGCCAAGGCCAACGACATCTTCATCCTGTCGGATCTCGCCTATTCGGAGATCTATTTCGACGGCGTGCCGACGCCTTCCGTGCTGCAGGTGCCGGGCGCCATGGACGTGGCGGTGGAGTTCACCACCCTGTCCAAGACCTTCTCCATGGCCGGCTGGCGCATGGGCTTCGCCGTCGGCAACGAGCGGCTCTGCGCCGCGCTGGCCCGGGTCAAGTCCTATCTCGACTACGGCGCCTTCACGCCGATCCAGGTGGCGGCCGCCGCGGCGCTGAACGGCCCGGAGGACTGCATCGCCGAGATGCGCGAGACCTACCGCAAGCGCCGCGACACCCTGGTGGAGAGCTTCGCCAAGGCGGGCTGGAAGGTGCCGGTGCCGGCGGCCTCGATGTTCGCCTGGGCGCCGATCCCCGACAAGTTCAAGGAGGTCGGCTCGCTGGAGTTCTCCAAGCTCCTGGTCGAGAAGGCCTCCGTCGCCGTCGCCCCCGGCGTCGGCTTCGGCGAGCACGGCGACGGCTATGTCCGCATCGCCTTCGTCGAGAACGAGCAGCGCATCCGCCAGGCGGCGCGCAACATCCGCAAGTTCTTCGACACCGCCGACCAGACGCTGCACAACGTCGTGCCGATGCAAAGGACGGCGTGAGCCGCCGGCGTCACGTCACGGGCGCCGCCCTCGCGAGCCCTCCGGCGGGGTTCGCGGGGTGCCCGCGCCGGCCGCGGAGGCCCCGCGCTTGATCCGGCGCCGATGCCGTTGCACAACGGCTCACATTCTCATGCGGACTTAACATGCAGGCCCCTCTCAGAATCGGCGTCGCGGGACTAGGCACGGTCGGCGCTTCCGTGGTGCGGCTGATCGACCGGCGCGCCAATGCCCTGGCCGCAGCCTGCGGCCGGGCCGTCGCCGTCACCGCCGTCTCGGCCCGCTCGCGCGGGCGCGACCGCGGCATCGCGCTCGACCGGTTCCGCTGGTTCGACGATCCCGTGGCGCTGGCGCGCGACCCGGAGGTGGATCTGTTCGTCGAGCTGATCGGCGGCGACGAGGGCCCGGCCCGCGCCGCGGTGACGGCGGCGCTCGACGCCGGAAAGCCGGTGGTCACCGCCAACAAGGCGCTGCTCGCCCGCCACGGCGTCGACCTCGCCCGTCGGGCCGAGAAGGCCGGCGTCGCCCTCAACTTCGAGGCGGCGGTGGCCGGCGGCGTGCCGATCGTCAAGAGCCTGCGCGAGGGCATGGTCGGCAACACCATCGACCGCGTCTACGGCATCCTCAACGGCACCTGCAACTACATCCTCACCCGCATGGAGGCCGAGGGCCTCGGCTTCGACGAATGCCTGAAGGACGCCCAGCGCCTGGGCTATGCCGAGGCCGACCCGACCTTCGACATCGGCGGCTTCGACACCGCCCACAAGCTCGCCATCCTCACGAGCCTGGCCTTCGGCACCGAGATCGACGCCGAGGCCATCCATGTGGAGGGCATCGCCCAGATCACCACGGCGGACCTGGCGGCGGCCGACGAACTCGGCTACCGCATCAAGCTGCTCGGCGTGGCGACGCGCACCGAGGGCGGCGTCGAGCAGCGCGTGCATCCGACCATGGTGCCGAAATCGGCGCCGATCGCCCAGGTCAACGGCGTCACCAACGCGGTCGCCATCGATGCCGACGCGGTCCAGGAGCTGACGCTGGTCGGCCCCGGCGCCGGCGGCGAGGCGACGGCCTCGGCCGTGGTCGGCGACATCGCCGACATCGCCCGCGGCTTCCGGCCGGCGCCCTTCGGCATCCCGGCCGCCGAGCTGACCCGGCCGACGCGCGCGCCGATGCAGGCCCACAAGGGCGGCTACTATGTCCGCCTCTCCGTCGCCGACCGGCCCGGCGCCGCCGCGGCCATCGCCAGCCGCATGGCCGAGCGCGCCATCTCGTTGGAATCGATTGTGCAGCGCCGCAAGGGGCGCGTGCATGGCGGCGACGATCCGTCGACGGTCGCCGGCGCCGTGCCGGTGATCCTGATCACCTACGCCACGACCGAGGCGGCGATCCGCGGCGCCCTCGAAGCGATGATGAGCGACGGCTACATCGTCGAGACGCCGCAGATGATCCGCATCGAGCGGGAATGAGCGAAAGACCAGGGGAGGGCACCATGTCGGACATCATTCAGGTCAAGCCGAAGGACGTCATCGAGCGTATCCTCTCGCTGGAGCTGGTGCGCGTCACCGAGCGCGCGGCCGTCGCCTCGGCGCTGCTGCGCGGGCGCGGCGACGAGAAGGGCGCCGACAAGGCGGCGGTGGACGCCATGCGCCGCGAGCTCAACAAGATGCCGATCGACGGCACCGTCGTCATCGGCGAGGGCGAGCGCGACGAGGCGCCGATGCTGTTCATCGGCGAGAAGGTCGGCAGCGGCATCGGCCCCAAGGTCGACATCGCCGTCGACCCGCTGGAAGGCACGACGCTGTGCGCCAAGGACATGCCGGGCTCGATCGCCGTGATGGCCATGGCCAGCTCCGGCTCGCTGCTCAACGCGCCCGACGTCTACATGGACAAGATCGCCATCGGGCCGGGCTATCCGGACGGCGTGGTCGACCTCGACGCCTCGATCGAGGACAACCTCCACGCCCTGGCCAGGGCCAAAGGCGTCAAGCCGAACGAGCTGACCGCGCTGGTGCTCGACCGGCCGCGCCATGCCGGCATCATCGAGGCGATCCGCAAGGTCGGCGCCTCGATCCGCATCATCACCGACGGCGATGTCGCCGGCGTGATCTTCACCACCAACCCGCTCGAGACCGGCATCGACATCTATCTGGGCAGCGGCGGCGCGCCGGAGGGCGTGCTGGCGGCGGCGGCGCTGCGCTGCGTCGGCGGCCAGATGCAGGGCCGGCTGATCCTCGACACCGAGGCCAAGCGCGAGCGCGCCATGACCATGGGCGTCAAGGACCCGAACAAGAAGTACCGCATGGAGGAGCTGGCCTCCGGCGACGTCATCGTCGCCGCCACCGGCGTCACCGACGGCGCCCTGCTGCAGGGGGTGAAGTTCCGCGGCAACGTCATCACCACCGAGACCATCATCTACCGCTCGCTCAACGGCACGGTGCGCCGCATCCACGGCGAGCACCGCCAGATGTCGAAGTTCAACCTCGACTGAGGGCCGACAGGGCCAGAAAAGGGCGCAAAAAGCCTTCTCCGCGCAAGTCGGATGTTTCCGACTTGCTCTCTTGCATGCCAGCCTCGGGAACAGCCGAGATTGGAGGCGGGGAGGCGCCACGACGTAATCGGGGCGGATGGGGTGCGGCCCGCAGGTCGCGCCCTTTGCCGCCCCTGCACCACCGTCGTGCCAGCCCAACACTGGCTTGACCCTGCCCTTCACGCCCCATCCGTCGCCGCTTCGCGGCGCCACCTCCCCCGCCTTCGGCGGAGAAGGCCTTTCTGCGCCACGTCTTGTAGCGGGACCTCACCCCCCTCGCGGCGCCGCCAGCCGGCTGGCGGCGGCGAGGAAGCGGGCCTTGACCTCCTCCACATGGGGGTTCTCCCGGGTGATCGTGCGGAACAGCTCCTCGGAATCCTGGCTCAGGCCGTCGACCATGCGCATCAGCTGCTCGAAGGCGGCGGTGGTCTGCGCCAGCGGCGGCAGGTCCATCGCCTTGACGATGCGCGCCATCAGGTGCGTCAGGCCCTGGACATAGGCCATCTGCCGGTCGTGCTCCTCGGCGCTGGTGCGCTGCACCTTCAGGCCGAGCCGGCGGGCGAGGAAGCGGGCGACCGGGGCCGCCTGCCGGCCGCGGCCCTCGCACACGGCGACGTTGAGGCCGCGAATGCCGTCGCGGCCGCTGCGCGGGCCGAACAGGGGATGGGTGCCGACCACCGCCACGGTCTCGGGCAGCGCCTTCAGCAGCGCGCCGAGCGGCGCCTGCTTGATCGAGCAGACATCGACGACGAGGCTGCCGGGCCTGAGGTACGGAGCGATCTGGCGTGCCACCGCGGCGATCCGACGCTGCGGCACCGCCAGCAGCACGACCGGCTGGCCGGCGGCGCCGGCGAGGTCCGCCGCCTCGACGCCTTGGCCGGCGGCCAGCGCTGCGACATCGCGGCCGGGGTCGAACACCCGCAGGGCGAAATGCGCCTTGAGGTGGCCGATGCAGAATTCGCCGAACGCGCCGGCGCCGATCAGGCCGAGGCCCGGCCTGGGGGAGGGGGCGTCCGCCTCGAGCGGCGCGCCGTCTGATGCGATCTCTTCGAACATGGGTGGCCCATCGCGGTTGCGCGCGCCGCATGGGGGGGCCTGAAACGAAAATGCCGCCCTGCGGCGGCATTGTTTCGACACTATGAATCGATCCCTGCCGCTCTTATGAGGACAGCCGGTAATAGGAGCTGGCGGGCCGGATCGCGTTCATGGCCGGCTGTTTGACCGGAATCGGCGCGGGCGTCAAGCGCCCAACGGCGGACGCGTCGATGACCGGCCGATCGGAGGGAGCGTCACGATGACGACGACACGCGATTTCGGGTTCGCGCCGGCGCAGGATGTGCCGATCCCCTATATCGAGCGGACCCGTGCCTATTACCAGGCCCTGGGCTACGGCGCGCCCTATGCCTGGGCCCACTACGCCGAGGTGCCGTTCCAGCCGCTGCGCAAGCCGCTGGCGCACAGCCGCGTCGCGATCGTCACCACCGCGGCTCCCTATCAGCCGGGCAAGGGCGACCAGGGCCCCGGCGCGCCCTACAACGCGGCCGCGAAATTCTACGCCGTCTATTCCGGCGACAGCGCCGGGGATCACGACCTGCGCATCTCGCACGTCGCCATCGACCGGGTGCACACGACGGCCGAGGACCCCAACGCCTATTTCCCGCTGCCGGCGCTGCGCCAGGCCGCGGCGCGCGGCCGGATCGGATCGGCGGCTCCGCGCTTCCACGGCCTGCCGACCAATCGCAGCCATCGCGCCACGCTCGAAACCGATTGCCCGGAGGTCGTCGAGCGCTGCCGCGCCGATGCCGTCGACGCGGCGGTCCTCGTCGCCAACTGCCCGGTCTGCCACCAGAGCGTCAGCCTCGCCGCCCGTCTGCTCGAAGCGGCCGGCATCGCCACCGTGGTGATGGGATGCGCCAAAGACATCGTCGAACATGTCGGCGTGCCGCGCCTCCTGTTTTCGGACTTTCCGCTCGGCAATGCGGCGGGGCGGCCGCGCGATCCGGACTCGCAGGCCGCCACGCTGGATCTGGCCCTCGCCCTGCTGGAGCGCGCGCCCGCGCCGCGCACCACCGTGCAGTCGCCATTGACCTGGTCTTCGAACCCGGACTGGAAGCTCGACTATCTCAACCTCGACCGCCTGTCCGCCGAGGAGATCGCCCGCCGGCGGGCCGAGTTCGACCGGCAGAGGGCCCTCGCCAGGGGCTTGCGCGACGACCTTGCCGGGGCCGATCCACCGGGCGCGGCGCAATCCGGAGACGCTTGACGCCGGCAACTGTGATCGGGGAGGCTCGTGCGCCCGACGGCCGCAGGACCCGACGCCCATGCAGATCCGCCCCCTCTCGCCCGCCGACAGATCCGCCTGGGAGCCGCTCTGGCGGGGCTATCTCACCTTCTACAAGGCGAGCGTGGCACCGGCGGTGACCGAGCTGACCTGGGCGCGCTTCCATGATCCGGCCGAGCCGATGCACGCCTACGGCGCCTTCCTCGACGAGGGCCTGGCCGGCATCGTCCACCTCATCCTGCACCGCTCGACCTGGACCGAGGGCCCCTATTGCTACCTGCAGGACCTGTTCACCGCGCCCTGGGCCCGCCGCCGCGGCATCGCCCGCGCCCTGATCGAACATGCCTACGAGGCCGCCGCCGGCCTGGGCGCCAATCGCGTCCACTGGCTGACGCACGAAACCAATGTCGAGGCGCGGAAGCTCTACGAGCTGGTTGCCGATCGCTCGGGCTTCATCCAGTATCGCAAGATATTCTGAGGCCGAATTCATCCGGCGTCCGTGACCGCGACGGACATGCCCGAAGGGGACGGTCGCAGCCGCAGGGCAGTGAGGCACCGAGCCCCCTGTGGAAAGCAGGCGCGGAAACCCCTCTCCTGGAGGGAGGTGGGTTCCATGTGTCTGTTTTGTCTTTGTAGATCTGAAATTTTACGAGGATATTCATGACGGATACTTGATCTATGGAATTATTTTATTCAAATCAAATATTTATCGATTGCAGCAATTTACATCTCATAAATCTGGTCGTGTTTTCATATCGCTGCCTGACAACGACATAGTGTCGCAAAGGACGAGTATGAGAAACCCAAGCAACCGCAGGTTCGCGGGCGGCAAGGTTGGCTTGCGCGCCCTGATGGTGGCGGGGCTGGTCGCGGCCTTCGCCATGCCCCTGCCTGCCGGCGCCCAGACCGCCGGCGCGCCGGCCGCCGCACAGGCCGAGGAGCCGCTCCTGACGATCAAGGCCGGCGACCGGACGACCGGCTTCGACCGGTCGATGCTGGAGCGGCTGCCCCAGCGCCAGGCGATGTTCGACACCGCCTGGGACATGGGCGGGACCTGGCAGGGCCCGCTGCTCCGCGACGTCCTCGCGGCCGGAGGGCTGGGCGAAGCGGCCAAGGTCCGGCTGACCGCCGTCGACGACTACGCCATCGACCTCGGCAAGGACCGGATCGAGGCCGGAGAGCCCATCCTGGCGATGCGGCTGAACGGAGAGCCCCTGCGCATAGAGACCAAGGGGCCGCTGATGCTGGTCTGGCCCAAGGAGGCCAGGCAGGTCCGCGACGGCTCGGCGCCGAGCGCGAACTGGATATGGTGCGTCGTCGCCATGCAGAAGGCGGATTAGGCGCGACAAAGGCGATCCCTATCGGGACACGCCGCAGGACCGAAAGACTATGGTTCGGGGCCGCCCCGGGACGGCAGGATGCGACGCGACAGTCGGTCGACGTTCGTCAGCAGGGCCGGAATTCGGTGTTCGCCATGCATCTGCAGAACATGCATCCTGGCTTCGGCCAGGGGGATGCCGACCGCGGTCACGAACAGCGGATTGCCGCTCCTGCCGCGCAACACCTCACTCTCGGGCGGCGTATCGCGAAACGCCGTCTTGGCGACGCCGACGACCGGTATCTCCTGCCTCAGCTCTCGCCACAGGTGCATGCCGAGCCCTGCGCTCGATGCGGCCCCGAGCACGACATACCCGTCGACGACGACCAGATCCGGCCGCTCGCCGAGCGCTTCGATCGCGGCAAGCAGACAGGGAAGCTCCCGGCGATAGAACGCGCCCGGCTGGTAGGGCAGGACATTGTCGATGCGCACGGTGACGGATCGGTCCGGCTTGCTGTCGGCCCAGTCGCGAAATGTTATTGCCGCGGCCGTTGCGCATGCGCCGAAATATCCGACATCGACGGCGGCGATCACGTGCGAGCCTCCATTCCGAGGGCCTCGCGAATGCCGGGGATGGGGCGGTTGCCGAAGGGACGGCGCCGGACATTGCCGGCGGGGGCGGCGGTGAGGCGGCGGCGCATGGTGGCGATCGCGTTGGCCCGGGAATGCTGCTCCGATCCGCGGCCTTCCGACTGAGTAGGACGGCGCGGCGCCGGCCGCAAGTCGCCGCAAATCCGGTCTGGCCGGTCCCGGGCGCCCTGCTATGGTGCAGGCATGTTCGAATCGACCTCCCGGCGGCAGTTCTTTCTCGGCGTCGAGAGCTCCTTCACCGGCAAGCCCTGGCACGACCGCCTGGACGGCACCGCTTCCGTGCAGGCGCTCGCCATCGCCCAGCGCCTCGGCGTGCCCGAACTGCTCGGCCGCATACTGGCCGGGCGCGGCGTCGCAGCCGACCAGGCCGAAGCCTTCCTCGACACCAGCATCCGGCGCTGGCTGCCCGATCCCTCGACCCTTACCGCCATGGATGCGGCGGCCGAGCGCCTGGCCGAAGCCGTCGTCGGCCGTCAGCGCGTGGCGATCTTCGGCGACTACGACGTCGACGGCGCCGCCTCCTCGGCCCTGCTCGCCGGCTGGCTGCGCCGGGTCGGCGTCGCGGTCCGCATCCACATCCCCGACCGGATCTTCGAGGGCTATGGCCCCAATGTCGATGCGGTCCGGGCGCTGCGGGCCGAGGGCGCCGACCTGCTCGTCACCGTCGACTGCGGCACCACCAGCCTGGAGCCGCTGGCCGAGGCCCGGCGCATCGGCTTCGACACGCTGGTGATCGACCATCACCAGGCTGCCGAGGCGCTGCCCGAGGCGGTCGCGGTGGTCAATCCGAACCGGCTCGACGACCTGTCGGGGCAGGGGCACCTGGCCGCCTGCGGCGTGGTCTTCCTGCTGCTGGTGGCGGCCAATCGCAGCCTGCGCCGCCGTGGCTACTGGTCGCCGGAGCGTCCCGAGCCCGACCTCGTCGCCATGCTCGACCTGGTGGCGCTCGGCACCGTGGCCGACGTGGTGCCGCTCCGGGGCCTGAACCGGGCCTATGTCGCCCGCGGCCTCGCCGTGCTGCGCCGGCGCGAGCGGCCGGGCCTGCGGGCACTGATGGACGTGGCGCGGCTCGACGGTCCGCCGCGGCCCTATCATCTCGGCTTCCTGATCGGGCCGCGCATCAATGCCGGCGGGCGCATCGGCGATGCCGGCCTGGGCGCGCGGCTGCTGCTCACGGCCGATGAGGCCGAGGCCGCCGAGATCGCGACGTCGCTCGACCGTCTCAACCGCGAGCGCCAGGCCATCGAAAGCGTCATGCTGGAGCAGGCCGTGGCCGAGGCGGAGGCGGCACTGGGCCGGGACGGGCAGGGCGCCGCGGTGGTGACGGCCTCCGAGTCCTGGCATCCCGGCGTGGTCGGGCTGATCGCCGCCCGCCTCAAGGAACGCTTCGGCCGCCCCGCCTTCGCCATTGCCTTCGACGGGCAGGGGATGGGTGTCGGCTCCGGCCGGTCGATCGCCGGCGTCGATCTCGGCCGTGCCGTTCGCGCCGCGCTGGAGCAGGGCCTGCTGGTCAAGGGCGGCGGCCATGCCATGGCCGCCGGCGTGACCCTGGCTCGCGGCGAGCTCGGGCGTTTTCGCGCCTTCCTCGAGGAGGCCCTGGCCGCCGCGGTGGCGCAGGCCAAGGCCGCCGCCGCCCTGGAGATCGACGGCGCCCTTTCGGCCTCCGGCGCCACCGTCGCCCTGATCGAGACCCTGGAGCAGGCCGGCCCCTTCGGTCAGGGCAATCCCGAGCCGGTCTTCGCCCTGCCGGCGCACGAGATCGCCTTCGCCCGGGAGGCCGGCGGCGGCCATCTGCGCCTGCGCCTCAAGGCGCGCCAGGGCGCCATTCTTGACGCCATCGCCTTCCGCGCGGTCGGCCAGCCGCTGGGCGAAGCGCTGCTGCGCCATCGCGGCAGCGCCGTGCATGCGGTCGGCACGCTGTCGGTCGACCGCTGGGGCGGGCGCGAGCGCGTCCAGATGCGGGTGATCGACGCGGCGCCGGCGAATTGAGCGCCGGCGCCTATTGCAGCCGGATCATCGCAAGGCCCGTGACGATCAGGGCGGCGGCGATGATGCGGTTCGGCCGCAATTGCTCGTGCAATATCAGCACGGCGATCGCCGCGCCGAACAGCACGCTCGATTCGCGCACCGCCGCCACCAGGCCGATCGGCGCCCGCGTCATCGCCCAGATGGCGATCCAGTAGGAGGCGAGCGACATGGCGCCGCCGGCCAGGCCCGGGCCGGCGAAGGAGAGCGACGGGCGCAGCCCGTCGATGCCCTTGCGGGCAAGGGCGAAGACGGTCAGGAACACGCCGTCCACCGTGAAGAGCCAGGCCGAATAGACGTGCGGATTGCCGGCGGTGCGCGCGCCGATGCCGTCGACCAGCGTGTAGGCTGTGATGGTGGCGCCGCAGGACAGGGCGAGCAGCAGGGCCCGGCGCTCGAACGGCTTGCCGCCGGCGCGCAGCGCCATGGTCATGATGCCGGCCGCCAGCACCGCGACACCGGCGAGACCCCAGGTCCCGATCGGCTCGTGCAGCACGATGAGCGACAGGATCGTGGTCATCAGCGGCGCGCTGCCGCGCGCGACGGGATAGACCTGCCCCATGTCGGCCAGCCGATAGGCGCCGGTCAGGGTAAGGTAGTAGGCGAGGTGGATCAGGGCCGAGGCGATCACCCAGGGCCAGGCCTCCAGCCGCGGCAGGCCGAGCCACAGGGCGAGCGGAATGGCGATCACCCCGCAGCCGGCATTGACCAGCACCACGGCCAGGAAGGGATCGAGCCGGATCTTGAGGACCGCGTTCCAGCCCGCATGCATGGCGGCCGCGGCGATCACCGCCAGAAACACGCTGAGATCCATGGCCGTCCGCGATCCGAGGAGCGCCGACCGGCCGATGTTGGCGGGCGGCGAGCCCTTCAGCTCGCCGAAGCGCCGCAAGGATCGGAAATCATTGCGCTTTTAATGTCACCGTTCTGTCATGATCTAGCAGTGGTCGCTTCCGGCCGCAACCGCGCCCGAGCGACTCCCGCAGAGCCTGCCTGGGACGCGGAGGGAGCGTCCTGCGCGGCACGCCAGCGGCTGGGGCTCACGCCGGTGACGCGCAGGAACTCGCGATTGAAGTTCGACTTGGTCTGGAAGCCGGCGTCGAACAGGACGCGGGTGATCGAGGCGTCCGTCTCCCGGAGGCTGCGGCAGGCGGCGGCGATGCGATGCTCGTTGACATATTGCGAGACGTTGATCGCCCGTGTCCGGTTGATCGCCGCCGAGATCCGCCGCGCCGGCAGGCCCATGCGGCGGGCCAGGCGGTCGAGGCTGAGATCGGGGTCGCGGTAGAGTTCCCGCGCGGTCATCGTCGCGTCGAGTTCGGCCATGATCCGGGCATCGTCCGGATCCGTGTCCGCCTCCGGCGTGGGCGCCGCAGGTGTTTCGGCCGGCGCCTCGGCCGGCACGTTGCGGCCGGCAACGATGGCGGCGATGCCGAGCAGGGCCAGGACGCAGAGATTGCCGAGCCCGGCGATCCGCGGGATGCCGGCCTGGCCGAACGGGCCGAGGGCGATCACCGTGTCCGTGGCCGCGGAGAAGATGAGCAGGGCGCCTGTGCCCTGCAGCGCCCGATGCAGCGGTATGGCGCCCTCCAGCCTGACCTTGTCGAGCCCGTCCGGTCCGGAGCGGGCCAAGAGGATCAGGGCGAGGCCATAGCCCAGGAAGATCGGGATCAGCAGCGCATCGATCAGCGCCGGCAGGGTGGCCACCGTCACGGCCATGGCCGGCAGCGGCAGGGCGTGCGGCCACAGCTCGCGCCAGCCCGGACGGCCGGTATGGCCGGCGGCGAAGGCGCTGAAGGCCACCCATGACAAGGGCGGCAGGCCGGAGGCCAGGATCGGCATGACATGGCGCAGGCTGTCGAAGCCGTAGCCCCAGCGCAGGCCGAGCAGGATCGACTGCAGGGCATAGGCACCGATCATCGCCGCGAAAAGAGGATTGGATGTCCCGTCCTCGCGCCGCACCAGCCGCACGAGCACGATCAGCAGCAGCAGCGCGACGACGAAGGGCAGGGGGACGGAGGGCATGGGCTGACATCTCGGCTGGAGCGTCGGTCTTGTCGAGGTGGCGAGTCGGCGCCGGAGCGATCTTGGCCGCGATCGCGATCCGGTACGACCTGAAACGCGATCGAGGTCGCCGCCCTGCCGGTCCGGACCGAGGCTCGCGGCATGAATGCTCCCCTTGCTCCCGACATCATCCGCCGCGACGCCATGGCCGCCAAGCTGCGCTCCCTGGCGATCGAACGCGCCGCCCCGCCGGTCGAAGCCGCCGGGGCGCCTGCCCAGGGCCATTCCCGGTGGCTCGCCCTCGGCACCCTTGCTGCCGGCCTGCTGCTGACGCCCGGCCTTTGGGCCCTGCACGCCCGTCGTCCGGCCGCCGGGCCGGTCCCTCCCATGCTCGCGCCGGCAGAGTCCGGGCCGGCGGCGCTGCAGCCGGCCACCCCGGCGGGCGGCACCGTGATCGGCTCCGGCCATGTCGTCGCCCGGCGGCGCGTCGTGCTGCGGCCGGAGATCCAGGGCCGCATCGTCGCCGTCGACATCGAGACGGGCGACCATGTCGTGGCCGGCCAGCGCATCGCCCGGATCGACGCCGGCCTTGCTGAGGCCGACGCCGCCCTGGCGCGATCGAGGGCCGGCACCGCCGAGGCGAGCGTGCGCGTCGCCGAAATCGAGCTCAGCGATGCCCGCCATCCGCTGGAGCGGCTGCAGGCGCTGGCGCGCCGGCGCTTCGCCAGCGTCGCCGACCTCCAGGCGGCCGGCCTCAGGGTCGAGCGGCTCGAGGCCGCCCTCGCGGTCGCCCGGCAGGGCCTCGCCACGGCGCGGCTCGAAGTCGGGCGGGCCGAGGCCGTGCTCGCCCGCCACGACGTCCGCGCGCCCTTCGCCGGCGTCATCGCCGCGCGCTTCGCCGAGGTCGGCGACATGGTCTCGCCCGAGGCCGACCGGGGCGGGGGCGGCGAGGGCGTCGCCGTCCTGCTCGATCCCGACGCCCTCGCCGTCGACGTCGATGTCGGCGAGACCGGCATAGGCAGGATCGCGCCGGGCGAGCCGGCCGCCGTCACCCTCGACGCCGATCCCGCCCGGCCCTTCGCCATGCGCGTCGCCACCATCCTGCCCGAGGCGACGCAGGAGAAGGGCACGGTGACGGTCCGTCTCGCCTTCCACCCCGATCCGGACGGCCTCCCGCAGAGCATCCGCCCCGGCATGGCCGCGAAGGTGGCGTTCGGCGCCGCCTCGGTCCCGCCGGCTACCGCCAAGCCCGCATCGCAACAGGAGTGACCCCATGCAACGCAGCGCCGCCATCGAGCTGCAGCACGTCGGCAAGAGCTACCGGACGAACGGGCAGGGGCTGCCGATCTTCGACGACCTCAGCCTCTCCGTCCCCGACGGCGCCTTCGTCGCCATCATGGGGCCGTCGGGTTCGGGCAAGTCGACCATCCTCAACCTGCTCGGCGGGATCGACCGGCCCGACCGGGGCGAGATCCGCGTCGGCGGCCAGCGCATCGATGCGATGGGCGAGGGCGCGCTGACCCGCTGGCGCGCCGGCCATGTCGGCTTCGTCTTCCAGTTCTACAACCTCCTGCCGATGCTGACGGCGGCCGAGAACGTCGAGCTGCCGCTGCTGCTCACCGCACTGACCCGCCGCCAGCGGCGCGAGCGCGTCGCCACCGTGCTCGACTTGGTCGGGCTGTCCGAACGGGCCGGCCACCGGCCCGGCCAGCTCTCCGGCGGCCAGATGCAGCGGGTCGGCATCGCCCGGGCGATCGCCTCCGACCCGCAGCTGCTGCTCTGCGACGAGCCGACGGGCGACCTCGACCGTGGATCGGCCGACGAGATCCTCGCCATGCTGCGCCTGCTCAACGCCGAGCTCGGCAAGACCATCGTCATGGTCACCCATGACGAGGCGGCGGCCCGCGCCGCCGGGCGGGTGCTGCATCTCGACAAGGGGCGCTTCCTCGCCCGGGAGGCAGCGTGATGACCTTCGCGACCCTTGTCCGCGGCAATCTCCGGCGCAAGCCCGCCCGCAGCGTGCTGCTGGTGCTCAGCATTGCCATCGCCTTCTTCGTCTATGGCGTGCTGGCGAGCTTTGCGACCGGCTTCCGCGGCACCGACGACGATTCCGGCCGGCTGGTCGTCACCAGCAAGGTCAGCAGCAACGAGCCGCTGCCGATCGCCCTGCTCGAGCGGATTGAGCGGATCGGCGGCGTCAAGGCGGTCAGCCACACCACGCGGCTTCGGGCCTGGTATCGCGAGCCGCGCAACATGGTGGGGGCCAGCGCCGTCGATCCGGCGCGCACGGCGATCGTCTTCGGCAGCGATTTCAACCTCGCGCCGGACCTGCTGCAGCGGCTCGGGGCGCGGCGTGACGGCGCCCTGGTCGGGCGGGCGCTGGCCGACAGCCAGGGCTGGCGCGTCGGCCAGCGCATCGCGCTCACCAGCCTGGCCTACCGGCGGGCCGGCGGCGGCGCCTGGGACTTCGAGGTCGTCGGCATCTTCGAGGGCCGGCGACCGACCGTCGACACCAATTTCCTGATGGTGCGCTACGACTATGTCAACGAGGCCCGTCTCGACGGGAGGGATACGGTCGGCGGCTTCAGCATCCTGCCGGCCAGTCCCGGCCAGGCCGAGGCGGTCGCCCGGGCCGTCGATGCGGCCTTCGCCAATTCCGGCAGCGAGACCCGCACGCGCAGCGAGATCGCGTTCATGCAGGCCTTCATGGCGCAGCTCGCCGATATCGACACCATCATCGCCCTGGTGGTCGGCGCCGCCTTCGTCACACTCCTGATGATCGTCGCCAACACCATGGTGTTCGCGGTCCGCGAGCGCACGGCCGAGATCGGCGTCCTGAAGACGATCGGCTTTGCCGGCCGGAGCATCCTGGCGCTCGTGCTCGCCGAAACCCTGGCGCTCGGCGCCGTCGGTGGCCTCGCCGGCATCGGCCTGGCGCTGGTCGCGGTCGAGACCCTCGGCGGCGAGATCGGGCTGGTGTTCACGCCCGGGATCGCCCTCTCGGCCCTCGTCCTGATCGCCGTGGTCGGCCTGTCGACCGGCCTGCTGCCGGCCATCGGCGCCATGCGCACGCCCATCCTCGCCACCTTCCGCCCGAGATAGATCATGTCCAGCCTCATCCGACAGTCCCTTGCCATCGGTCTTGCCAATCTGAGGAGCCTGCCTCGCCGCTCCTGGATCTCGCTCTCGATGGTGTTGTCCGTCGCCCTGGTCGTCGCCGTGCTGCTCGGCTTCCTCGCCATGGCCAACGGCTTCCGCCAGGCGCTGGAAGGTGCCGGCTCGCCCGACGTGGCGCTGGTGCTCGGGCCCGGCGCGTCGTCCGAGCTCGGCAGCCGCATCGAGCCGGCGCAACTGCATGTGATGCAGGGCGCTCCCGGCCTGGCCCGGGCTTCGGACGGACGGCCGCTGGTGTCACCGGAACTCGCGGTGCCCGTCGATGCCGTGCGGCGCGCCGATGGCCTGCCCGCCACGCTGTCGCTGCGCGGCATCGGCGCGTTCGGCCTCGCCGTGCGTCCGGGCCTCGCCATCGCCGAGGGGCGGGTGCCGCGGCAGGGCAGCGACGAGATCCTGGTCGGCCGGCGCGTTGCCGCCGACTATCTCGGCTTCGGCCTCGGCGAGGCCGTCCGCTTCGGCGCTTCGGCCTGGCGGATCGTCGGCATCTTCGAGGCCGGCGGCTCGGCGCTCGAATCGGAGATCCTGGCCGATGCGACGGTGGTGCAGTCGCTGTTCAATCGCCAGGGCCTGGTGCAGAGCCTGCGCCTGCGCCTGGCCGATCCCGCCGCGCTGGCCGGCATCGAGGCCTATTCGGCCGGCCAGCCCCAGCTCGGCCTGACGGTCGTCTCCGAGCAGCGCTATTTTGCCGACCAGTCCGCCCGGACGGCGCGGCTGATCCTGCTGCTCGGCTGGCCGCTCGCCGGCGTCATGGCGCTCGGCGCCGTGGTCGGCACCCTCAACACCATGTACAGCTCGGTGTCCGACCGAACGGCCGAGATCGCCACGGTGCGGACCATCGGCTTCGCCCGCGCCGCCGCCTTCCTCGGCACCTGGATCGAGGCGCTGGCCCTGACATCGGCCGGCCTCGCCCTGGGCACGGCGGCGTCCCTGCTGATTCTGCAGGGTTGGACCGCCTCGACGGTGGGTCCCGACAGCATGCAGATCGGCTTCAGTCTCAGCCTGACCCCGGGCCAGGTCGCACAGGCCGCGGCCCTGGCCGGCCTCGTCGGCGCGATCGGCGGCGGGCTGCCGGCCCTGCGGGCGGCGCGCCTGCCGCTGCGGCTGGCGATGATGCGATGAGGGGAGAGACCTGGCGCGCTCTAGGGGAATCGAACCCCTCTCTCCACCGTGAAAGGGTGGCGTCCTGACCGATAGACGAAGAGCGCGGCGGCGCGGACATATAGAGGGGCTAGGGCGGGGCGGCAAGCGGATAATGCGCGGTTGTGCACATCTGCCCGCCGTCCCCGGCGGCCGGCTTCGCCGCTTACCAGACGCCGGTGTTCGGCATCGACGTCCAGGGTTCGGCGGGCGGCAGCGAGCCGCCCTTCTGCAGGATCTCGATCGAGATCAGGTCGGGCGAGCGGACGAAGGCCATGTGGCCGTCGCGCGGCGGGCGGTTGATGGTGATTCCCGCCTTCATCAGCCTGTCGCAGGTGGCGTAGATGTCGTCGACCTCATAGGCGAGATGGCCGAAATTGCGGGCCGTGCCGTAATCTTCCGAATCCCAGTTATAGGTCAGCTCCAGGGCCGGCGCCTTGCCGGCCCGGAATGCCTCGACATCTTCCGGGGCGGCGAGGAACACCAGGGTGAAGCGCCCCTTTTCGTTGTCGACGCGGCGAACCTCGACCAGCCCGAAAATGTCGACGTAGAAATTGAGCGACGCGTCGAGGTCCCTGACGCGGACCATGGTGTGGAGGTATTTCATGTCGATGCCTCTTGGTGGCGGGGGCGGAAGGGCGTTATTCAGGGAGAGGCCGGCTCCGGTGGCGGAGCCGGCTCGGGATCCCGCGATGTCCCGGCGGCGCGGCCGGGATCCGGCTTGGGTCATGACAATATGATCTTCGACGACGATCTCAAGACGGGGGTGGCCCGGTTCGGCGCGCTTCTCGCCGCCGTCGAGACGGTGCTGCCGTTCACCGGCGCCGGCATCTCCACCGAATCCGGCATTCCCGACTTTCGCTCGCCCGGCGGGCTGTGGACCAGGAACCGGCCGATTCCCTTCGATCATTTCGTCTCGAATGCCGAGATGCGCCGCGAATCCTGGCGGCGACGCTTCGCCATGGAAACGATGTTCGCCGAAGCCAGGCCTGGCCGGGGGCACCGGGCCCTCGCCCGCTGGGTCGCCGCCGGCCGCAGCCCGGCGGTGATCACCCAGAACATCGACAACCTGCACCAGCATTCGGGCGTGCCGGCCGGCAGCGTCATCGAGCTCCACGGCAACACCACCTATGCGGCATGCCTGAGCTGCGGCCGGCGCCACGAGCTTGCCTGGATCCGGCCGTTGTTCGAAGCGAGCGGCGAGCCGCCGGACTGCGAGGCCTGCGGCGGCTTGCTGAAGACGGCGACCATCTCCTATGGTCAGGCCATGCCGCGGGAAGAAATGCGACGGGCCGGCGCCCTTGCCAAGTCCTGCGACCTGTTCGTCGCCATCGGCTCGTCGCTGGTGGTGCATCCGGCCGCCAGCCTGCCGGTTCTGGCCAAGGACAGCGGGGCCTGGCTGGTGATCGTCAACCGCGATCCGACGCCCCTGGACGGCGTTGCCGACCTCGTCCTGCGCGGCGATATCGGCGCCATTCTGGACGAGGCTGTCCATTGATAAAATGCGATCGACATTCTTGAGGTTTTGTTACCGAAATGGCGCCGGTTTGATGGCGAAAGCGTGAATTGGTACTTTCGGGTTGGCGCGACAATGTTATCGTATCGTTAGAGATTCGCGTGGCGCGCTTGGCACGAGCGTTGAGTGGATGGCGTTGATGGGTACAAGCGATTTCGATGCGAGGCTCGGCCTCGGCCGGGAAACCGGTGATCACGTCGAGGACAGCCCCGTCGGGCTGGTCGAGGTTGCCGGTGTCATCAAGTGGTTCGATGTCGCCAAGGGCTACGGGTTCATCGTGCCCGACACGGGCGGCCATGACATCCTCCTCCATGTCAGCGTGCTCCGGCGCGACGGTTACCAGGCCGCTTTCGAAGGCGCCCGCGTCGTGGTCGAGGCGGTCGAGCGCCCCAAGGGCCTGCAGGTCTTCCGCATCGTCTCCATGGACGAGAGCACGGCCATCCATCCCGCTCAGATGCCGCCGGCCAGGACCCATGTGCAGGTGACGCCGTCGGGCGGCTTCGAGCGGACCACGGTCAAGTGGTTCAACCGTCTGCGCGGCTTCGGCTTCGTCTCCCGCGGCGACGGCACGCCGGACATCTTCGTGCATATGGAGACGCTGCGCCGATTCGGCATCATGGACCTGAAGCCGGGCCAGATCCTGCTGGTGCGATTCGGCAACGGACCCAAGGGGCTGATGGCGGCGGAGTTGCGGCTCGCCGACGGTCCGACCGGACCGCAATCCCATTGAGCGGAATCGTGAGAACGCCAGTCCAGGCAATGATTTGCCTGGCTGTCTTTTTGTTGTTTGTGAACGTCGCGGCGCTGAGGCCCGCGCACGCCGAGGACAGCGTCTTCGAGCCCCTGACCCTCGTGACCAAGTCGGGGCGGCACGAGTTCCAGGTCGAGGTGATGCGCACGGAGGCCGAGCGCGCCCATGGCATGATGTTCCGCCGCAGCCTCGCCGCCGACCATGGCATGCTGTTCGATTTCCAGCATGAGCAGCCGACCGCGTTCTGGATGCAGAACACCTACGTGCCGCTCGACATGATCTTCATCAGGGCCGACGGCCGGGTGCACCGCGTCGAGGCCGACGCCGAGCCGCTGTCGACCCGGTCGATCCCGTCCGGTGCTCCGGTTCTCGGCGTGCTCGAGGTGCCTGCGGGAACGGCTAGGCGCCTGGGCGTCGAGCCGGGCGACCTCGTCGAGCAGGCGATGTTCAAGCAGCCTTGAGTCTCGGGACGGCGGACGTTCGGGAAAGCGGGCGCCTCGCGTCTTGCCGTGGTCGGTCTCGGCGTCGTGGCGCCGATTCTGCCGGCGACCGGCGTCGACGGCCGCATTGACATCAGGCCTGGCGGCGCAGCCGTCCCAGGCCGGGCGGGGGCGGCTGCGCTCTCCGCGTCCGGAAAAATCACCCGCTCGCTCGCCTCGCACGGCCTGTTGCACCGGCGGGTCTTGCTCTTGCGCCTTTCACCTCGTACTAGACATCTGTTCTCGACGTTGCGGGGTATGGCGCAGCCTGGTAGCGCGGCAGTTTTGGGTACTGCAGGTCGCAGGTTCGAATCCTGCTGCCCCGACCAGCGGCGAATGGAACAAAGCGATTTCAGACGGCTGGACCATGAGCGCGAAAATCTACAAGCCTGCCCGCACGGCGATGCAATCCGGCTCGGCCAAGACGAATCGCTGGCTCCTCGAGTTCGAGCCCGAGCAGCCGCGCTCGATCGAGCCGCTGATGGGCTGGACCAGCTCGGCCGACATGAAGCAGCAGCTCAGGCTCTGGTTCGACAGCAAGGAAGAGGCCGTCGACTATGCCAAGCGCAACGGCATTGCCTATCGCGTTTTCGAGCCGGCGGAGGAGACTGTGAAAGTTCTCTCCTATTCCGACAACTTCAAAGTCTCGCGCATCGGCCAGTGGACTCACTGATCGCCGTGGCCCCGTAGCTCAGCTGGATAGAGCGAGCGCCTTCTAAGCGCTAGGCCGCAGGTTCGAACCCTGCCGGGGTCGCCACGAATCGATATTATTTCAAGATCTTGCATTCGTTTTGTAACGTCGCGCATCAGGATTTTTCCGGTGCGTTCCACTTCGCTGCCCGGCGTGGGGCGTGCCTGTGGTGCCAGCGCCGCGGGCTTGGCACGGCGTCTTTCCGGACGCGGCCGGCAAACAAAGATTCGAAGAAGGGTTGCGTCCGGACCAGCTTGGTGCTGAATGGCGTCGTGGGACGCGAAGGTGGATAAAAAAGTTGAACGACAAGCTCATTGCCCTGCGGGAACGCCTCGTCGAAGCGCAGCACAAACTTTTGGCTCAGGCTGCCGAGGGCAGCATGATGCCGAGCGATAGCGCCCTGCGGCGCATATCGGACCTCGAAGGCGCTATCGCCGCGACCGAGGTCATGATTCAGGAGCAGGAAGCGCAATCGAAGGCGACCACGCCTCGTTGAGCGCTGCAGCTCCGGCGACAAGTCACGTGCGTTTCGAGTCGGGACGCGCGGCTGTTGTGTCACGGCTCGGCCACCTGGGCCCAGCCGTGAAGGAGAGCCGTGATGACATCCGTCGCCGATGCTGATGCCGAGCCCGGCTGGTTCGGCACCGCCGTCGCGCGCATCGCCGCCTCGAATCGGCTGACTGTCCTGGTGCTGCTGCTTCTCTCGGCGCTAGCCTTCGCGCCGGGATTCGCCGGCATGCCGCCGATGGATCGTGACGAGCCGCGTTTCGCCCAGGCCTCCAAGCAAATGCTGGAGACGGGGGACTTCGTCAATATCCGCTTCCAGGGCGAGGCCCGGCTGAAGAAGCCGGTCGGCATCTACTGGCTGCAGGCCGGTGCAGTCGCGGCCGGCGAGGCGCTGGGCGTCCCCGAGGCGCGCACCACCATCGCCCTTTACCGTATTCCCTCTCTGCTGGCGGCCCTGGCGGCCGTGCTGCTGACCTGGTGGGCGGCGACCCCGCTTGTCGGCCGGCGGGCTGCCCTGCTGGCCGGTATCGCCATGGCGGCTTCCGTGCTGCTCGGGGTCGAGGCCCGGCTCGCCAAGACCGACGCGACGCTGCTCGCCACCGTGCTGGCCATGACCGGCGCCATGGCCCGCATCTTCATGGCGAGGCGGCGGGGCGGCCCCGGCGGCGACGTGCCCTTTGCGGTCCCCACCGTGTTCTGGACCGCGATGGCCGTCTCCGTCCTGGTCAAGGGGCCGATCGGGCCGATGGTGGTCGGCCTGACCATGGCCGGCATCGTCGCCGCGACCCGCGACTGGCGCTGGCTCGGCGGTCTGCGCTGGCTGGCCGGCATGGCCTGGGTGCTGGTGCTGGTGTCGCCCTGGTTCGTCGCCATCATGGTCGAGACCGGCGGCCGGTTCCTGCAGCAGTCCGTCGGCAACGACATGATGGCCAAGGTGGCGGGCGGGCAGGAGTCGCATGGCGCGCCGCCCGGCCTCTATCTCGCCCTGGTGTGGGCCACCTTCTTTCCGGCAGCGGCGCTGGTGGCGCCGGCCGCGCCCTGGGTCTGGCGCGAGCGCCGCCGTCCGGAGATCATCTTCCTGCTGTGCTGGCTGGTCCCGTCCTGGCTGGTGTTCGAAGCGGTGCCGACCAAGCTGCCGCATTATGTGCTGCCGCTCTATCCCGCGCTCGCCATCCTGGTCGCGGCCGCCATTGCCGAGCATGGCCTGTCGCGGGCGCGCTGGGCTCGGATCGTCGCCTTGTCGACCCCGCTCCTGGCCGTGGCCCTGCCGGTCGCGGCCGTGGGGCTGGTCTACCACTACGAGCACAGCATCGCCCGTCTGGTGCTGCCCTTCGGCCTCGCCGCCGCCGCGCTGGCGATCCTCGGCTGGCGCCGCCTCGGGCAGGACCGGCCGGTCGACGGTCTGGTCCTCTCCGCTGTCGCGGCCGTGCTGCTCTATTGGGGCGTGTACTGGGGCGGCATCCCGCCCCTGCAGACGCTCTGGCCGAGCCAGCGCCTGGCGGCTGCTTCCCGGGCGCTGGAGTGCCCCGGCCCGGCCTTCGTCACCGCAGGTTTTCGCGAGCCGAGCCTGGTCTTCCTGGTCGGCACCGGGCTTGCGATGGAGGACGGGGCCGGTGCGGCGGACTTCCTGGCCGCCGGCGGCTGCCGGATGGCCTTCGTCGAGAAGCGGCAGGAGGAGGCCTTCCTGGCCGAGGCTGCGGCCAGGGGCGCGGCGCCTTCGCTGCTGACACGGGTCGCGGGCGTCAACATCAATGGCGGCCGCAAGCTCGATATCGGGGTTTACCGAACGGCACCATAGCAGGATTTCCGCTAGGGTAGGGCTCTCCCGCTCCGGCGGGTGTCCGTTCGGCGGCATGGACGCACGCCGCCACCCTGTGCCGAGGAGATCCCATGCCCAAGCTGTTCCCAGTCCTGGTCGCGCTGCTGCTGGCGGTGCCCTGCGTCGCGGCCGCCGAAACCGAGGCGCCGCGCGTGATCGTCGCCACGGGCGAGGGCTCGATCGGCGTCAAGCCCGACATGGCCGACGTGACCATCGGCGTCGTCAATGAGGCTGCGACGGCCAACGAGGCGCTCGCAGCCAACGCCGCCGGCGTGCAGGCCGTGATCGACCGGCTCAAGGCCGAGGGAATCGAAGCGCGCGACATCCAGACGTCGAGCTTCTGGCTCGATCCAATCACCCCGGCCAGGGTCGTCATGGCGCCGACGGAATCGCGGCGCGTCACCGGCTACTCGGTATCCAACAGGGTCTCGGTGCGTGTCAGGACCTTGGACCGTCTCGGCCCCGTGGTCGATCGCGTGATCGCTGCCGGAGCCAATTCTGTGAGCGGTATCTCGTTCATCGTCTCCAACCGGGACGAATTGACGGATCGGGCCCGTGTCGCTGCCATCGCCGATGCCAGGCGCAAGGCTGCCCTGTACGCTGCGGCGGCCGGCGGGCGCGTCGGCAAGATCCTGCGTGTGGACGACCAGACAAGCCTGTCCAGTGTCTTCGGCAGCGCCGCCGCGAGAGGGGCCAACGCTCAGGCGACGGCAATCGAAATCGGGGAAACCGAGATCGGTGCGACGATCATGGTGACCTTCGTCCTGGAATAGAGGCCGGTCCGGAGGCCCCGCCGCCGGCGAATCGAGGGCAGGGCGAGTCACGTCTCCCCGCCGCGGAAGACGATGCCGCGCTGCACCGCGCCCTTGCCGAACTTCTGCCGCAGCGCGTCGATGGCGTCCTCCGCGGCGAGCTGGCGGCGCACCTGCGAATCGGCGAGGTCGCCATGGTCGCCGTCGGCGATGTCGGTGAGCTCGCTGACGCCGATGCCGATCAGCCGGTAGCGCGTGCCGTCGGCCTCCTTGTGCAGGAGGTCGCGGCCGGCCGCGAAGATGCGGGCGGCGAGGCGGGTCGGCTCGTGCAGGGTGCGGGCCCGGGTCCTCAGCCGGAAATCGGCGGTCTTGAGCTTCAGCGTCACGGTCGAGCCGGCGAGCGAGCCGGCCTTGAGCCGGGCCGAGACCTTCTCGGACAGCGTCCAGAGCACCGGCGCAAGGTCGGCCGCCGCCGCAAGATCCTGCTCGAACGTGGTCTCGGCCGAGACGGATTTGCGGTCCCCGTCCGGATTGACCCTGCGACGGTCGATGCCGAGGGCGAGCTGGGCCAGGCGCAGGCCCTCCGCCCCGTAGCGGCGGGCGAGCTCGCGCTCGCCGGCGCGCTGCAGGTCGGCGATGGTGCGAAAGCCGTCGCGCTCGTAGCGCTCGGCGCCGGCCTTGCCGATGCCCCAGATGAACGAGACCGGGCGCGGCGCCAGGAAAGCCTGCGCCGCCGATGGCGCCAGCACGGTGAAGCCGCGCGGCTTCTCCAGGTCCGAGGCGAGCTTGGCCAGGAACTTGTTGCCGGAAAGGCCGATCGAGACGGTGATGCCGATCTCCTGCTCGACCTGCCGGGCGAAGCGCAGCAGCGTGCGCGCCGGACTGCCGCCATGCAGCCGCTCCGTGCCGGTCAGGTCGAGGAAGGCTTCGTCGATCGACAGTGGCTCGACCAGCGGCGTCATCTCCAGCATCATGGTGCGCACCTGCCGGCCGACGCGGGCGTATTTTTCCATGTCCGGCTTGATCACCACGGCGTCCGGGCAGGCTGCCCGGGCCTTGAACATCGGCATGGCCGAGCGCACGCCATAGGTGCGGGCGATGTAGCAGGCGGTCGAGACCACGCCGCGCCGGCCGCCGCCGACGATCACCGGCCGGTCGGCGAGGGCCGGGTTGTCGCGCTTCTCGATGGCCGCGTAGAACGCGTCGCAATCGACATGGGCGACCGCCAGGGTCTCCAGCTCGTCATGCCTGGCGATCCGCGGCGAGCGGCAGGCCGGACAGCGGTCGGCCTCGTCCATGCCGGCCAGGCAATCGCGGCAGATCGCGGCCATCGCACCCTCACACTGTCATGGCCGCGACCCGCTCACGGCACGTCGCGCTCCCACGGCCCGGCGCCGAGCGCATGCGCGGCGCGCACCAGATCCTCGGGCTTCAGGCCGGCATGGCGGGCGAAGGCCTCGGCGATCCGATCGTCATCCATGATATGATGCAGCACGCCGGCCAGGAAACCCGGCTCGGCAGCAGCTTCGCGAATATCGCGTCCCGCAAGGCCCGACAGCGTCATGAAGCGGTCCAGGCGTTCCTGGTCGGCCGCGAGGAACGCGAGCGCGGTGATGGCGATTTCTTGCCCGAAGGCCTGTCGGGATCGTGTCATGCCCACTATGTCTCTGATCGAATTTTCCGTTTGGTAAGAAGTGGCTGCTACGCATTTTCACGAAGTCAGCGGAACTCGGGTGGCGTGGCGACGCCGGCGTTGTGTGGGACAAGCGGCGATGGCGAAGACCGTCCTGATCGTGGAAGACAACGAGCTCAATATGAAGCTCTTTCACGATCTTCTGGAAGGGCATGGTTACAACACCGTGCAGACGCGCAACGGCGTCGACGTCATGGCGCTGGCGCGCCAGCACAAGCCCGACCTCATCCTGATGGACATTCAGCTGCCGGAGGTGTCCGGGCTGGAGGTGACGCGCTGGCTCAAGGACGATGACGAGCTGCGCAGCATTCCGGTGATCGCCATCACCGCCTTCGCCATGAAGGGCGACGAGGAGCGAATCCGCGAAGGCGGCTGCGAGGCCTATCTGTCGAAGCCGATTTCCGTGATCAAGTTCCTTGAGACGGTCAGGACGTTCCTGGGGGAGTGAGAACCCATGACGGGGCGTATCCTCGTCGTCGACGACATCGTCGCGAATCTCAGGCTGCTGGATGCGCGCCTGACGGCCGAGTATTTCGATGTGGTGACCGCCACCTCCGGCGCCGAGGCGATCGACCTCTGCTTGCGCGAGCCGTGCGACGTGGTGCTGCTCGACGTGATGATGCCGGGCATGGACGGCTTCGAGACCTGCCGGCGCCTGAAGGCCGATCCGGCGACGGCGCATATCCCGGTGGTGATGGTGACGGCGCTCGACCAGCCGTCCGACCGGATCAAGGGGCTGGAGGCCGGCGCGGACGACTTCCTCACCAAGCCGGCCAACGACATCGCCCTGCTGGCGCGGGTGCGCTCGCTGGTCCGCCTCAAGACGCTGACGGACGAACTGCGCAGGCGCGCGGCCGAATCGCGCGAGTTCGGCATGCAGGCAGGAGCCGCCGACGTCGCGGCCGAGACCGGCCTGGACGCCAGGGTCCTCATCGTCGATGACCGGCCATCCTCCTACGAGCGGCTGGGCGGCGTGCTCTCGGGCCAGCACCACATCGAGGTCGAGACCGGCCCCCAGGCGGCCCTATTCCGGCTCGCGGAGGGCCACTACGATCTGGCGATCGTCTCGCTCGGCCTCGAAGCCTATGACGGCCTGCGCCTGTGCAGCCAGATCCGTGCGCTCGAGCGCACGCGCCAGCTACCGGTGCTGGTGTTGGCCGAACCGGGGGACGACGCGCGGGTGCTGCGTGGCCTCGACATCGGCATCAACGACTATCTGATCCGTCCGATCGACCGCAACGAGCTGAACGCCCGGGTGCGCACGCAGGTCCGGCGCAAGCGCTATGCCGACCGGCTGCGCGACAGCGTCCAGGTCTCGATGGAGATGGCGCTGACGGACCCTCTGACCGGCCTCTACAACCGGCGCTATTTCGACGCCCATGCGGCCGCGACCGTGCAGCATGCCGTCCAGCGCGATCGGCCGGTGACGATGCTGGCGCTCGACATCGACCTGTTCAAGGCGATCAACGACAACTGGGGCCACGATGCCGGCGACGAGGTGCTGCGCGAGTTCGCCCGGCGCATTCGCCGGAACCTGCGCAGCATCGACCTGGCCTGCCGCATCGGCGGCGAGGAGTTCGTGGTCGTCATGCCCGAGACCGAGATCGACGTCGCCACGGCGGTGGCCGAGCGCCTTCGCCGGCGGATCGAGCGCGATCTTTTCCCCGTGAGCGGCGCGGACGGTTCGGTCGCGGTGACGGTCTCGATCGGCGTCGCCGGCCTGTCCGGTCCCGACGACACCGTCCAGACGATCCTCAAGCGCGCCGACCTCGCACTCTATCGTGCCAAGCGCGACGGTCGGAACAGGGTGGAGGCCCATGCCGCATAGTTAATAAGCGGAAAGTAATGTTAATGGTTTACTAACAAAACAGAGCGGCCGCCGCCGACCGCCGCCTTTCGTTCCATTTGAAGAAAATTGCAGGTACCGTTCGATCAACGGCGAGGGGGATACTTTTCCAGGTCCCATCCTCAGCCAGAACGGTCCCTGCGCCCGAGTCCGCCGCAACTTCTCGGGTCCGTGGGGCAAGGCCGGCGGACGGGTCTTTCGAGTGGCCTCCTTGTAGTCCTGTTCCGCCGGCCACCCTGCGCGGGGAATTCAGTTCCTCCGCGCACGCGGCCGTCACCGCAATCCAGCCGATCCCCAGCCAGCGGCCGCCGGCCCTGCCGCGAGCCCCGGAAACACAAAGGGCGCCTCGCGGCGCCCTTGTCGGCATATCCGATGGCCGAAGACTTTACTTGATCTTCGATTCCTTGAACTCCACGTGCTTGCGCGCGACGGGGTCGTACTTCTTCATCGCGAGCTTCTCGGTGGTGGTGCGGGTGTTCTTCTTGGTCACATAGAAATAGCCGGTGTCGGCAGTCGACACGAGCTTGATCTTGATCGTCGCGGCCTTGGCCATGGTCATCTCCGGAGCGTTGCCGCCGCCGGGCTGCGGGCCAACGGCAACGGGGGCCGCGCCCGAGCGCAGCCTTTCGACTAGGCTGCAACCTACTCATGGCGCGGGGGAAGTCAACCGGCCCGGCCGCGAAAATTCGCCTGCGGCACGGCTCAGCCGCGCCGGGTGGCCAGCCGGAACACGACCAGCAGGCAATAGGCGGCGCACAGGCCGGCAATGCCATAGGCGAAGCCGTGCGGACGGACGGCATCCACCACCACGCCCATCGCCGGGGCGCCGGCGAACATGCCGAGCGAGTAGAACATGACGAAGGCGGCGTTGGCCGTCGCCAGCATCGCGCCGGTGAACTGGCTGCCGAGATGGGCGAGGCCGACGGTGTAGAAGCCGCCGGCGACGCCGCCGGTGATGAACACCAGCGCCATCATGGCCGGCGGCGAGCCGGAGGCCAGCGGCAGCGCCAGCGCCCCGAACAGGGCTGCGGCGGCGCAGGCCAGGATCAGCACCCTGCGGTCCATGCGGTCGGAGAGGATGCCGATCGGGATCTGGGACAGGACGTTGCCCAGCCCGAACACGGTGAGGAGCAGAGCGGCCTGCGACGTCGTCAGCCCGACCGTCTCGCCGTAGAGCGGCAGGAAGGCGAAGCTGCTCTGCTCGACCGCACCGTAGACGAAGCCGGCCAGGGTGGCGACCGGCGCCACCAGCACCAGCGACCAGGCATTGCCGTGCGCCTTGCCCTCCAGCGGCGGCGCACCGTCGCCGGCCAGCAGGATGGGAACGGCGGCGACGGCGAAGAACGCTGCGCCGATGAAGAACAGCGTGTCGCCGGCGTTGCCCGCGGCGGCCAGGATCGCCGGCCCGGAGGCGAAGCCGACGGAGAGGGCCGTGGCGTAGACGCCCATGACCATGCCGCGCCGCGCCGGCGGCGCTGCGGCGGTGATCCAGTATTCCGAAAGCACGAACAGCGTGCTGATCGAGGCGCCGTAGACGAAGCGCAGCGCGAACCAGGCGGTGAGCGACGAGAACACCGGGAACAGCGCCAGGGTCGTGCCTCCCGTGGTCAGTACGACGAACAGCAGCGCCCTCAGGCCGATGGCCGTGGCGACGCGCGGAATCAGCGGCGCGATCAGGAGGATGGCCAGGCTGGCGGTGGCCGTGTTGAGGCCGATCAGGGTCGCGGAGACGCCGCGCCCGGCCAGCGTCAGCGAGACCAGCGGCGAGGACAGCGACAGGCCGATGCCGACCAGGGTGATGCAGGTGATCGCCGCGCCGATGGTCAGCGCGTGCCGGAGGGTCAAGCCCTCGGCGTCGGCGGGCGAATCGGCCATCAGATCTCGTCCCGGAGCCAGCGGCCCCGACGGTCATAGAAGAAGGGCACGGGCAGGTCGCGCTCCAGGCCCTGCTCCAGCCGCGCCGCGACCTCGTCGAGAATGACGCGGGTGATGTCGGCGACGTTGCCGGCTCCGGCCTGCGCCAAGGTGAGCCAGGCGGTCTCGACCAGTTCCGAGTCCGGGCCGACGACGCCCTCGATCCGGCGGGCGATGCCGGACGCGTCGGCCATGAAGAAGCGGGTGTCGAAACGCCGCGCCATGCCCGGCGGGGTGACGGCGCGCGCGACGAAGTAGATCTGCTCGAGCGAGGGATAGATCTCCTGCTCGGCGAAGATGTGCCAGGCCTCGCTCGCGGCGCCCGGAGCGCCGCAATCGGCCTCGCCGAGCAGGAGGCCGGTTTCCTCCGCCGTCTCGCGGATGGCGCACAGGGCCAGGGCCCGCGCCTTGGCGGCGGTCGCCCGCGGCGTGCGGGCGATGACGTTGCGCTCGGTGTGGACGGGCAGCGCCCCGTAGGCGCGCATCACCCGGTCCGACGCTTCCAGGCGGCCACCCGGAAACACCAGCCGCCCGGGCATGAACTTGTGGCCGTCGTGCCGCCGGCCCATCAGGAGCCGGGGCTCGGGGCCGGACCGGTCGACGACGATCAGGCTGGCGGCGTCGGCCGGCCGCATGACCTTGCCGCCCGAGGCAGGCAGGGGGGATTCTCGACGCTGGGTGATGTCTTCGACCAAGGCGGGGGCATCCTGTTCGTCCGGACGCCTAGCACGGCGGCGGGCGAAGCACTAGGCGGCCGCCGCCGGGGGAAGCGGCGCTCCCTGCGCGGGCCGGCCGAGGGCCTGCTCCAGGGCGGCCGCGACCTGCAGCAGGCGGGCGTCGGCGCCGAGCGGGGCCGCGAGCTGGACCCCCAGCGGCAGGCCCTGCGCATTGGCCGTGACGGGGACGACGATCGCCGGTTCGCCGGTGACGTTGAAGATCGCCGTGAAGGGCGAGAAGCGCAGCATGCGCGCGACATGCTCGGCGACGTCGTCATGGTCGGTCGGGAAGGCGCCGAGCCTGGGGGCGGCGCTCGCCAGCGCCGGCGTCAGCAGGATGTCGCAGCGCTCCCACACCGCGTCGAATCGCCGGGCGAAGGCGTGGCCGCGCCGCGTGGTCGCCAGATAGTCGCGCGCCGCAATCCTCCGGCCGTGCTCGGCCGCGGCGAGATTGATCCGCTCCATCTCGTCCTCGCCCGGCAGCCGCCCGAACAGGCGCCGGAGCTCCTCGGCATCGGTCGCGGCCTGGGCGCAGACCTGCATGAGATAGACCTCGCGCGGGATCAGCAGCTCGGCTTCGCCGAGATCTGGCACGATCGGCTCGACGGCATGGCCGAGATCCGCGAGGCGCCGGACCGCGGTATCCAGCGCCGCGAGCGCGTCGGGCGCCAGGATGACGTCGTCCGGGCAGGCGGTCATCACGCCGATGCGCAAGGCCGGCGCCGGCATGCCGGTCGTCTCCGACAGGGCGATGGCGCGGGCGGGCGCCGCATAGGGGGTGCCCGGGTCACCGCCCCAGGTCGCGTCGAGCGCGGCGGCGGTGTCGCGCACGGAGCGGGTGATCACGCCTTCCGAAACCAGGCCGCCATAGATGTCGGCGTGGGCTGGACCCTGGGGCAGGGCGCCGCGCGAGGGCTTCATGCCGACGAGGCCGCAGCAGGCCGCGGGGATGCGGATCGAGCCGGCGCCGTCGGTGGCATGCGCGATCGGCACCATGCCGGCCGCCACCGCGGCGGCCGAGCCGCCGGACGAACCGCCGGCGCTGTGATCGGGATTCCAGGGATTGCGCGTCGGCCCGAAGGTCACCGGTTCGGTGGTGACGTTGAAGCCGAGCTCGGGCAGGTTGGTCTTGCCGAGGATGGCGAGGCCCGCCGCCTTGAAGCGCCGCGTGAGCGCATCGTCGATCGCCTCCGGCGGAGCGTCCCGGAAGAAGCGGCTGGCGCAGCTGGTGCGCGCGCCCGCCAGGGCCGCGCCGATGTCCTTGAGCAGGAAGGGCACGCCGGCGAAGGGCGCCTCGTCCCGATCGGACGTCCCGGCCGGGACGTCGAGCTCGGCGATGACCGCGTTGATCCGCGGATTGGCGGCTGCGATCGCGCCGCGCGCCGCGGCCAGCACCTCCTCGCGCGAGACGTCGCGGCGGCGCACGAGCGCGGCGAGGCCGCTGGCGTCGAGGCTGCGATAGTCGTCGCCGGTCACGGATGTGCCTCGCCGAGGGCATCGCCGAGCGCGGCGATGGCAATGGACTCGGCCCTGATCTCGTCGAGCACCCGGTGCTGGAGCTCGGCGAAGGCCGGCGTCGCCACCATGGCGTAGGTGCGCGGGCGCGGCAGGTCGATCGGCACGACCGCCTTGATCCGGCCCGGCCGGTTCGACATCACCGCGACGCGGTCCGACATGTAGACCGCCTCCTCCACGTCATGGGTGACGAACAGCACGGTGAGGCGGTGCCGCTCCCAGATGCGGGCGAGCAACTCCTGCATGTGATGGCGGGTGAGGGCGTCGAGCGCGCCGAACGGCTCGTCCATCAGCAGCATCTTCGGCCGGTAGGACAGGGCGCGGGCGATGGCGACGCGCTGCTTCATGCCGCCGGAGAGCTCGCTGGGATAGGCATCGGCGAAGGCGGTCAGGCCGACCAGGGCCAGGTGCTCGCCGGCGATCGAGCGCACCTCCGCCGGGCTCTTGCCGGCGGCCTTCAGGGCGAACTCGACATTGCCGCGCGCCGTCAGCCAGGGGAGCAGCGTGTAGCTCTGGAACACCACGCCGCGGTCGCGGCCCGGCCCGGTGATCGGCCGGCCGTCGACCGTGAGGTCGCCCTCGTCGTGCTCGTCGAGGCCGGCGACGATCGACAGGAGGGTCGACTTGCCGCAGCCGGACGTGCCGACCAGCGACACGAACTCGTTCTCGCCGATGTCGAGCGTCACGCCCTTGAGGGCGACGACCTCGCCGCGGTCGCCACGGAAGGTCTTGCCGAGCCCGGCGATGTGAAGCTTGGGCGATATGGTCATCGGCGCACGTGCAGGTAGCGGAACAGGCGCCGGCCGATCGCCTTCATGATCTGGTCGGTGGCAAGGCCCAGCACGCCGAGCACCAGGAGGTAACCAAAGATCGTGTCGGTCTGGAAGAAGCGCTGCGCCGTGGTGATGCGGTAGCCCAGGCCCGAGGTCGCGGCAACCAGCTCGGCGACGACCAGCCAGGTCCAGGCCCAGCCCAGGCTGATGCGCAGCGAGTCCCAGATGCCCGGCATGGCCGAGGGCAGGATGATGCGGGTCAGGATTTTCGGCTCGGACAGTTCCAGCGTCCGCCCGACATTGACGAAGTCGTTGGGCACCGACTTGACGTTGTCCATCACCAGCAGCACCTGCTGGAAGAAGGTGCCGATCCAGATGATCAGGAATTTCTGCGCGTCGCCCGTGCCGGTCCACAGGATGGTGAGCGGCACGAAGGCGACCACCGGCATGTAGCGGATGAAGTCGACGAACGGCTCGATCGCCGCTTCCCAGGCGCGATAGGAGCCGATCAGCACGCCGATGGGCACGGCGAAGGCCGTGGAGATCGCAAAGCCCACCATGATTCGGTAGATGCTGACGGTGGCGTCCGCTGCCAGCTGGCCGCCGGCCGCGAGCTCGGCCAGGCGTCCGAACACCATGGCCGGGGAGGGCAGGAACAGCGGGCGCACCAGGCCGGCTGCGGCCGTCGCCCACCACAGCACGCCGAGGCCCGCGAACACGAGCGCGGCGATGCGCACGAATTCGCGGGTGGTCAGCCGGGTGGAGAGCGCGAACAGGCGCCGGCCGGGGCGCGGACGGGCTCGGCGCCCCGCCCCGGCGGCGGCGTCACTTCGTGGCTGCATCGACGAAGCGGCTGTCGATCAGCTTGGCGAGATCGACATCCTTGGTCAGCAGGCCGGCCTTGGTCGCGGCCGCCTTCACCTCCGGCACCACCTTGGTCAGGAACTCGCCGCCGAGGCGAGACTTGTTCTCGGCCAGCGAATAATAGGTGACCCCTTCGAACGCCGTCGCCAGCTCCTCGGGCTTGGCGCCCACGGCGTCGGCGATGATCGCCTGGCCGGCCTTGGTGTCGGCGCGATAGGCGGAGAGGGCCGCGTCCCAGGCCTTCAGCAGCGCGACGATCTGGCCGGGCTTCTCGGCCAGGTACTCCTCGCGCACGATGAAGACGTCGGAGACGAGGCCGGGATTCTCGCCGGCCGTGAACAGCAGCTTCACCTTGTCGTTCTGCGCCCTGGCGAGGCTGAGATAGGGCTCGTAGGTCACCGCCACCGGCACCTTGCCGGCGATCAGCGCCGCACCGGCATCGGCCGCCGGCATCGGCACCTTCTGGATGTCGGCGGTGGTGAGGCCGTTCTTGGCGAGCGCGTAATTGAGCAGGATGTCGCTGGTGGTGCCTTCCTCGTAGGCGACCTGCTTGCCCTTGAGGTCGGCGATGGAGGAGACCGAGCCGTCGGCGATGATGGCGTCGGCGGTCATCGACACATCGAGCAGGGCGACGATGCGGATCGGCAGGCCGGCGGCGGCGAAGGCCATTGCCGTATGGGTGGCGATGTTGCCGGCCTGGATCTGGCCGGAGGCGATGGCGGCATTGAGGTCGGCATCGGTGGTGAAGCTGACGATCTCCACATCGTCGAGGCCATTGGCCTTGAACAGGCCGTTCTTGGCTGCGATATGCCACTGGCCGTAGCCGAGCCAGGGCTCGATGCCCATCTTGACGGCTCCGCTCTCGGGCTTGGCCGGAATGTCCTGTGCCAGGGCCCGTCCGGCGGTCGCCGCCACGGCAAGGCCGACGCCGGCCTGCACGAGCTGGCGGCGGTTCATGATCAGATCGCTCATTCTTGATCCCCTCTCTCTGCCGTGGCGATAAGGCGGCTGGCCTTGCGGCTTGTCAATAGCCTGTTTAGACCTGTCTAGATGACTGCCTGCGGCGGATGCGGATTATGAACCTGCCCAACCCGGCGAGCCCGCTCTATGAGCGCGTGAAGGGGTATATCCTGGGCAAGATCGGCTCGGGAGAGTGGCCGGCCGACCATCGCCTGCCCTCGGAAAACGTCTTCGTCGAGCAGCTCGGCGTCTCGCGCATGACCGTGCACCGCGCCCTGCGCGAGCTGACCTCGGCCGGCCTGATCCGCCGGGTGCAGGGGGTCGGCACCTTCGTCGCGGTGGCGAAGCCCCAATCCGCCCTGGTCGAGATCCGCGACATCGTCGCCGACATCGCGGCGCGCGGCCATCGGCACCGGGCCGAGGTGTACCGGCTCGAGGCCGTGCCCTCGACCGCCGACCTGGCCGCCGCCTTCGCGCCGCGCCAGCCCGGCCCGCTGTTCTACTCGCTGATCCTGCATTTCGAGGACGACCTGCCGCTGCAGCTGGAGGAGCGCTTCGTCAATCCCGATCTCGCGCCGCTCTATCTGGAGCAGGATTTCGTCCGGGGGACGACCTTCGACTACCTGCAGGCGACCATCCCGCTGACCGAGGTGGAACATGTCATCTCGGCCGTGCCGGCGACGCCCGAGATCGCCCGGGCCCTCGGGCTCGAACCGGGCGAGCCCTGCCTGACCATGCAGCGGCGCACCTGGTCCGGTGCCGCCGTGGCGACCTTCAACCGCTTCACCTATCCCGGCCGCCGCCACTCCCTCGGCAGCCGCTACAGGGTCGGGGAACGCTAGAGCAAAGCGTGTTTTGATGGAAACGCGCTTTGCTCCAACGCCTTGTTTCGAGGCGTCCTTGCGACTTGACGCGACGCCGTCAAATCGCAAGACGCCTTAGCGGAGCAACTCGTCGCGGATCTCCGAGATGGCGTTCGCGTGGGCGTCGAAGCCCTCGTAGCGGGCCAGCACGCGGGCGTGGCGGGCAAGCTCGGGATAGGCCGCCGCCGTGACGTAGCCGACCGAGGTGCGCTTCATGAAGTCGAACACCGAGAGCGGCGAATGCGTCACCGCCGCCCGGTTGGTCGGCAGCACCGCGTCCGGCCCGAGCACGAAATTGCCGAGCGTCACCGGCGTGTGCCGGCCGAGCAGGATTTCGCCGGCATGCTCGATCCGGCCGAGATGGGCGAAGGGCTCGTCGGAGAGGATCTCCAGATGCTCCGGCGCATAGTCGTTGACGAAGGCGATCGCAGCCTCGAAGTCCGGCGCGACGACGATGCCGCCGCGCGGCCCGCACAGCACCGCCCGGGAGAAGGCGACACGCTGCGGGCTCATCTTCGCCCAGTAGCCGGGCAGGGCCGCGGCCGCGGCCGCGGCGACGGCCTCGCTGGAGGTGACGAGATAGGCGGAGGAATCCGGCCCGTGCTCGGCCTCGATCAGGAGGTCGAGGGCGGCCAGGCGGCCGTCGGCGGTGTCGTCGGCCAGGATGACCGCCTCGCTCGGCCCGGCGGGAATGCCGGGGTCGATGATGTCGGCGAGCAGGCGCTTGGCCGCGACCACGAAGGGGCTGCCGGGACCGACGATCTTGACGCAACGCCCGACGGTCTGCGTGCCGTAGGCCACCGCCGCCACGCCCTGGGCGCCGCCGCACTTGTACACCCGCTCCGCGCCGGCGAGTCGCGCCGCGACCAGCGTCGCCGCATCGATCTTGCCGCCCGGGCCGGGCGGGGTGACGATGCAGATCTCCGGCACGCCGGCGACGACGGCGGGGATGGTGGTCATCATCACCACGCTCGGGAACGAACCCTTGCCGCGCGGCACGTAGCAGGCGACCGAAGGGATCGGCCGGAACCGGTCGCCGGCGAAGGCGCCGGGCCGGATCTCCTTCATCCACATCTCCTCGGGCTTCTGCGCCTCGTGGAACGCTCGGATATTGCCGACCGCGAACTCGATGGCGGCGCGCACCTCCGGCTCCACCGCGGCGAAGGCCTCGTCGAAATCCGCCGGCGTGGCGGCGATGGCGGCGGGGTCGACCTCGGACTTGTCGAAGTCGCGGGCGTAGCGCGCAAGGGCTGCGTCGCCCTCCAGGCGCACGGCCTCGACGATCGGCCGCACGCGCTCGATGAAGTCGCCAAGATCGGCCTCCGCCCGCCGCAGGAGAGCGGCGCGGCCTTCGGCGGAAAGCCCCGCCAGGCGGTGGATGTTGACGCTGTCGGCCATGCGGCCCTCCGATCGCAGAGATGGATGGTTCAATCAGATCGAGGCGAGATAGCCGCCGTCGATCGCCAGGCACTGGCCTGTGACGTAGCCGGCCGCGCCCGATGTGAGGTAGACGGCGGCGCCGACGAGGTCGTCGAGCGCGCCGAAGCGGGCCAGCGGGATCTTGCCCAGCATGCCCTGCCGCCAGGCTTCGTCGGCATAGAAGGGCTCGGTCAGCGCGGTACGGAAATAGCCCGGCGCGATGGCGTTGACGCGGATGCCGAGCGGCGCCCATTCGGCCGACAGCGCCCGCGTCATGCCGAGCAGGCCGCTCTTCGACGAGCCGTAGGGCACGGCCGTCGGCACGCCGACCTCCGATGTCAGGGAACAGACGTTGAGGACGGCGCCGCCCGATCCCGCCGCGACCATGGCCCGGGCGGCGGCCTGGGCGCAGAAGAAGGCTCCCTTGAGGTTGGTGTCGACGATGCGGTCCCACACGGCCTCGTCGACGTCGAGCGAGGCGCGGACCTCCTCGATGCCGGCATTGTTGACGAGGATGTCGAGGCCGCCGAGCGCGGCCGTCGCCTCGGCGACGCCGCGGGCGCAGTCGTCCGGCCGCGCCACGTCCATGGCGATCGCGGCCGCGGGCCGCCCGAAGGCGGCGAGCCGGGCCATGGTCTCGCCGAGCCGCGCCTCGTCGCGCCCGCTCACGGCGACCGCCGCCCCAGCCTCGGCCAGGCCGAGCGCCAGGGCCTGGCCGATGCCGCGGCTGGCGCCGGTCACCAGGGCGCGCCTGCCGGTGAGATCGAAGCGCGCGGACGAGCGTTCCATCGGGGCCGCCTCATTGGATTGGACATGTATAGGCAACTTGGTCCGGAAGTCGCGGCCTGTCAATTTTGAAGTCGGCCGGTGCCGCCCGATGCGGCGGCGAACTCCTCGATCAGTCTGGCGATCGCGCGAACAGGGCAGGGCTTGAGCCCGACTTGTCCAAGCCTGACGGGAGGCTGGACGGCGCGCGCAGAGGGGGACGTCGACGCGCCGCGCTTTTCACGATGTCCCGGTTTGATCGCGATGCCCATGAATGCATGTATCGGGGGCAGCCGGGGCGCGAGCGTGGCGGATGTGCGTGGCGGGCAGGGTGGCGGCCATTGAAAAAGGAGGCGCCGGTCGCGGCAGCCGAACTATCCCGGCCTTGCCGCAAGGCCGCGCCCATGTTCGGTGATGAGGCTGCCGCGCGCCTCCGTCCGGCCCAGCCATGCCGAATTTGGATGACGTCGCGCTCGGCTATGCCGATCATCGCCGGAAAGGATCGCGTCCAGCCCGGCCATCGGTTCGTCGCGAACGTCGGCGGGAGCATCCTCGATCGCACAAGCGGCGGCAAGGGTGTTCGGCACACGCCCTAGACCTTGGCGGTGTGCGCGCCGCCGCCCGTCTTCTCGTCAGCGCCGAAGCCGTGCATGCGGTTGGCCCATTGCAGGCCGACGATGGCGCCTTTGATGCGCGGCAGCAGCGTCAGCGACAGCACCACGGTCAAGGGCAGCCAGATCGCCATGTGCAGCCAGATCTCCGGATGCCATTCGACCTCGACGGCGAGCACGGCGGCGACGATGACGTGGCCAACGATCAGCATGGTGAAATAGGGGGGCGCGTCGTCGGCCTGGTGATGATGCAGCGCCTCATTGCAGGCGGGGCAGTGGTCTGCGACCTTCAGATAGGCGCGGAACATGCGGCCGCGGCCGCATTTGGGGCAGCGGCCGAGAAAGCCGCGCCAGACCGACTGGCCGATGTCGCGATCGCCGCCGCCGTACTCCCTCATGACGTTCCCTTCCTGCCCTTGCGCGCCGCCTTGGCCTTGCGCCCGGACGGCTTGCGGTCGGTGATGCGCGGCCGCTTCATCGGCCCGGCCCGGCGCCCGCGCGGCTTGCCGGCGCGCCCGCCCGAGACGATCTCGAACTGCAGCGCCCCGGCGAAGGGCGCGGCCTCGACCAGGCGGACCGTGACGATGTCACCGAGCTGGTAGGCCTCGCCGGTCGCCGCGCCGACGAGCTGATGTGCCCCTTCCTCAAAGCGATAGTAATCGTGACCGATCGTCGCGGCCGGCACGAAGCCGTCGGCGCCGGTCTCCAGCAGCTTGACGAAAAGGCCCGACTTGATGACGCCGGAGACGCGTCCCTCGAAGATGCCGCCGATCTTGTCGGCCAGGAAATGCGCGATCAGCCGGTCGATGGTCTCGCGCTCGGCCGTCATGGCGCGGCGCTCGCAGGCCGAGATGCGCGCGCCGATGTCGGCGAGCATCGCCGCCGTCATCGCTTGCGGCAGGCCGTCGTCGCCCAGCCGAAGCGCCCGGATCAGGGCGCGATGCACGATCAGGTCGGCGTAGCGCCGGATCGGCGAGGTGAAATGGGCGTAACGCCTGAGATTGAGGCCGAAATGCCCGATGTTCTCGGCCGCGTATTCGGCCTGGGACTGGGAGCGCAGCACCACCTCGTTGACGAGATGGGCGTTGTCCGATCCGGCGACGCGATCGAGGATCTCGTTGAACTGCGCCGCCCGCAGCGCGCCCTGCTTGGAGAAGTTGATGTCGAGCGAGCGCAGGAACTCGCGCAGCGCCACGATCTTCTCCATCGAGGGCTCGTCGTGCACGCGGTAGACCAGCGGCGTCTTCTTCGCCTCCAGCGTCTCGGCCGCGGCGACGTTGGCGAGGATCATGAACTCCTCGATCAGCCGGTGCGCGTCGAGCCGCTCGGGAACGACGACGCGCTCGACGGTGCCGTCATGCTTGAGCAGGATCTTGCGCTCGGGCAGGTCGAGGTCGAGGGGGCCGCGCTGGTCGCGGGCCTGGCGCAGGCAGGCATAGGCGGCCCAGAGCGGGCGCAGCACCGGGTCGAGCAGCGGCCCGGTGGTCTCGTCCGTCACTCCGTCGATGGCGCGCTGCGCCTGCTGGTAGGAGAGCTTGGCCGCCGACTTCATCATGATGCGATGGAAGCTGTGGCCGGTCTTGCGGCCGTCGGCGGCGATGACCATGCGCACCGCGATGGCGGGACGATCCTCGCCGGCGCGCAGCGAGCACAGGTCGTTGGAGATGCGCTCGGGCAGCATCGGCACCACCCGGTCGGGGAAATAGACCGAGTTGCCGCGGATCAGCGCCTCGCGGTCGAGCGGCGTGTCCGGGCGGACATAGGCGGCGACGTCGGCGATGGCGACGGTGACGATGTGGCCGCCCGGATTGACCGGGTCGGTGTCCGGCTCGGCATGCACGGCGTCGTCGTGATCCTTGGCGTCGTGCGGGTCGATGGTGATCAGGGGCAGCCGCCGCCAGTCCTCGCGGCCGGACATCGTCATCGGCCTTGCCGCCTCGGCCTCGGCCAGCGTGTCGGCGCGGAAGACGTGGGGGATGTCATGGACATGGATGGCGATCAGGCTCACGGCCTTCTCGCTGCCGACCGGGCCGACGCGCTCGACCACGCGGGCGCCCGGCAGGCCGCCGCGGGTGCGCACCGGCTCGACCGCCACCAGCTCGCCGTCCTCGGCGCCGGCGGCATCGCGCTCCTGGATCGCCATGTGGCGGCCGGCCTGGCGCTTGTCGACCGGCAGGAGGCGGCCGCTGCCATCGGCAGCCCGGCGGAAGATGCCGAGGATGCGGTGGCGCTGGCGCTCCAGCACCTTGACGACGCGCGCCGTCGGCTCGCCGGTGCTGGAGCCGTCGGCGAGGCGCAGCACCACGCGCGTGCCGACGCCGGGGGCCGGTCCGCCGAGCCGCTTGGGCACGACGACGAGGATGCGCGGCGCCGGGCCGCGCCCTTCGTCCCATTCGGCCGGCGTGGCGACGAGCTCGCCGTCGCGGTCGCGGCCGGTGATGTCGGCGACGAAGCTCTGGGGCAGGGCGCCGGGCGCGGAGAAGCCCTTGCGGTGGCGTTCCAGCAGGCCTTCCTCCTCGAACTCGGCGAGGAGATGCTTCAGGGCGATCTTATCCTCGCCGCCGAGGCCGAACTCGCGGGCGATCTCGCGCTTGCCGGCGTGGCCTTGGGAACGGGCGACGAAGGCGAGGATCGCCTCGCGGCTCGGCAGCCCGGCAGGCTCCCGTTGCGCCGTCTTGGATTTGGTGGACTCGATGATCTTTCGGTTCATGGACTATCTGTAGCAGGTTTCCGCGCGGGGGCACCCGGTCGGGCGCGGCGCCGGCGCGGAGGGAATGGAGGTCATGGCGACCCGGTTGACCGTCTGGTACAACACAAGGTGCCCGGTCTGCGATGCCGGCATCGACCGTCAGCGCAACAAGCTGATCGCCGCCGTCGAGGCCGGCGCGATCGCGTTTCGCGACATCAACCTGGAGCCGGAGGCGCTGGTGGACCGAGGCGCCGCGCTCGACGACATCCGCCGCCGACTGCATGCCGTGGATGAGACGGGACGCCTTCTCGTCGGCGCGGATGTGGCCGTCGCGGTCTGGCTGCGGACTCCGGGCGAGGCCTGGCTGGGGAGGATCGTCGGCGCGCCCGGAATGATCCAGGTCGCACGCATCGCCTATGATCGCTTCGCCGATATAGTGTTTGCCTGGAACAAACGCAAGGGAAGATGGTGATGCCGGGAGGAAGCGTACCGGGGTAAGCGAACTGTGAGCCGCGGCCGGCCGCGCGACCGCAAAAATCCCTGGCGCAACGTTTCCGTCATGGCCGGACTTGATCCCATAGGCGCTGAGATAAGCGATCGTCGGAGACACGGGCTCGCCCGTTCCATCGCGTCATGGCCGGACTTGATCCGGCCATCTCGACGAGATCGCATGCGATCTCGTAAGGGAACGTGACGATTGCAGGGCTGCCGCCACCCGATCCTGTGTCGTTGGCGTGCGCGTGGATGGCCGGATCAAGTCCGGCCATGACGCTGAAAGGGTATCGCCTTTCCCCGGAGCGACGTGGTCCGGCCCTATCTTAGTGCCTATGGGACTTGATCCGGCCACGACGGCTGAGAGGGCGGAGCCTCGCCCGCTACGGGCTCATGCCGGCCTTGTCGGCCCCGCCGCCCGGGAGGGGCTCAGCCGCGCTTGCGCGCCGGGGCGTCCGGCTCGAAGGGCACGTCGTCGCTGTCGGCGATGGTCTTGGCCTTGGCGCTGCTCTTGGCCGGCGCCTTGGCCTTGCTCGTCACCGCCTTGGCCTTACCCGCCGCCGCCTTGGTCTTGGCTCCGGCTCGCGCCGGTGCCTTGCGGGCCGTGCCCTTGGCTGCCGACCCGGCCTTGGCGGCAATCAGCTCGAGCGCCTGCTCCAGCGTCACGCTCTCCAGGGCCATGCCCTTGGGCAGGGTGGCGTTGACCTTGCCGTGGCTGACATAGGGGCCGTAGCGGCCGGGACGGGCGACCACCGGGCCGCCGTCCGGATGGTCGCCGAGCGTGCGGCCCTCCGGCGCGGCGCGGCCGAAGCGGCCCTTGCCGCCGCTCTCCTTGGTGACGATCAGGTCGATGGCGCGGTTGGCGCCGATCGCCAGCACGTCGTCGTCCTTCTCCAGGTTGGCGTAGGTCTTCTCGTGCTGGACATAGGGCCCGAAGCGGCCGATGCCGACGAGGATCGGCTTGCCGGTCTCGGGATGGGTGGCGACCTGCTTGGGCAGCGCCAGCAGGGCGAGGGCGCGCTCGAGGTCGACTTCCCCGGCGCTCATGCCCTTGGGCAGGCTGGAGCGCTTGGGCTTGTCGCCCTCGCCGAGCTGGACATAGGGGCCGAAACGCCCATCGCGCAGCGTCACTTCCTGGCCCGTCTGCGGATCGGTGCCGAGACCGCGCTTGCCGGGCTCGGCGCCGTTGCCGCCCTCGCCGTCCGCCTGCTCGGTGGAGGCCGCGAGCTGGCGGGTGTAGCGGCATTCGGGATAGTTCGAGCAGCCGATGAAGGCGCCGTACTTGCCGAGCTTGAGCGACAATGTGCCGGTGCCGCAGGTCGGGCAGCCGCGCGGGTTGGAGCCGTCGCCCCGGTCGGGGAAGATGTGCGGGCCGAGCAGGTCGTTGAGCGCGTCCAGCACCTGTGCGGTGCGCAGCTCGCTGGTGCCTTCGATCGCCGCCGAAAAGTCCTTCCAGAAGTCGCGCAGGACCTCTTTCCAGTCGAGCTCGTGGTTGGAGATGCGGTCGAGCTGCTCCTCCAGGCCGGCGGTGAAGTCGTACTCGACATAGCGGGCGAAGAAGCTTTCCAGGAAGGCGATGACGAGGCGACCCTTGTCCTCCGCCTTCAGGCGCTTCTTCTCCAGCGAGACATAGCCGCGGTTGCGCAGCACGGAGAGCGTCGCGGCATAGGTGGAGGGGCGGCCGATGCCGAGCTCTTCCATGCGCTTGACGAAGGAGGTCTCGGTGTAGCGCGGCGGCGGCTCGGTGAAGTGCTGGGTCGCGGCGATCGCCTTGCGGGCGAGGCTTTCGCCCCGGCTCATCGCCGGCAGGCGCCGCCCGTCCTCGTCGTCGCCTTCGTCGTCGCGATCCTCGTTGTAGAGCGCCAGGAAGCCGTCGAACTTCACCACCTGGCCGGTGGCGCGCAGCTCGAGCCGGCGCCCGCCGGCCTCGGCCAGCACATCCACCGTGGTGCGCTCCAGCTCGGCGCTCTCCATCTGGCTGGCGACGGTGCGCTTCCAGATCAGCTCGTAGAGCCTGGCCTGGTCCGCGTCGAGATGCCGCGCCATGTCCCTGGGCAGGCGGAACGGGTCGGTCGGGCGGATCGCCTCGTGCGCCTCCTGGGCATTCTTGGCCTTGGTCGTGTATTTGCGCGGCGCCTTCGGCAAGTAGCGCTCTGCATAGGCGCTGCCGATCATCCGGCGAACCGCGGCGATCGATTCGGGCGCCATGTCGACGCCGTCGGTGCGCATATAGGTGATCAGGCCGACCGTCTCGCCGTCGAGCCGCACGCCCTCATAGAGCTTCTGCGCCAGCTGCATGGTGCGGTCGGGCGAGAAGCCGAGCTTGCGGCCGGCTTCCTGCTGCAGCGTCGAGGTGGTGAACGGGGCGAAGGGATGGCGCTTGGCGGGCTTGGCCTCGACCGAGCCGACGGTGAAGCGGGCTTCGTCGAGCGCCTTGCGGAAGGCCTCGGCCTCCGCCGCGGTGCCGACGTCCAGGCGCTGGATCTTCTCGCCGTCGGCGCCGACGAGGCGGGCCTCGAACTGGTCGCCGCGCGGCGTCGCCAGGGTGGCGACGAGCGACCAGTATTCGCGCGGCACGAAGCGCTCGATCTCCATCTCGCGCTCGCAGACGAAGCGCAGCGCCACCGACTGGACGCGCCCGGCCGAGCGGGCGCCCGGCAGCTTGCGCCACAGCACCGGCGACAAGCGGAAGCCGACGAGATAGTCGAGGGCGCGGCGGGCGAGATAGGCGTCGACCAGCGCCTCGTCGATGTCGCGCGGCTGCTTCATCGCCGCCTGGACCGCGTCCTTGGTGATGGCGTTGAAGGTGACGCGCTCGACCGGCATGTCCTTGACGACGCGCTTCTGCTTCAGGATCTCCAGGACGTGCCAGGAGATCGCCTCGCCTTCGCGGTCGGGGTCGGTGGCCAGGATCAGCTTGTCGGCATCCTTGACCAGCTTGGCGATGTCGGAGACGCGCTTCGTCGCCTTGCCGTCGATCTCCCACAGCATGGCGAAGTCATGATCGGGGTCGACCGATCCGTCCTTGGCCGGCAGGTCGCGCACATGGCCGTAGGAGGCCACGACCTTGTAGTTCGAGCCAAGATATTTGTTGATCGCCTCCACTTTGCCGGGAGACTCAACGATGACGACGGGCATGGGCGGTACAATGGCTTCGGACAAGGAAAGTTGCCGCTCGCGGGACGCAGCAGTCCCGGGCCGGATTCGAAGCGATGGAGCCGGCATGACGCGGTGACGCAAACCGTCACGCGCCTCGAGCCGGGGGACATCCTCCGGACCAGGCCGGGCGGCAATTGCAGCGGAACATGGTGAAAAGGGGCGGCCAAGTCAAATACCCCGGTGCGCCGTCGCCGCGCAATTTCTCGCCCCGGCTTCGAGCCGCCGCTAACGCAGCGAGATGCGGTTGTCGCCGTGGCGCTCGATCCGTCCCTCCAGGTCGAGCTCGAGGATGGCGAGCTGCACCGCGCGCAGGCCGAGGCCGGAGGCCCGCACGAGGTCGTCGACGGCGATCGGAGAGGGGCCGAGAAGGGAGAGCAGCCCGTCGCGGCCGGGCGGGGCGGCGGCGACGGGCTCGTCGAGGGGCAGCCGCGGGGCGGTGGTGGACTCGCTCTTGCGGCCGGCGCCGCGGCGCGGCATCGGCATCAGTGCGCCGGGCGAGAGCAGCGGCTGCAGCGCTTCGACGACGTCGTCGGCGCCCCGGACCAGGGTGGCGCCCTGGCGGATCAACTGGTTCGTGCCCTCGGCGCGCCGGTCGAGCGGATGGCCGGGGACGGCGAAGACCTCGCGGCCCTGCTCGTTGGCGAGGCGGGCGGTGATCAGCGAGCCGGACTTCAGCGCCGCCTCGACGATGACGACGCCGAGGGAGAGGCCCGAGACGATGCGGTTGCGGCGGGGGAAGTCGCGCGCGGTGGCGGCCCAGTGCACCGGCCGTTCCGAGACCAGGCAGCCTTGTTCCGCGATCCGCGCCGCCAGCGGCTCGTGCTCGGCGGGATAGACCCGGGCGAGGCCGCCGGCCATCACCCCCACCGCTCCCCTGTCGACCGAGGCGGCGTGCGCTGCTCCGTCGATGCCGCGCGCCATGCCCGACACCACGGCGAAGCCTGCCTCGCCCAGGCCGTGGGCCAGGCTGGCGGCGAAGCGCAGCCCGAGGGCGGAAGCGTTGCGTGACCCGACGATAGCCACCGTCGGCCGGGAGAGCATGCCGGCGTCGCCGCGCACGGCCAGCAGCGGCGGCGGGTCGTCGATCGCGGCGAGCGCCGCCGGATAGTCGGGCTCGCCCAGAAAGAGGAAGCGGGCGCCGAGCCGCGCCATGGCGTCGAGCTCGGCTTGCGCCTCGGCTTCGGCCGAGGGACGGACGGGCAGGGCGTCGAGCGCGGCGGCGGCGCTGCCGAACTGGCGCAGCAGGTCCCTGAACCGGCTCGGGCCGATCGACTCGCTGCGGATCAGGCGCAGCCGGTCCAGGCGCTCCCGATCGGTCAGCCGCCGCTGTCGTGTCATGCCTTCTGGCCGATGCGGCTCTCGCTGCCGCTCAGCAGCCGGCGGATATTGGCCCGGTGCATGATCCAGACGATCAGCGTCAGCACCGCGAACAGCGCCGCCTCGCGCCATTGGCCGAGCAGCGCCAGCACGATCGGGCTGGCGAGGCTGGCGGTGAGGGCGGACAGCGAGGAGAAGCGGGTGGTGAAGGCCACCGCCAGCCAGATCGCCGCGAAGATCAGCGCCGCCGGCCAGGCGAAGGCGGCCAGCAGGCCGAGATAGGTGGCCACGCCCTTGCCGCCCTTGAACTTGAGCCACACAGGGAAGACATGGCCGAGGAAGGCGGCAAGGCCGGCGGCGAGCGCCGCCTGCGGCCCCCACAGCGCCTGGGCGATCAGCACGGCCACCGCGCCCTTGGCGCCGTCGAGCAGCAGCGTCGCCGCCGCCAGGTCCTTGCGGCCGGTGCGCAGCACGTTGGTGGTGCCGATATTGCCGGACCCGATCGCCCGGATGTCGCCGAGGCCGGCCAGGCGCGTGATGATCAGGCCGAACGGGATCGAGCCGAGCAGATAGCCGACCGCCGCGGCGAGGATCAGCGCCAGCGGCGAGGCGAGCGAGGCGGCAGGGTCGGGCATGGTCGTCACCTCGTTGCGCCGTGCGACGCTCGGTTGAGAGCCTGGTCCGGGCAATCGCCGGATAAGGCGAGGAGCATTTCAATCCGGCGGAGCGCGGTCAAGGCGAGGTGTGCACGGTGCGTCCGGCGACGATGGTGCGCAGCACAATGCCCTGCATGCGCGCGCCGTCGAAAGGCGAGTTCTTGCAGCGCGATTTCAGCGTGTCGCGGTCGAGCACGAACGGCATGTCCGGGTCGAGCACGATCAGGTCGGCCGGTGCGCCCGGCGCGAGTCGCCCACCCGGCAGCCCGAGCAGCCTGGCCGGCCGCGCCGCCATCGCCCGCAGCAGCGTCGCCAGCGGCAGCGAGCCGTCATGGACGAGGCGCAGGCCCGCCGCCAGCATGGTCTCCAGGCCGACCGCGCCGTCGGCGCACTCGGCGAAGGGCAGGCGCTTGGTCTCCACGTCCTGGGGATTGTGGTCGGAGACGATGGCGTCGATCAGGCCGTCCCTGACCGCATCGACCAGGGCCAGCCGGTCGTCCTCGTGGCGCAGCGGCGGCGAGACCTTGCAGAACGTCTTGAACGCGCCGACGTCGTTCTCGTTCAGCGTCAGATGGTTGATCGAGGTCGAGGCCGTCACCGGCAGGCCGTCGGCCTTGGCGCGGCGCAGGATCTCCAGCGAGGCGCGGCAGGTCACGGTCGCGGCGTGGTAGCGCGCGCCCGTCAGCGCGACGAGCCGCATGTCGCGCTCCAGCATGATCGCTTCGGCCGCGGCGGGAATACCCGGCAGGCCGAGACGGCTGGCGAACTCGCCTTCGTTCATCACCCCGTCGGCGGCGAGATCCGGATCCTGGGTGTGATGCACGATCAGCGCGTCGAAATCGCGGGCGTAGGTGAGGGCGCGGCGGAACACCCGGGCATTGGTGATGCTGCGGGCGCCGTCCGTGAAGGCGATCGCGCCGGCCTCCAGGAGCAGGCCGATCTCGGTCATCTCCTTGCCGGCGAGGCCCTTGGTCAGGGCGGCCATGGCATGGATGTGCACGATCGCCGTGTCGCGCGCGCGCCGCAGCACGAAATCGACCACGGCCGGGTCGTCGATCGGCGGATTGGTATCGGGCACGCAGACCACGGTGGTGACGCCGCCGGCGGCGGCGGCCTGCGAGGCCGTGGCCAGCGTCTCGCGGTGCTCGGCGCCCGGCTCCCCGGTCACCGCCCGCATGTCGACCAGGCCGGGCGTCACCACGGCGCCGGCGCAGTCGACGATGTCGGCGCCCTCGGGCGCGGCGACGGTGCCGACGCCGGCGATGAGGCCGTCCCGGATCAGCAGGCTGCCGCGCGTCTCGCCCGCCCCGTCCGGATCGACCAGGCGGGCATTGGCGAGGAGCAGGGGGCGCTCGGTGGTCTTGTCCTGGCGCATGGCCTTGCTCACGTGTTCGGCAGGTTGCGGGCCAGGGCTTCCAGCACCGCCATGCGCACGGCGACGCCGGTCTCCACCTGCTCGCGGATCAGCGACTGGGCGCCGTCGGCCACGGCCGTGTCGATCTCGACGCCGCGGTTCATCGGCCCGGGGTGCATCACCAGCGCATCGGGCCTGGCGTGGGCGAGCTTGTCCTGGTCCAGCCCGTAGAAGCGGAAGAACTCCTTGGTCGAGGGGATGAAGGCGCCGGTCATGCGCTCGCGCTGCAGGCGCAGCATCATGACGATGTCGGCGTCGCGCAGGCCCTGGCGGATGTCGCGGAACACCTCGACGCCGAAGCGCTCGATGCCGGCCGGCAGCAGCGTCGAGGGGGCGACGAGGCGAACCCGCGCGCCCAGGGCGCTGAGCAGGATGATGTTGGAGCGGGCCACGCGCGAATGCAGGATGTCGCCGCAAATCGTCACGATCAGCCCGGCGATACGGCCCTTGTTGCGCCGGATGGTCAGGGCGTCGAGCAGGGCCTGGGTCGGGTGCTCATGGGCGCCGTCGCCGGCGTTGACCACGGCGCAGTCGACCTTGCGCGCCAGGAGGTGCACGGCGCCGGCCTGGCTGTGGCGCACCACGATCACGTCCGGGCGCATGGCGTTCAGGGTGATGGCGGTGTCGATCAGCGTCTCGCCCTTCTTCACCGAGGACGACGCGACCGACATGTTCATCACGTCGGCGCCGAGGCGCTTGCCGGCCAGCTCGAAGGAGGACTGGGTCCGCGTCGAGGGCTCGAAGAACAGGTTGATCTGGGTGCGGCCGCGCAGGGCGGACGACTTCTTCTCGATCTGCCGGTTGAAGGCGATATGGGCGTCGGCCTCGTCGAGCAGGGCGACGATGTCGCTCTCCTTCAGGCCTTCGATGCCGAGGAGATGGCGGTGCGGATAGGTCGGGCGCTGCGGTGTCATCGAAAGCCAGCTTCATAGGCCTCGGTCCGCAGGCCGGCAAGCCGCGATGGCGGGAGCCGTCGCTTTTCCACCGCTTCCGCGGCGGTTCGGCAGGCGGCCGGCGCGCCGCCCTTGGGCCTGCCGGGCGATTGCGCTAAGGTCGAGGCAGGCGATGGGCGGCAGGGCATCGCCGGAGGCCGGGACGTCTGAAGACAGGTCCGGAGGTCGACGATGACGAGACGACCCGAAATCTGGCTGGCCGTGCTGGCCGGCGCCATGACGGCGGCGTTCGTCGCCGAGGCCGCGGCTGAGCCGCGCCGCCCCATGACGGGGCCGAACCGTCCGGTGTGGGTGAAGCCGCATCCGGGCTGGGACCGGCGTCGCCTGGAGCAGCGGGGGTGGAGCGCCTTCAGCGGCGTGCCGGGCGTGGCCGTCGTCGACGGCACCGTCTACGGTGACGGCGAGACTGCGCCTGAGCCTGCGCCGCGGCGGGATCCGAGCTTCGGCGGCTATGTCTACCGCGCCGGCCGGGCGGCGGATGGCAGCGTCTATGCCAATTATTACCGCTCCTACCAGCCCTATGCGCCGCCGGTGCTCATCCGCATTCCCTGAGCGGGATTTCCGCGCTCCGCCGATATTCGGCCTCGGCCGGATTTGGGCATGGCGGGGCCGGGACGGCCGCGGAAGCCCGCGGATGTTCGACCTGCCGGACTATCTGCTCAGCCGAATCCCAGCCGGTCGAGCGCGCCCTGCAGGATGAAGGCGGCCGCCATCTTGTCGACCACTTCGGCGCGCCGCCGGCGCGAGGCGTCGGCTTCGATCAGCGTGCGGGTCACGGCCGCCGTCGACATGCGTTCGTCCCACAGGGCGAAGGGGATGTCGGTGAGCTTGCCCATGTTGCGGGCGAAACTCTCCGAGGCCTGGGCGCGGGGACCTTTCGTGCCGTCGAGGTTCAGCGGATAGCCGAGCACGAAGCCGCCGATGCCGTGCTGGCGAGCGAGCGCCCGCACCGCGTCGGCATCGGCGGAGAACCGGGTGCGGCGCAGCGTTTCGAGCGGCGTGGCGATGGTCAGCGACAGGTCCGACAGGGCGAGGCCGATCGTCTTGGTGCCGAGGTCTATGCCGAGCAGCCGCTCGTCTTGGTTCAGCTGCCGCGCCAGGTCGAACAGGTCCAGGATCACGCCGAAATCCTTCAAACGCCTTGAGATGGCCGGAGCCGGGGCTACAACAGGCGGGTCATAGCAGGGAGTTCCGCTCATGCGCATCATCTGGCTCGGCCATTCGGCCTTCCGCGTCGAGTTCGACGGCCGCGCGATCCTCATCGATCCGTTCCTGACCGGCAATCCCGGCTTCACCGGCGACCGGGCCGCGGTGACCGCCGGCGTCAGCCATATCCTCCTCACCCACGGCCATGGCGATCATGTCGGCGACACCGTCGCCATCGCCGCGGAGACCGGGGCCACCGTCGTCACAAACTACGACCTGTGCATGTGGCTCGCCGGCCAGGGCGTGAAGCGCGTGGACCCGATGAACACCGGCGGCACCACCGGCCAGGGCGGCTTCACCGTGACGCTGGTGAGGGCCGATCACTCCGCCGGCATGGGCGATGCCGGCGTGCAGGTGCCGCTCGGTTCCGCCAACGGCCTGATCGTCAAGGCCAAGGGCCAGCCGACGCTGTACCATCTCGGCGACACCGACATCTTCTCCGACATGGGCCTGATCGCCGAGCTGCACGAGCCCAAGGTCGGCCTGGTGCCGATCGGCGACCGCTTCACCATGGGCCCCAAGGTGGCGGCCCTGGCGGTGAAGCGCTACTTCGCCTTCGACGCCGTCCTGCCCTGCCACTACGCCTCGTTTCCCCCGCTCGCGCCGGACGCGCATGAGTTCGTCGCGGCGCTGCAGGGGCACAGCACGCGGGTCTTGGTGCCGAAGAGCGGCGAGGCTGTCGAGCTCTGACGCTCGCCGGAGGGGAGGCGCCTGGCGTGCCGGGGACAACGGAAGACGCAGCCGCAAAATTCCTGGTGCAACGTTTCCGTCATGGACGGGTCAAGTCCGTCCATGACGCTTGAGGGGGCGGAGCCTTGTCTGCCATCGGCGCCTGCCCACGTCGTCCGAGCAGCGACGGAGCCCGGTCCTGCATCCTCGCGCCGGTTGCCTTGCGAAAGATCCGCGTGATAGACCGCGCCCAGCCCATATTCCGTGCCAATCGAGGGTCTTCATGTCTGTCGACGCCAAGACGGTGAGGCGAATCGCGCATCTCGCGCGCATCGCCGTCCCCGAGGAGGACGTTCCCCACCTGCAGGGCGAGCTCAACGCCATTCTCGACTTCGTCGCCCAGCTCGACGAGGTCGACGTCTCCGGCGTCGAGCCGATGACCTCGGTGACGCCGATGGTGATGAAGAAGCGGCAGGACGTGGTGAACGACGGCGAGATCGCCGACGAGATCGTGCTGAACGCGCCGGCCAGCGAGGATGATTATTTTCTCGTGCCCAAGGTGGTGGAATAGGCGCGGCTCCGCCCGCCCGATCACCCACGTGCGCTGCGACGCCCATTCCGGAATTTCAACGTGACCGACATCACCGACCTCACCCTCTCCGGCATCCGCGACGGGCTGAAGGCCCGCAGCTTCACCTCGGTGGAGGCGACCGGCGCCTATCTCTCCGCCATGGAGAAGGCGCGTGGCCTCAATGCCTACGTGCTCGAGACCCCCGACGAGGCGCTGGCCATGGCCGCGGCGGCCGACGAGCGCCTGGCCAGAGGGGAGGGCGGCCCGCTCGAGGGCGTGCCGCTCGGCATCAAGGACCTGTTCGCGACGAAGGGCGTGCGCACCACCGCCTGCTCGCGCATCCTCGGCGACTTCAAGCCGCCCTACGAATCCACCGTCACCAGCCAGCTCTGGCGCGACGGCGCGGTGATGCTCGGCAAGATCAACAATGACGAGTTCGCCATGGGCTCGTCGAACGAAACCTCGGCCTTCGGTCCCGTGGTCTCGCCCTGGCTGCCGCCGAACTGGGACGGCGCCCAGGCCAGGGCGAAGCTCGGCAAGGGGGAGACCCGGGGCTTCCTGGTGCCGGGCGGTTCCTCCGGCGGCTCGGCCGCGGCGGTGGCGGCCGGGCTCTGCGCCGGCGCGACCGGTACCGATACCGGCGGCTCAATCCGCCAGCCAGCCGCCTTCACCGGCATCACCGGCATCAAGCCGACCTATGGCCGCTGCTCGCGCTGGGGCGTCGTCGCCTTCGCCTCCTCGCTCGACCAGGCCGGCCCCTTCGCCCGCACGGTGCGCGACTGTGCCGTCCTGCTGCGGTCCATGGCCGGGCCCGACGCCAAGGACACCACCTCGGTCGACGTGCCGGTGCCGGACTACGAGGCCTCGGTCGGCCGCTCGGTCAAGGGCATGGTCATCGGCATCCCGAAGGAATACCGCATCGACGGCCTGCCGGCCGAGATCGGCGCGCTGTGGCAGCGCGGCGTCGACTGGCTCAGGGCCGCCGGCGCCACCATCCGCGAGATCTCGCTGCCGCACACGAAATACGCCCTGCCGGCCTACTACATCGTCGCCCCGGCGGAAGCCTCGTCCAACCTCGCCCGCTATGACGGCGTGCGCTACGGCCTGCGCGTGCCCGGCCGCGACATCGTCGAGATGTACGAGAACACCCGCGCCGCCGGCTTCGGCGCCGAGGTCAAGCGCAGGGTGATGATCGGCACCTATGTGCTTTCGGCCGGCTACTACGACGCCTACTATGTCCGGGCGCAGAAGGTGCGGACGCTGATCAAGCGCGATTTCGAGCAGGCCTATGCCGCCGGCGTCGATGCGATCCTGACCCCGGCGACGCCCTCCGCCGCCTTCGGCATCGGCGAGAAGGCCGATGCCGATCCGGTGGAGATGTACCTCAACGACGTCTTCACCGTGACCGTGAACATGGCCGGCCTGCCCGGCCTGGCCGTGCCCGCGGGCCTGTCGGCCGACGGCCTGCCGCTCGGCCTGCAGCTGATCGGCCGGGCCTTCGACGAGGAGACCCTGTTCGCCCTCGGCGAGGTGATCGAGCAGGCGGCAGGGCCGCTGCCGCGGCCGAAGGCGTGGTGGGCGTGATGGGCGCCCTCCGGCAGGGCAGGGCGCGCCGCCGTGGCGGCTGAGCGCGCCGATACGCTGGCGGATCTGCGCCGGGAGATCGACCGGATCGATGGCGGCCTGGTCGCCCTGCTGGCCGAGCGCATGGGCATCGTCGAGCGGGTCATCGCCGTGAAGGCGCGCGAGAACCTGCCGGCGCTCATTCCCGATCGGGTGGAGGACGTGGTCGCCCATGTCCGCGGCCTGGCGCAGGCCCGGGGGCTGCCGCCGGATCTGGCCGAAGCCGTGTGGCGCAATCTGATCGACTGGATCTGCCGCTACGAGGCCGAGCATCTCGGCGAATAGGGCCGCCACCGGCTGCCATCGGGGCGGCTTGCCCGGCCCCCGGAACGCAACAGAGGCGAAACGCCGTGCGTTCCGCCTCTGGGCTTGCTTGAAAATTCGGGTCTGGTCCGGCCTTGACGGCCAACCGGCGTCAGGCGCCGCGGACCTCGCGCAGAGTGAGGATCCAGAGCGCCGAGGACCGGACTTCACACCGATGAGACACTGGATCACCTCCTTTCGCTGGTTGACGACGCCTCGAACGTGCCGGCGATTCTCTCGAATCGCAAGGGGGGCATCGCGCCGCATCCAAGGTCGCGCACGGCCTGTTGCACAGCAGCATCACATCTGGGCGCCGGCTTCGTGCCGGAGCAGGAGCAGGGACTGGCCCTTGTAGGCGGCCGGCGAGGCCACCCGATAGCCGCACCGCCGCGCCAGGCGGATCGAGCGCAGGTTCTCCGGGGCGATCAGGCAGGCGCTGCGCACCGGCCCGAAATACGCCTCGCCCCAGGCCAGCATCGCGTGCAGGGCCTCGGTCCCGAACCCCCGGCCCTGGGCCCAGGACGCCAGGATCCAGCCCGCTTCGGGGATGCCGTCGAGCGGCGGCTCGATCTCCCGCCGGAAATCGGCGAACCCGGCCTCGCCGACGAAGCGGCCGGATGCCGTCTCGACGATGGCCCAGTAGCCGTAGCCGAGCAAGGACCACAGTCCGGCATAGCGCAGGAGGCGTCCCCAGGCCTCTTCCCGGGTCAGAGGACGGCCGCCGATGTGGCGCGTGACCTCCGGATCCGCCCACAGCGCGGCCATGGCGTCGAAGTCGCCGATGCCGTGGCCGCGCAGGGTCAGGCGCTCGGTGGCGAGCGTGGGGATGCGATCGGGGCGGTCGGGGTGTGGGGGCATCGGGGGCATCCAGGCAAGGCAGGTTCTCGCGGACCTGCTTGCACGTGTGAGTCTGCGCAGCCTTGATTCTGCATTGAAAAATGCAAATCAAGCGTGGCGAAAGCCACGACAGGCTGCTTGCCCCCACAATGCCGGCTGGCGGGCGGATCGCAAGCGGCGCCTTGCCGGCGGGGCTGCACCTGCGCTATCGCTGCTGCGTCTGGTGCCCGCGCATGCGGGAGAATCGGGAACGCGGTGCCAATCCGCGACGTGCCCAACGCCGTGACGGGGACTGTTCCGGCAGGATGACGCCACTGGCCGCAGGGCCGGGAAGGCGCCGGAACGGGAGGATCCGGAGTCGGAAGACCGGCCAGACGGCAAGCTCTTTCCGCACGGACGGCGGAACGGGCGATCCGGCATGGTGGGGAGACCGATGCCCGAACCTGTTTCCGATCCGATCGACGCCGGTCTCGTCGCGGCCGGTCCGTTCAGCGAAGGCGAGCGCGCCGCGCTCTATCGGGCGATCGAGACGCGCCGCGACGTGCGCGGCCCGTTCCTGCCGCGGCCGATCCCCGGCGACGTCGTCCGGCGGCTGCTGGAGGCGGCGCATCATGCGCCGTCGGTCGGCCTGATGCAGCCGTGGAACTTCCTGCTCATCCGCTCGGAAGCGGTGAAGGAGGAGGTGCGCCGGGCGTTCGAGGCGGCCAACGCCGAGGCCGCCTCGCTGTTCACCGGCGAGCGCGCGGCGCTCTACCGCTCGCTGAAGCTGGAAGGCATCCGGGCCGCGCCGCTCAACATCTGCGTCACCTGCGACCGCTCCCGCGGCGGGCCGGCGGTGCTCGGCCGCACCCACAATCGCGACATGGATCTCCATTCCACCGCCTGCGCCGTGCAGAACCTCTGGCTGGCGGCCCGGGCCGAGGGCATCGGCGTCGGCTGGGTCTCGATCTTCGAGGAGGCGCGGATGCGGGCGATCCTGCGCATCCCCGCCGGCATCGTCATCGTCGCCTATCTCTGCGTCGGCTATGTCGACCGGCTCTACGAGCGGCCGGAGCTGGAGGCGAAGCGCTGGGCCCGGCGGCTGCCGCTCGATGAGCTGGTGTTCGAGGACGGCTGGGGGCAGGCGCCGGCGGCTGAAACTTGATAGGCAGCCCACGACCCTCTATTCGGAAGCCCAGCATTCGATCCCGCCGTCCGGAGCCCCGCCATGACCGCCGCCGTCGACCCCAAGAAGATCATCAAGGGCGCCACCGGCGACTGGGAACTGGTCATCGGCCTGGAGGTCCACGCCCAGGTCACCTCCGAGGCGAAGCTGTTTTCGGGCGCCTCCACCGGTTTCGGCGCCGAGCCCAACAGCCATGTCTCGCTGGTCGACGCTGCCATGCCCGGCATGCTGCCGGTGATCAACGAGGAATGCGTGCGCCAGGCGATCCGCACCGGCCTCGGCCTCAAGGCGCAGATCAACCACAGGTCGGTGTTCGACCGGAAGAACTACTTCTACCCGGATCTGCCGCAGGGCTACCAGATCAGCCAGTACAAGCAGCCGATCGTCGGCGAGGGCACCATTGTCGTCGAGGTGCCGGAGACGGGCGAGACGCTGACGGTCGGCATCGAGCGTCTGCACCTGGAGCAGGACGCCGGCAAGTCGCTGCACGACCAGCACCCCTCGATGTCCTTCGTCGACCTGAACCGTTCGGGCGTGGCGCTGATGGAGATCGTCTCCAAGCCGGACCTGCGCTCGTCCGACCAGGCGCGCGCCTATGTGACCAAGCTGCGCACCATCCTGCGCTATCTCGGCACCTGCGACGGCGACATGGACAAGGGCAACCTGCGCGCCGACGTCAACGTCTCCGTGCGCCGGCCGGGCGAGCCCTTCGGCACGCGCTGCGAGATCAAGAACGTCAACTCGATCCGCTTCATCGGCCAGGCGATCGAGACCGAGGCGCGCCGCCAGATCGCCATCCTCGAGGATGGCGGCGTCATCGAGCAGGAGACGCGCCTCTACGATCCCGGCAAGGGCGAGACGCGCTCCATGCGTTCGAAGGAGGAAGCGCACGACTATCGCTACTTCCCCGACCCCGACCTGTTGCCGCTCGAGTTCGACCAGGCCTATGTCGACGCGCTGGCCAAGGACCTGCCCGAACTTCCGGATGCCAAGAAGGCGCGCTTCATCGCCGATTACGGCCTGTCGCCCTATGACGCCGGCGTGCTGGTGGCCGAGCGCGAATCGGCTGACTTCTTCGAAGCCGTGGCCAGGGGCCGCGACGGCAAGGCGGCGGCCAACTGGGTGATCAACGAGCTGTTCGGCCGTCTGAACAAGGAAGGCAAGGACATCGCCTCTTCGCCGGTCTCGGCGGCGCAGCTCGGCGGCATCGTCGACCTGATCGGCGAAGGCACGATCTCCGGCAAGATCGCCAAGGACCTGTTCGAGATCGTCTGGAGCGAGGGCGGCGACCCGCGCACCCTGGTCGAGGCTCGCGGCATGAAGCAGGTCACCGACACCGGCGCGATCGAGGCGGCGGTCGATGCGGTGATCGCCGCCAACCCCGACAAGGTCGAGCAGGTGAAGGCGAAGCCCACCATGCTCGGCTGGTTCGTCGGCCAGGTCATGAAGCAGACGGGCGGCAAGGCGGCGCCGGGGGCCGTCAACGACCTGCTGAAGAGCAAGCTCGGCATCTGAGCCGCCTTCCCAATGACCCTTGCCCTCACCTTCCTGGGGTTTCCCGCCCGCCTCGACGGCGGGCGCGCACCCCGGATCGTGCTCTTCGGGGCCGGCCACGGCAGCACCTATCCCGCCAGGGACAGCAGCGGCTATGCCCTCGCGCCCGACGCCATCCGTGCCGCCAGCCAGGTCGACGCGGGCCTCGTCGAGCATTGGGACTTCGATCTCGACGGTCCCCTGTTCGACGGCAAGCCGCCTTCATGCGTCGATGTCGGCAATATTCCGACCGTGATGCATGACAATGCAGGGAATCGAGCCGGGATCGAGGAGAAGACGCGGGACGTGCTGGCATCGGGCGCCGTGCCGATCCTGCTCGGTGGCGATGATTCCGTTCCGATCCCCTTCCTCGCCGGCTTTGCCGACCACGGGCCGATCTGGATCCTGCAGATCGATGCCCATATCGACTGGCGCGACGAACTGCATGGCGAACGCCACGGCTATTCCAGCCCGATGCGCCGCGCCAGCGAGATGGGGCATGTCGCCGGCATCGTGCAGGTCGGCATGCGCGGGGTCGGCAGTGCGCGGCCGGCCGAGATCGAGGCGGCCCGGCGTCGCGGCAGCCGTTTCGTGACGGCCCGCGAGGTCCACGCGCACGGCGTCGAGGCCGCGCTCCGGCATGTTCCGGAGGGCGCGAAGGTCGTCGTCACCCTGGATTGCGACGGCCTCGATCCGGGCATCATGCCGGGCGTCGCGGCCCGGACGCCGGGCGGCCTCGGCTACACGCAGGCGATCGACCTGATCGCAGGCCTCGGCAGGCGCGCGCGGATCGCCGGTTTCGACCTCGTCGAGCTCTATCCTCCCGCGGACGTCGACGGCCTGTCGGCCCTCACGGCCGCGCGCCTCGTCGTCAATGCGATCGGCGCCGTCGTCCGGCAAAACTGAGGCAGAGCGTCCCGGTCCGACCGGCGGCGGCTTCCGCGGCTCCGGTGACGGCAAGCCGGCATCCGAGCCGCGTCCGGCCGAGGTCGCCGCCGCGACCTGCCGGCGGCGGGGCGAGGCCTGGCCGGATCCGTCATTCGACAATTGTCGATCTTTGCCGTTGCGCGGTCCCGCGCCTGCCCATATCTGCCCAGGTACCGAGCAACCGGAGCGCCGCCATGGCCAGCACCACGCCGATCGACGTCTATTTCTGGCCCACCCCCAACGGTCACAAGGTCACGATCTTCCTGGAGGAGGCCGGTCTGCCCTACACCGTCATTCCCGTGAACATCGGCACGGGCGACCAGTTCAAGCCCGGCTTCCTGGCCATCTCGCCCAACAACCGCATGCCGGCGATCGTCGATCACGACGGTCCGGACGGCCGGCCGATCTCGGTGTTCGAGTCCGGCGCGATCCTGCAATATCTCGGCCGCAAGACCGGCCGCTTCTATCCCGCCGAAGAGCGTGCGCGCGTCGAGGTCGAGCAATGGCTGTTCTGGCAGATGGGCGGCCTTGGTCCGATGGCGGGCCAGGCCAACCATTTCCGCATCTACGCGCCGGAGAAGGTGCCCTATGCGATCAATCGTTACACCAACGAGGTCAACCGCCTCTACGGCGTGATGAACCGACGCCTGGCCGACCGCGAGTTCCTGGCCGGCGACTATTCGATCGCCGACATGGCTTGCGTCGGCTGGGCCAGGGGCTGGGAGCGGCAGGGCCAGGACATCGCGGAGTTTCCGCATTTCAAGCGCTGGCTCGAGGCCGTGCTCGCCCGCCCGGCGGTGCAGCGCGGGCTCGCCGTGACCACGGAGGATGCCGGCAAGTCGGACCTGTCGAAGGACAAGGCGGCGCAGGCGATCCTGTTCGGGCAACGGGCGCGCTGACTACTTCACCCGCGACCAGCTCACCGACTTGCAGAACAGGCCGAGCACGCAGCCGGCCGTGGTGAGCGCATTGCCGGACAGGGTCATGGTGCCGGAATAGGTCCTGCCGTCCTCCGGGTTGAAGGCCTTGCCCTTCCAGCGGTTGTCGCCGGTCGGTGTCATGTCGAAGAAGACGCGCATGCCGACCCCGCTCTGCTTGGCGGGGTCGTCGACCCAGGCGACGGTGCCGCACAGCGCCTTGCCGCAGGGCGCGATGCGCACCTGTGACTCGCCGTTGCTGCGCAGCCAGAGGCCGGTGGGGTCGCCGGCGAAGGCGGGCGCGGCACCGGCAAGCCAGGCAAGGGTGGCGAAGGCGATCCTGAGCATGTGTTCCTCCCGGGCGCGCTGGGCGGCCAGGCGGCGAAGGATAGGCCGGTTTGCCGGGCCTGTCCCCGCCGATGCGGCTCGACCGACCTGAAGCCATGGTTTCCCGTTCCTTGCCGGCCGGGCGCCGGAAGCGGCCGGATCTTAACCTTTGGCCGGCCTTTGCAAACGAACGGGGTTTCGGATCGGTTAAATTAATCTCGCATTTGAATTTCATTAGACGCTGATTCACCGACAGTTTTAAACGCCGATTCAGGCGCCTCCGGCATTCTGCCTGCAACGAAGGCCAAGGCCTTCAGGCACTTGAGCGGCGAGGGGCCCGGTGAACGAGGCCGCTCCAGCAGGGAGACGGATGATGGCTCGCTTCGAAATGGCTGCGCCCGAGATGGCCGAGATGGCCGGCGCCGTGTTCACCGCCGAGATGTTCTACGATCTCGGCGTCCAGTGCGCGGCCGGCCGCGCCGGCGCGGTCGACCTCGTCGAGGCGCACAAGTTCTTCAACATCGCTGCCGCCAAGGGCTGCGCCGACGCGGCGCGTCGGCGCGGCGAGGTCGCGGCGGAGATGAGCCGCGAGGCCGTCGCCGAGGCCCAGCGCGCCGCCCGCGCTTTCCTGACGACTCATTGAGCCATGCATTGCCCGTTTTACGGGCATGCACGCAAAACAGGCGATTGACCCTTGATGCGCATGCTGACACCGGCTTAAGGTGCGGGCACAGACGGAGGCCCGCGCTCATGCCAGGCACAGCAGCCGCCGAGGGGCCTGACGCAGCGCCTCCCGGCACCCGATCCGGTTTTGCCGTGGGCCCGGTCGCGGTCGACAACGCCGTCGTCCTGGCGCCGATGTCCGGCGTCACCGACGCAGCCTTCCGCCGCATCGTCCGGCGCGAGGGCGCCGGGCTGGTGGTGTCCGAAATGGTCGCCAGCGACCTCCTGGCCACGGGCGACGAGGAAGCGCGGCTGCGGGCCGAGGCGCCCGGCATCGGGCCGCATGTGGTGCAGCTCGCCGGCCGCCAGGCCCATTGGATGGCCGAGGCCGCCCGGGTGGCCGAGGCCTCCGGCGCCGACATCATCGACATCAACATGGGCTGTCCGGCCAAGCGCGTCACCGGCGGCTGGTCGGGCTCGGCCCTGATGCGCGACCTCGACCATGCGCTGACCCTGATCGAGGCGACGGTGGCGGCGGTGCGCGTGCCCGTCACGGTCAAGATGCGGCTCGGCTGGGACGAGACCTGCCTGAACGCGCCGGACCTGGCGCGCCGGGCCGAGGGGGCCGGCATCGCCATGGTCACCGTACACGGCCGCACCCGCAACCAGTTCTACAAGGGCCGCGCCGACTGGCGGGCGATCCGGGCTGTGAAGCAGGCGGTGGCCATCCCCGTGGTCGCCAATGGCGATTGCGGCTCGCTCGCCGATGCGCGCGAGATGCTGGCGCGCTCCGGCGCCGACGCGGTCATGGTCGGCCGGGCGGCGCAGGGTCGGCCCTGGCTTCCCGGGGCGATCGCCCGGGGCCTTGCCGGCGGCCGCCAGCCGGAGCCGCCGCCCGCCATGGTCCAGCGCGACCTCGCCCTCGAGCATTATCGCGGCCTGCTCGGCCTCTACGGTGCCGCCGCCGGCGTGCGCCACGCCCGCAAGCATCTGGCCTCGACCATGGAGGCGGCGCAGGACTGTTTCGGCGGCGGAGACGGCGACTTGCGAGGCCGGGTGCTGCGCGGCGAGGATCCGCAGGCGGTCGAGGCGGACTTTGCCCGTTTTTTCGACACGCTCGGCTTCAGGGCCGCCGCATGACCACCCTGCCGGCCAACATGCCCAATCATGATGCGGCGCTGAACGCCCTGCCGCACGCCGTGCTGTCCGTGGATGCCGAAGGGCATGTCACCGACGCCAACATGGCGGCGGAAGCCTTCTTCGAGATCAGCGCGCCGGTGATGCGGCGCCACCAGCTCAAGGATCTCCTGCCCTTCGGCTCGCCGCTGCTGGCCCTGATCGAGCAGGTGCGCGAGCGCGCCGCGCCGGTGAATGAATATCGCGTCGACATCGGATCCTCGCGCATCGGCGCCGAGCGGCTGGTCGACATCCAGGTAGCGCCGCTGCTCGACCGCTCCGGCGGCGTGGTGGTGATGCTGCAGGAGCGCACCATCGCCGACAAGATGGACCGCCAGCTCACCCATCGCGGCGCGGCGCGCTCGGTGACGGCGCTCGCCTCCATGCTGGCGCACGAGATCAAGAACCCGCTCTCGGGCATTCGCGGCGCGGCCCAGCTCCTGGAGCAGTCGGTCGACGACCAGGACCGGGCGCTGACCCGGCTGATCTGCGAGGAGGCCGACCGCATCGTCAAGCTGGTCGACCGCATGGAGGTGTTCTCCGACGAGCGGCCGGTCGCGCGCGAGCCGATCAACATCCACGTCGTGCTGGAGCACGTGAAGAAGCTGGCCCAGTCCGGCTTCGCCCGGCGCATCCGCTTCGTCGAGGACTACGATCCTTCGCTGCCGCATGTCCTGGCCAACAAGGACCAGCTGATCCAGGTGGTGCTCAACCTGGTCAAGAACGCCGCCGAGGCCATCGACGGCCATTCCGACGGCGAGATCGTGATGACCACCGGCTTCAAGCCGGGCGTGAAGCTCACCGTGCCGGGCTCGGCCTCGCGGGTCGGCCTGCCGCTCGAGATCTGCATCCGCGACAACGGGACGGGGGTGCCGGGGGATCTGCTGCCGCATCTGTTCGATCCCTTCGTCACCACGAAGGTGACGGGGTCCGGCCTCGGCCTGGCGCTGGTGGCCAAGATCGTCGGTGACCACGGCGGCATCGTCGAATGCGACAGCCAGCCGCGTCGCACCACGTTCCGCATCCTCTTGCCGATGTATCGGCCCGAGCGCGGATCCTAGAGATTGCTTCCGGGGTCGGAACGCGGTTCCGATCCCGGAGGTGCTGCTTCGAGTTGAGAATCTGCAGGGTTTCGGCCCCGCCCCGCGGGCGGAGTTCGGAAATCCTGCCTGGAGCGGGGTACTGGCCATGGCGATGCAGGCAGGCAGCATTCTGGTCGCGGACGACGACGCCGCCATCCGCACGGTCCTCAGCCAGGCCCTGTCGCGGGCGGGCTACGACGTCCGCTCGACCGGCAACGCCACCACGCTCTGGCGCTGGGTCAGCCAGGGCGAGGGGGATCTCGTCATCACCGACGTGGTGATGCCGGACGAGAACGCCTTCGACATGCTGCCGCGCATCAAGAAGCTCAGGCCCGAGCTGCCGGTCGTGGTGATGAGTGCCCAGAACACGCTGATGACCGCGATCCGCGCCTCGGAGAAGGGGGCGTACGACTACCTGCCCAAGCCCTTCGACCTCAAGGAGCTGATCGCCATCGTCGGCCGCGCCCTGACCGAGCCGCGCAACAAGGTGCCGGCCCGCCCCCAGGACGACGCCGAGGCGATTCCGCTGGTCGGCCGCTCGGCGGCGATGCAGGAGATCTATCGCGTCCTGGCCCGGCTTATGCAGACCGACCTCACCGTGATGATCAACGGCGAGTCCGGCACCGGCAAGGAACTGGTGGCCCGCGCCCTGCACGACTACGGCAAGCGCCGCAACGGCGCCTTCGTCGCCATCAACATGGCGGCCATTCCGCGCGACCTGATCGAGTCGGAGCTGTTCGGCCACGAGAAGGGCGCCTTCACCGGCGCCAATGCCCGGTCGTCCGGCCGCTTCGAGCAGGCGGAGGGCGGCACGCTGTTCCTCGACGAGATCGGCGACATGCCGATGGAGGCCCAGACCCGGCTGCTGCGCGTGCTGCAGCAGGGCGAGTACACCACGGTCGGCGGGCGCACGCCGATCAAGACCGATGTGCGCATCGTCGCGGCCACCAACAAGGATCTGCGCATCCTGATCCAGCAGGGCTTCTTCCGCGAGGATCTGTTCTTCCGCCTCAACGTCGTGCCGCTGCGCCTGCCGCCGCTGCGCGAGCGCGCCGAGGACGTGCCCGATCTCGTGCGCCACTTCTTCAAGCTCGGCGAGCGCGAAGGGCTGCCGGTCAAGCACATCGATGCTGCCGCGATGGAGCGGATGAAGCGCCATCGCTGGCCGGGCAATGTGCGCGAGCTGGAGAATCTGGTGCGCCGCCTCGCCGCGCTCTACCCGCAGGAGACGATCACCGCCTCCATCATCGAGCAGGAGCTGTCGACGCCCGAATCCATGCCGCTGGAGGGCGAGACCCTGGCGGACGAGACGCTGTCCGCCTCGGTGGAGCGGCACATGGCCCGGTATTTCGGCAAGTTCGGCGACGACCTGCCGCCCCCCGGCCTCTATCACCGCATCCTCAAGGACGTCGAGGAGCCGCTGATCGGCGCGGCGCTGGCGGCCACCCGCGGCAACCAGATCAAGGCGGCCGAGCTCCTGGGCGTCAACCGCAACACGCTGCGCAAGAAGATCCGCGACCTCGACATCCAGGTCATCCGCACCATGCGGTGACGGCGCCACGGGCCTGGCCCGCGGTCAGCGCGGGGCTACGACCGGCGTTATCCGATAGGCGCAGCGGCGGGCGCCGGCGACGATGTGGTCGATGCGCTCCACCTGCCAGTCGCGGCCGATGACTTCGCGGAACAGGTCCAGCTCGCTGGCGCAGAAGCCCTGGCAGACCATGGCGGCGGCGCAGATCGGGCAATGGTTCTCGACGAGCAGGAACGAGCCGTCCGGCTCGCGGGTCCAGGCCGCCATGTAGCCTTCGGCCGTGCGCGCCTCGGCCAGGGCGGCGAGCCGGCCCTCGATCGACGGCTTGATGCCGCAGCGGCTGCGATAATAGGCGCGCACATGTCCGGCCCGCCGCGCCACCAGGGCATCCAGGCCCGCCTCGCCGAACTCGTCGCGGACGAGGCCGATCAGCTCGGCGGTCAGCTCGGCATGGGTGTCGGGAAAGCGCGACTGCGCCGCAGCGGTCAGCGACCAGGTGCGACGCGGCCGTCCGCGGCCGGACGGCGTGTCGGCGAAAGCCACCAGCCCGTCGCGCAGCAGCCGGTCCAGGCTCTGGCGCGCCGCCTGGACGCTGACCTCCAGCTGCGCCGCCAGCACCTCGGCGCTGGTCGGGCCGAGCATCTTGAGTCGGAACAGCACGGCCTCGGAACCCTTGTCCAAATCGCCTCTCTTTTTTAGCAATACAGTACTTGCTTAAATAGTAGAATTAAGCAAGATTGCCATTGTTAAATAACCGAGGCAAGCGGCATGGCGAGGCTCTCGATCTGGCGCGACCTGGCCGGGACCGGCCATCTCAAGACCTTTGCCATGATCTGCGGCGGCATCTGGCTGCATGCCGCCGACTCCCTGGTCACGGCGACGCTGATGCCGGCCGCCATCGCCGACATCGGCGGCGTCACCCTGATCAACTGGACGATCGCGCTCTACCAGATCGGCTCGATCGTCACCGGCGCCGCAGCCGGGGCGGTGGTGCTGCGCCTCGGCCTCAGACCGGCCTTCCTGGCCGCGATCCTGGCCTACGGCATCGGCTGCCTGATCGGCGCCCTGGCGCCGGACATGCCGATCTTGCTGGCGAGCCGCCTGCTGCAGGGCATGGGTGGCGGCATGCTGCTGGCGCTCGGCTATGTCGCGACACAGGCGCTCTTTCCCGAGCGCCTGTGGAGCCGCCTGATCGCCCTCGAAGCCGTGATCTGGAGCGTGGCGGCGCTGACCGGCCCGCTGCTCGGCGCCCTGTTCGTCGAGATCGGCTTCTGGCGCGGCGCCTTCTGGCTGTTCCTGGTCCAGGCGGCCGTCCTGACGGCGGCCGTGGCGGCGCTGCTGCCCAACCCGGTGCTCAGGCACTCCGGCGGCCGCTGGCCCTGGCTGCCGCTGCTGCTGCTCTTCGCCGCCGTCCTGGCGATCTCCGCCGCCGGCGAGGCCGGCGGCATGACGGCCTCGATCGTCCTGGCCGGGCTCGGCGCCGTGCTGCTGGTCGTGGCCGCCCGCCGCGACGGCATCTCGGCCGATCGGATGCTGCCGCGCCACAGCCTGACGCCTGGCCATCCGCTGGCCTCGGGCCTCGGCATGGTGCTGCTGCTGTCGGCCTCGACCACCAGCTTCTGGATCTACGGCCCGCTGGTGCTGAAGCTGGTGTTCGACGAGCCGCCCCTGATGGCGGGCTGGCTGCTGGCCGGCGAATCCGTCGCCTGGAGCGTCAGCACCCTGCTGGTCTCGCGCGCGGCGCCATCGCGCCAGCCGGCCTTGATCCGCACCGGCGCCGTTCTCGCGGCCCTCGGCGCCTGCGGCCTGGCGCTGGCCCTTACCCTGGGCTCGCTCGCCGGACTGGCGCTGTGCGTGCTGCTGCAGGGTGCCGGCTTCGGCGTGTTCTGGCCCTTCCTGATGGGGCGTCTCACCGCCAACGCCGCGGCGGAGGACCAGACGCTTGCCGCCGCCGCCGCGCCGAACGTCCAGCGCATCGGCTACGCTCTCGGCGCTGCGGCTGCCGGCATCGCCGCCAACTCCGCCGGCCTCGCCGAAGGCGCGACCGCGGCAGCCGCCGCCTCGGCCGCCCTCTGGGTCTTCGTGGTGTTCGTGCCGTCGGCGCTGCTCGGCTGCCTGGCGGCGTGGCGTTTCACCGGCACCGGGGTGAAATCGGCCCTGGACACGCGCGAAGGAGCCGAGGCATGACGGACAAGGGTACGGCGTTCCGGGCGCCGCACGGGGATTCGCGGGCGCTCCTCAATTCCGACCAGTGGGGTGCCAGCGTCGCCACCCTCTCGGTCGGCACGAGCGGCGTTGCCGCTTCGGGAGAGGCCGATGGCAGCCCTATCGCCGCGCGGCCATGAGCAGCATCATCGGGCGCTCCAGCTCCTCCGCCAGGTCGGGGACCTGCGCGACCTGCTCGGCCGTCGGCGCGAACTCCTCGACGTGGCGGATGGCGAAGCCGGCGCTGATCAGCGCGTTCAGGGTCGTGCCGACCCGGCGGTGATATTTGAGCACACCCTTGGCGAACCAGTCCGTCCGCCGCTCGCCCTCGATGGCATAGCCGTTGACCGGCCAGGTCTTGCGGCCGTCCTCGTCCGCCCACCACCGCGGATGCGCCGCGGCCATGTAGATCGGGTGCTCGACGGTGAAGACCAGGTCGGCTCCCGGCACGAGCGAACGGTGGATCGTGCGCGCCAGCCGCGCGAAGTCCCGGATGTAGTGGAAGGCGAGAGCGCTGTAGGCGAGGTCGAAGCTAGCTTCGGGCAGGTCGAGCTCCTCGAGGTCGGCGATCCGGTATTCGATCCCCGGATCGGGCGTGTCGGCCTTCGCCCGGGCGATCATGTTCTCGGACAGGTCGAGGCCGAGGGCGGAGGCGGCGCCGTGCTCGCGGGCCCAGCGCGCGAACCAGCCGAAGCCGCAGCCCAGATCCACCACGCGCCTGCCGGCCGGGTCGGGCAGCACGGCGCGGATGGCCGGCCATTCCGGGGCTCCCGAAAGCCCGTGGACCTGGCGCGGCAACTGGCTGTAGCCGGCAAAGAAAGCCGGATTGTCGTAGATGTTCTGTGCCATGAGTGTCTCCATCGAAGGGGCCGCCGCAGGGACTGTCAACGGCAGGCGCCGCCAGCCGAGGGCCGGGGCGGGACGCGGCCTACTCCGCCTCCGGCGCTGCCCACCGCGCCACGTCCGCCTCCTGTCCGATCATTGCCAGGCCGGCGGCGATCGACTCGAACTGGTCGGTGCTGGTCAGCCGCTCCGCGCCGAAGCGATTGACGAACAGGTTTCGGATCGCCGGCACCAGCGACGTGCCGCCGGTGAGGAACACGCGCTCGATCTCGTCCTCCGCCGTGCCGGCGCGGCGCAGCACCTCGTCCACCGTGGCGGCGATGCGGGCGACGTCGGGCGCGATCCAGCTCTCGAAATCCCGGCGGGTGACCGTGGCGCCGATGTCGATGCCCTCGCCGGCGAAGCGGAAGCGGACTTCGTCGCCGGCCGAGAGGGCGAACTTGGCCTCCGAGACGGCGCGGTAGAGAGCGAAGCCGAGGTCGAACTCGATGATATCGGCGAACTTCAGGAGCAGCTCCGGCTTCAGCGCCACCTTGGCGAGGTCGCGCAGGCCCTTGAGGTCGCCATTGGCCTTCATCATCGCCAACTGGTGCCAGCGCGCCAGGTTGGCGTAGTAGTGGTTGGGGACGGCCAGTTCCTTGTCGAAGGAGCGATAGCTTGAGCCCTTGCCGAGCCGCGGCGAGACCACCCGGTCGACGATGCGATAGTCGAAGGCGTCGCCGGCGATGCCGATGCCGGCATGGCCCAGCGGCTCGGCCCTGAGCTGGCCGCCGGTCCGCTCGAAGCGCATCACCGAGAAGTCGCTGGTGCCGCCGCCGAAGTCGGCGACCAGGACGGTGGCGTCGCGCTGCAGGCCGCGGGCGTAGAAGAAGGCGGCACCGACCGGCTCGAACACATAGGTCGCCTGACCAGCTTCCATCCGGCCGAAGGCGTCGCGGTAGCGCTGCATGGCGAGGCCGTCATTGGGGTGCTGGCCGGCGAACTTGACCGGCCGCCCGATGACCACCCGCGCCCCTGAAAGATCGAGCGGCGCCCCGGCGTGCCCGGCGAGGCTGCGGAGGAAGGCGACCAGCAGGTCCTCGAACCGGTATTTCTCGCGGAAGATGCGGGTGTCCTGGAACGTGGCGCTGGCCGCGAAAGTCTTGAATGACTGGATGAAGCGCTGCGGCGCGCCGGCGTCGACGAGCTGGTCGATCGCCCACGGGCCGCCCTCCACGCGCGTGGTGGCCGAGCCGCCGCGCCGCTCGTCCCAGAAGCAGAGCGCCGAGATGTAGCTGTTCAGTGGCCGGCCATTGTGGTCGAAGGTCACGGTCATGGCCGGCGCGCCGGGCCGCGCGATGGCGACGACCGTGTTGCTGGTGCCGAAATCGATGCCGATCGACATGTCGGCGGCAGGCTGTGTCGGCATGGGGCGCTCGCGGGTGGAAAGGGGGCGGGGCTCTTAGCGCATGTGGGCCCGCGGCGCCAGCGCCGGCTGGTCCGCGGCACGGGCCGGCCCAGGGCGCGCGGTTTCGGGGCTTGCGCTGCCGCCGGCCTTGAACATGGCCAATCCCACCTGGGGCAGGTTGATTCGGCCGGCGCCGTCAGGGTTTGGCCGGTTCCTCGCTCGTGCAGCCGACGGTCGGGCAGTTGAGGCCGAAGCCGCGATCGTCGCGCCTGCACGCGACCAGGGATTCACCGGAGTAGGGCAGGCCGTAGCAGGTCTTGTCGGCCCGGCACGTTTCGACGCTGCCATGGCGGCCGCAAGGATCGCCGGACCTGGCGGGGCACCAGTCGTCCGGCCGCATGCCGCACCGGTTGGCGGCCGGCGCGGCGGTGCCCAGCACCAGCAGGGTGAGGACGGCGACAGGCAGGCGCATGCGGGCTTCCGGAAGGTCTGGCGCAACCGGCGCGACGGTAGCATGATCGCCGCGGCAGAGGGGAGTATCGCATGGGACAGGTGGTGCGCCGGGCATCGCTCCGGGCTTTGGTGCTGGTTCTCGCGGTCGCGGCCGCCGTGCCTGCAGCGGCGATCTCGCCCCAGCCGGTCGAGGGCCGGCGCGGCATGGTGGTGAGCGACCAGGCCCTTGCCTCGCAGGTTGGCGCCGAGATTCTGCGCCGGGGCGGCAATGCCGTCGATGCCGCCGTGGCGGTCGGCTATGCCCAGGCGGTGGTCAACCCGTGCTGCGGCAATATCGGCGGCGGCGGCTTCATGACGCTGCGGCTGGCCGACGGCCGCTCCTTCTTCATCGATTTCCGCGAGAAGGCGCCGGGTGCCGCCAGGCCGGACATGTATCTCGACGCCAAAGGCGCGCCGACGCCGCGCGCCAGCCTCGACGGCTGGCTCGCAGCCGCCGTGCCGGGCTCGGTGATGGGACTCGACACGGCGCTGACGCGCTTCGGCACCCTGCCGCGCGCCGACGTGATGGCGCCGGCGATCAAGCTCGCCCGTGAAGGCTTCGTGCTCAACGCCGCCGACGCGGCGATCCTGGCGTCCGGCACCGAGGCCTTCAGGCGCGACCCCGGCATCGCCGCCATCTTCCTCAAGGAGGGTCGCGGCCTGCAACCGGGCGAGCGGCTGGTGCAGGCCGACCTCGCCGCGACGCTGGAGGCCATCGCCAAGGACGGTCCGTCCGTCTTCTATCAGGGCGCCGTCGCCGACAAGCTCGCCGCTGCCAGCCAGGCCGGCGGCGGCCTGATCACCAAGGCAGATCTCGCCGCCTATACGGCGCCGCTGCGCGATCCCGTCACCTGCAGCTATCGCGGCTACGACATCCTGGCGGCGGCGCCGCCGAGCTCGGGCGGCACGGCGATCTGCGAGCTTCTCAACGTGCTGGAGTTCTATCCGCTCGGCTATCTCGGCTACGGCTCCGCCGACACCGTGCTCTTGATGGCCGAGGCGATGCGCCATGTCTATGTCGACCGCAACAACACGCTGGGCGACCCGGACTTCGTCAGCAATCCCGTGCAGAAGCTGACCTCGAAATCCTATGCCGCCTCCGTGCGCGCCGTGATCGACCGCAACCGCGCCACGCCCTCGCGCGACGTCGGGCCGGGCATCCCCCCGCACGAGGGCACGCAGACCACCCATTATTCCGTCGTCGACGCGGCCGGCAACGCCGTGGCGGTGACCTATTCGATCAACGCCTATTTCGGCGCCAAGGTGATGGCGCCGGGTACCGGCTTCTTCCTCAACGACACGATGGACGACTTCACGCTCAAGCCCGGCGCTCCAAACATGTTCGGTCTGGTCCAGGGCGAGGCCAACGCCATCGCGCCGAACAAGCGGCCGCTGAGCTCGATGAGTCCGACGATCGTCACCCGCGGCGGCAAGCCCTTCCTGGTGCTCGGCAGTCCCGGCGGCGCGCGCATCATCACGGCCGTGGCGCAGGCGATCATCAATATCGTCGATCATGGCATGTCGCTGCAGGAGGCGGTCGACGCCCCGCGCATCCACCATCAATGGCTACCGGACGTGATCTATGCCGAGCCCTACGCCCTGTCGCCCGACACGATCCAGGCACTTGTCGAACGCGGTCATCGCGTCGCCGTCCAGAAGCCCTGGGCGGCGGTCGAAGCCATCCTGTCGGCCGACGCCCGTCCGGCCGGCGAGGCCCTGCCGTCCTTCGGCGACGACACGCTGAAGCTCTGGCAGCCCAAGCCGGGCACCGTCTTCGGCGCCAACGACAATCGTCGGCCGGCGGGAGCGGCGGTGGCCGAATGAAAGCCTGAACCGCCCAGCCGCTTGCCGGCTTGCGGGGGCTTCGGGACGGGTGGCGGAGCGAGGCCCGCTGCGGCCCGCATGGCGTGGAGACGTGTCATGTCCACCCTGAGCAAGACCGAGATCGAGGCCCTCGACCAGGCGATGGCCCGCTTCGTGCCGATCTTCTACAGCGGCAAGGGCTATGAGCAGGACTGCGTCAAGGCCATCGCCGACGACGGGGCGATCGCGCTCACCGTTGAGAATCCCTGGGCCGGCAACACCGGCTACGGCTCCAAGAGCACCATCGCGCTCGACCGGCAGGCCGCTCGGGACCTCGGCCTCTGGCTGCTGGCGGCGGCGCTGTCCAAGTCCTGGCCCTGAGTCGTCCGGCCGGACGCCGTCACCGCCGCTTCATCCGCCGGCGCTAGGGTGTGCCCCCAGGGCGATTCTCCGGCGAGCGAGGCATTCGCGGCCATGTTCCAGCTCTCCGTGCCGCCGGCGCCGATCGTCCCCGACCAGGATTACATGTCCGGTCTCATCTGGGCCTATGCCATGATGCCGGGCGAGCCGGCCCGGCCGCTTGCCGCCGACGCGGTGGCCGAGGCGCTTCGGCGGCCCGAAGGCTGGGTCTGGCTGCATCTCGACCTGATCGACCGGCGCGCCCATGGCTGGGTCGGGCAGGTCTGCGGCCTGCCGCCGGCGGTCCGATCGATCCTGGAGCACCACGACGAAGCACTGACGCTCGGCCATGAGGCAGGGGTGGTCTATGGCGTCTGCGCCGATTTCCACAGGGAGTGGGCCCGCGGCGGCGGCGGTGTCGGCCGGCTCTATTTCGCGGTCGCCCCGCGGCTGCTGGTCACCGGCCGCCGCCATGCGCTGGCCTCGGTCGAGGCGGTGCGCGAGGCGCTCGACGCCGGCCTGCGGCCGGAAAGCGGCTATGCCCTGTTCGAGGCCATTCTCTCCCGCTTCTGTCGGGCCGCCGGCCGGCGCCTCGCCGAGGTGACGGGCGAGCTCGACGCGGTGGAGGACCACATTGTCGGCGAACGGCTGAGCAATGAGCGGCGGCGGCTGGTGGCGGTGCGCCGGCTGGCCGTCTCCGTGCATCGGCCGATCGCGGCGCTGGTCGCGATGTTCCAGGAGGAGGATCGCGGCAACTGGGAGCTGCCGTCCTCCGGCCATGCCATGCTGCAGCGCCTGGGGGCCCGGCTGCAATCCCTCGACCGCGAGGTGATGATGGTGAGTGAGCGGGCGCGGCTGCTGCAGGAGGAGGTGGCGAGCGAGCTCGCCGAGGAATCGAACCGCAGCCTCCGGGCTCTGGCGGTGATGACGGCGCTGCTGCTGCCGGGCTCGCTGGTGGTCGGCATCTTCGGCATGAACACCGAGGGCCTGCCGCTCACTCACACCGAGGGCGGGTTCTGGATCGCGATGGGCCTGCTTGGCCTTGCCACGGCGCTGTTCTACTGGGCGCTGCTGCGCGCCGGCGCCAGCCTGAAGATATGAGCCCTGCCGTCGCAGGTTTCCCGGGATCGGGCCGGGCGGTTTTCAAAGTGTCATACAAAGCGACTACCACCCGCTGCAGGGACGCTCACTGATCCTGGGCCAGTTCAAGCAGGGGGATGACAAGATGAACCTTTCGCTGCGGGGCGCGGTGCTCGCCGCCGCCAGTCTTCTGAGCCTCGCCGTCGGCACCTCGACGGCTCTTGCCGAAAAGACCAGGATTGATTTCTGGTTCGGCAACACCGGGGACATTGCCAAGCGCGTCCAGGAAGTGTGCCAGCACTTCAATGACTCGCAGAAGGACTATGAAGTCACCTGCACCAGCCAGGGCTCGTATGACGCTGCGGTGCAGAACACCATCGCCGCCTTCCGCGCCGGCAAGCAGCCGACCATCGTCCAGGTCTTCGACGTCGGCACCGCGACGCTGATGCTCTCCGACGCCTATTATCCCGCCGACAAGCTGATGGCCGACAACGGCTACAAGGTCGACTGGAACGACTACTTCCCCGGCATCGCCCGCTACTACGCCACCTCCAAGGGCGAGATGCTGTCCTTCCCCTTCAATTCTTCCACGGCGCTGCTCTACTGGAACAAGGACGCCTTCGCCAAGATCGGCAAGGACCATGCGCCGGGGACCTGGGAGGAGGCGGGCGAGGACATGAAGGCGCTGAAGGCCGCCGGCTACAGCTGCCCCCTCGGCTTCAACATCAGCCGCGACGAGAGCTGGCAGTTGCTGGAGCAGTTCTCCGCCATCCATGGCGAGCCGATCGCCACCAAGAACAACGGCTTTGACGGGCTCGACGCCGAGCTCCTGTTCAACAAGACCAAATTTGTCCAGTACATCAAGGATCTCAAGAGCTGGTACGACCAGGGCCTGGCGGTGATCAAGTCGAAGGAGACCGGCCAGACCATGGTCGAGGCCTTCGCCGGCGGCGACTGCCAGATGATCCTCACCTCGGTCGGCGACCATGGCGCCATCGGCCGCACCGCCAAGCCGGACATGGCCTGGGATGTCGCCTGGCTGCCGGTCTACAAGGGCACGGAGCGCAAGAACTCGCTGGTCGGCGGCGCCTCGCTCTGGGTCCTCGCCGGCAAGTCGCAGCCCGAATACAAGGCCGCGGCCGCCTTCTTCGACTTCATCGCCAAGCCGGAAGAGGCGCTGTTCTGGTCGACCAACACCGGCTACATCCCGGTGCGCAAGTCCGGCTACGATTTCATGGTCAAGAACGGCTTCTACGACAAGGCGCCGTACAAGGGCCGCGAATGGGCGATCAAGAGCCTGACCGCCAGCGAGCCGACGCCGATCACCCGCGGCATCCGCCTGGGCGCCATGATCCAGATCCGCGGCGAGGTCGCCAACGGCCTGCAGGCGGTCTTCGCCAAGAACGAGGACGTCCAGACCGCGATCGACACCGTCGTCGCCCGCGGCAACGACCTGACCAAGCGCTTCGCCGACACCTACGAAGGCAAGGCCTTGCCCTGACCGGCTCGTCCGGGCCGGCGCCCGGACACAGCCATAGCGGGTCCCGGGCCGGCAGCCGCTGCGTCCGGGACCGGCGCCTGAAGACCGTCACGCCGGTCTCCCTCGAGACACGCCCCCGACGCTTCGCACATCGCATGGAAAAGCGCGTCACTTTCTCGTCCACGACCATCGGCCTGCTCTTCGCCGCGCCGATGCTCCTGCTCGTCTTCGTCTTCTTCTACTGGCCGAGCGGGCAGGCGCTCTACTGGGCCTTCACGCTGGAGCAGGCCTGGGGCGGCGGCAACCGCTGGGTCGGGTTCCGCAACTTCACCGAACTGCTGCGCGATCCCGTCTATTGGGACGCGGTGGGGCGCAGCCTCGTCTTCGGCCTCGCCTCGACCGGGCTCGCCATGGGCCTTGCCCTGATGCTGGCGCTGTTCACCGACCGCAACCTGCGTGGTGCCCGCGTCTACCGCACCGTGTTCGTGTGGCCCTATGCCATCGCCGCGCCGGCCCTGGGCCTGGCCTTCCGCTTCATCCTGGCGCCCGAGGCGGGGCTGCTCGCCTTCGTCAACACCGCCTGGCCGGGCCTGTGGAACCCGGCCCTCGACGGCACTGACGCGATGATCGCGGTGATCGTCACCTTCGCCTGGAAATATGTCGGCTACAATTTCATCTTCTTCCTCTCGGCGCTGCAGGCGATCCCGCACGCGCTGATCGAAGCGGCGGCCATGGACGGCTCGGGGCCGCTGCGCCGCATGCGCGACATCCAGCTGCCGCTGCTGACGCCGACCCTGTTCTTCCTCGTCGTCATCAACATCACCGAGAGCTTCCAGGACAGCTTCGGCATCGTCGACATCATGACGTCGGGCGGGCCGGCCCGCGCCACCGAGCTGATGGTCTACAAGATCTATTTCGACGGCTTCAGGGGGCTCGACTATTCCGGGGCCGCCGCCCAGTCGATCATCCTGATGCTGCTGGTCGTGGCCCTCACCATCGTCCAGTTCCGCTTCATCGAGCGGCGCGTCCACTACAAGTGAGGCCCATGGTCGAGCGCACACCCATCTTCGACGCGATCTGTCAGATCATCCTGTTCCTCGGCCTCATCGTCGCGGTGCTGCCGTTCCTGATCGTCGTCATCGCCGCCACGCACGACCTGCGCACGGTCAACACCGTGCCGATGCCGCTCGTTCCCGGGCACGACTTCATCGCCAATGTGACGGAGGCATGGACGCGGGCCCATCTCGGCCAGAAGATCGCCAACAGCCTGATCTTCGCCGCCGCCGTCGGAGCCGGCAAGGTGGTGCTGGCGGCGATGGCCGCCTTCTCGATCGTCTACTTCCGCTTCCCCGGCCGCTGGCTGATCTTCTGGGCGATCTTCCTCACCCTGATGCTGCCGCTGGAAGTGCGCATCGTGCCGACCTATGCGGTGGCCGCCAACGCGCTGCAGCCGTTCCAGGCCATCCTCGACGTCACCGGCCTCAGCTGGGTGATCGCCCGGCTGACCGGGGTCGAGGTCAAGCTGCAATGGGGTCTGCTCAACTCCTACACCGGCCTGGTGCTGCCGCTGGTGGCGACCGCCACCGGCACCTTCCTCTATCGCCAGTTCTTCCTGACCATTCCGGACGAACTGTGCGAGGCGGCGAAGATGGATGGGGCCGGCCCACTGCGCTTCTTCCTCGAAGTGTTGATGCCCCTGTCGAAGGCCAACATGATCGCCCTCTTCACCATCATGTTCGTCTGGGCCTGGAACCAGTATCTGTGGCCGCTGCTCGCCACAACGGACCCGGCCTACGGCACGGCCGTGACCGAGCTGAAGGAACTGATCCCGTCCAATTACGGCGTGCCCGACTGGAACGTGGCGATGGCCGGCACGCTCATCGTCATGCTGCCGCCGCTCATCGTCGTGATCGTCATGCAGCGCTGGTTCGTGCGTGGCCTGATCGCCACCGAGAAATGACGACCCGAACAGGGACACTTGCCATGACCGACATCGCGATCAGCAAAGTGCGCAAGAGCTACGGCCGGACCGAGATCGTCCACGGCATCGACCTCGCCATCCGCCGGGGCGAGTTCATCGTCGTCCTCGGTCCGTCCGGTTGCGGGAAGTCGACGCTGCTCAGGATGATCGCCGGCCTTGAGCAGATCACCTCCGGGGAGATCGCCATCGGCGGCCGGGTGGTCAACCGGCTGGAGCCGCGCGAGCGCGGCTGCGCCATGGTGTTCCAGAACTACGCGCTCTATCCCCACATGACTGTTGCCGAGAACATCGGCTACGCCCTCAAGGTAGCGGGCCTGCCGCGGGCGGAACGCCGCGAGCGGGTGATCAAGGTCGCGACCTCGCTCGGCCTCGAAGCCATGCTCGACCGCAGGCCAGCGCAGCTTTCCGGCGGACAGCGCCAGCGCGTCGCCATGGGCCGCGCCATGATCCGCGAGCCGAAGGTGTTCCTGTTCGACGAGCCGCTGTCCAACCTCGACGCCCGGCTGCGCGTGCAGATGCGCGCCGAGATCCGCAGGCTGCACCAGCGCCTCGGCACAACCTCGATCTTCGTCACCCACGACCAGGTCGAGGCCATGACCCTGGCCGATCGCCTCGTGGTGATGAACCAGGGCCGGGTCGAGCAGGTCGGCACGCCCGCCGCCGTGTTCGGTCTGCCGGCGACCCGCTTCGTCGCCGGCTTCATCGGCTCGCCGCCGATGAATCTGCTCGACGGCGAGGTCGGCCAGGACGGCGTCTTCATCTTCACCGGCACCCATCGCCTGCCGCTGCCGCGCGCGGCCGGCGAGGCGCTGCGCGGCCGCAGCGTGACGCTGGGCGTGCGTCCCGAAGCGATGAGGATCGGCGCCGCCGACGAGCCGGGAGCGTTGCGCGCCGTCGTCGACTTCATCGAGGAACTGGGGACCGGGCGGATCGTGCAGGCCGACATCGACGGCATGCCGGTTTCCATCGCCGTCACCGGCGCCTGGCGGCTCAGCCCCGGCGAGGCCGTCGGCCTGTCGATCCCGCCCGACGCCGTGCATCTCTTCGCCGGCGAGACCGGCGAGCGCCTGGATGTCCCAGCCGTCGCGCCGGCAGCGGTCGCCTGAGCTGCGAGGGCCGAGAAGCCGGCCCGCGCCATGCCCGAGATCGTCACTGCGACCGGGCCGGCTCCCGATGGCTTCGAGCAAGGCCTGCCGTAAATCCACATTTTGTTGACCTGGGTTCTCTGTCCGGCCGCTGATGGCCGTCGCGGCCGGCCGGGCATGCTATCCGACATGCCGATGCTTGATCACCGAGCCCGTGCCGGCGAGCCCCATGATCGCCGGCCTCGTGCTCGCCGCCGCGCACGTCCCGACCCGCCGTGCGAGCCGGGACAATCCGAGATGGGACCGTTTCAGTCGGCCCCGAGACAATAGGAGGACCCCAATGGGAGCCGTAACGGACGATCTCGTCACACTCTACGCTCAAAGCGACGCGCTCGGCATCGGCGAACTGGTGCGTGGCGGGCAGGTCAAGGCGTCCGAGATCGCCGAAACCGCGATTCACATCATCGAGCGCATCAATCCGAAGCTGAATGCCGTCGTGATCGAGACCTTCGATCTCGCGCGCTCGCTGAGCGCCGCACCGGCGGACGGTCCCTTCTCCGGCGTTCCCTTTCTCCTGAAGAATCTCGGCACCATGTGGAAGGGCACGCCGCTGACCTTCGGCACGCCCTACCTCAAGGATTTCGTCTGCTCCGTCGATTCCGAGATCGTCCGCAAGATGCAGGCCTCCGGCCTGGTGCCGGTGGGACGCAGCAATACGCCGGAATATGGCTGGTGCATCACCTCCGAGCCGCGCCTCTACGGCGCGACGGTCAATCCGTGGAACCCGGCGATCACGCCCGGCGGATCGAGCGGCGGTTCGGCCGCCGCCGTCGCCGCCCGCATCGTGCCGATCGCCGATGCCTCCGATGGCGGCGGTTCCATCCGCGTGCCGGCATCCTGCTGCGGCGTTGTCGGCCTCAAGCCCTCGCGCGGGCGCCTGAGCTATGGGCCGCACGATGCGGATCTATGGTTCGGCTGCATCTATTTCCTCTGCAACACGCGCACCGTGCGCGATACCGCTGCCTATCTCGATGCCGTCTCCGGAAACCTGCCGGGGGATCCCTACACCGCGCCGCGGCCGGGCAAGAGCTGGCTGGCCGGCCTGTCGGACCGCCCGCGCCCGTTGAAGATCGGCTATACGCTGAGCGCGGCCTGGAACGAGCCTCTCGCGCCCGAGGTCAGGGCCGCGGTCGAGGACGCGGTGAGGCTGTTCGAAGGCCTCGGCCACACCGTAGAGGAGTATGACATCAAGACCGATCTCGAAGCCGCCTGGTGGCGCTACAACGACATCATCGCGGTGGAGACGTTCACGGAGTTCACCCAGCACGCCAAGTTCGTCGGCCGCCCGCCGCAGGAGAGCGACCTGGAGCCGTTCAACTGGTCGATGCTCGAATATGCCAGGACGCTGTCGGCGACCGAGTATTCGGCCAGCATCGGCGCGGTGCGCAAGGCCGGGCAGACCATTGCCGCGGAGCTTTCCGCCTACGACGTGTTCGTCAACCCGACCCTGACCCAGCCCCCCCGTCCGGTCGGCTACTGGTCGATGCAGGACGGCGATCGCGAGCGCTACCTGGACCGCTGGTCGGACGCGGCCTACATGTTCTCGCACAACATTTCCGGGTTGCCGGCCATGTCGGTCCCGCTCGGCATGGCCGATGGCAACAAGCCGATCGGCATCCAGCTCGTCGGTCGCCACGGCGACGAGGCCACCATCCTGCGCCTTGCCGCCGAGGCCGAGGAGGCCCAGCCCTGGATCGGCCGCAAGCCGGCCATCTGCGCCGTCTGACAGGACGCGCCGTGAAGCGTCTCCGGTCATGCCCGGATACCGGAAACGCTTCCTTCCCTGCAAGCCGAATGCCGCCGGGGGTGTCATCGCCCGGCGGTGCATACCCGCGAGCGGACCGGGGCCGGCAAGGCTCAGCGGACCTCGACCGGCCTTCGCGTCAATGCGTGTCCAGTGCGGGAAGGTTCAGATGCAGCTCGACCCGGCGCAGGCGCGCCTCCAGCTCGGTGATCAGGCTGGCATGGCCGACGACCGTGGTATGATAGTCGACCATCGCCCGCCGCAATCCGAAGATCTGGTCGCTCAACTCCTTGCGCGTGACGAGGAGATCGGAGGCGACGTCGCGAATTCCCGATCGCAATTCCGCGATATCGTCCTTGGTCGCCATGTTCGCGATGTCGTCCTTGGTCGCCATGTTGGCGCGCATGTCCTGCATGTCGGCGCGCATGTCGCGCAGCAGGTGGAGGACGAGGCCGTCGGGCTCTGTGCTCATGCGGCGGTTCTATCACGCAACTTCGCAGCCGAACAGCGGTGCGGGGACAGCGGTGCGGGGCGGTGCTGTCCGCGCGCATCCTCGGGGGCGCGCGCCGCCCGTCTCACCTCGTCCTGCGCCAGGGCGCGTTCTTCTCCCAGTCGCCGGCCATGATCGAGCCGTAGGGCAGGATCTCGTCGGTGACGTCGGCGAGGCCGTAGGCCTCGATCTGCGCGCGCACCGCCGCGGCGTTCTTGTAGGCGCTCGGCAGCTCCGAATGATCGGGCACGCCGCAATAGCTGCGAATGTCGAAGCCGCGGCGCCGCAGGGCCGCGAGCTCGTCGGCGAGGCGGTCGCCGCCTTCCTTGAGGTGGCGGGTGCGGCTGGAATTGCGGCCGGCGCCGTGCGGGGCGAAGCCCAGCGCATCCTTGCGGTCGCGATGCGATACGATCAGGATCGGCTCGGCCATGTTGAGCGGGATCAGAGTGCGGCCGTCATCGTCCGGCGAGAAGCCGCGCCAGGACGGCGTCGCGCCCTTGCCGTGATAGAACAGGCCGTCGCTGCGCTGGAACACGAAGTTGTGCTCGTTCCAGAACCGATCTTCGACCTTGTTGCCGAGCGCCTGGGCGACGAGGTCGTGGATGGCGTAGTGGTTGGCCTTGGTCCACAGCCGGACGAATTGCAGCGCCTGCCAATAGGCCTCACCCTCGGCGGTCGAGGCCGGGATCCAGGCATTGTGCGCCGGCACCTTCGGGGCGTGCGCCGCGCCATGGCGCCTGGCCGCCGCCACGCCGCGCTTGTAGAGCTGGGCCCCGAGGCCGCGCGAGCCGTGATGGGTGACCAGCACCGGCTGGCCGGTCGACTTGCGGTGGCCGACATAGGCGAAGTGATTGCCGTCGCCCTGGCTACCGAAATGCCCGACCGCGAAGTTCTCCAACCCTTTCAGGAACGGGTTGCCGTCCATCGCCGGCAACAGGCTGCGCAGGGCGTCGGTCTCAAGCATCCTGGAGCGGCCGCCCGGGCCGAAATGGGTGGCGGCCTGCACGGCGTCGAGGATGCGCGCGGGATCGTCATGACGCTTGAACGCGGTCAGCGCGACCGAGCAGCAGATGTCCGAGGAATGGAAGCCGGGATGGATGGCGTCCTTGCAGGCGACGGCGCCGCCGACCGGGATCGTGCCGGTCGCCGTTCCCGCCGGGCAGGCATCGGGCATGACCGCGCCGGCGACGATGGTGGGCACGCGCATGAGGGCATCCATGTGCTGGGCCACTGCCGCGACGTTCTCGCGCTCGCTGTCGGTCGCCGCCTCGAGGAAGACGCCATAGGCGAGGCCGTTGGTGCGCATCAGCGCCTCCGCCGGCAAGGCGGCGTTCAGGGCGGCGAAGATGTCGTCGTCGGAGCGGCCCGCCGCGCGCATGGCGTTGGCCGTCTCCAGCGCCTGCCGGAAGAACTTGCCCGGCGCGAAGCCCCAGGCGATCAGCGTGTCGCCGGTGATGATGTCGGCCATAACGGGGATCCGTATCGCTGCCCGTTCCGGCGTCGGCGGCCGGATCGCCCGACGACCTATCCGCTCGGGAGGCGCGAGAATGTGCGTCCGGTCACCGCGCAGTCAATGCCGAAAAGAGCTCCCCGGCCGTCGGGAGCGCGCGCAGCCGGGCGGCCAGCGCCGGATCGCGCAGGCGCCGCGTGACGCAGGCGAGCGCCTGCAGTTGCTCGCCGCCGGCATCGGCCGGCAGCACCAGCAGGAAGACGAGATCGACCGGCCGGCCGTCGATCGCCGCGAAGTCGATCGGCGGGCGCAACTGGGCGAACAGGCCGGTCGGCCGCGCCACGCCCTTGAGCCGGGCGTGGGGCAGGGCGAAGCCGTCGCCCATGCCGGTCGAGCCGAGATCCTCGCGGGCAAGCAGCGCCGCGGCGATTTCGGCCTCCCCGGGGGCGACAAGGCCTGCGGCCCGCCTGGACAGGAGCCGCAGGAGCTCCGGCTTGTCGGCGGCGCGAAGGGCGGCAAGGACGCTGCCGGCGTCGAGAAGGTCGGTGATCTGCATGTGAAGTCCATTGGCAGGAGCGGGGAGGGCGGGCTCGGTCAGTCGGGCTCGCGCAGCCGGTAGCCCACGCCGGTTTCGGTGTGGATGTAGCGGGGCTGCTCCGGGTTGTCCTCGATCTTCTGGCGCAGCTGACGCACATAGACCCGCAAATATTGCACGTCCTGGGCGTCGCCCCAGACCTGCTTGAGCATGAAATGGTGGGTGAGCACCTTGCCGGCATGCTGCACCAGCAGGCGCAGGATATCGTACTCCTTCGGCGACAGCTTCACCTCCTCGTCGCGCAGCCTGACGATGCGGCGCACCAGGTCGACCGAGAGGTCGCCGATGCGGAACACCGGTTTCTCGCCTTGCTGGGCCAGGCGATGGCGCAGGGCGACGCGGATGCGCGCCACCAGTTCGTTCATGCTGAACGGCTTGGTGACGTAATCGTCGGCGCCCAGCTCCAGGGCCTGGACGATGCCGGCCTCGTCGGTGCGGCTCGACAGCACCACCACCGGGATGGTCGAGCCCGCCTCCCGCCAGCGGCCCAGCAGCTCGTGGCCCTGGATGTCGGGCAGGCCGAGATCGAGCAGGATCAGGTCCGGCGGCTCGGCCCCGGCAACGGCGGCCAGGGCCAGCTTGCCGTTCGAGGCGTCAATCACCTGGTAGCCCTGGGTGCCGAGCCCGGTGTGCAGGAGCTTGCGGATTGCCGGTTCGTCGTCGACGACCAGGATGCGGACGGGGGCTGCGCTCATGGGGATGGTCCGGCCTGCGCCGTGCCGGCCGGCACGGGCAGCTTGATGGTGAAGACGGCGCCGCTGCGATCGGAGCGGTTGCCGGCGACGATGGTGCCGCCCATCGCCTCGACGAAGCCGCGGCAGATGCCCAGGCCCAGGCCGGTGCCGGCGCGGACCTGGTCGCCCTTTTCGGCGCGGTGGAACTTGTCGAACACCTGCTCGAGCTCGTCCTCGGGAATGCCCGGTCCCTCGTCGAGGACCTGCAGCGTCACGAAGCCGCCGTCGCGCCGGCCCTGGACGCGGACGGTCGTGTCGGGCGGGGCATATTTGGCGGCATTGTCCAGGAGGTTGAACAGCACCTGCTCGAACAGCACCGCGTCGAGGGACAGGACCGGCAGGTCGGCGGCGAGCCCGACCTCGACCCGGTGGCCGGCGAGGATCTTGGCCGCCCGCTTCAGGGCGCTGCCGACGATCTCGTCGACATCGTTGGGGGCGAGGTTCGGGCGCACGGCCCCGGATTCGAGCCGGGTCATGTCGAGGAGGTTGGCGATGAAGCGGTTGAGCCGCTCGGCCTCCTCCTGGATGGTGACGACCAGCTCGCGCTTGGCCGGCTCGTCCAAGAGGTCGGCATAGTCGCGCAGCGTGCCGGCCGAGCCGAGGATCGAGGCGAGCGGCGTGCGCAGGTCGTGCGAGATCGAGGTGAGCAGCGCCGTGCGCAGCCGGTCGGTCTCGGCCACCAGGCGGGCCCGGTCGACATCCTCGACCAGGTGGACGCGCTCGACCGCCAGCGCCGCCTGGTCGCTGAGGGCGTCGAGCAGCCGCCGGCGCTCGGGCGAGAGCAGGGGCCCTTCCTTGTCGCTGTCGATGCCGACCACGCCGATGGCGCCGCGCCCGGTGCGCAGCGGCAGGAACAGGCGGCGGGCGCCCGGCAGCGTGTCGGCGCCGCGACCGGCGGGGCGATTGTTCTCGAAGGCCCATTTCGCCGCGGCGAGATCGGCGTCGTCGAGCCTGTCCTCCGGCGGGTAGCCGGCGCGCACCGTCACCGAGCCGCTCTCGGGCAGCAGCAGCACCACGCGCACCTTCAGCATCGAGGCGATCTGGAAGGCGGCTGCCCACAGCACGTCGTCGAGCGCGCCGACCGCCGCCAGCTTGCGGCTGAACTGGTAGAGGTCCTCCGTGGTCTTGGCGCGCTGGCGCGCCACCACGGCCTGGTTGCGCACCCGGGCGGTGAGGTTGCTGGCGATCACGGCGACGAGGAAGAAGAACAGCAGCGCCACCACGCTTTCCGGGTCGGCGATGGTGAAGGTGTAGAGCGGCGGCAGGAAGAAGAAGTTGAACGCCAGCATGCTGACGACGCAGGCCAGCAGCGCCGGCCACAGGCCGAACGAGACGGCCGTGACCAGCACGCCCATCAGGAACACCAGCGCGACGTTGCGGACGTCGAGATATTGCTGCAGCAGCATGCTGGCGCCGGTCGCGACGGCGACGATCAGCACCGTGGCGATGTGGGCACGCGGATCGAGGGCGCTCGCCGCGTTGAGCAGGCCCGCACGCGCTGCGGTGCCGGTCTCGCCGGCGTCGGCGACCGCATGCACGCTGATATTGCCGGAGCGGCGCAGCAATTCGTGGCCGGTGGAGCCGCGGATCAGCTCGGCCAGGCGCGACCGGCGTGACTTGGCGATGATGATGTGGGTGACGTTGCTGGCGACGGCGTAGCCCAGGATCTCGTCGGCGGCGCGGCGCCCCGGCATGACGACCGTCTCCGCCCCGAGCCGTTCGGCGCTGCGCAACGTCTCGGCGATGCGATCGCGATCGGCCTCGGTCAGCTTGAGCGAATGCGGCGTCTCGATATGGATCACCGTCCAGGGAGCCCGCAGCCGTTCGGCCATGCGCCGCCCGTAGCGCACCAGCGCCGGGCTGGAGGAGCCTTCGTCGATGCAGACCAGCACCCGCTCACCGGCGGCCCAGGGGCCGGGAATGGCATTGGCCTGCATGTGGGTAAGGAGTTGGTCGTCGACGCGCTGCGCCGTGCGGCGCAGGGCGAGCTCGCGCAGCGCCGTCAGGTTGCCCGGCGAGAAATAGCTTTCCAGGGCGCGCGAGGCCGTGTCCGGCATATAGACCTTGCCCTCGCGCAGCCTTTGGATCAGGTCGCCGGGCGTAAGGTCGATGATCTCGATGTCGTCGGCCTCGTCGACGACCGAATCCGGCACGGTCTCCTGCACACGGACCCGGGTGATCTGCGCCACCACGTCGTTGAGGCTCTCGACATGCTGGATGTTGAGCGTGGTGTAGACGTCGATGCCGGCCGCCAGCAGTTCCTCGACGTCGAGATAGCGCTTCGGGTGGCGGCTGCCGGGCGCGTTGGTGTGGGCGTACTCGTCGACTAGCGCCAGCTTCGGGCGCCGGGCCAGGAGGGCGTCGAGGTCCATCTCCTTGAGGATGCGCCCCTTGTAGTCGACCGAACGCGCCGGAATCAGCTCCAAGCCGTGGACCAGCGCCTCGGTTTCCTTGCGGCCATGGGTCTCCACCACGCCGACCACCACGTCGACGCCTTCGTTGCGGCGGGCGTGGGCGGCGCTCAGCATCTCGTAGGTCTTGCCGACGCCGGGGGCGGCGCCGAGGAAGATCTTGAGCCGGCCGCGCGCCTCGCTGCGCGCCGCGGCCAGGAGCGCGTCGGGCGACGGCCTCAGATCGTTGTCGCCCCGGTCAGCCATGGCGGGGCTGTCCCAGTTTCCGCCCGCAACAGGAAAGGGCGCGACAAGCCTTCTCCCCGTAAGTCGGATGTTTCCGACTTGCTCTCATGCATGCCAATCTCGGGAACACCCGGGATTGGTGAGGTGGGGAAGGTGGCCCGACGAAGTCGGGTCGGATGGGGTGTGGAGGGCAGGATTCCGGCTTCGCCGGCATGGCACGACGGTGGTGCAGCCAAGGCCGAAGTTGAGCCTTGCGGACCGCATCCCATCCGTCAATCCTTCGGATTGACACCTTCCCCGCTTCGCGGAGAAGGCTTGTCGCGCCCTTTCCGGGACCGTGCATGACCTTTTACCCCTTGGGGTCCCCTCCCAAGATCACTGGACCTTGACGCCGTCGAGCGCAAGGTTGAGGGCCAGCACGTTGACGCGCGGCTCGCCGAGCACGCCGAACAGCCGGCCCTCGGTCACCTGGGCCACGAGCTGGCGCACCGCCTCCTCCGGCAGGTTGCGGGCCTTGGCGACGCGCGGCACCTGGAACAGCGCCGCCTCCGGCGTGATGTGCGGATCGAGGCCGCTGCCGGAGGTGGTGACGAGGTCCATCGGCACCGGAGCGCCGGGATTCTCGGTCTTCAACTGCGCAATGTCGCCCTTGACGCGCTCGATCAGAGCCTTGTTGGTCGGGCCGAGGTTCGAGCCCATGGAGTTGGCGGCGTTGTAGGGGGCGGCGATCGACTTCGAGGCGTCGGCCGGGTCCGGGCCGAGCGTGGCCGAGGGACGGCCGTGGAAATAGCGGTCGCCGGCGAAGGCCTGGCCGACCAGGGTCGAGCCGATCACCTTGCCGTCCTTCCCGATCAGGCTGCCTTCGGCCTGCCGCGGGAAGACAGCTTCGGCGAGGCCGGTCATGGCGAAGGGATAGGCGAGGCCGAGCAGGACCGTCATCAGGACGATCATGGCCAGGGCCGGGCGGAGCTGTCTCAGCATGGTTGCACCTCAGGCAAAATGGAGGGCGTTGATCAGGAGGTCGATCGCCTTGATGCCGATGAAGGGCACGGTGATGCCGCCGAGGCCGTAGATGGCCAGGTTCCGGCGCAGCAGCGATGCGGCGCCGACGGCGCGGTAGCGCACACCTTTCAGCGACAGCGGGATCAGGGCGATGATGATCAGCGCGTTGAAGATGATGGCCGACAGGATGGCGCTCTGCGGGCTGCCGAGGCCCATGATATTGAGGGCCTGCAACTGCGGATAGAAGGCCAGGAACATCGCCGGGATGATGGCGAAATACTTGGCCACGTCGTTGGCGATGGAGAAGGTGGTCAGCGCGCCGCGGGTCATCAGGAGCTGCTTGCCGATCTCGACGATCTCGATCAGCTTGGTCGGATCGCTGTCGAGGTCGACCATGTTGCCGGCCTCGCGGGCGGCGACCGTGCCGGTGTTCATGGCGACGCCGACATCGGCCTGCGCCAGGGCCGGGGCGTCGTTGGTGCCGTCGCCGCACATGGCGACCAGCTTGCCCTTGGCCTGCTCGTCGCGGATCAGCTTCAGCTTTGCCTCGGGCGTCGCCTGGGCCAGGAAGTCGTCGACGCCGGCCTCGGCGGCGATGGCCGCCGCGGTCATCGGGTTGTCGCCGGTGATCATCACGGTGCGGATGCCCATGCGGCGCAGCTCGGAGAAGCGCTCCCGGATGCCGCCCTTGACGATGTCCTTGAGGTAGACGACGCCGAGCAGGCGCCCGTCGCGCGCCACGGCGAGCGGCGTGCCGCCGGCCTTGGCGATATCGGCGGCGATCGCCTGGATCTCGCGCACCGTTTCCGCCGCGACCGGGTTCAGCACCGCCACCGCGCCGGTGGGCGATGCCGAGCTCGCGGAAGTGTTGACGAAGGCGAGCACGGCATCGACCGCGCCCTTGCGGATCGGGCTGCCCTCGACGTCGACGCCGCTCATCCGGCTCTGGGCGGTGAAGGGCACGAAATGGGCGTTGAGCGTGGCCATGTCGCGGCCGCGAATGCCGTATTTCTCCTTGGCGAGCACGACGATCGAGCGGCCTTCCGGCGTCTCGTCGGCGAGCGAGGCGAGCTGGGCCGCATCGGCGAGATCCTGGGCGCTGACGCCCTTCACCGGCCGGAATTCCGAGGCCTGGCGGTTGCCGAGCGTGATCGTGCCGGTCTTGTCGAGCAGCAGCGTGTCGACGTCGCCCGCCGCCTCGACGGCGCGGCCGGACATGGCCAGCACGTTGAAGCGTACCAGCCGGTCCATGCCGGCGATGCCGATGGCCGACAGCAGCGCGCCGATCGTGGTCGGGATCAGCGTGACGAACAGGGCGACCAGCACCACCACCGGGATCGTGCCGCCGGCATAGGTGGCAAAGCTCGGAATGGTGGCGGTGGCCAGCACGAAGATGATCGTCATGCCGGCGAGCAGGATGTTGAGCGCGATCTCGTTCGGCGTCTTCTGGCGCTGGGCGCCTTCGACCAGCGCGATCATGCGGTCGATGAAGGTGGAGCCGGAGGCGGCGGTGATGCGCACGCGGATCCAGTCGGACAGCACCTGGGTGCCGCCGGTGACGGCCGAGCGGTCGCCGCCGGATTCGCGGATCACCGGCGCGGATTCGCCGGTGATGGCGGCCTCGTTCACCGAGGCGACGCCCTCGATCACCTCGCCGTCCGAGGGAATGATTTCGCCGGCCTCGACCAAGACGACGTCGCCGACCTTCAGGCTGGTGCCGGGCACCATTTTGTAAACCTTGAGGTCTGCGGTCGGGCCGGGGAGCAGCTTGGCCTGCGTCTCCGTGCGGGTGCGGCGCAGCGAGTCGGCCTGAGCCTTGCCGCGGCCCTCGGCGACCGCTTCGGCGAAGTTGGCGAAGAGCACGGTGAACCAGAGCCAGAGGATGATCTGGAAGGAGAAGCCGAGGTGCTCGCCGCCGACGGCGAGGTCGCGCAGGAACAGGACGGTGGTGAGCGCCGAGACGACGGCGACGACGAACATCACCGGGTTGCGCACGAGGATGCGCGGATCGAGCTTGGCGAAGGCGGAGCCGATGGCCGGCACGAGGATTTTCGGATCCAGGAGGCTGACGGGCTTGTGCTGGGACATTGGGGTTCTCGAACCTTTGGGGCGGGCCGGGATGGCGCCATGGGCGCCCGACGCCCGCGGTCGAACGGGTCGGCTGGTCGCGGCTCAGGGGATTGCGGCCAGGAGGCAGCGGGCGGCGAAGGCAATCAGGATCGCCGCTGCCGTGGCCGCCAGGAGCAGTTCCGACAGGCGATGCCGGTCGCGGCGGCCCACCGCCGGCTTGCGGCCGGCGCAGGTTGTCGGCAGCGTGCGCTGCCAGCGGGGCATGGGACGGGACATGGCGGTTCGCCTCAGAAGGATTGCCCGGCGATCATCGAAAGGTGCTCGACGATCGGGCCGAGGGCGAGGGCGGGGAAGAAAGTCAGGCCGCCGACGATCAGGATGACGCCGACCAGCAGGCCGACGAACAGGCCGCCATGGGTCGGGAAGGTGCCGGCGGAGGCGGCGGCGCTCTTCTTGGCCGCCATCGACCCGGCGATGGCCATGGCCGGCAGGATCACGAAGAAGCGGCCGAAGAACATGCCGAGCCCGAGCGTGATGTTGTACCAGACCGTGTTGCCGCTCAGGCCGCCGAAGGCCGAGCCGTTGTTGGCCGCCGCGGAGGTGTAGGCGTAGAGCATCTCCGAGAAGCCGTGGGCGCCGGGATTGGCGATCGAGGCGACCGCCGAGGGCAGCACGGCGGCGATGGCGGTGAAGCCGAGCATCAGCAGCGGCAGGCAGAGCACGGCGAGCATGGTCATCTTGACCTCCTTCGCCTCGATCTTCTTGCCGAGATATTCGGGGGTGCGGCCCACCATCAGGCCGGCGACGAACAGCGAGATGATGACGAAGAGCAGCACGCCGTAGAACCCCGCGCCGACGCCGCCGACGATGATCTCGCCGAGCATCATGTTGATCATCGGGATCATGCCGCCGAGCGCGGTTAAGCTGTCGTGCATGGCGTTGACCGCGCCGCAGGAAGCGTCCGTGGTGACCACCGCGAACAGGGCGGTCATCGGAATGCCGAAGCGCACCTCCTTGCCTTCCAGGTTGCCTCCCTGGACGCCGAGTGCCTGGACCAGCGGGTTGCCGGCAGCCTCGGCCCAGTAGCAGACGAGGACGCCGATGAAGAACAGCACGCCCATGGCGGCCAGGATCGCCCAGCCCTGGCGCTGGTCGCCGACCATGCGGCCGAAGACGTTGGTCAGCGCCGCGCCGATGGCGAAGATCGCCAGCATCTGCAGGAGGTTGGTCAGCGCCGTCGGATTCTCCAGCGGATGGGCCGAGTTGGCGTTGAAGAAGCCGCCGCCGTTGGTGCCGAGCATCTTGATGGCGACCTGCGAGGCGGCAGGGCCGACCGCGATGGTTTGCCGGGCACCTTCGAGCGTCGTCGCCTCGACATAGGGGCCGAAAGTTTGCGGCACGCCCTGCCAGACCAGGACCAGCGTGAACACCACGCAGATCGGCAGCAGCACGTAGAGCGTGATCCGCGTGAGATCGACCCAGAAGTTGCCGACGGTTTTCGCCGAAGCCCGGGCGAAGCCGCGGATCAGCGCGACGGCGATGGCGATGCCGGTGGCCGCCGACAGGAAGTTCTGCACGGCAAGGCCGGCCATCTGGGTGAGGTAGGACATGGTGGTCTCGCCACCATAGTTCTGCCAGTTGGTGTTGGTGACGAAGGAGACGGCGGTGTTGAAGGCGAGGTCGGGGGACACCGCGCTCATGCCGGCCGGGTTGAGCGGCAGCGAGCCCTGCAGGCGTTGCAGCAGGTAGAGCAGCGCGAAGCCGGCGGCGTTCGCCATGAGCATCGCGACGGCGTAGGTCAGCCAGTGCTGCTCCTCCCGCTCGTCGACGCCGGCAATGCCGTAGAAGGCCCGCTCGACCGGGCGCAGCAGGAAGGAGAGCATGGTGCGCTCGCCGTTCAGCACGCGCGTCATGTAGCCGCCGAGCGGCCTGACGAGCGCGACCAGGAGCGCGGTGAAGATCAGGATCTGGATCCAGCCGTTGACGGTCATGGCTGCGCCTTTCAGAACCGTTCGGGGTGGAGCAGGGCGTAGGTGAGGTAGACGAGCAGCAGCGCCGTCACGGCGCCGGCGAGGGTGTAGTCGAAGGACATGGGAGCGGGCCTTTCAGAGGCGCTCGCAGAGCGCGCCATAGCCGATGGAGAGGAGGAAGCAGGCGAGGCCTCCCCCGAGCAGGAGCAGATCGAGCATCGTCGGTCTCCAGTGTCGTCACGCCCGGCCGCGGCCTCCGGGCCGGGCGCGAAGGCGGTCGAATTCGTGAAAAGCGCGTGGATTCACGCGGTTTCGGTCGGGATCAGATATTTCACCGGGGGCATAAAGGATCGAGACGCGGCGCCGCCGATCTTTATAAAGATCCTATAAAGACGGCCGGGCGCCTCGGGGCCGCCTGGAAATGCGGACGGGGACTCCGCGTTCCGCCGGGCACGGTCTCGGCGGTGTCGGCGCGGGCCGCGCTCCTCGAGCGGCGCGAGGGCACGCACCGGGCCGGAGGCGGGCGCGCCGCCCAAGATCCTTCACCACCAATGCGGCCGGGTCTCTGCCCGGCCGATGAGCGCCGGGGCGGGCGGCAGCGCTCGGGCCTCGGGCAGGAGATGGCAGAGCGCGGTAAGGAAGGCCTTGAGGATGGCGAGGGCCATGTCCTCATGGCTCTCGTCGACCTCGTCATTGCCCCAGGAGGCGGCCGCCCGCGGGGTGAGCGCGCACCACCACAGGCCGTCGTCGCTGGCCAGGCGCCGCAGGCACCAGCCGGGCAACTCCTGCTCGATCAGGGCGAAGCCGATCTCGGTGAAGGCATCGGTCTCGAGCCAATGGCGCAGCTGCAGCGAGCCGGCATCGCTGCCGGTCGCATATCGCGGGCAGGTCTCGGCGAGGATGGCCGATACCAGCGGGTGGGTCGGGCAGGCGGACCGATCGACGTCGCGGAGCAGGCGTTCGATCCGGTCGATCCGGGAGGAGGAACCGAACATGGCGCACCTCAGGACAGGATCAGCCGCAAGACGCCGCCGACGAGGAAGCTGCCGATCAGGAAGGCCGCCTCTCGCCACCACAGGCCCGGCGCGGCGGCACGCTGCGTGGCCAGAACGGCATGGAGGCGCGGGGAGGGCGGGACGGGGGGCGGGGGCGTACGGATCATGACGTGGGACTTTCTGTCGGCATGCTTGCGCCTGTTGTCCCAATTCTAGGGGCGGGCGCATAAAGCATCGAGACCGGCCGGATGGAAAAGATATAAGGAAAGCATAAAGATAGCTCTGGCCGGCGGTTCCGCCGGCATCAGGACCCGCAGGCGATCAGGTCCATCTGGCGGGCATCGAGCGCCGCCGCCCCGGCAGCCATGCCGGGCCGCGGTAGCGCGTGGCCAGTCCTGCGACGGCGCTGCGCAGCCGGACGGCCGTGGCCGCCGTGATCCCGGTCAGCGGCAGGCGCGGCGCCGGATCGAAGGCCGGCCGCAGCAGCGACACCGCATATTTGGCGGCGACCGGCTCGGGGGCGCCTTCGAGCGCCTGGCAGAGCGGCACAAGACGCTCGTGCAACGCCTGCCGATGCACCGCATCGCCGTCGCGGCTCGCCCGATCGATGGCGGCACAGAGGGCAGGTGTCACGTTGGCGGCCAGCGACAGGCAGCCCTCGGGCTCCGGCAGGTGCTGCGGCAGGGCGGCGAGCTCGCCGACGGCGAGGCGGTCGACCCGGCCGGCCGCGACCAGGGCGTTGGCGAGGCGCTTGAATGCATCCGTGCTCTCGTCGGCGAAGCCGGTGACGGCGGGAAGCGCCAGCAGCCGCTCAAGCGTGGCGGGCGCGATCTCGACGCCGGTGCGGGCCGGCGCGTTGGCGAGGATGAGGGGGATGTCGATGGCGCGGACCACGGCCTCGACATGCCGGACCAGGCCCTCCTGGGTCGGGCGGCTGTAATAGGGCGCGACGACCAGCGCCGCGGCGGCGCCGGCGCCGCGGGCCGCCCGCGTCAGCTCGATCGTGCCGGCGGTCGAGTTGGTGCCGGTGGCGGCGATCACCGGCACCCGGCCGGCGGCCGCCTCGACGGCGATGCGCACCAGGCGGCTGCGCTCGCCCGGCTGCAGCGTCGGCCCCTCGCCGGCGAGGTCGGCGACGACCAGGCCATCGGTACCTTCGGCGACCTGCCATTCGGCGAAGGCGCCGAACTGGCGCTCGTCGATGCCGGCGCCCTGGAACGGCGTCACCATCAGCGTCAGGCTTCCCCTGAACATCGGGTGTCTCCTTGCGGTGGCGTCAGACGCGCAGTTCGATGGGATCGGCGGTGAGGTGCACCGCGCCGGGACGATGGCCGGTCTCCAGCCCGGCATAGTGCAGGGCGGCGTCCCGGCTGGCGAAGATGCCCCCGGCGAGGCCATGGGTCTCGATCGCCAACCAATGGCCGGAGCGGTCCTGGCCGATGAGGAAGTCCAGTCGGCCCGCGACCGGAGCGGGGATGGGCTGCGACGCGAAAGTGCGAATGCTGGGCATTGTCGTCTTCGTTGCTCACGGCGGCAAAGGCGCGCCGCGGGCTGGAAGGTGACGGCCGGCGCATGTGTTTTCGAGGCGACGCGCGGGGCTATCGCATCAAGGATACGTAAAGGGCCGGCGCGGCGCCGGCGTCCGGGCGAGACAATATGCCCATTGCGAATGCCGGCCGGGCCTGCGGATATGCGGACCGAGTCGGCCGTTCGCCCCGGGAAGGCGAGGCAGAGCCGGTCGGAATCGTCACAGCAAGGGGGAAGACCGATGAAATCGCGCGCAGCCGTGGCCTGGGAAGCGGGCAAGCCGCTCACCATCGAAACCGTCGAGATCGGCGGCCCGAAGCCGGGCGAGGTGCTGGTGGAGATCATGGCGACGGGCGTGTGCCACACCGACGCCTACACGCTGTCGGGCCTCGATTCGGAGGGCAAGTTCCCGGCGATCCTCGGCCATGAGGGCGCCGGCATCGTGCGCGAGGTCGGCGCCGGCGTCACCTCGGTCAAGCCGGGCGACCATGTCATACCGCTCTACACGCCTGAGTGCCGCGCCTGCAAAACCTGTCTGTCGCAGCGCTCGAACCTGTGCACGGCGATCCGCGCCACCCAGGGGCAGGGCCTGATGCCCGACAGCACCAGCCGCTTCTCCTGCGACGGCGGCGATGTGTTCCACTACATGGGCTGCTCGACCTTCTCCAACTTCACCGTGCTGCCGGAGATCGCGGTGGCGAAGGTGCGCGAGGACGCCCCCTTCGACAAGATCTGCTACATCGGCTGCGGCGTCACCACCGGCATCGGCGCCGTGGTCTACTCCGCCAAGGTCTGGCCGGGCGCCAACGTCGTGGTCTTCGGCCTCGGCGGCATCGGCCTCAACGTCATCCAGGGCGCGCGCATGGTGGGGGCCGACAAGATCATCGGCGTCGACCTCAACCCCGCCAAGGTCGAGATGGCCAGGAAGTTCGGCATGACCCATTTCGTCAATCCGGACGAGGTCGGCCGCGACAAGGTGGTGCAGGCGATCGTCGACCTCACCGGCGGCGGCGCCGACTTCTCCTTCGAATGCATCGGCAACGTCCACACCATGCGCCAGGCGCTGGAGTGCTGCCATCGCGGCTGGGGCGAGAGCGTCATCATCGGCGTGGCGCCGTCCGGCACCGAGATTTCGACCCGGCCGTTCCAGCTCGTCACCGGGCGCGTGTGGAAGGGCTCGGCCTTCGGCGGCGCCCGCGGCCGCACCGACGTGCCGAAGATCGTCGACTGGTACATGGAGGGCAAGATCGAGATCGACTCGCTGATCACCCACACCATGCCGCTCGACCAGATCAACACCGCCTTCGACCTGATGCACGAGGGCAAGTCGATCCGCTCCGTGGTGCTGTACTGATGGAGACGCTTTCGCAAGCCAGGAGCCATGGCGGCATCCAGGGCGTCTACCGCCATGACGCGGCGACGACGCGATGCCCCATGACCTTTGCCGTCTACGTACCGCCGCAGGCCGAGCATAGCCCGGTGCCCGTGCTCTGGTATCTCTCCGGCCTCACCTGCACCCATGCCAACGTCATGGAGAAGGGCGAGTACCGCGCCGCCGCGGCCGAGCATGGCGTCATCCTCGTCGCGCCGGACACCAGCCCGCGCGGACCCGAGGTGCCGGACGAGCCGGGCAACTGGCAGTTCGGGGCCGGCGCCGGCTTCTATGTCGACGCAACGCAGGAGCCCTACGCCGCGAACTACCGGATGTATTCCTATGTCACCGAGGAACTGCCGGCTCTCGTCGCCGCGCGCTTCCCGGCCGACATGGCGCGCCAGGGCATCTTCGGCCACTCCATGGGCGGGCATGGCGCCCTGACCATGGCGCTGAAGCATCCCGACCGCTATCGCAGCTGCTCGGCCTTCGCGCCGATCGTGCAGCCCTCGACGGCGGACTGGTCGCGACCGGCCCTGGAGAAATATCTGGGACCGGATCCGGCCGCCTGGCGCGCCTATGACGCCTGCGCCCTGATCGAGGACGGCCGTCGCTTCCCCGAGCTGCTGGTCGACCAGGGCACGGCCGATGGCTTCCTCGAGACGGGTCTCAGGCCCTGGCTGCTGCAGGAGGCCTGCGACAAGGCCGGGCAGGCCCTGACGCTCAACATGCGCGAGGGCTACGACCACTCATATTACTTCATCTCCACCTTCATGGCGGACCACGTCGCCTGGCATGCGCGGCGCCTGAAGGCCTGACCGGCACCGGGGAAGAGACCGCGGGACGGGGCGGGTGCATCCGTCCTGCAGCCTCTGTCAGCCGATCCGACAGCACAGAATATGGCGCGCCACGAGTTTTCTCCACCGAAGGTGCGGAAAGTGCTCCGGCGCAGTCGGGACGGATGGGGTGTGGTCCGCAAGGCTCGGCCTGTGATTGGACCTGCACGACCGTCGTGCCAGCCGAACACTGGCTTGAACCTGCCTGCCACACCCCATCCGTCGCCCCTTCGGGGCGCCACCTTCCCCGCCTTCGGCGGAGAAGGCTTCGTCGCGCCTCGTCTTGCCGCCGTTGTGCGAGGCCTTCCGAGGTCAGGCCGGAGTCGAAATTATTTGCCGGCTTTGCGAATTGTCGCCCGCCTCAGCCGATCAGCCCGCGGGCGATCGTCTCTATGCCGGCGGCGTCGAGCTTGTAGTGGGCGTAGAGATGGGTGGGCGGGGCGATCAGGGCGTATTCGTCCTTGATGCCATGGCGCAGCAGCTTCACGCCGATGCCTTCCTCGGCCAGGATCTCTGCCACGGCCGAGCCGAGCCCGCCGAGGACATTGTGCTCCTCCACCGTCATCAGCCGCTTCGAGCCCGTCGCCGCCGCGATCACCGCCTCCCGGTCGATCGGCTTGATCGTCGGCATGTCGATGACGCCGACGGAGCGGCCCTCGGCGTTGAGCGTGCGCGCCGCCTCCAGCGCCGGATGGACCGGCATGCCGCAGCCGATGATCGTCAGCTCCTCGCCGCGGCCGTGCGCGATCGCCTCGCCGAAGACGAAGCCGGCGCCGGGCTGGTAGATCTGCGGGTCGCGGCCGCGGCCGATGCGGAAATAGATCGGCCGGTCATGCTCGGCGGAGGCGATGATCGCGGCTTCGAGTTGCGGGCCGTCGGACGGCGACACCACCGTCAGATCGGCGATCGCGCGCATGGTGGCGATATCCTCGGTCGCGTGGTGGGAGGTGCCGTAGAAGCCGAGCGAGATACCGGTGTGATGGCCGATCAGCCGCACCGGCTGGGCGCAGTAGGCCACGTCCATGCGGATCTGCTCGCAGCACAGCAGGCCGAGGAAAGATGCGAAGGTGGCGACGAAGGGCATCATGCCGGTGGTGGCGAGCCCGGCTGCCGCCGACACCATGTTTTGCTCGGATATGCCGAACTGGATGTAGCGGTCGGGATAGCGGGCCGCGAAACGGGCGAGGCCGTTGGAATATTGCAGATCGGCCGATCCGGCGATGACGGGATGGCCCGCCTCGACGAGCGCGATCAGCCCGCTGGAGAGATGGCCGAGGCCGGGATTTTTGGCGTTGAGCTGACGATACTGCCAGGATTCCGGCGAGAGCGGCTGGTTCATCGGTCAGATCGTCTTGCTCATGATTTCCGCGACGGCGCGCTCGGCATCGTCGGGCGCGAGATAGCCCAGATGCCAGCCCGGCTCGGTCTCCATGTAGGAGATGCCCTTGCCCTTGACGGTCCTGGCGATGATGCAGGCCGGCTTGTGCCGGGCCTGATCCGCTTTGATGCGGCGCAGCAGCGTTGTCAGCGCGACGAGGTCGTGGCCGTCGACCCCATGCACCTCCCAGCCGAAGGCCCGCCACTTCTCGTCGAGCGGCTCGATGCCGATGACGTCGTCGACGGCGCCGTCGAGCTGGAAGCCGTTGCGGTCGATGATCGCGACCAGCTTCGCGGTCTTGTGATGGGCGGCGGCGAGGGCGGCCTCCCAGACCTGGCCCTCCTGCATCTCGCCGTCGCCGAGCATGACGAAGGTGGTGAAATCCCGGCCCTGGACCCGTCCGCCCATGGCCATGCCGAAGCCGGCCGAGAGCGCATGGCCGATCGAGCCCGATGAAAAGTCGATGCCCGGCACCTTGCGCATGTCGGGATGGTCGCCGAGCGGACTGCCGAGGCGGGTGTAGCTGTCCAGCGTCTCCTTCGCGATGAAGCCGAGATCGGCCAGGATCGGGAACAGGCCCACCGCCGCATGGCCCTTGCCCATCAGGAAGCGGTCCCGGTCGGGCCAGGCGGGCTCGTCGCGACGCAGCGTCATGACGTCGTAATAGAGGGCGGCGAAGATCTCTGCGGCCGAGAACGCCGAGGTGTAGTGGCCGACCTTGGCGATCTCGATCAGGCGGATCGTTTCCAGGCGCACGAAGCGGGCCTTCTCCCGCAAATGCGCCAGCTGCGCCGGGTTCGGCGTGAAATTCGAATCATCGTCTGTCGCCAAGACCTTCGCTCCCTGTGTCCCGTCGGGCCGGATTCCGGTCGACGGCATCACCCGTCCTCGTTCATGTCCCCGAGCAGCTTCTCCTGGCTCTCGCCACGACTGATTTGCATGTCCAAGGCAAAATCCGTGCCGCCCAGACCCCGCGCGTGCAGGCAGGTTCGATGAAGCCGGTCTAGAGCAAAGCGCGTTTTGGTGGAAACGCGCGTTGCTCTAACTCCTTGTTTCGACGCGTCTTTGCGACTTGACGCGATTCCGTCAAATCGCAAAACGCTTTAGCGGACCGCCGTCACCGCAGGCGGGGCCCAGTCATCCCGCTTCACCGCATCGGTCGGCACATAGGCACGGAACGTCAACGTGAACGGCTTGCCGGCCGCCGAGGGCAGCCAGTTGGAGTCGGGCACCCCCGGCACCGGATGCGGCCCGATGCCGATCTTCAGCGAGCCGTCGGCCTCCGTCGTCAGCTTGGAGGACCGGTCGAAGCTGAAGCGGTTCTGCGGGTTCGGGGCGACCCGCAAATCCGGCAGGCTCAGCAGGGCAAGCGACCAGAAGGCGGTGGCGGCGCTGCCGGGCAGGCCGTCGGCCGGGAAATGGATGATGTAGCTGGCACTCCCGTCCAGCGGCTTGCCGTCGGCATCCTGGGTCGTCGTGAAGGCGCTGAGCTCGTCGCGTGTGTTGGCCCAGATCTCGGCGTAGCTTGCCGCGGCACGCTGGCGGTAGTCCGCACCGTAGTGCCCGGCGCGGCCGTCGCCGATCCAGCCATTGCGCGGCGGCCCGCCCTGGGTGGCGGCATAGGCCTGGAAGGCAGGCACCACGTTCTCGTGCACGAACCTGCCGATCGCTGCCTTCGGCTCCGGCCCACTCACCGCATAGGCCGCGACGGTACGGACCTTCTGCTGCAGCGGCGCAGCCGCGGGCGACACGTCGAGGGCGCTGGCGATCACCGCCTCGGCATTGTCGAAGACCTCGGCGCCGAGCAGGCTCTTGTTGTCGAAATCGGGCACGGGCGGCGCCGGTTCGGCCGTGACCGTGCCGATCGGCGTGGCCGTGAATTGCTTCTGCAAGGCGAGGGCTCCGTCCGGATCGCCCTTCAGCTCGATCCGCACCAGCATCTTCGCCTTGCTCGAATGCAGTTCGATGCGTCCGGCGTCGGCCGGGATGTCCACTTTCGAGCCCGGCCGCACGATGGCGAACTTGCCGTGCGGCTTGGTCGGGAAGCGGCGCTCGTTGACGTTGGCGATGACCTCGCCCCATTCGTCGAGGATCTGCACGGTGTAGTAGCGGTCCTTGATTTCCGGGATCTCGAGCATCACTCCGCCGTCATCGTCGGCCGCGAGCCACGCCTCCAGGGTGGCGACGTCGAAATCGGGATTGACCATGTCGGCCGAGCCCAGCGGGTCGTACTTGATCAGGTTCCAGGCAAAGCCCGGATCCTTGAAGTCCCGCTGTTCCTGCCGGATCACAAGGGCGCGGCCGAGCAGGTAGGTGTAGGCATCGGTGACGATCTGATCGTCGGGCCTGGCCGGGGGAGTCTGCGGCTTGGCAGGACCGGCCGCCACGATCAACCCGAGCCCCGTGATCATCGCGGCGGCCAGAGATATGATCGGTTTGGGGGCCATGATCTTGCGCCTTTCGCAGCTTGGGCCGCGGCGACTCTGCGACCCGGCAACGCTGGACTTTCTCATTGTTGCTCCGCCATGACCAGTGGCAGAGACGGCCCGGGCGAAGATGGAAGGCAGCGGTCCGCGGCGGGGCATGAGGGCGGATGGGCCCGGCCCTCCGTGCCGACGCAGCGCGGCCAAGGTGCTTTCCACCCGGCCAGCCGCGCTTCGAGACGCTCGATCTCTGCCTTCAGGTCGGCGATGCGCATGTCCCGTTCGTTCCGGGCCGTGGCAACGTCGGCCGCTTCGAAGCGCTGGGTGACATGTTGCGGGCGGTTGGTGTCCCGGGCCGCGACTCAGAAGCCGAGATCGCTCAGCCCGGGATGGTCGTCCGGCCTGCGGCCGAGCGGCCAATGATATTTGCGGTCGGCGTCGCGGATCGGCGCATCGTTGATGCTGGCAATACGCCGGCGCATCAGCCCCTCGCCGTCGAACTCCCAGTTCTCGTTGCCGTAGCTGCGATACCACTGGCCGGAATCGTCATGCCATTCATAGGCGAAGCGGACGGCGATCCGGTTGTCGCGGAAGGCCCACACCTCCTTGATCAGGCGGTAGTCGAGCTCGCGCTGCCATTTGCGGGCAAGAAAGGCCTCGATGGCCGCGCGTCCCTGCAGGAATTCCGCCCGGTTCCGCCATAGGCTGTCGGGCGTGTAGGCAAGGGCGACCCGAGCCGGGTCGCGTGAGTTCCAGGCGTCCTCGGCCAGGCGGGCCTTCTGGGCGGCGGTTTCCGCGTCGAACGGGGGCAGGGGCGGTCGGCTCATGGTCCGGGTCCTTGATGGGCAGGGTCTCTCGGGCCCCTGCGCCCCAACCGATTACGGCCTTCCGCCCGACAGGAACAGTCGCCCGAACGCAAAACAATTTTCCATGCGGTGGAAGCTTGCCCGGGCAGCCTAATCCGTCATCCCACGGCAGCTTTCCGAGCAGCGGCTGCAGGCCTGGACGCAATCGGCCATGTCGCCGATGCGCGCGCAGGCACCGGCGCAGTCGTCGCAGATCTCCGCGCAGACGGCGCAGAGCCGCCGGTAATGCGCGGAGCCGACCAGCATGACATGCGCCGTCGCCCGGCAGGTCTCGGCGCAGGCCAGCATGCGCTGGATGTGGGCGGGACTGGAATGCTCGCCGCCCAGGGACAGGCAATGGTTCGTCGCCATGCCGAGGCAGGTCCGGTAGCATTGGAGACAGGCCTCTATGCAGGCCTGCACGGCCTGGTCAGGATGATGCATCGCATCCCTCCTTTCGATCGGTTTGGCGGCCGGTTCACGGAGCGCGGCCGGCCTCGCTGCCTGGGGACGGCGCCGGCTCAGGAGCCGGACACGTGCTCGGGCTTGCCCTTGCGCTTCGTGGAAGCCAGCTTGCGAAGCTCCTTCTCGCTCATCGATTTGGCCATGGACTTGGACGCTCCCTTGAGCTCCCGGGAGCTGATTTCACCGCGTTTGGCCGCGAGCGCGGCACCGGCGGCTTTCTGCTGCGCTTTCGATTTGGCGGGCATGGCGGGCCTCCTTGCTTGTTGACCGCACGGGCGACCCGTCGTCCGGCTCGGCCGTCGGCGGGAGCGCCTCATGGAGGCAACGGGCCAGGCCGGCCGCCGTTCCATGGCAACTCCGTTGGGGGGTGAGCCAGCCGGATGTCCCGGGCACCGCGCGGAACCGATGCCGCGCGAGCGGGTTGCTGTTTCGAGACGGGCGGGGATGCCGGCGCCGCGGCCGAAGGAGGAGGAGATGCACAGGGATGCCGGGGGCGAGACCGCTTCGGCCAGGGGCAATCGTCTCCGTCTTATTCCGGCGACCGCGCTGGCGATCGAACGGCGGCGGCGAGGCCGGGGGTTCGAATATGTCGACGAACAGGGCTGCCGAATTCGTGATGAAGCCACCCTGGCGCGCATCCGGGCTCTGGCGATTCCGCCTGCCTATCGGGACGTGCGCATTGCGACCGATCCGCGCGCCCATCTGCAGGCGACCGGCCGGGATGCGCTCGGGCGGATCCAGCATCGCTATCACGCCGACTGGGAACGGGTCCGCGAAGGCCGCAAGCTCAAGCGGCTGCGGCGCCTGATCGAAGCCCTGCCGGATCTGCGGGCTGCCGTGCGGCGGGACATGGCGTCGCGGCGGGTCTGCCGGGACAAGGCCCTGGCCTGCGCCGTTGCCATCATCGACCGCTGCCATTTGCGCGTCGGCAACGAGACCTATGCCAAGACCAACGGCAGCTACGGTGCCTCGACCCTGCTCAAGCGGCATGTCGAGGTGTCGGGCAGGCGAGTCGCGTTCCGTTTCCGCGGCAAGAGTGGCAGGCTGATCGCAGGCATCGAGGATGATGCAGCCCTGGCACGGGCGCTCGGCCGGCTCATGACCTTGCCCGGGCGCCGTCTGCTGCAGTATCGCCGGGAGGATGGATCGGTCGCCCCCGTTCGAGCGGGCGACGTCAACGCCTATCTCAGGCGCGTCGGCGGCCTGCCGATCAGCAGCAAGGATCTGCGCATGCTCGCCGCCAATGCGGCGGCCGCCGAACGCCTGCTGGCATGCGAGGAGGCGGCGGGCGGGGCGGATCGCCGGCACCACCTGGCCGACGTCATGCGCACCGTCTCCGAACAGCTCGCCAACACGCCGGCAGTGGTCCGCAAGAGCTATGTCCACGAGATCGTCGTGCGGGCCTATGCCAGCGGCCGGCTGCGCCGTGCCTACGCCAAGGCCCGCCCGCGTGCCGGTTGCTCGCGGATCGAGCGTACCCTGGCGCTGCTGTCGGAAGCGGACAGGCGCGATTGTCCGCCGGCCCGGACTCAGCCGGCCTCGGGGTGCATCGAGCGCAGATAGTGCTCGGCGTGCTGGTACCAGTTTTCCGCTTCGACGGCGTCGCCGGCACGGGCGCTGGCGTGGCCGAGCGCGAGATATCGCTCGTAGCTCGCCCGGGCGCTGCGGTCATGCCGCCCGGCCTTGCTGGATGTGGCGGTCGACAACCAGGGGCGCCTCGGGCTAGGCGACGTGGTCGTGAGGATGTCGTTGGTCTGGGGCATTGGGATCCTCCGGTCAGCCCAGGACCTCGGCAACGATCTCCCGCAGCTCCTCGCGCGTGAGGCCGCAGGGTTCGGGCTTCCATGCCGGATCGGGGGAACGGCTCCCTCGTGGGGGGCCGATGATTGCCGGACGGGGCTTGTGCTCGGCCGGCTTCGGTTTCGTGTGCGTTCGCATGCGTCTTCTCCTGCCGTCCGGCGAACCGGCGGCGTTGTGGCCCAGACTGGGCAAGGCGACCGACAGGGAGCCGGTGGAATGCCGCAATTCCGGATCAAATGGGATGAGGAACCGTGCCGGCGCTCGATCGGATGATGGTGAGCGGACCAGGCGGCCGGTTTCTGCCACTGATATGGGAAGGCGCGGCCGCAATATCAAGCCGGCGGTGCAGACAAGGCTTGCGTCGCCCCGACTGCACCGCGCCACGGCTGAGCGCCCGCTTCGGAAACCGACGGGCCAACGGCGTCAGAGCAGGAAGTCGCTCGCCTGGACCGAGGCCAGGCCGTTGACCTGCACGGAGACGTCGCTGACGCCGTCGCCGTCGATGTCGCCGTGCAGGAAGAGGTTGCCGTTCTGCGTCACGAAGCGCAATTCGCCGGCGTCATGCGAAAAGGCGGCCGTGCCGATGAAGTGAAAGGCCTGGTTGCCAGCGGCGCCGGCCTCGGCATCGATGTTGCGCAGGTCGATCCGGTCGCCCTGCGCGTGGCTGAAGTCGACGACGATATCCCGTCCGGCCGTGGCGGGCGTGCTGTCGGCCACGGTCGCGACGATGAAGAGGTCGGCGCCGGCGCCGCCGGTCAGGCGATCGGCGCCGAGATTGCCGTTGAGCTTGTCGGCGCCGCCGCCGCCATTGAGCCTGTCGTTGCCGTCCAGCCCGCCGATCGTGTTGTCACCGTCATTGCCAGTCAGGAGGTTCTCCCCGGCATTGCCCTTCAGCGACAGGGCAGCCGAGCCGAGCAGGGCCGCATTCTCGACATTGGCGTAGCTCGCAAGGTCGAGGCTCAGGACCGAGGATTCGACCGTGTCGACGCCGCCCAGAAACAGGCCTTCCGTGATGCTGTCGCCGGCATTGTCGACGATGTAGATGTCGTTGCCGGTGCCGCCGGCCAGCGCGTCGGCGCCCGTGCCGCCGTCGAGACGGTCGTTGCCGCTGCCGCCGCGCAGGGTGTCGACGTCGCCGCCGCCGGTCAGCACGTCGTCGCCGCCATTGCCGAGCAGCAGGTCGCGCTTCGCCGTGCCGGTGATGTGCTCGTCGGAGTCGTCGCCGAAGACCTGGACCGTGTCGTCATCGCCCCAGGTGGGGCCGAACGTGAAGGCCGCCAGGTTGAGGTTCGTCGTCGCGCCCATGTCCACCTGCACGACGTAATGAGCGCCCGGCTCGGCGTTGCCGGAGATGGCCAGGCTGCTCGACACCTTGCCGGCGCCGAACTGGTCCGCCTCGAATGCCGCCGTCAGGGTGGTGCCGCTGACGCCGAGAAAGATCATCTCCTCCATGGAGAGGATGTCGGCGACCCTGAAGTCGACCGTGCCGGTGACGGCCGCCTGGATCAGCAGCGTGTCCGATCCGCCGCGGCCGTCGGCGAACTCGCCGGCCACCACGTCGCCGGGATTGAAGTTGAAGGTGTCGTTGCCGCTGCCGCCGCGCATGATGTCGGCGCCGCCAGAGCCGACGATGCGATTGCTGGCGCTGTTGGTGACGGTGACGATGTCGTTGCCGTCGCCGCAGAAGAACTGGTCGCTGAGGGCGTCCTGCAGGTCGGCGACGCTGCCGCCTGAAAATCCCGACAACGTGCCGGTACCGGCATTGGCGATATCCGCGCCGCCGGTCCCCGTGAAGTTCGTCATGGCCGCCCCACTCCTGCTTCGATGCGCCGGCTTGCCAATGTCCCAACGGAAGGCGTGTCAACGACGCTATCAGTCCGGGGCTGTGGAGGCTGTGCCATTTGGCACAACGGACGACATTGGGCAGGCGCGGCTCTACGCCCGCTGCGGCAGCACCGGCAGCGGTTCGGCGCGCCCGACGACGAAGGCGTAGGTGAAGGCGCCGATGACGGCGACGACGGCGGCGAGGGTGAAGGAGGGGGTGTAGTCGCCCCTGAACATGTCGAGCAGCCAGCCGAAGACGAAGGGACTGATGATGCCGGCGATGTTGGAGGCGAAGTTCTGGATGCCGCCGATCGAGGCAACATGGCGCGAGCTCGGCGCCACGTCGGCCGGCAGCGACCAGATGGCGGTCGCGGCGACCGCCAGGCTGCTGTAGGAGACCGCCAGGAACAGCAGCGCCAGGCCGACCGACGGCGCCAGCGCCGCCGGCAGGATGGCTGCTCCGCCGAGCAGGCCCCCGACCATCACGGTCTTGCGCACCCGCGTCACGTCGGCGCCGCCGCGGATCAGCCGGTCGGCGGTCATGCCGGCCACCCAGGCCGTGACCACGGCTGTGAGGCCGGGCAGCATGCCGAGCAGGCCGAGCTGGGTGAGGTTCAGGCCGCGGGCATTCTTCAGATAGTCGGGGAACCAGGTCAGGAAGAAGTAGATGACGAAGTTCAGGCAGAAGAAGCCGATCATCATGCCCCAGACGGTCCGGTAGCGGAACAGGTCGGCCCACCGGATTGCGGCTGCTTCGCGGCTGTCATTGGCCTCGGTCCGGCCGCCATTGTCGTCGATGTAGCGGCGTTCCAGCTCGTTGGCGCCGGGGTGATCGGCGGGATTGCGATAGATCCGGTACCAGGCCAGCGCCCAGACCAGGCCGAGCGCACCGAGGATGACGAAGGAGTAATGCCAGCTCATCAGGGCGATCAGCCCGGTGACCACCGGCAGGGCCAGCACCGTGCCGACGCGCGACCCCGAATCGATGACGGCGGTGGCGAAGGCGCGCTCGCTCTTGGGAAACCAGGTCGAGGCCGCCTTGGTCGCGGCCGGATAGGCCGGCGCCTCGCCGGCGCCAAGGGCAAAGCGCACGGCGAAGAAACCCCAGAAGCTGGTTGCGAGCGGGGTGAGGGCGGTGAAGAGCGACCACCACACCGCCGCCAGCGAGAAGGCCCGCCGCGACCCGACCTTGTCGGCGAACCAGCCGGCGACCAGCATCATGCCGTCATAGGCCCAGAAGAAGGCGCCGAAGATCAGCCCCTTCTCGGTGTTGCTCAGATTCAGGCCGAGATCCTTGTCGATATAGGGCAGCGCCACGCTCATGTTGGCGCGATCGAGATAGTTCATGGTCAGGCCGAGGAAGCACATCGTCAGGACGAGGTAGCGCACTCGGCTGGCTCCGGCCGGAGCCTTGGCGGGCGGTGCAGTCGGCTTGACGATAGGCGTCATGGCGTCGGTCCTCCTGGCTTGGGCGAGGCCGGTTTCGGTCCGGCCCGTTTCTCGGCACGCAGGCCGCAGGCGTGCCGGGCACGCCGGCACGGGCAGACACGGCAGAGTTTTCCTGATGATCCTCTCTCGAACGAAGACGGCGGACAGCGGGACGGGGACGATACCTGAAAGAATATTCTCAATATCGTCGGCACAGGCAAGACGATGCCCGACAATCACGCTCGGCGGGCAGGCCAGGATCCGACTTCAACTTGAAAGAGCAGCCTCGGATGCCGTCTACGGCCTCCGCCGCGCTACGCGCCCGCCGTTCTATCTACAGCACCGGAACGGGAGGCTCATTTCACGGATTCGGCTGAGGCTGCCGCACGGACGGCCGCAAGTCCTTGCGGGGCGCATGCTGTTCGCCGGACGTCCAAGTCCGGCGCCGAACTGATTCGATCGGCCGAGAAATCGTGGCCGTCGTCGACGCCATGCCGCCGCACTCCGGCCAGAACGCCGCAAAGATGGTCGTGCGCATCGGTAGGAGCAGATCGACGACGTAGCCGTCTACGCGACCTGACTGCACGATTTGAAACGGGGTATGGAAATCGGCATTAAGCCGTTGGAAAGAAAGTGGCTGGGGGACCTGGATTCGAACCAAGATTAACGGAGTCAGAGTCCGCTGTTCTACCGTTGAACTATCCCCCACCGAGCGGTGGCCGCCGCGGCGGCGCGTCGGAGGCCGGTTCCATAGCGAACCGGGCCTGCGTTGACAAGCCTCTCCGATGGAAAACTTCGCCTCAGGCCATTTCATGGTCCCAGGGCGGATCGGCGCCTTCGCGCGAGACCGTGATCGCCGCGGTGCGGGCGGCGTAGTCCATGGCCCGGCGGGCGACATCCTCGGTGATGCCGCCGAGCTTGTCGATGGCGAGCACGCCCTCGCGCTGCAGCACGTGGAGCAGGCCGCTGGAATAGCTGTCGCCGGCGCCGACCGTGTCGGCGACCCGGTCGACATGCGCCACCGGCCGCATCATGGAGAAGCCCCGGCCATAGCCGGTGGCGCCGTGGGCGCCGTCGGTCAGCACGACGAGGCTGGCGCCCTTGTGCACGAGGCCGCGGGCCCAGCCGTCCGGATTGATGGCAGGGTCGAGCCAGAGCAGGTCAGCCTTGGAAATCTTCACGATGTCGGAAGCCTCGGTCATCCGCTTCATCCGGGCGCGATAGGCCTCGGCGTCGGTGACGACGGTCGGGCGCACGTTCGGATCCATGCCGAGCACGCGCCGGTGCTTGTTGGCGAAGAACAGCTTCTCATAGGCCGAGGCGATGGGATCGTTGATCAGCGCCACGGAGCCGGTCCACAGCATGGTGACGTCGGGCAGGATCGCCGGCGAATCGCGTTCGGGATCGAACAGGCGATTGGCCGAGGCGTCGTCGATGAAGGCGTAGTGCGGCTCGCCCTCGCCGAGCGAGACGAAGGCGAGCATGGAGGGCCGGCGCGCCCGCGCCACGTAGCGCAGCGACACGCGCGAGCGCTCCAGCGCCTCGGCGAGCTGGTCGCCGAAGAAGTCGGTCGACAGCGCGGCGCAGAAGCCGACGTCGCCGCCGAGGCGGCCGATGCCGACGGCGGTGTTGAACGGGCTGCCGCCGACCGCGGGTCGGTAGGCGTCGCGCCCGTCGGTGCTCTTGACGGGCAGGAAGTCGATCAGGGCTTCGCCGCAGACGACGATCATGGGGTTCCTCGACGATGGTGTGAAGCTTGGGGTCCAGGGTTGCCGGCGAGCGATGCCGTCACAGGGGTTCGGTTTCGAAGACGTGGATCTCGGCGCCGCCATCGGCGAAATTGGCGAGGTCCGCCGTGGCGGCCTGGCCCTCGGGCGAGGCGAGCGCCCTGCGGTACGCATCCATCGATGCGAATGTGAGCGTCGCGATCAGGTGGACCGGGCTGCCGGCGAGCGTCTCGACCGGTCCGCGGCTGATATCGTAGCTCACCAGTCCGGGCAGCGTCCTGGCCAGCGGGACATGGCTGGCGGCATAATAGCGGTCGAAGGCATCCTTGTCCTTCGGCGTCCGGTAGACGACGACCACTCTGGCCATGGTTCCCTGTCCTCGCTGCTGCCTTCGCCTCCGGGCCGGCTCGGTCTATTCCAGCGGCCCCACCGCCGCCTCGACCGCTTCGACGATTCGACCGGTCTGCGACAGGGCCAGGATGTCAGCCAGCTCGTGATGATACCAGCGGTCGCCCGCCAAGGCCGGCTCGATCGTCTCGCGGATGGCGTCCAGCGCCGCGCGCGAGCCCTTGCCGATCGGGTGGTCCTTGCTGAGGTCGGCGACCAGGGAGAGCGCCTGGGCCGCCAGGAGCATCTCGACGGCGACGATCTGCTCGACGTTCTCGACGATAGTGCGGGCCTTGCGGGCGCACCAGGTCGAGTTTGAGACGTGGTCCTCGGCATTGCTCTTGCCGGGGATCGAATCGACCGAGCCGGGCGTGGCCAGGGCGCGGTTCTCCATCACCAGCGCCGACATCGAGCATTGCACCGTGGCATAGCCGGTGTTGAGGCCGCGCTGGCCGGCGAGGAGGTTGCGCGGCAGGCCGTAGCTCATCACCGGATCGATCAGGCGCGCCAGGCGCCGCTCGCAGATGGCGCCGAGATCGGTCATGGCGATGGCGAGCAGATCCATGGCCTGCGCCACATAGGCGCCGTGGAAATGGCCGCCGGAGATCGAGACGAAGCCGTCCGCCCCGTCCTCGAACATCAGCGGGTTGTCGGTGGCCGAGTTCATCTCGGTGGCGAGGATCCGGTCGATATAGGCGAGCGCGTCGAGGACCGGTCCGTGCACCTGCGGCGCGCAGCGCAGCGAATAGACGTCCTGCACCCGCGGCGGCACGGGCTTGGCGGGATCGCGAGCCTCGTCGGGGTAGAGCACGGTGCGGGCCGCCTCCGAGCAGCGCCGAGAGTCGCCGGCGATGCGCAGCACGTTGCGAGCCACCTTGGCCTGGCCGGGATGGGGGCGGGCGGCGTGCACGCGCGGGTCGAAGGCCGCCAGTTCGCCGCGCAGCGCCTCCAGGCTCAGGCAGAGCGCGATGTCGGCGTGCTTGCGGATGCGCCTGGCGTCCTCGGCCGCCAGGGCCGCGATCGCCAGGGACACGGTGGAGCCGTTGATGATCGCCGAGGCCTCCTTGGCGCCCATCGGATAATCCGGCGCGAAGCCGGCGCGCCGCGCCGCCTCCGGCGCCGGATAGAGCTTGCCGCGGAACTCGACCTGCACGTCCTCGAAGCCGCGGATGGCGCCGGCGAGATAGGCCAGGGGAGCAAGGTCGCCAGAAGCCCCGACCGAGCCCTTGGCAGGGATCACCGGATGCAGCCCGGCGTTGAGGAAGCCGATCAGCCGGTCCATCAGCGCCAGGGTGGAGCCGGAATAGGCCGAGGCGAAAGCGTTGGCGCGCAGCAGCATGGTGGCGCGCACCACGTCGCGGGGCAGGGGCTCGCCGATGCCGGTGGCGTGGGCGCGGATGATCTGGTCCTGATAGCGCGCCATGTCGGCGATGGGGATGCGCACTTCCTTGAACAGACCGACGCCGGTGTTGAAGGCGTACATCAGCGGCGCGGTGTCGGTGAGCCAGTTGCGCTCGATATAGTCGCGCGCCTTGCCGACCCTGTCGCGGGCGGCCGCGGCCAGGACGGCCTTCTCGAAGCGGCCGCTCGCGTTGGGCCGGGCGGCCCTCGCCACCATCCGCCCGGTCATCCGTCGGCCGTCGATCGTCACCGCCATGGCGTGCTCCTGCAGGTCAAGGTTCGAGAGGCCGGAGCGGCCCGATCCGCGGCAGGTCTGACCCGGCGGAATCCGTGCAGCCCCGACGGCCTGCCCCAGTCGCGCCGGGCCGGAGATCTTTCACCGGCTCCACGCCTGCTGCCGCCGACCCGACTCTTACAATGGCGGATGGACTGTCACAATCCGCGGTCGGCCGGCGACAAAAAAGCCGGGGCGTTTCCGCCCCGGCTCCTCGTGCCTCCCGGCGATGCCGCGGGATCAGCAGGAATAATACATCTCGAACTCGACGGGATGCGGGGTGTGCTCGAAGCGGATCACTTCCGTCATCTTCAGCTCGATGAACGAGTCGATGAAGTCGTCGGTGAACACGCCGCCCTTCTTGAGGAACTCGCGATCCTTGTCGAGGGAGGCGAGCGCCTCGCGCAGCGAGGCGCAGACGGTCGGGATCTGCTTGAGCTCCTTCGGCGGCAGGTCGTAGAGGTCCTTGTCCATCGCCGGGCCGGGATCGATCTTGTTCAGGATGCCGTCCATGCCGGCCATGAACAGGGCGGCGAAGCACAGATAGGGGTTGGCCGCCGGATCGGGGAAGCGGGTCTCGACGCGCTTGGCCTTCGGGTTGGAGGTGTAGGGGATGCGGTTCGAGGCCGAGCGGTTGCGGGCCGAATAGGCCAGCAGGACGGGCGCCTCGAAGCCCGGGACCAGGCGCTTGTAGGAGTTGGTCGACGGGTTCGAGAAGGCGTTGATCGCCTTGGCATGTTTGATGATGCCGCCGATGTACCACAGGCACTCCTGCGACAGGTCGGCATATTTGTTGCCGGCGAACACCGGCTTGCCGCCCTTCCAGATCGACTGGTGCACGTGCATGCCCGAACCGTTGTCGCCATAGATCGGCTTGGGCATGAAGGTGGCCGTCTTGCCGTAGGTTTGAGCCACCTGGTGGATGCAGTACTTGTAGATCTGCAGGTGGTCGGCCATGGTCACCAGCGTGCCGAACTTCATGCCGAGCTCGTGCTGCGCCGAGGCCACCTCGTGGTGGTGCTTCTCGACGACCACGCCCATCTGCTGCATGGCGGCGAGCATTTCCGAGCGCATGTCCTGGGCCGAGTCCATCGGCGGCACCGGGAAGTAGCCGCCCTTCTTGGCGATGCGGTGGCCGAGATTGCCGCCTTCATACTCGGTGTCGAAGTTGGTCGGCAGCTCGATGGAGTCGAGCTTGAAGCCGGTGTTGTAGGGATCGGCCTTGAAGCGCACGTCGTCGAACACGAAGAACTCGGCCTCGGGGCCGAAGAAGGCGGCATCGCCGATACCGGTCGACTTCAGATAGGCCTCCGCCTTCTTGGCGATGCCGCGCGGGTCGCGGCTGTAGGGCTCGCCCGTGGTCGGCTCGACCACATCGCAGGTGATCGACAGCGTGGACGCGGAGAAGAACGGGTCCATGGTCGCCGTGGTCGGGTCCGGCATCAGGCACATGTCGGACTCGTTGATGGCCTTCCAGCCTGCGATCGACGAACCGTCGAACATCGTGCCTTCGGCAAAGATTTCCTCGTCCACCAGGCTCTGATCGAAGGTGACGTGCTGCCACTTGCCGCGCGGATCGGTGAAGCGGAAGTCGACATACTTGACGTCGTTGTCCTTGATGAACTTCAGGACATCCTTGGCAGTCTTCATGGCGTGCGAACCTTTCCTATTCACGCATGTCTTATGGTCGCCGCGCGGCCGGGCGGCCGCGCCCTGCAGCGACGTTGGAGTTCAGATGGCGTCGAGCCCGCTCTCGCCGGTGCGGATGCGGATGGCTTCCTCGACGTTGAGAACGAAAATCTTGCCGTCGCCGATCCGGCCGGTCTGGGCGGCCTTGCGGATGGCGTCGATGGCGCGCTCGGCCCGCTCGTCCGGCACCACCACCTCGATCTTCACCTTGGGAAGAAAATCGACGACGTATTCGGCGCCACGATAGAGCTCGGTATGGCCCTTCTGCCGGCCGAAGCCCTTGGCCTCGGTTACGGTGATGCCTTGCAGACCGACTTCCTGCAGCGCCTCCTTCACCTCGTCCAGCTTGAACGGCTTGATGATGGCCTCGATTTTCTTCATGGGCTCTCCTCAGCTTCCCGGCATTCTCGCAGGGAAGCCAATCGCTGTTAGCAGGTCGCGTGCCAATCGGCCAATGGGAAAAATTGGCTGGAAAATCAATATACTACGCCGACAACTCCGAAGCCTGGCGCGCCATCGCCGCATAGATTGCCTAAGTTTTCATCGTCCTGCCAACAAAATATGCTCGGATTTGGCCGCGGTTGAGGCCTGCCGCGGCGGTGGCGCACCGGATTTGGGCAGGCCTGCCGCCGCTTGACGGGAGGCGGGAGCTCGTGCAGCCAATCCTCCGTCGATTTGCCGCAGGCGGGCGCGGTCCGCGCCGCCGAGGACGCAAGCCATGCACGAACTCTTGACTCCCGCCGAGATGAGCGAGGCCGACCGCCTGACCATCGCGGCCGGCACGCCCGGCGTCGAGCTGATGGAACGGGCCGGCCGCGCCGTGGCCGATGCCGTCGGCCGCCGGCCCCTGGCAACGCCCGTGCTCGTGCTCTGCGGCCCCGGCAACAATGGCGGCGACGGCTTCGTCGCGGCGCGCATCCTGGCGGAGCGCGGCTTTCGGGTGCGCCTTGCCCTGATGGGCGCGCGCGATGCCCTGAAGGGGGATGCGGCCTTGGCGGCGGCCCGCTGGCGCGGGCCGGTGGAGGATGCCGCCGCGGCTGCACCGGACGGCGCGGGGGTGATCGTCGATGCCCTGCTCGGGGCTGGCCTTGCGCGCGATGTCGACGGCGCCATGGCCGCGCTGATCGGCCGCGTCAACGCCGCGGACCGGCCGGTGGTCGCGGTCGACCTGCCGTCCGGCATCGACGGGGCGACAGGCCGGGTGCGCGGCATCGCAATCAGGGCTGCCGAGACCGTGACGTTCTTTCGCCGCAAGCTCGGGCATGTCCTGCTGCCGGGGCGGCTGCATTGCGGTCCGGTGCGGGTGGTCGACATCGGCATCCCCGACGCGGTGCTGGCCCGCGTCGGTCCGCGCGCCGGCGTCAACCTGCCCGCTGCCTGGCGGCATGCCTTTCCGGTGCTGGCGGCGGACGGGCACAAGTACACGCGCGGTCATGCCGTGGTGGTATCGGGCGGCATCCAGGCGACGGGCGCGGCCCGGCTGGCGGCGCGGGCGGCGCTGCGCATCGGCGCCGGGCTGGTGACGGTGGCGAGTCCGCCGGGCGCGCTGATGGTGCTCGCAGCGGCGCTCGAGGCGGTGATGGTGCGGCGGGCCGACGGGGCCGCCGGCCTTGCCGCCCTGCTGGAGGACAAGCGCCGCAATGCCGTCGTTCTCGGTCCCGGCCTCGACCCGGACGAGCGCACCTGCGAGATGGCGGAGGCCGTGCTGGCGGCGTCGCGGGCGGCGGTGTTCGACGCCGGCGCCCTCACGGCCTTTGCCGCCGATCCCGGGCGCTTCTTCCGGGCGATCGCCGCGGGCGCCGCGCCGACGGTCCTGACACCGCACGAAGGCGAGTTCGCGCGCCTCTTCGCCGCAGCCGCCGCCGGCGACGGCAAGCTCGGCCGGGCGCGCCGGGCTGCCGCGCTCTCGGGGGCGGTGGTGGTGCTCAAGGGCCCGGACACGGTGGTGGCCGCGCCGGACGGCCGGGCTGCGATCGCCGACAATGCCCCGCCGGCGCTGGGGACCGCCGGGTCCGGCGATGTGCTCTCGGGCATGATCGGCGGCCTCCTCGCCCAGGGCATGCCGGGTTTCGAGGCGGCCTCGGCCGGCGTGTGGATGCACGGGGCGGCGGCACAGGCCTTCGGCCGCGGCCTGATTGCCGAGGACCTGCCGGACCTTCTGCCCCGCGTGCTCCAGGCGCTCGACGGCGGGGACTGACGGGCGCCGTCGCTCAGCGCACCTCGAACCAGCGAGCCGTGGCGGAGCCGGGACGGTCGATCGTCACCATCTCCAGGAGCCATTTGCCGGGGTTGTCGGCGACGAAGGCGACCTGCACGGTTTCCCCGGCACCCACCAGGATGGAGTCGAGCCAGTAGGGCTCCCAGCCGTCGTCGAGCGCGTGCAGCACGCGCGCGGAATGTCCGTGCAGATGCACGCTGCGGGCCGCGTCGCCGCCATTGGTCATGGCGAGCGTCACCGGGGTGCCGCGCTTGACCGAGAACAGCGGCGCGCCGCCGACGCCCCTGCCTTTGGCGGCGGCGACATCCAGCCTCGCCCGGCTGGCCCGGGCAAGGTCGATCGCCTCGGGCAGGCGGGTGGGCAGGGACGCCGGCGGCGGCAGGGGGGCGGCGCGGGCGGCTTCGTTCGCCACGGGCTGGATGCGGACGATCTCGACGACGTTGGCCCCGCTCAGCAGGGCGATGCCGGCCAGGGCTCCTTCCGCCAGCGTCCCGTCGACGATGAGGTCGGCCCGCCCGCCCGGCGCCAGATCGAGCCGGCTGCGGTCCGGCGGAAAGGGGGTGTTCACCGGCTGCCCGTCGAGCGCCACGATGATCGGCGAAATGCCGGCGAAGGCGAGGGCGGCGATGCTGAAGGTGGCGGCATTGACGAAGCGCAGGCGCAGCCTTTCGTTGCGGCGTAGCGCGATCTCCTCGCCGCGCTTGGAATTGACCGTCAGCAGCGGCACCGGCGTCTCGCGCCGCCAGCTGTCGAGCACGAAGACGAGGTCGCGGTCCACCGGCGGTGGCTGGGCCTCTTCGACGACCAGCACGCCGTAGAGGCCGCCGGGCGTCAGCCCGGTCTGGCTGTCGGTCGGCGGACGGTAGAAATAGGTGCCGGCGTCCACGGCCTTGAAGTGGTAGTCGAAGGAGCCCCCGGGAGGGACCGCCGCCTGCGTCAGGCCGGGAACGCCGTCCATGGCGTTGGGAAGCCGCACTCCGTGCCAGTGCAGGCCGGTCGGCCGGTCGAGCTTGTTGACCAGCCGCGCGAACACCTCCTTCCCCTGTCGGACGCGGATCTGGGGGCCGGGCGTGAGGTCGTCATAGGCGAGGGTCGGGACCGGCGGCTTGTCCGGGCCGTCGAGCGGCAGGCTGGAGGGAGCCGCGACCAGGATCTCCGGCACGGCATCGTCCGCCACCGCCCCGGCCGGCGCGGCGAGGCCGAGGATGGAAAGGCCGAGCCCCTGCAGCGCCAGGCGGCGGGTGAGGGCGGGCGCGGGGGCGTCGAATGGCAAGGACTGTCTCCATGCGGATCGGGTGCCGCTATTTTGCCCGATTCTCCGTGCCGATGCGGCATATCGGTGACATCGGTGGCGCTCCGCGTTTTTTTTGATGCGCTCTGCGCGCGGCATGCTATATGCGCGCACCATTCCGCGGGGCGCAGGTTCCGCGGAGGGAGCCCTTTGCGGGCGTGGCGGAACTGGTAGACGCGCTGGATTTAGGTTCCAGTGACGAAAGTCATGGGGGTTCGAGCCCCTCCGCCCGCACCACGATGCCACGAAAGTCGAGCGACGGCCGGGCATGAGGGGCACTTGATCGATTCACGAGTTCGGGACGGAACGCTATGCAGGTGACCCAAACCCTGGCCGAAGGCCTGAAGCGGGAATTCAAGATCGTGGTACCGGCGTCGGATATCGCCTCGCGCGCCGACGAGCAGCTCGCCGAGCTGAAGAACAAGGTCCGCATCAACGGCTTCCGCCCCGGCAAGGTGCCGGTCGCGCACCTCAAGCGCCTCTATGGCCGCTCGGTGATGGCCGACATCGTCAACAACATGGTCGGCGAGGCGAACAAGAAGATCGTCGACGACAACCACATCAAGCTCGCCATGGAGCCGAAGCTCGACTTCGAGGGCGGCGACGAGGGCGTGACCTCGGTGCTCGACGGCAAGGCCGACTTCGCCTGGACGGTCTCGGTCGAGGTGCTGCCGACCTTCGAGATCGGCGACGTCTCCGGCATCGCCATCGAGAAGCCGGTGGCCAATGTCGAGGACGCCGACGTCCAGGAGCGCCTGGAAGCCCTGGCGCGCCGCAACGTCGCCTATTCCGACAAGAAGGATGGCGCCGCCGCGGTCGAGAAGGATCGCGTCGTCATCGACTTCGTCGGCAAGATCGACGGCGAGCCCTTCGAGGGCGGCACCGGCACCGACATCTCGGTGGATCTCGGCTCGGGCTCGTTCATCCCCGGCTTCGAGGACAAGCTGGTCGGCGTCAAGGCCGGCGAGGAGCGCACGATCGACGTCACCTTCCCGGCCAACTACATGTCGGAGAAGCTGGCCGGCAAGGCCGCGACCTTCGACGTCACTGTGAAGGCCGTGCAGGAGGCGGGTGAGCTCGTGGTCGACGACGAGCTCGCCAAGTCCGTCGGCATGGAATCGCTCGACAAGCTCAAGGGCGTGATCAGCGACGCCGTCGGCCGCGAGTTCGCCGCCGCCTCGCGCCGCAAGGTCAAGCGCCAGCTCCTCGACGCGCTCGACGAGAAGTACACCTTCGATCTGCCCCCGACCCTGCTGGAGCAGGAGTTCAACAATGTCTGGGGCCAGGTCGAGCAGGACATGAAGCGCACCGGCCGCACCTTCGAGGACGAGAAGACCACGGAGGAGGCCGCCAAGGAGGACTATCGCAAGATCGCCGCCCGGCGCGTGCGCCTCGGCCTGGTGCTGGCCGAGATCGGCGAAGCCAACAAGATCCAGGTCGGCGAGGACGAGATCACCCGCGCCGTCGTCGACCGCGCCCGCCAGTTCCCCGGCCAGGAGCAGCAGGTCTGGGAGTTCTACCGCAAGACCCCCCAGGCGCTGGCCGAGCTGCGTGCCCCGATCTTCGAGGACAAGGTGGTCGACTACATCCTGGAGCTGGCCAAGGTCACGGAAAAGCCCGTGTCGAAGGAAGAGCTCCTCAAGGACGACGAGGACGAGGGCGAGGACAAGGCCACCAGTTGAGGCCCGTCCGGTGGATTGTGGCGGCCGCGGCTCCTGCCGCGGCCGTTGCCTTTCGGCACGGCGCGGTCTGTGGCCGCGCGAAACCGCGGCCGGTTGCGGCGAGCGGCCTCTTGCGCGAGGGCCGGCGAACGCCCATTTCGCCTGCTGGGCGGAGGGCGCTGCCTGCTCGCGCTTTCGCCAGGGCGTCCGAGATTGCGCGCGCGAATCGCGCGAAGTCCGTAGTTTCGGGATGTCAGTTTCCCTTGGCCGCTGCGACCCGGTTTACGAGAGCCGGAGAAGACGCGCCATTCGCAGCACCGGAGAGTGATCGATGCGAGATCCTGTCAGCACCTACAACAACTTCCTGATCCCGACGGTTGTGGAGAGCACCAACCGGGGCGAGCGGGCCTGGGATATCTATTCCCGCCTGATGCGCGAGCGCATCATCTTCCTCACCGGCCCCGTCGAGGACAACATGGCGTCGGTTGTGGTGGCGCAGCTCCTCTTCCTCGAGGCCGAGAACCCGAAGAAGGAAGTCGCCATGTACATCAACTCGCCGGGCGGGGTGGTGACGGCGGGGCTTTCGATCTACGACACCATGCAGTTCATCCGCTGCCCGGTCTCGACCCTGTGCGTCGGCCAGGCTGCCTCGATGGGCTCGCTGCTGCTGGCCGCCGGCGCCAAGGACATGCGGTTTGCCCTACCGAACGCGCGGATCATGGTGCACCAGCCTTCCGGCGGCTATCAGGGCCAGGCGACCGACATCCTGATCCACGCCGAGGAGACGCGGCGGGTGAAGCAGCGCCTCAACGAGATCTATGTCCGGCACACGGGCCAGGATATCAAGCGCATCCAGGATGCGCTCGAGCGCGACAACTTCATGGATGCGGAAGGGGCCAAGGAATTCGGCCTGGTCGACCAGGTGGTCGAGAAGCGGCCCGACGATCCCGAGGCGCCCAAGCCTCTGTGAGGGCGCTGCGGATCGATCGAGCCTTGCGCGGCGCGTGTCGGCGGACTTATCGTTAATGATCTGTTGACGGGCGCCGCCCTAGAATCGGGCGGTCGCAGCTGCGACGCTGGAATGCATGTTGGGCGCGTCTGACTGCCGCGTGTCGTTCGACACAGGTTTCACAACGATGATAAGCGCCTTATATGTTGGATACGTGACGCGGAAACTCCGCTCGGATGGAATGCCCGAAAGGGGGATGTGACATGGCCAACAACAAGCCCGGCGATACCAAGAACACGCTCTACTGCTCGTTCTGCGGCAAGAGCCAGCACGAGGTTCGCAAGCTCATCGCTGGCCCTACCGTGTTCATCTGCGATGAATGCGTCGAGCTGTGCATGGACATCATTCGCGAGGAGAACAAGTCCTCGCTGACCCGCACCCGCGACGGCATCCCGACGCCGCGCGAGATCTGCAAGGTTCTGGACGACTATGTCATCGGCCAGTTCCACGCCAAGCGCGTGCTCTCGGTGGCCGTGCACAATCACTACAAGCGCCTCAACCACGCCAGCAAGCATGGCGACGTCGAGCTGGCCAAGTCGAACATCCTGCTGATCGGGCCGACCGGCTCGGGCAAGACGCTGCTGGCCCAGACCATGGCGCGCATCATCGACGTGCCCTTCACCATGGCCGACGCCACGACGCTGACCGAGGCGGGCTATGTCGGCGAGGACGTGGAGAACATCATTCTCAAGCTGCTGCAGGCCGCCGACTACAATGTCGAGCGGGCGCAGCGCGGCATCGTCTACATCGACGAGGTCGACAAGATCAGCCGCAAGTCGGACAATCCCTCCATAACCCGCGACGTGTCGGGCGAGGGCGTGCAGCAGGCGCTTCTGAAGATCATGGAAGGTACGGTGGCGAGCGTTCCCCCGCAGGGCGGGCGCAAGCATCCCCAGCAGGAGTTCCTGCAGGTGGACACCACCAACATCCTGTTCATTTGCGGCGGCGCCTTCTCCGGCCTGGAGAAGATCATCTCTCAGCGCGGCAAGTCGACCTCGATCGGCTTCGGCGCCAAGGTGGCCTCGATCGAGGATCGCCGCACCGGCGAGATCTTCCGCTCGGTCGAGCCGGAGGACCTCCTGAAGTTCGGCCTGATTCCCGAGTTCGTCGGCCGCCTGCCGGTGATCGCCACGCTCGAGGATCTCGACGAGCCGGCGCTGATCAAGATCCTGACCGAGCCCAAGAACGCGCTGGTCAAGCAGTACCAGCGCCTGTTCGAGATGGAGGGCGTCGAGCTTTCCTTCCAGGAGGAGGCCCTGTCCTCGATCGCCAAGAAGGCGATCGAACGCAAGACCGGCGCCCGCGGCCTGCGCTCGATCATGGAGGGCATTCTGCTCGACACCATGTTCGACTTGCCGGGTCTCGACGGCGTCGAGGAGGTGGTGATCTCCAAGGAGGTGGTCGACGGCCAGGCCAAGCCCCTGTCGATCTACTCCGACAAGCAGGAAGTTTCGTCCAGCGCCTGACGCGGCCTGGACGCCGATCCCCGAAAAGCCCCGGTTCGCCGGGGCTTTTTGCTGATATGCCTGTCGGCGCGATTCTCTCCCCGAACCGGAGCCTGCCATGACGGCCGCGCCAGACGCCCTTTCCTCGCTCGACCGAGCCTTCGGCCTTACCGGCAAGGTGGCGCTGGTGACCGGCGGCGCCGGTGGCATCGGCCTGGCGACGGCGAAGGCTCTCGCCATGGCCGGTGCCCAGGTGGTGATCGCCGACCGCGTCGAGGCCGGCGACGCGCTGCTCGAGGCGATTGCCGGCCCCGCGCCGGCCTGGGCCCTGGCCGTCGATGTCACCAGCGAGACGGCCGTGGACGCGGCCGTGGCCCGCATCGCCGAACGGCATGGCCGCCTCGACATCCTGATCAACAATGCCGGCCTTGCCTTGCGCCAGCCGGCCGTGGATCTCGCCCTCGACGCCTGGGACAAGGTCGTGGCCGTCAACATGACCGGCGCCTTCCTGTGCGCCCGGGCGGCGGCGCGACTGATGATCGCCGGCGGCGAGGGGGGCTCGATCGTCAGCACCAGCTCGATCATGGGCCTGTCCGGTGGCGGGCTCTATCCCAACGTCTCCTACCAGGCCACGAAGGGCGCGATCGTCAACATGACGCGGGCGCTGGCGGTCGAATGGGCGCCGCACCGCATCCGCGTCAACGCCGTGGCGCCGACCTATGTGCGCACCCCCTTCATTGCGCCGCTGCTGGCCCAGCCCGAGCTGGTCGCGCGTATCGAGGCGATGACGCCGCTGCATCGCATGGCCGAGCCGGAGGAAGTGGCTGCGGCGATCCTGTTCCTGGCGGGGCCGGGCGCGGCGATGATCACCGGCCACACCCTGCCGGTGGACGGCGGGTTCCTGGCGCAGTAGGGCAGGGCGCGCCGACCACGGGAGCGGCCGGCATTCGCCAGGGATGCTCGACCGGTCCTATCGTATTTCCGACAAAATATCGGCTTACCCGGGGATAGTGTTTGCCTTCACGACCGAACGATACGGCGCGGAGGCTGTCCTACCCCGTCTGGGTGCCCTTGTTCGCTTGCATGGCGCGCGGTCCTCGGGTGTGATGCGCGTGCTCCTCCATGGAATCCGGCGCTTCGTCATGGGACGGTAGGCCTGCCGGAATTTGTCGGGACGGACGACGGATCCAGACGTTTCGCGTCGGACGATCGGTATCGGCTGCCCGGCCGGTCCCTTCGGCCGGATGTCGAAACCGGAGCGTCGGGCCATGACGAAGCGCATGGTGATCATGCTGGCCGTGATCGGCGTGATCCTGGGTGGCATTTTCGGCTTCCAGGCGTTCAAGAATCGGGCGATCGCCACCTATCTCGCCAGCCTCAAGGCGCCCGTCCAGACCGTCTCCGCCATCAGCGTCGACATCACGCCGTGGCAGGACACGCTGACGGCGACCGGCAGCTTCAATGCCGTCCAGGGCGCCAGTCTCTCCGCCCAGGTGCCGGGCATCGTCCAGAAGATCGCCTTCGCCGATGGGCAGGACGTCAAGGCCGGCACGTTGCTGGTCCAGTTGCTCGCCGACCAGCAGGCGGCGACGCTCCAGCAATACCAGGCTGCCGAAACCTATGCCCAGGTCGCCTATGAGCGCGATTCCCGCGTGCTCAAGACGTCGCAGGCGGTCAGCCAGTCGACGGTCGACAGCGACCTCGCCACCCTGAAGGCCGACCAGGCGCAGGTGGTGGCGCAGCAGGCCCTGGTGGAGCAATACTCGATCCGCGCCCCCTTCGACGGCCGGCTCGGGCTGCGCCAGGTCAGCCTCGGCCAGTACCTTGCGCCGGGGACCGGCATCGTCACCCTGCAATCGCTCGATCCGATCCAGATCGACTTCACCCTGCCGCAGAAGGTCCTGGAGCAGGTCAAGGTCGGCCAGGCGGTGACGGCGGCGGTGGACGCCTATGCCGGGCGTCGCTTCGAGGGCACGATCACCGCGATCAGCCCGCTGGTCGACAATCTGAGCCGCAGCCTGACCCTGCGCGCCAACCTGCCGAATCCGGATCGCCTGCTGCTGCCGGGCATGTTCGGCAAGGTGTCGATCACCGTCGGCAGGCCGCGGGACTTCATCACCCTGCCCCAGGCCGCGGTGACCATAAATCCGTATGGCAGCTCGGTCTTCGTCGTCACCGACAAGGGGAAGGGGGCGGACGGCAAGCCGCAGCTGGCCGCCACCCAGACCTTCGTCACCACGGGGCAGACGCGCGGCGACCAGATCGCCGTGACCAAGGGGCTGAGCAAGGGCCAGATGGTCGTCACCTCCGGCCAGCTCAAGCTCAGCAGCGGCACGCCGGTGGCGATCAACAATGCGGTGCAGCCGGCGAACGATCCGAACGCGGCGCCGGCCAATCCGAACTGAGGGGGACCGGGGCAGAGCAGGGATGGCATCGCGATGAACATCACCGACATCTTCATCCGCCGGCCGGTCCTTGCCCTGGTCGTCAGCATGCTGATCGTGGTCATCGGCTACCAGTCGTTCCGCTCGCTGCCGGTGCGCCAATATCCCAAGACCCAGAATGCCGTGGTCACCGTGGCGACGACCTATCCGGGCGCCGATCCGGACGTGATCGCCGGCTTCATCACCACGCCCCTGGAGAACGCCGTCGCCCAGGCCAACGGCATCGACTACATGACCTCGACCAGCACCTCCGGCCAGTCGACGATCACGGTCAACCTGCGCCTCAACTACGACGCCGATGCCGCCATGACCGAGATCAGCGCGCGGGTGACGTCGGTGCTCAACCAACTGCCGACCGGCGCCCAGCAGCCGGTCCTGACCATCTCGATCGGCCAGACCACCGACGCGATGTATTTCGCCTTCCGCAGCGGCGTGCTGGCGGCGAACCAGGTGACCGACTACGTCACGCGCGTGGTGCAGCCGAAGCTGCAGGCGGTGCCGGGCGTGCAGACGGCGGAGATCCTCGGCGGCAAGGTCTTTGCGCTGCGGGCCTGGCTGAACCCGGACAAGCTGGCCGCCTATGGCCTCACGGCGGCCGACGTCCGGCTGGCGCTTGCCGCCAACAACTACATCGCCGGAATCGGCACCACCAAGGGGCAGATGACGCAGACCGTCCTGACCGCCGACACCGACCTGCACACGATCGGTGCTTTCCGCAACCTCGTCGTCCGCGAGGTGAACGGCGTCGCCATCCGGCTGAAGGATGTGGCGACCGTGGCGCTCGGGTCCCAGGATACCGACGCCCAGGTCGGCTATGACGGGAAGACCGGCGTCTTCGTCGGCATCCAGATCGCGCCGACCGCCAACCTGCTCGACGTGATCGACCGGGTGATGACCGTGTTCCCCGGCATCCAGGCGCAGCTGCCGCAAGGGCTGGAAGGCGTGGTGATGTACGACACCAGCATCTTCGTGCGGCAGTCGATCATCGAGGTGGTGAAGAGCCTCGGCGAGGCCCTGGCCATCGTCATCTTCGTCGTCTTCGCTTTCCTCGGCTCGCCCCGCTCGGTCGCCATTCCCGTGGTGGCGATCCCCCTGTCGCTGATCGGCGCCTTCGCGATGATGCTGATCTTCGGCTTCTCCATCAACCTCCTGACCCTGCTGGCCCTGGTGCTGGCGATCGGACTGGTGGTCGACGACGCGATCATCGTGGTCGAGAACGTCAACCGCCACATCGAGGAGGGGGCGGCGCCGATGCCGGCCGCCTTCGCGGCGGCGCGCGAGCTGGTGGGACCCATCCTGGCGATGACCGTGGTGCTGATCGCCGTCTACGTGCCGATCGGCTTCCAGGGCGGGCTGACCGGCGCCCTGTTCACCGAGTTCGCCTTCACCCTGGTCGGCGCGGTCACCGTGTCGATGATCGTCGCGCTGACGCTGACGCCGATGACGTGCTCGCGCATCCTCAAACCGCACCTGGCCGACCGCAGCGGCTGGGAAGAGCGCCTGTCGGACTTCATCGACCGGCGCTTTTCCGAGATCCACCGTCCCTATGTCAGGATGCTGCACGCCAGCCTGGACACCCTGCCGGTGACGCTCGTCTTCGCCGCCATCGTGCTGGGCAGCATCTACTTCCTCTATGCCGGCGCCAAGAGCGAGCTCGCGCCGAGCGAGGACCAGGGCGCGATCTTCGCGCAGGTGACCAATGCCCCCGACGCCACGCTGCAGGAACGGCTGCTCAACTCCGACCAGATCGTCAGGATCTTCGACAGCTACCTCGAGACCCTGCACGCCCTGCAGATCGAGCAGGACACGAACTCCATCGACATCATGGTGCTGAAGCCCTGGGACGACCGGACGCGGACCGCCGCGACCCTGCAGCCGCTGGTCCAGGCCGAGCTCAACGGCATCGCCGGTGCGCAGGCGGCGGCCTTCCAGCTGCCGCCGCTGCCGGGCTCGCGCGGCCTGCCGGTGCAGTTCGCCATCGGCACCACCGGAGACTTCAACCAGCTCGACGAAGTGTCCACCACCTTCCTGCAGGAGGCGCAGAAATCCGGCGTGTTCATCTTCGTGACCAAGGACCTCCATGTCGACAATCCGCAATATGCGATCCGGATCGATCGCGACAAGGCATCGGCGATGGGTCTGTCGATGACCGCTGTCGGCACCGCCCTGGCCTCGATGCTGGGCGGCGGCTATGTCGACTACTTCAGCATGGGCAGCCGGTCCTACCAGGTCATCCCGCAGGTGCGGCAGGTGTCGCGCCAGAACATGGATCAGATCCTCGGCTATCCCATAGCCACCGTGAACGGGGCCCAGATCCCGCTGTTGGCTATCGCCACCGTGCAACTGCAGGCGACGCCGCGCGCCGTTGCGCATTTCCAGCAGCTCAACGCCGCCACCATCTCCGGCGTGCCGGCGCCGGGCGTGTCGACGAGCGAAGCCCTCGATTCGCTGCGCGCGATCGCAGGGCGCATGCTGCCGCAGGGCTATTCGGTCGATTATGGCGGCCAGTCCCGCCAGTTCGTGCAGGAATCGAGCGGCATCCTCACCACCTTCGTGCTGGCCCTGATCATCATCTTCCTGGCGCTGTCGGCCCAGTTCAACAGCTTCCGCGACCCGCTGATCATCCTGGTGTCCGTGCCGATGTCGATCGCCGGAGCCCTCGCCTTCATCAGCCTCGGGGTCGGCGGCGCCACGATGAACATCTACACCCAGGTCGGGCTGGTGACGCTGATGGGACTGATCAGCAAGCACGGCATCCTGATCGTCGAGGTGGCCAACACCCGGCAGGCGGCCGGCAAGTCCAAGCGCGAGGCGATCGAGGCGGCCTGCGGCATCCGGCTGCGGCCCATCCTGATGACCACCGGCGCCATGGTCCTGGGGGTGATTCCCCTGATCCTGGCGACCGGGGCCGGCGCGGCCTCGCGCTTCAACATGGGGCTGGTCATCGCCGCCGGGCTCGCGGTCGGCACGCTCTTCACCCTGTTCGTGGTGCCGGCGGTCTACATGCTCCTCGCCGCCGATCATCATGCGCAGGGCGCCACGGCGCCCAAGGCCGCGGCGGCGGTGCGTTGACGCCGCCGTCGGGCCCGTAATCGGGGCGGCCGAAGCAAATATCACAAAATGCGTGAAAATCCGCATATGGCGGGCGGGTCGCTTGACACCGGCTGCCCCCCTCTCCACCTAATCCCAGACGAAACGACTGCGCCCATGCCGGGGCGGTCGCGAAAACTCGAAAGCCTCCTCGCCGCTTGTGCTATCCTTCCCCGGACGGCCTCGACCGGGGACGGGGCGTCCGTCCGTGCGGCTATCGTAGCGCATGGCGACGCAGGAAAGGACATGACATGACTTCGAACAGACCGCGCCCTTCCGTGCCGCCCGGCACCGTGGACACCTTCCCCGTGCTCCCGCTGCGCGACATCGTGGTCTTCCCGCACATGATCGTGCCGCTGTTCGTCGGCCGGGAAAAGTCCATCCGCGCGCTTGAGGAGGTGATGCGGACCGACCGCCATATCCTGCTGGCGACTCAGCTCAACGCGTCCGAGGACGATCCCTCGACCGATGCGATCTATCGCATCGGCACGCTGGCCTCGGTGCTGCAGCTCCTGAAGCTGCCCGACGGCACGGTGAAGGTGCTGGTGGAAGGCTCCGACCGCGCCCAGGTGCGCGCCTACAATTCCCGCGAGGAGTTCTACGAAGCCGAGGCCGTGGTGCTGGCCGACCAGGGCGCGGATCGCGTCGAGGCCGAGGCGCTCGCCCGCTCCGTCGTCGCCGAGTTCGAGAGCTATGTGAAGCTCAACAAGAAGGTCTCGCCCGAGGTCGTCGCGGCGGTGAACCAGATCGAGGACTATTCCAAGCTCGCCGACACCATCACCTCGCACCTCTCCGTCAAGATTCCCGAGAAGCAGTCGGTCCTGGAGATCCTGGAAGTGCCGGCGCGCCTGGAAAAGGTGCTCGGCCTGATGGAGAGCGAGATCTCGGTCCTGCAGGTGGAGAAGCGCATCCGCTCGCGCGTCAAGCGCCAGATGGAGAAGACCCAGCGCGAGTACTATCTCAACGAGCAGATGAAGGCGATCCAGAAGGAACTGGGCGACGAGGAGGGCAAGGACGAACTCGGCGAGATCGAGCAGCGGATCAAGACGGTCAAGCTGTCGAAGGAGGCGCGCGACAAGGCGCAGGCGGAGCTGAAGAAGCTGCGCCAGATGTCGCCGATGTCGGCCGAGGCGACGGTCGTGCGCAACTATCTCGACTGGATCCTGTCCCTGCCCTGGGGCGACAAGTCGCGCATCAAGAAGGACCTGCCGCACGCGCAGGAGATCCTCGACGCCGACCATTTCGGCCTCGACAAGGTCAAGGAGCGCATCATCGAGTACCTGGCGGTGCAGCAGCGCGCCAACCGCCTGACCGGCCCGATCCTGTGCCTCGTGGGCCCGCCCGGCGTCGGCAAGACCTCGCTCGCCAAGTCGATCGCCAAGGCGACGGGACGCGAATATATCCGCATGTCCCTCGGCGGCGTGCGCGACGAGGCCGAGATCCGCGGCCACCGGCGCACCTATATCGGCTCGATGCCCGGCAAGGTCATCCAGTCCATGCGCAAGGCCAAGAAGCAGAATCCGCTCTTCCTGCTCGACGAGATCGACAAGATGGGCATGGATTTCCGCGGCGATCCGTCGTCGGCCCTGCTGGAGGTGCTGGATCCCGAGCAGAACTCGACGTTCAACGACCATTACCTGGAGATCGACTACGACCTCTCCAACGTGATGTTCGTGACCACGGCGAACACGCTCAACATCCCGCCGGCCCTGCTCGACCGCATGGAGATCATCCGCATCGCCGGCTACACCGAGGACGAGAAGGTCGAGATCGCCCGCCGCCACCTCATCCCGAACGCGGTCAAGAAGCATGGGCTGAAGGGCAAGGAGTTCACCATCGAGGACGGGGCCTTGCTGGCCCTGGTGCGCCGCTACACGCAGGAAGCCGGCGTGCGCAACCTGGAGCGTGAGCTGTCGAACCTGGCGCGCAAGGCGGTCAAGGACATCCTCCTGACCAAGAAGAAGTCGGTGAAGGTGACGGAGACGGTGCTGGCCGACTATCTCGGCGCGCCGAAGTACCGCCACGGCGTCGCCGAACTGGAGGACCAGATCGGCGCGGTGACGGGCCTGGCCTGGACCGAGGTCGGCGGCGTGCTCCTGACGATCGAGGCGGTGCTGATGCCCGGCCGCGGCCGCATGACGGTGACCGGCAACCTGAAGGACGTGATGCGCGAATCGATCTCGGCCGCGGCCTCCTATGTCCGCTCCCGCTCGATCGACTTCGGCATCGAGCCGCCGCTGTTCGACCGGCGCGACGTGCACGTGCATCTGCCGGAGGGCGCCACGCCCAAGGACGGCCCGTCCGCCGGCATCGCCATGGCCACGGCCATCGTCTCGGTGATGACCGGCATCCCGGTGCGCCGCGACATCGCCATGACCGGCGAGGTGACGCTGCGCGGCCGGGTGCTGCCGATCGGCGGCCTCAAGGAGAAGCTGCTGGCGGCGCTGCGCGCCGGCATCAAGACGGTGCTGATCCCCGAGGAGAACGTCAAGGACCTGGCGGAGATCCCGGACAATGTGAAGAACGGGCTCGAGCTCGTGCCCGTCTCGCGCATGGAGGAGGTGCTGTCCCGGGCGCTGACGCGCAAGCCCGAGGCGATCGTCTGGGAAGAGGAGGTGCCGGCCAAGGGCAAGCCGCCGGTCCTCTCGGACGAGGACGGCCCGGGCATGGTGGCGCACTGAACGCCGCTTTTCGATGGAACGAGCGCGGCGGGCTTCGGCCCGCCGCTTTCGTTCCGGCCTGATTCTCTGGTGGTCGAGGCCATATCGGCCTTGCGGAGCGCGTCGGCCGGCCATATTGGATTGCCGGGAGGGCGGTTAGCTCAGTTGGTAGAGCATCTCGTTTACACCGAGAGGGTCGGCGGTTCGAGCCCGTCACCGCCCACCAGATATTTCAATGGGTTATGGATCATCCCTTCAAATCACGGCAACTATAACGGCAACTTTATCCACGGTTACCGCCCATGCGAGCGGCCCGTCCTCGACTGAAAGCCAATCCAACGGCCTTCTGGTGGTCAGGGTGATGATGACCATAGACAGTCTCCAGGATCTTGCGGCTGACACCTGTGAATCCGCTGATTTCGTGGAGGTCCTCGCCCATTCGCATCAGCCACGTTATCGCGGTGTGCCGGAATGTGTGCCGCACCACGCCCTCGGCCTCCGGCCCTAGCACCTCGTCGGCAAGCTTCCTGAAGGCCTTCTTTGGATCTGCCGGTCGCCCCTCGTACTCGACGACATAGCGTGCCCCCATGCGTCGCCATCGACGCATATGGGCGAGCAGGCGAGGGGGGAGGCGAATCGATGGCGCCCGCTTGTTGTCCGGAACGTGTTCGCCCTCCCATGACCGATGGAAGTGCCCGCTTTCTAAGTCGACCCATGGCCTGCCGACCTCCTTCTCGAAGGAAGCTTGCCAGACACGCGCGGCACGCGAGCCGGTGTACAGAGCCGTCAGAATGAATCTGGCCACATGGGTGAGTTGCTTTTTCGACGTCGGCAGCCGCTTGCCCTTGTCAGGTCCGCGATGGCGGGTCTGCGACTCGCGCTTGCGGTGCGCTGCCCATAGGAGCTTGGCGACGGCGTCAGGCTCAAGGAACTTCGAACGGCGAGCCGGAGGAGGGGGCAACGTTACCGTAACGGACGATCTGGTCAGCTTATCGGCCACAGCCAGTCTGACAGCAGCGCGCAGATCCTCCAACTCCCTGCGCGCTGCCGCTTTCGTCGTGCGGGCATTCGCATACTGACCGCATGACAGGCTATCGACGTCGTCGAGGGTGCGCTCGCCCCACCAGTTCAGGAGGAACGTGATTCGCGACGCGAGAGCCTTGGGCTGCTTGACCTCGCGGCCGCGCACCTGAACGTAATGACGCAGCACCTCCGCTATAGTCACATCGCGCGCGTGCCGCTCGCGCTCGACCGGGGCAAGGCTCGCCTTTTCGGCGAGGTACGTCCGCAATCGCTCGTTAGCGCGCTCAATGTCGCCCGCGCCGCAGCCAGTTGCGATTTGGCGTCCGGCGTCGAGGATGACCCAGACCGAGCCGCGATCCTTATCGGAGCGGCGGAGCCAGAGGCGAGCGGGTTGGCGGCGACGCGGCATCGTGCCCTCATGTCCTGAATCGAGCGAAGACTGACGAATTGCTTGCCGGCGATGACCTCGACGGCAAGATTGCCGCGTGCCACCTCGCGGCGCAGGCCATTGAGCGACATTCCCCCGTGGGGGAATGCGATCTGCACCGCGTCCTTGAGACGCATAGGAGCGTCGAGGTCGTGATTGTCGTTCGCGGCTTGCACCGGTGACCTCACTTCAGCCAGTGGTTGTTGTCTTGCCACTCGCTCTCGACTTTGACGATGTGCTGGCCGTGGCGGATAACGCGGCGGCGCGAGCCATCGGGAGTCGAAGTCGGCTCTGGAGTCGGTGTCGGCTCGTGAGTCGAGGCCGACTCCGATTCTACATCTCGATCTCGGATTTCTATCAATTCGGCCACGGCGTCGCGGGAAGCCTCGATCAGTCGAGATGCCACCTCGTCCACGTTCGCGGGCATGAAGCGGAAGCCGATGTCGGACAGCACATCAGACCAGCTCACATCCATGGGGTCCCTGAAATCGGACGGCACGGACATGAACGACTCGCACTCATGCGCATAGGCATCGTCGATGCTCTGCAATTTCTCCAACAGCGCATCTGAGACGTCCTGGAGGGCGAGCTTCTGACATAGCTCAGCCGCCGTCGCGTTGCGAATGTCCTCCGGATGCCGCTCACTCACCCTGTTGCGCCAATCAGCCGTCCTTTGAAGCTCAAAATTGATCTTGCCCACGCTCATAACTCCTACCCTCCAAAAAAACCGACACCAAGGCTTGACAGCCATTGACTGTCGGGCGAATCAGTGGCATATCTCGTAAAAGGAGATATTCGTCCATATTAGAGGCATGCCGTTAACTTGCATAGAGAATCGCGCATTTGTGTTGGCGATTCCGTTGCCGTGTGCTTCGCCTGCTACAGGTGGTCTTCCTCCTCGGCTTCGTGGCCGTCTTCCAACTCCAGCACCGACAGAAGCCGGCTGAAACTGCTACGCGCCCCCACCCGGCGGGATCCGTAACGCCGCCAGCACGTGCTCAAGGCCCGGCGGGCGAGGCTCGGGGTAACCCTCGGCGAGCCGCTCGACCTCGGCCGCCCGCTTTTCCGGGTCGTTCGGCAAGCCGAGGTGGTCGACATCGAGGGCCGCCATCAAGCGCGTGTCGAACTGGGTCAGGCAGGCGCGGAAGTGGCTCATGCGCTCCGACGTCTGGGTCGCGAACTCGTCGAGGGTGCCGACATCAAAGTCGTCAATACCGGACGTGCTGCCATGAGCGGCCAGCGCCAGGATTCGCAGATCTCGGTGCACTAGGAAGGCCATGTCCTTCAGGTCGAGCATTTGCAGCGGAAGCGATTTCAACTCACTCAGCTCGAAGGGCTGCGGGCCTGCGTTAAAGGTCATTGTCCTATTTCTCCAATACCGTGCTTGCAGTGACCAAACGATTGATCGAATCTGACGGGGAGTCAACAGGGAAATTTTAAGGTGATGGCGGATGTTTTATTGTGTATTACATAATCAAATCTTTGATTTCGTAGTACGAAATCAAAGACGAAAATCTAAGACTTCCCATTCCGTAACGCTTTCATGGCCTCGTCGTGCTTGGCCCATTCGGTCGGCCCCGCATTCCCGCTGTGGCCATGGCCAATGTGGGCGAAAAAGTCAGTTAACCGTCCGAATGCGGCCCAGCGCACGATGGCGGCAACGTCGTCGGCGTTGACCGGCTCAGCCTCAAAGCGCGCGACAGCCTCAGCGCGCACTCGAGCTACAAAGTCACTGGAATCGTCGCCATTCAACAGCCAATCGGAGACGGCACCCCTGTATTCCCGAATGAGCGTGTCGGTCGCCGTCGGCGACAGCGTCTCGCTCTGCCGCGTTTTCGCGAGCTTCGCCTTCACCCGCTCCCGGTGGCGTTTTTGACGTTCGGCGTTCGTTAGCACCATGACGTGCTCCTTGTTACGTAACGCGCCATTCATACACGCGTTACGTAACGATGGCAAGTTCATCCCAACACCTCCGCGACCGCCGTCTTTGCCACCACGCGGGCCTCGATTTCATCGATGGTTCTGGTCAGTTCGTCCGCGTTCTCGTCCAGCCGATGGGTGAACGCTTCCGTCATTCGGCTGGCGAGCGCCTGCGCCAACGGTGCTAATATAGAGCCCGCGAGTTCGTTGGCCCTGTGGTTGATATGAGCCGCAGCCTCGATGTAAACATCTCTGCTTTTGCCACTCGTATCAAGACTGTCTGCGATCATGCGAGCATAATCGGTTGCTACAGTCAGAGTTTCGTCAAATATTGATTGAAGATACATAGGAATTCTCCTGAATTATTAAAAATAGTTGATGGGAATTGGCCCATCAAATCCTTACCAGCCGCGCCCCTGAGCATTGGCCACCTTACGCCCGACCGTCCGATTGAGGTGCTTGTCGTATGCCTTCAGCGCGGACGTGACCGCACTATGGATCTGGCCGGCAACGCCTTCCTGAGCACCACGCGCATCGATATTGACGTGCATCGACGACGTCGTCTCATAGACGGGCGCCCCAGATCGAGCCGAGTCCTTATCAGCCTGCGCAATCGCCGCATTCTGCCCGATGACAGCTTGGTTCTGACCGATGGGCGAACCACGGAAACTCACGGGGATGCTGCGCCCGTCCGGCAGCGGCACGGCAGCCTCGATCCCTGCCTCGGCAAAGATGGACGGCCGATCCGAAATCCCACCGCTGGCGAACCGGGGAAGGTTGAGCGGACCACCAGGCGTCGCAATGCCGCCATCTGCGAAGAGGTTGGCACCGCCACCGAAAACGGAGTTGACGAACAATCCAAGGATCTTGCCGAGGAGGCCGCCGGCGGCTGCACCACCGGCACCGCCGAATTTGCTGCCGAGCATGGAGCCAAGGCCCATCAACGATCCGGACATATCACCGAAGCCCTTGCTGGCGTCGTCCAGCGCCGGCGCGGTCTTGTCCGCCGCAACGGTCAAACCGTTCATGGATCGGGACATCGTGTCGAACTTCTGCGCCATCTCAATCGGTTGAAGGGGTAGCACGGCCGACGGCGACGGTGGCAGCGCTGACGATTGCCCCATGATCGCAGTCGCTCCGGGGACGTTGGCGAGCGGATTCACCTGAGCGCCCCCGCCCAACTGCGAGAAGTACCGCAGCGTGTTGACGCGACCGGCGTAGTTGTGGCCAGCGCCAGGATTGCGAGGCGTAAAGCCCTGTGGCTGCTCAAAAAACATCTGAGCACGCGCCAGATCCTCTGGCGTTTGTGCAGACGCGACCATGCTGCTTTCCGGGCGACGGCGCAGCTCGGCGAGCGCCGCATCCGCCTGCTGCTGCCAGCCCTTGCCGCGCATATCGAGGCGGCCAAGGTTGTGGCCGAACAGGCCGTACCCCTGGCCACTGTCGTGCCAAACGCTGGCGTCGAATTCGGACTCGTTCGCGGCCGCTCCAGTCAGCATCAGCGCCTCGTTGCGAGACGCGCCGCGGGCCAGGAGATGCTGATACATCGCCAGCGGACTGGCGTCGGCACCGCGCTTGATCGAGTCCAGAGGGCCCGTGTACGGGTTGTTCAACGCGCCCACGCCCGATGCGCCCGCAACGGGCCCTCGGACGGCACCGCTGCCGCCATAGGCCACTCCACCCCCACCATAGGTCACGCCATCCAGCCCGGGCACCGCACCTGTCGGTGTGTACGGCGGCGGCAGAGGCGAGCTGGTGACGGAGCCCGGCTTGCCGATGCCAAGGAGGCCGCCGAGACCATCGGATCCCGACAAGGTCACGTGCAACGGATTGCCGGCAGTTCCGTCCGGCCCGCCCTTGCTGAACATCGGCCCCAAAAGCCCGCCGAGCGGGCCACCTTCCTTGCCGAAGAGGCCCCTCGTCAGGTCGTCAAGGCCGCGGTCCATCATCGTGTTGCCGAGCTTGCCGAGCACGCCGCGCAGGATGTCCTTGCCGGATTTTCGCTCGGCGATGCCGTGCGCAACGTCGCCGGCGAGGCTTCGGAAATTGCCGCGGACGGCGTCCGCGTCCTGGACCAGCCGCTGTTGTGCCTTGCTGGCGTCCTCCGAGCGCTGAGCGTAATTGCCCATGCCGGTGGCAAGGTCGAGGTACTTGCGACGCAGCTCGTCGGTGACGTTGATGCCGTCGCGCTGAGCGGCGTTGACGAGCTTTTGGAACTCGACCGCCCGTGTCACCTCGCCGGTGGACTTGCCCCAGGTGGCAATCTGAACGTCCAACAGAGCATTCTGCTCGGCCAAGAGCCGGTTGCCGTCCGCGAGCGGGCCTAGCGTGGCCTCGCGGATCCGCGCCGCCCGTTCCAGTTCCTCGGCCTGCCCAAGTGTCGCGAGGGCGCCGGGAAACTCTCGATTCTCTCGCCGCAAATCCCGAAAGCGGGTGTCAATCTCGGCAAGCTGGCGTTGCAGCGGCGACAGGCCGACTTGGGCGGCCGCATCGCGAGCGCGCCGAAGCACGTCATCCGCACTGTCGCCGGCGCGCTTGTTCAGGCCGGCCTGGGCCCTGTCGAACAGGGCCTTGTTGCGCAAAACCTCATCGCCGCCCATGGCCGCCGCGTTGGCGGCGCGGTAGGCGTCGGCGAGCTTCACCAACTCGGTGCGGGTGTCGGGGATGAGCCCCTGCAGCGTCGACATAGCATCGGCGGACTTCAGGAGGGCACGGTCCAGGGCCTCCTTTCGCAGCTTTTCGATCGGGCTGACCAAGCCAAGGAGCTTGTAATCAGCCTCCGTCGCCTTGTCGCCGAGAAGGCGCAGGCCAGCCGCGCTCTTCTCCGCGTTCTCACCGGCCAGGATGAGCGCGGCGCCAAGCTTGTCGACGTCCCCGAGGAAGCCGGCCAGCTCGGCCCGGCGCCCGACAAGAATGTCCATAAACTCGCGGCCGGCCTCTGGGGCGCCTCCGTCCCGCAACTGCTTCATGGTCCCAAGCAGGGCGTTCAAATCCTCGCGGTTCCGCCGCATCGTTGGCGTCAGATTTTCCGGAGTCATGGCGGCGGCACGATTGAGTGCCGCCACCAACGACTGCATCCGAGTGATCTCGGGGCCGAAGGCCTTGCGCGCATCCTCCAGCGCCCTGGTGCTGGCGATGAGATCCTGCTGCAACGATACCCGGCTCGGACGGGCCGCCATGGCCATCATGGCCGCCTGCTGGCCCCCGGCCTTCTCGAAGGCATCGCCGAGGGCGCGCAGATGCGCCTCCTGCAATGCCAAGGCCTCGGTGGCCCGCTCTGCGCCGCTCTTGGACGAGCTGAAAAAGTTGATGGCCACGCCGGCTAGCGTGGTGAAGCCCACGATCGCCAGATTCATCGGCGAGATCAGGCTCGTCAGCGTCGCACTCAGCCCGGCCATGCCACCGCCGCCGGCGGCGAGCGCCTCGAGGAATTGTGGCACCTGCTGGCTTGCAACCGTCGCCAGTCCTTGGCCCGCCGATAGGCCGCCGATTGCATCCCGGAATGCGGCGTTGCCCATCTGCGCCGCCATCCGCGCATCGCCGGCGCCGTGCAATGCATCCGTGCCGGCACGCTCGGCGGCGGCAAGCTGACTACGGGCAGTGTAGGCCTCCTCGAGGCGCCGGCGGTAAAGCGCGAGCGTGGCGTTGGCCTGATCCTGAGTCGTCACGCCGTGGCGGAATGCCATAGCTGTGGTGCGCTCGGCCGCCGCGATCTTCGCGTTCATCGCGATGACAGGGTCGGCAGCAGCGACAAGGCGGGCGTAATCGCGCGAAAGACGGTTTACGTTCTCGGCGAGGCGAACCGTCGGTGCCATAGCCCGCTCGCGGGCGGCCGTGAGTTTCTCGTGGACTTCGATGTCCCTGGTGGCGGCTCGCTCGGAGGCCCGCAATGCAGCGATCGCCTCGGCCGTTCCAGCCTTGGTGCCACGGGCGTCAACGACGAGTTCGACAACGACTTGTTCGGACAATTGATTTTGTCTTCCTTATAAAAAAGTGATGCCGTTGGCCCTAAAAAAGTGATGCCGTTGGCCCTAAAAAAGTGATGCCGTTGGCCCATGGCCTCGTGGCATAGCTACCGCCATCTTCGCCGGCCGCGGCCCGGGCGATCGCCATCGCTGTTGCCACCGCCCCGTCAATCCGGTCCCGGCTCTTGCCCTTGTGGAACTGCATGTTGCCGGACTTGTCGGTTTCGACTGCGATGTTCTCGAAGTGCCACCGCAAAATGGGGTGCCCACCGTGCCGGAAGCGGCCGCCGACAATGGCGCGCTCCAGCTCCTTCACGGCTGGGGCCATCGTCTGCCAGCCCTGACGGAACTCAACGGCCGGGTAGCCGTCTTCGCTGAGATTGTTCAGCGAGTTCCTCGCCAAATGCGGGTCAAAGGCGATTTCCCGAACGTCGAATTCGGCGCACAGGGCGCGCACCTTGTCTTCAACGGCACGGAAGTCGACGACATTGCCGGCCGTGGGGGTAATGAGGCCCTCGGTCGTCCAGCGAGGGTAGGGGACGCCGTCGCGTTCAGCGCGTGCCCGCAGGTTGTCGGCGGGACAGAAGAACCAAGGCCGTACGACATAGCCGTCATCACCGTCGTGCCACGCGGCAACGATGACAGTCAGGTCGGCATTGCTCGACAAATCCACACCAAGCCAGCATGGCCGGCCCTTGAGGGCGGACAGGTCGACATGGGCATTGCCGGCGTCGTAGACGGCCATCTCGACAAAGGGCGAGGCCGAATGGTCCAGCCAGACGTTGAGGTGATACTGCCGGAAGGCCTCGCGCTCGGACGGGCGGCCCTCCGCCTCTCTAGCCTCGGCTCGCAGCGCCTTCAGATCGGGATAGCCGAACGCGAGACCGGGGTTGGCGGTGTGCCAAACAGATTCGTCACGCCAATCCGCGTCAGCCGGCGTCTCGAACAGAATGGGCAGGAACGACGGATCGTCAAACGTGCCGCTGGCGACCTGCCGGGCATACTCGAGCATATCGGCGGCGAGATTCTCGCGCCCACGTCCGGCTGTGGTGGTGACGATATGGAGCGAGCCGGCCGACTTGGACAAGCCAGTCTTCAGGGCGTCCCACAGGTCTCGTTTCTTCCAGGAATGCAGCTCGTCCGACAGGACGAAGTTCGGCGTGCGCCCGTGCTGCGTCGCGCCGTCGCTCGAGACGGCCTCATATGTCGCCCCAGCCGTCGGGTATTGGATTCGATAGGTGCTAGGCAGCAGCTTCAGCCGGCCCGCCACGCCCTTGGTGGCCCTAACGATGCCGAGCGCCTCATCAAAGGCGATTGCAGCCTGTTTCTGATCGGCCGCAGCAGACACCACTTGCCCGTGCGGGATGCGCTCTGGCCCGAAGGTGTGGAGACAAGCCAGACCGGCGCCCAGGGCTGTCTTTCGATTTCCGCGCGGAATCAGGGCGAAGACGGTTCGAACCTGTCTTTGCCCGTCGGCGTCGACCGGGCCGTAGATGCGGCGGACAATGCGCTCCTGCCATCTGTCGAGCTGGAACGCTCGCCCTTGAAGGGTAGATTTCGGGTGCGTCAGGTTGCGAAGGAATTGCACGGCCCGTTCGCCGTGGCCAAGCGGATCGGGAATCGGGGAATTATCCGAAACCCAATGCGGATAGACGCTCGTCATCGTTCTCCGGAGGCGGGCCCATTTTCGCCCTGCTTGTCGGCGTCAAGCCGAGTTCGGCAGCCAGCCGGCGGGCTGCCTCGATTGATTCTTTCAAGGTCACGACCTCGGGGCGCCGCTTCATGTCGCCACCGGGGGTGACCATCGTCATGCCGAGTTGGGCGATGACCTCTTCGCACTCGCGGATCCTCGCCACTGTCAGGCAGTAGCTCTCGGCGAGTCCAAGCTCGTGCTCAGCGAGGATTCGGCGCGAAACCAGTGCGGGCATCACGCGCCGCCACTCGGCTTTCGCGTGTTTCGGCAGCCAGGACGGCGCCTTTGGCACGGTGGCCAAGGCCGACGCGATGGGCTCCACCTGCCGCTTGTCGCCCTTCATGGTCGAAAATCCCAATCTGGCGTTTTCCCGCAGGAAGGTCCCCCACGGTCCGCCCCCCCAGGCCAAAAGTTCGCGACCCGCCCGGGCGCCCTGGCCCGACCGAGGCCGCCATCGGCGGTGACCGTCTTCCGGCTGTGGCATGAATGACACAGCCACCGGAGGTTGCTTCGATCGTTGGTGCCGCCAGCCCTCAGGGCGACGGCGTGGTCGAGGTGGAAGCCCTTGGCCCACGGCCGGCCGCAGTTGCAGCAGGGTCCTCTCGGCGTGTCGGCGCGCACCGCGTCCCAACTCGAGTCGTATCCGCGCCATCGAGCGCTCGGGCGGTTGTCTTTGTGGCATGCGCAGCGTGCGCCGGCCGCGATGACGCGCCCGCATCCGCAGACGCGCCCGCCTTTCATCGGCATGGAGATGTCCTGTGAAATGAGGGGGGCGGCACAACTGCCGCCCCATAGTGGCCTTGCGGGATTAAACCGTTTGGAGCAAACGGCGCCCGGCATCCCGCTTCGTTCAAGGGACTGGCCTCGTCGCCCCCGGAGTGCGGCGCCGTACCGATTATGCGGCTGGCCGGCGGAGGGCGTTGCCCTTCACTGCCACGGCCCCAGCCGCGATGGAGGTGCCGCCTGCCTTGGTCAGGGCGAGGCGTACATAACGTTTGAAGCCGCGGTAGCCGAGCTTATAGGCACTCGACGCCGCCAGGGTGGCGGGTGCGTTCGAGTCTACGGAGGCGGCCGGGGCGTCGGTGAAGTCGGCAGTCTGATCGGTGTCGGATTCTTGGAGCTTCGCCCCGAAATCACCAGCACCGGCAATGGCGCCGGTGTTGAGGATGAAGGCAACGCTCTCGTAGCCCTGTCGGTCAATGGCAGGGCCCTGAACCGCAGCGGCCTGGACCGCAGGGTCGAGGGCAGGGGCGGTAGCGATGTTGTGAGCGATGTCACGCATTGGTGCTGCTAGTCCTTCACGAGGTAGCGCAAGTGATCTTGCGAAGCGCGGCTGGCTGAACCACCGCACCGCCGACGCGACGCGTGGCGTGGATGCGGGTGATGCCGTTCGTCGCGAGGATGTACGGGTTGACCAAGACCGAGAGGGCAAGCCGGTCGACAATGCGGTAGGCCGTCGCGATGTCGCCGAACAGGATCGGCGTGGCGCCCGCACCGATGTCGGGCATGTCAACCGCTTCAACCACCGGACGACCGAGGATCGTCTCGGGCTGACCCGCGGTGTATGCCGGCTGCCAGAGGAAGTTGCCCTGGCCGTCCTTGAGCTTGCGGATCGCCGCGAGCGTGCGGCCGTTCATCAACCAGGTGCCGCGAGCGCGGTAGGCCGCCGGCAGCGCGTACATGGCCGTAACGAGGAGGTCCGCCGGCGCGGAGCCGAGCGTCGCGACGTTACCGGTCGGGGTGTAGCCGACGCCGGCAGCGACCAGGATGCCTTCCGGAGCGAGCGGGCCGGTGCCTGACACGAAGGCAGCGCCCTCTTTTTGTCCGAAATCCTCTGCGAGCGCGAGACGCACCTCGGCCTCGGCGACGCCGGCGCTATCGGCAAGAAGCTGATTCGAGATGTCGACGAAGGTGTTGACCTCGCGAACCGGGATTTCGGTCTGCCCAAAGGCGGGCTCGCTCCCATCCTGTGCCTGAGTCTCGCCCTTCCATTTCGCATTCGTGACGCCGGTTCGACGCGGATAGGAGACACTCGGCGCGGAGGTGTTGCGCACCGTGGCCAGGGCGCGGATCGGCGAGAACTCGACGAGATCGCGAATGAATTCGCCGGACATCTCAGCCGGAGCGAGATAGCCCCCCTGCGGATCCGATGACACGGTGAGGGCCTTCAATTCATCAGCTGGGGCGGCGGGGCCGTAGCGCAGATAGGCGCCGAACGCCTTGGTCTCGACAGCCCTCGTGTCGTCGGCCTTGGCCATGCCACCTCCAGGGCGATTAGCCTTGACCTCCAGGGCATCAATGCGGGTGCGCATGCCGTCGAGTTCGTTGGCTTTCGTCTCGAGCGAGTCGATGCGTGCCGTCAGGTCGACGGCGGTTTCAGTTTCGTTCACGTTGGACGAATCCTTGAAATTAGTGATGCGAGCGCCGGCATGGGCGGGCACCGCGACAATGGAAATTTCGAGCAAATCGAGTGATTTAATCGTACGGCCGCCGCCCTTGCGGGGCGACGACACCTTGGTTTGGAAGCCGATCGACAGGCCGGTGATGGCGCCCGATCGGATAAGCGCGTGAACCTCACGCGCCCGGGCTACGTCGTCGACAAGGAGTCGGCCCTTGACTTGCAGTCCGGTGTCGGTGACTGCGATGTTGTTCCACACGCCGACGACTTCGGCCTGATCGTGGGCGAACAGCATGGGCAGATTGCCCGTTGGTGAGAACGCCGTCGGCTCGATGACGTCGTCAACTCGATCGGGCGAGCCGAAGGGCCATGCCGTGCCCTCGATTACGCCCGCCTCGTCGGTGAGCGTGAATTTGGTTTCGAAATGCAGGCGGTCAATCAAGCCGCGATTGTCTCCGGTTGGGGTGGTGAGTTGTCGTTTGCCGGCGCAGGCGCGCCAGCCGTCGCGTTCAGTCCGTCGCCACCTTGAACAGGCGGGAAGTTCTCGAGCGCGCGAACTTCGTTCGGCGTCATCCACGGGCCGCCAGCAGCCTGCTGGTAGGCGGCAAATCGGGCCGTCAGGTTGGCCTTGGTCAGAGCCGCCGGGTCGAACTCGATGACGAATTCGGCCTGTTCCGTCGGCGTCAGGATTGCCCGCGTGAGCGCCCCCTGCCACTGCAAGAGCCAAGGCATTAGCGTGTAGTCGAGGAAGGCTTGCCCCATCTCGGCGGCGTTCGACCAGGTGGCGCGCCCCAATTCGGACAGAAGGTGCGGCGGCACGCGAAAAGCACGGCTGATTTCCTCGACGGCGAAGCGGCGCAGCTCCAGGAACTGCATGTCGACCGAGCTATACGAGAGTGGCGTGAAGCTGATGCTCTTATCGAAGACGGCCGTCCGCCCTATGCCACCACCCTTCGGGGTGAAGCCGTCGTGCCACGATTCGGAAACTCGCTGAATCACCGCCGGCGTGACGATTCCATCTACCGACAAGATGCCGCTTGGCCGCCCGCCGTTGCCGAGGAGCATGGCACTGTGGGCCTCGAGGGCCAATGCCACGCCGATTGCCTCGCGGGCCTGGACGATGGGGGCCACGCCAACGACTCCATCAAGACTCGTGGCCTTGATGTGGACGACGTCCGCGGCGCTGTAGTCTCTGGTTCCGCCGCCCTGCTGCGCGATGGAGTAGGTCGGCTCGCCCGTAGCGGCGTCCGCCGTTACTGTAACGGCGCCGGGGGGCATGCGGATGATTTCATGCACCTTGCCGTTGACGCGGTTGACGAAGCCATAGCCGTTGCCGCGCAACAGCACATCCGTCTGCAACTGGTTGCGAAGATCGTAGCTTGATGACCAGCCGTTCGGCGCCGCGTTCAGGAGCGCATAGGCCGGATGATCAAGCGCCAGTTCCCGCGCCGTGCCGGCCTTGCGATAAATGTGAAGAGGCAAGCTCGCCAGCGACTCGGCGATGGTGCGCACCGCGGCCGAGACAGCGGTGCAGGCCATGGCCGTCTCAGGGCTGACGGTCGTACCGGCCCTGGTGGTCACGCCCCCCAAGAAGATTTGGAACAGCGCCGAGTCCTGGGTGGCAAGGGACGACTTGCGCGTCAGGAATTGTTTGAGGCGTTCAAGCATGGGCGCGCGCCAGCAGGTGGGCGATTTCGCCGACGATGGGCGGTATCGCTTGGTCCGTCGCAGTCAGGCGCCGCATGCCCGATGGGGTGCAGAGCTTCGAGTCGACGTCGGCGGCAATGGCACTCAGGTCGAGCACGGCTACGGCGTCGGCTGGCCTGAACGACTCGTGTCCCGTGACGACGGTCGCGTTCTCGCCATCAATGACGGCCCACGCCCGTCCATTATTCGGCGGGGCAGGGCCGGCGAAGAGCTTGATAGTGATCGCCGCCGCCCGGCGTGGTGGGAAGCCGAGGGACAGCAGTCGGCCCAGCACGGCGGCCCGGACGACGTCATCACGGCTGAAATGGTGGCTGCTGCCTGGACCGGCCGCACGGACGGTTGGCTCAATCACGTGTCGGTCAATGCACACTTGAAATTGAATTAGGTCAAAGCTGGCAGCCTCGGCGGCTGCGGCAGTCGCATAGAGTGTTGCCATAACGAACAAAACTTACATTTGTGGCCTTCTCGGCCGATGAAAACGCGTTAGCCACGGTTTATGGCTCTTACTTTAGATAGTATCACCCATGGCATGGGTGGGCATGAACGTGAGCATGACCGATTCATCTCGGACACAATTTCTGCTCTTATATTAAGAGTAGCACGCTAGGGCTCTGTGGGCTCCAACGTGGGCTCTAGCGATGTGGTGGACGCACTTTCTATTCATACTATGAGTATACAACTATAGGACTCCCTGGACTCCCACGTGGACTCCCAGGTAAATGTCAGTCTGTTCGGTTGCCGGTAGAGTTGCGATGTCTTTGGCGACGGCCATGGACAATTTGTCGCCCTTTGCCGCTTATGCGACGAGCACCAGCGATACTCCCGGTGCCGTCATGCCATGCGCCTGCCGCGCCATTCGCACGGGCGGGCGAGGGGAGACTCCATACTGGCGGAATCCGCCAGCATGCCGAACGTCGGCGACTGATACTGGAAACGTTACCAGTGAGTCGACCTGCTCCATCCGGCATCGCTGCTCCGCCACGCCGCTCGGCAACGGTCGACCGAGTTCATATTGTCCACGTGGACAGTATGTCGCTCGGGTCGGACAGGGTGGTTTTTTCTAACCACCCCAAGCTCCGGACACCGGACATTTCGGACACCCCTATAGGGGTGTGTCCGGACATGTCCATTTGTCCGGACAAAAATGCTTCAATTTATCTTTGTCCGGACATGTCCGGACAAATGTCCGGAGCCGAGTCGGCTACCCATACCCACTGTCCGACCTTCTGGATTGTCCCGGCATCCATCAGGGCCGTCTTGGCGCGGGCAAACCTCTTCCGGAGCGTCTCCTCCTTCGCGCCGTCTTCGCCGGCGTCGAAGTAAGCTGCCCGCCACGCTTCCTCGGTCACGGCACTGACGGCGTCAGGAAAGTGATCGCCCTGCGGTTGAACGCCTTGATCGGCAATCGCGGTCAACAGCGCGTCGAAGGCCACCGTCTCGTGTTTCCGTCGGCCGGACGTCAGGCCTGAGAAGCCGTCCGATGGGGCACCCCTCTCGGCCTGTCCGGACATTTGTCCGGACAGAGGCACGACAACCGGTGCGGTGGTGGGCTCTTCGCCCTCCGTCTCGCCCACCACCACCGACTCGAACGAGCATGAAAGGATGTGCCCGTCACCCCCATCGTTGGCGCCGTCGCAAGCCAGCGTGAACGTCTTGCCCTTCTTCGAGATGATGAACGAGGCGTCGACCGCGCCGTCGAGGTCGATCGCGCCTTTGCCGCGTTCCTCGTTCCATGGGGTGTGGTGGATGGCTGTCAGGTGCGCACGGGTCTTTTGCCGGATCTCATCAACGGCCTGAATATACGCGCCCATGTCCTTGTTGTTGTTCTGGTCACCTGCCCCGAACGTGCGCGACAGGGTGTCGATGATGACCCACACGCACGGCATGTCGGCCTTCTCTTCCGCCCATTTGATTGCGCAGATGATGTCCTTGGCGTCCTGGAGCCCCCGAGTCATGTTGACCCGCCCGCCCATGACGAGCAATGGCAGGCCCCGCACTCCGTGATGTCGACGGAACGCCAGCATCCTCCTCTCGGTCAGTTCCTTACGCTCGGCCGCGAAATAGACAACGAGCCCTTGTGTTACCCGGCGTCCGTGCCAATCCTTCCCCGCCGCCACATGGCAGGCCGCGTCGGTGAGGATGACGCTCTTGCCCGAGCCCGGCTTGCCGACGACGACAGTGAACTCGTTCACGCCCAATACGCCGCGGATGATTGTCTCCTTCGGCCTGAACTCCTCGATGTCATCGAACCATGTGAGGTCGAATCGATCTGGCGTCGCCGGCGTCTCGGGCTGATTGTCGTTGGCTGCGGCAAGTTCCTGCCTGGCGAGCGGCTCCATCTTGACGGCAAGGCGTTGCGCCATGGCGTCCAGTTCGCGTTGGCTTCGGAAGGTCATCCGGCCACCCTCCGCGCCAACTCGCTCGCAGCTCGCCGAGCCACCGTGGCGGCGAATTCGTCGTCATCCATATCGACGCCGACTCGCTCGCTGCCCTCACTGGCGGCGTTCAAATAGTCGACCCAATCCGTCGCCGGGTTCGTCCACACCCGCTCAACGAGGTCGTCAGCGTGTTCTGGATCCTCCGCCACGAGGAAGCTCGCGCGTTGCAACATCGGCATGGCGCACCAGCGCAAGGGAACGACGCCGCGACATCCGCCCTGGAGCCAACTCTCCGGCGTGCGATGCACCGTCAATGGCTCATCCGAAGCGCCGATGGCGTCTTCATTGACGAAGCCGGCCGCGCCGGTGACGACGCCCCAGGAGCGCTCGTCGGCCTTGTCGATGGCAAGGATGTCGATGACTTCGCCGTTCCGATGGAGAGGGAACACAATCGCCTTGCTGAGGCATGTCGGACAGGGGCGGAACGTTGATGGAAATGGAAAGCCAAGGCAGCCCATGAAATAACCGCGCATGGTTCCGATGTGCGTGACGGCACGAACCATGTCGATGTCATAGCCGCAATGGTCGAGCCACGCATCAACACCACCCTCATGCACTTGCCGTTGGCAAATACCTAGGGCCGCCTCCGGCGGGGGAAAATTGTCGTCGTCTATACTGAACGGCTCAAAATTATTTTGTGACGCATATGAGATATGCGTTGACATTTCGCATGTCACGCTCTAAACTACTCCAATATTTGAGAATTAACTCGCCCGCCTGGATTGCCGTCCAGTGCGGGCTTTTCCTTGCCCGCCGCAGGTCGAGTTTGATTGATGGAGCCGTGAAACCACGGCAACGATTGCCAATGAAATACCGGGAACAAATCGGGATAATCACGGACGATCGCAAACGATAAGTGATTGAAATAAATTAGTTTTTGCGCAAGCCCCCTCGTTTACACCGAGAGGGTCGGCGGTTCGAGCCCGTCACCGCCCACCATCACCTCAGCCCCGCATCCTCCAGCACCATGTACGCCGCCTTCTCGCCGACCATGATCGCTGGCGCATTGGTGTTGCCCGAGGTCACCGTCGGAAAGATCGAGGCGTCGGCGACGCGCAGGCCGGCGATGCCGTGCAGGCGCAGGCGCGGGTCGACCACGGCCGTGGCCGGGTCCGGCCCCATGCGGCAGGTGCCGCAGGGATGGAACACCGAATAGGCACGGGCGCGGATGTCGGCGATCAGCTCGGCGTCGGACTGGACCACGACGCCGGGTTTCAGCTCCTCCTCGATCAGCGCGCGGAAGGCCGGCGCGGCGGCGAGGCGCCGCAGGATCAGGGCGCCGGCCAGCATGCCGGCGACGTCCTCCTCGGTGGACAGGTAGTTCGGCTCGATGCGTGGCGCCTCGCGCGGGTCGGCCGAGCGGATCGCGACCGTGCCCCGGCTGGTCGGCCGGCAGGGCGAGGCGCTGGTGCAGAAGCCGGGGAACGCGTCCGGCTGCATCAGCGCCCTGACGCCGGGCAGGGCGCGCTCATAGGTGAGCGGCGAGAAGTAGAGCTGGATGTCCGGCGCCGCCAGGCCCGGCCGGCTGCGCACGAAGGCGCCGCCCTGGTTGACGCTGAGCGACAGCGGGCCGGAGCGGGAGAGGACGTAGCGCAGGCCCGCCTTGAGCTTGCCGAGCAGCGGCAGCAACTCCTGGTTGAGGCTCGGCCGGCGCGACCGATAGACGTGGTCGTAGCACAGATGGTCCTGCATCGCGGCACCGACCTGCGGGGCGTCCTGCGCCACCTCGACGCCGTGGGCGCGCAGCAGCGCCGCCGGCCCGATGCCGGACAGCTGCAGCAGCTGCGGCGAGTTGAAGGCGCCGCCGCTCAGGATCACCTCGCGCCCGGCGCGGGCCTCGACGGTCCGGCCATGCTGCTCATAGACGACGCCGGCGGCGCGCCTGCCCTCCAGCAGCAGCCTGGTCGCCAGCGCCCCGGTCTCCACGCGCAGGTTGGGGCGACGGCGCGCCGGCCACAGATAGGCGCGGGCGGCCGAGAGGCGCAGGCCGTCGCGGGTGTTGAGCTGGTAATGGCCGATGCCTTCGATGGTCTCGCCATTCAGGTCGCCGCTTGCCGGGATGCCGCATTCGCGGCCGGCGGCGATGAACGTCGCAGTCAGCGGATGGGCGGTGCGCTCGATGGTGGTGACGTGCAGCGGCCCGCCGGCGCCGTGCCAGGGGCCGGCGCCGAGGGCATGGTCCTCCATCCTGACATAGACCGGCAGTACGTCGCGCCAGGCCCAGCCGGGATTGCCGAGGGCGTGCCAGTCGTCGAAGTCCTGCGCCTGGCCGCGCGAATAGACCATGGCGTTGATCGAAGAGGAGCCGCCGAGGACCTTGCCGCGTGGCTGGTAGATCGGCCGGCCGTCGAGGCCCGGCACCGGTTCGGTGCGGTACATCCAGTTGACGGCGGGGCTGTAGAAGCTCTTGCCGTAGCCGATCGGCGTCTGGATCCAGAAGCGCCTGTCCGAGGGGCCGGCCTCCAGCAGCAGCACCCGGAAGCGCCCGTTCTCGCTCAGGCGGGCGGCGAGCACGCAGCCGGCCGAGCCGGCGCCGACGATGATGTAGTCGTACTGGTCCATGGCGGCTCGTCGTGTTCAGGGCGACCGGGGGCGGCGGTCGCGCTCGGCCGCGACGCTCAGGAGGCCGAGCAGGCCCGAGGCCAGCATCAGGAACAGCGATACCGCATTGAGCAGCGGCGTCGAGCCCTCCTTCATCCGGTCGTACATGGTGATGGTCAGCGGCGGGTCGGAGCCGACCAGCATCAGCGTGGTGTTGAAGTTCTCGAACGACATCAGGAAGGCGATCAGGCCGCAGCCGATCAGCGCCGGCCGCAGATAGGGCAGGGTGACGGTGGCCAGCACCTGCGGGCCGGTGGCGCCGAGGTCATAGGCGGCCTCCTCGAGCGAGCGGTCGAACTTGCGCAGCCGCGCCGAGATCACCAGCGTCGCCACGGTGGCGATGAAGGAGAACTGGCCCATCACCACCAGGAACAGGCCCGGGCGCAGCCAGTCGATCTCCAGGCCCAGCCCATCGTCGACGCGGTTGGCGATGCCGCTGGAGAAGGACAGGATCGAGATGCCGATGATGACGCCGGGAATGACCAGCGGCGCCAGCATCAGCATGTGGCACAGGCGCTTCAGCGGGAAGTCGTGGCGCTCGAACAGGAAGGCGGTGGTGGTGCCGACGACGAGCGACAGCGCCGTGGTCGCGACCGCCACCAGCAGGGAATTGCCGATGCCGCGCCAGACGTTGACGTCGTGCAGCAGGCCGAGCCTGGGCTCGGCGGCGCCGAGGAACCAGGCCAGGGTGAAGCCCTTCCACGGCAGGGCCGGGAACATCGAATCGTTGAAGGCGAAGGTGGCGACCACCGCGAGCGGCGCGGCGAGATAGGCGATGAACAGGCCGACATAGGCGACGTAGGCGAAGCGGACGAGGGGGCTGCGCGGCAGGGACGAGAGCATGGTCAGCGTCCGATCGTGCTGGCGAGGGACTGGCCGGTCAGGCGCAGGGCCAGCCAGACCACCAGGCTGGAGCAGGCGAGCAGGATGAAGCCGAAGGCCGATCCTGCCTCCCAGTTGAAGCGGGTGATGAACTGCGAATAGATATGCGCGGTGAACCATTGGCCGCTCTTGCCGCCCAGCAGCGCCGGCGTCAGGTAGTTGCCGAGGCTGAGCATGAACACGATCACCGACCCGGCGACGATGCCCGGCATGGCGTGTGGGATGACGATCTCGCGCAGCACCACGATGCTGTTGCCGCCGAGGTCGTAGCCGGCCTCCACCAGCGAATCGTCGAGGCTGTCGATGGACGAGATCAGCGGCACCACCATGAACAGCATGGCGGTATAGACGAGGCCGAGCATCACCGCCGCGTCGTTGTAGAGGAACTCGACCGGGCCGCTGGCCACGCCGAGATATTGCAGGAAATTGGAGAGCACGCCGGTCTCGCGCAGGATGATCATCCAGCCGAACACCCGGACGATCTCGCTGACCCAGAACGGCAGGAGGCAGGTCAGCATCAGGCTGATCCGGGCCCGGCCGCGGGCGATCTTGGCGATGAAATAGGCGACGGGGAAGGCGATCACCAAGGTGATCGCCGTCGCCAGCAGCGACATCACCACCGTGCGCGCCAGCGTCACGACATAGGCGCGCTCGGCGAAGAAGTCCCGGTAGTTGGCGAGGCTCGTGCGGTAGAGCCGGGGGGCGACCTTTTCCTGCAGCGACAGGAACAGGAGGTCGATATGCGGGATCACCACCAGCAGCAGCACCCACGTCAGGAACGGGGCCAGCAGCAGGAAGAAGACGAGGCGGCTCGGGCGCGCGGTCATGCCGGATCCCTCAGGCGGCGGCGCGGAAGCACAGGCACTTGTCCGCAGCGAAGCGGAGCCTGACGCGGCTGCCCTGGAGCAGGGCATTGTCGCCGGGCCCCTGGGCCAGCGCGACTGCGACGGGATCGCCGCCGGTCGCCGCCGGCCCGGCCCGCACCAGTGCCCGGCTCATGGCGCCGTTGAACAGGAAGCTCTCGACCTGGCCGTCGATCTGGTTGGCGCTCTCCGTCGTCCCCGGCGCGTCCGCCGCGGCGATGGCGATCGCTTCCGGCCGCACGAACACCTCGACGGGATCGCCAGGCGACAGGGCGCCGCCTTCGCAGGCGGCGTGCAGCACCAGGCCGGCCGGTGTCTCGACCTTGACGTCCCTGCCGCTCGCCCAGGCGACGCGGCCGCGCCAGCGGTTGGCGTCGCCGACGAAGCTGGCGACGAAGGCCGTTGCCGGGTGGAAATAGAGCTGCTGCGGTGTGCCGACCTGCTCGAAGCGGCCGCCGTTCATCACCGCCATCTGGTCCGACATCACCAGCGCTTCCGACTGGTCGTGGGTGATGTAGACGAAGGTGGTGCCGAATTGGGCCTGGAGCTGCTTGAGCTCGACCTTCATGTGCTCGCGCAGCTTGAGGTCGAGCGCGCCGAGCGGTTCGTCGAGCAGCAGCACGGCCGGATCGAGCACCATGCAGCGGGCGATGGCGATGCGCTGCTTCTGGCCGCCGGACAATTCGTCGATGCGCTTGGAACCGGCATGCGGCAGGTCGACGCGCGCCAGGATGTCGGCGACGCGCCGGCTTATGTCCTCGCGCGCCATGCCGCGCCGGCGCAGGCCGTAGGCGATGTTCTCGGCCACGCTCATCATCGGGAACAGGGCGAGGTGCTGGAACACCATGTTGACCGGGCGCTTGTTCGGCGGCGTGTCCAGCACCGAGCGGCCCTTGATCAGGATGTCGCCCGAGGTCGGCTGGCCGAATCCGGCGACGAGGCGCAGCGCCGTGGTCTTGCCGCAGCCCGAGGGACCGAGGATCGAGAAGAAGCTGCCGGGCGGGATCTGCATGGAGACGCCGTCGACAGCCCGGAAGCTGCCATAGGCCTTGACCAGTTCTCGGCATTCGAGATCGAACGTCATGGACAACCGCTGCAAGAGGCGGGACGCGACAGGCGCCGCCGCCGGGCCGATGGAAGGGAACGGGGCTGGCCCCGCTCCCCGTCTGGTTGCCTGCAAGGCTATTGGGCGGCGATCCGGTCGAGGATCTTGCCTTCCATGTCCTCGATGCCGGCGGGAATGGCCGGGAACCATTTGATATTTGCGATCACCTCCGGTGGGAAGGACTCCTTGTACGCCTTGCGCAGCCCGGCCGAGACCAACTCGTCCGAGCCCTTGGCGGCGGAAAAGCTGCCCGAGGATTCGACGATCATCGCCGCGATTTCCGGGCGCATGACGAAGTTGATCCACTTGTAGGCCGCTTCGTCGGCCTTGCCCTTGGCCGGCAGGGCGAAGGTGTCGATCCAGCCGAGCGCGCCGGCGGAGGGAGCGACGAAGGCGATGTCGGGATTCTCCGGATTGAGCTTGAAGCCGGTGGAGTCCCAGGCTTCCGATGCCACGACCTCGCCGGACCGCAGCATGTTCATCAGGTCGTCGGCGCCGGACCAGTAGGCTTTGACGTTGGCCTTGCAGTCCGCCAGCTTCTGGCCGGCCTTGTCGATGATCGCCTGGTACTTGTCCTTGTCGCCATAGGCGGCGAAGGGGTCGTCGCCGAGGGCGAAGGCCATGCCGAGCAGGGCAGGGCGCTTCAGGCGCATCGAGATCTTGCCCTTGTGGGCGTCGCTGCACAGCTCGGCGAACCCCTTGATGTCCGGGGCCGCCTTGCGGTCGACCACCAGTCCGGACGTTCCCCATAGATGGGCGACGCCGTAGACCTTGCCATCGACGGTGGTGTTCTTCTCCGAGGCTGCCAGAAGCTCGGGGATGAACTTGGCCGTCTCGATCTTGCCGAGGTCGAGCGGCTTGTAGATGCCGTACTCGGACTGCGGGCCGGTGATGCGGTCCTGGCTGGGCTGGGCGAGGTCGAAGCCGGCGCCGCCGGTGGCGCGCAGCTTGGAGATGATGTCCTCGTTGTTGGAGACCGTGACCTCCACGTCGATGCCGGTCTCGTCCTTGAATTTCTTCACGACGGCGTCGGGGGCGTAGCCGCCCCAGGTCAGGATGCGCAGGGTCTCGGCCGTCGCCGGCGTCGCCAGCGCGATGGCCGCCGTGGCAGCGAGCGCCGCGAGGGTCTTCTTGATGCCGATCATTCGTTCCTCTCCGTGTTCTGTCGTGCGGGAGGTGCTGGCCGAACCAGTCCCGGGAGAGGTCCCGAAGCGCGGACCGGCGCCAGCAAGGACAGTCGGCCCAGCCACTCCACATCGACGCTATGGCCGTAATGGTCTGGCGGGGAGGTCCATTCTGGAGAAAGCGGGAGGCCAATTTTGCGGACGCCGCCGCGCCCGGGCGATGTGCTACGCTATCCCCGCGAGCACGTCGGCCAGCACCCGGGCGCCGGCCTCGATCCGCGCCGGCGGTATGCCGCCGAAGCCGAGCACGAGGCCCTGGCGCCCCAGCGGTTCCAGGCAGAAGCGGCTGAGGGCGGCCACGGTCAGGCGGTGTGCCGCCGCGGCCTCGGACACGGCGGCGGCGTCGAGGCCCGGCCTCAGCCAGCCGACCGTATGCAGTCCGGTGCCGGTTGGGACGATGTCGAGCCAGGGCGCGAGCCAGCGTTCGCCGGCCTCGAGCAGGGCCTCGTGGCGCTCGGCGTAGATCTTGCGCATGCGCCGGATATGCGCGGCGAAATGGCCTTCGGCGATGAAGTCGGAGAGCACGGCCTGCAGGCTGGTCGGAACGCCCGGCGAATAGGCTTCCAGGCTGGTCTCGAAGGTCCGCACCATCGCCGGCGGCGCCAGGAAGAAGCCGAGCCGCAGCGCCGGGAACAGCGACTTGGAGAAGGTGCCGACATAGATGACCCGCCCGGTGGCATCCACGCCCTTCAGCGTCGGCAGCGGTCGGCCATGAAAGCAGAACTCGCCGTCCCAATCGTCCTCGATCACCCAGCCCCGCGCCGCGTCGGCGGCGCTGAGCAGGGCGAATCGCCGCTCCAGGCTCATCTTGGAGCCGAGCGGCTGCTGGTGCGACGGCGTGACGAAGGCGAGCTTGAAGATCGGGCTGAGCTCGAGCCCGCGACCGACCATCAGGCCGTCATCGTCCACCGGCACCGGCACGATGTCGGCGCCGTGCACCAGGAAGCTGTTGCGCGCCCCGATGGCGCCGGGGTCCTCGAACCAGATCCGGTCGCCCGGGTCGACCAGGGTGCTGGCGATCAACTGGAAGGCCTGTTGCGCTCCGGCGACGATGAAGATCTGCTCCCAGTCGCAGGCGATGCCGCGGTTGGCTCGCAGATGTGCCGATATGGCCTGTCGCAGCGGCCGGTAGCCCTGCGGCTCGGGATAGCCGAGCACGAGATGGCGCTGGCCGCGCCAGTGCTTGGCGGCGATGCGCGACCATTGCGCCATCGGGAAGGCGTCGAAGGCCGGCATCGCCGTGGTGAAGGCGCGCGGCTCGTGCGCCAGGCGGTGGGCGAAGCGATCCGCCGCGGCCGCCATGAGCTGGGCGAGGCGGGTGTCCTGCGCCGCCTCCGCCGGCTTCACCGCGGCGGTCGCCGCCGGGCGGTCGGCGTTCAGGGCCTCGCTGACGAAGGTGCCGGCGCCGACGCGCGATTCGAGCAGCCCTTCGGCCGCCAGCTGCTCGAAGGCCTCGACCACGGTGGTGCGGGCGATGCCGAGGTCCTTGGCCAGGGTCCGCGAAGCCGGCAGGCGCTCGCCGGCCCCGAGCCCGCCGCCGAGGATCAGGTTGCGCAGCGCCGAGCAGAGCTGCAGCCCGATCGTGCGCGTCGAGCCATGGTCGATCGTGATCGATTGCAGCAGCGCGCCGCCGGCCCGCTTCACCATGGCTGCCCCTCCGCCCCGGCCCGATCTCAATGGCCTGCCTGTTGGTTCAGAATGGACCTTAGAGGCAGACCACTTCGGATGGAACTGTGCAACTGGTCGTGGCACGTTCCTGCCATGGCTTCGTTTGCGGCATCAGCGGTCCCGGTTCCCATGAAGATCAAGCGGCTCGAAACCTTTTGCGATGAATTCGTCGGCTTCGTCCGCGTCACGACCGAGGACGGCAGCCAGGGCTGGGGCCAGGTCTCGCCCTACAATGCCGACATCACCTGCCAGGTCTTCCACCGCCAGGTGGCGCGCTGGGCGGTCGGGGCGGACGCCCTCGACATCGAAGGCCTCGTCACGCTCATACCCGAGCGCGAGCACAAATATCCCGGCTCCTATCTCTTCCGCGCCCTGACCGGCCTCGACACGGCCCTGTGGGACCTTCGCGGCAAGCTGGAGGGCAGAAGCGTCTGCGAGCTGCTCGGCGGCGTGCCGCGGCCTTTCCCGGTCTACGCCTCCAGCATGAAGCGCGGCGAGGTCACGCCCAAGGCGGAGGCGGAGCGGCTGGTCCGGTTGCGCGACGCCTTCGGCTACACCGCCTTCAAGTTCCGGATCGGCCGCGAATGCGGCCACGACATCGACGAGTGGCCCGGTCGCACCGACGCCATCGTGCCGCTGGTGCGCAGGAGCCTCGGCGACGGCGCGCGGCTTCTGGTCGACGCCAACAGCGCCTATTCGCCGGCCAAGGCGATCGAGGTCGGCCGCATGCTGGAGGACCATGGCGTCTGCCATTACGAGGAGCCGTGCCCCTACTGGGAGCATGAGTGGACGCGTGAGGTGACGGAGGCGCTGGCGCTCGACGTCACCGGCGGAGAGCAGGACTGCGACCTGACGCTCTGGAAGCACATGATCGGCATGCGCGCGGTCGACGTGGTGCAGCCGGATGTCTGCTATGTCGGCGGCGTCTGCCGCTTTCTCAAGGTCGCGGCCATGGCCAAGGCCGCCGGCCTGCCGGTGACGCCGCACTCGGCCAATCAGACCATGGTGACGGCTTTCACCCTGCACATCATGGGCGCGCTGGAGAATGCCGGCCCCTATGTCGAATTCTCGATCGAGGGCGCCGACTACTATCCCTGGGAGCAGGGCGTGCTGGCCAATCCGCTGGTCGTCCACGACGGGAAGGTACGGATCCCGGAGGAACCGGGCTGGGGCGTCGATGTCCATCCGGACTGGCTGGCGCGAGCCCGCCGCGAGGTGACGGAGATGCCGGCATGAACGGGGAACTCGATGCGTTGGTGACCGAGGCCCTGGAGACGGGCACGCTCGCCGGCCTCCCCGACGGCCATTTCATCGACGGCCGCTTCTGCCCTCCGATCTCGGGCGAGCGCATCGAGAGCTTCGATCCCGGCCGCGGCAGGGCCTTCGCCAGCTTTGCCGCGGGCACGACCGCCGATGTCGACGCCGCCGTCGACACGGCGCGGCGCGCCCTGCGCGGCGCCTGGCGCGATCTGAAGGCCGCCGAGCGCGGCCGCATCCTGCAGCGCACGGCCGGACTGATCCGCCGGAATGCGGCCCGCCTGGCGGTGGTGGAGAGCCTGGATTCCGGCAAGCGGCTGGTGGAGGCGCTCGGCGACGTCAACGGCGCGGCCCGCACCTTCGACTATTATGCCGGCGCCTGCGACAAGCTGCAGGGCGATACCATCCCCCTCGGCCGCGACCATGTCGGGATGACCGTGCACGAGCCGGTCGGCGTCACCGCCCATATCATCCCCTGGAACTATCCGATCTCCACCATCGCCCGCGGTCTCGCGCCGGCCTTGGCCGCCGGCTGCGCGGTGGTGGCCAAGCCTGCCGAGCAGACGCCGTTCACCGCGCTGATGCTGGCGGATCTGTTGCGCCAGGCCGGGCTGCCCGATGGCGTGTGCAACGTCGTCACCGGGACCGGCGCCGGGGCAGGGGCGCCGCTGGTCGGCCATCCCGGCATCGAGCATGTCACCTTCACCGGTTCGGTCGCCACCGGCATCGGCGTGATGCAGGCTGCGGCCGGCAACGTCACCCAGGTCGTGCTCGAGCTCGGCGGCAAGTCGCCGCTGTTGGTCTTCGACGACTGCGACATGGAGCGGGCCCTCGCCGGCGTCATGGAGGCGATCTACGAGAATGCCGGCCAGATCTGCTCGGCCGGCTCGCGCCTGCTCGTTGAGCGGCGCATCCGCGACGCCTTCGTCGAACGCCTGCTCGGACGGGTCAACGCGCTCACCCTCGGCCATGGCCTGACGAATCCGGGCATGGGACCGGTCAACTCCCCGCAGCAGCTCCGGCGCATCGAGGCCATGGTCGAGGCCGCCGGCCGGCGCGGAGCCCGGCTGCACGCCGGCGGCTTCGTCGTCGAAGGCGGCGCCCTCGGGCAGGGCTGGTTCTATGCGCCCACCGTGGTCGAGCCGCCGGCGGCGGATGATGCGATCGTGCAGGAGGAGGTCTTCGGTCCGGTCCTCACCGTCCAGGCCTTCGACGGCGACGAGGAGGCGCTGGCTCTCGCCAACGGCACGTCGTACGGGTTGGTCGCGGGGATATACACCGGCGATTTCGGCCGGGCGCACCGCCTGGCGCGCGATCTCGACGCGGGACAGGTCTACATCAACGAATATTTCGCCGGGGGCGTCGAAGTGCCCTTCGGCGGCAACCGCAAGTCCGGCTTCGGCCGGGAGAAGGGACTGGAAGGGCTGCGCAACTATTGCCGGCTCAAGAGCATTGCCGCCCGGATCGCCGACGACCGGGCCGGCTGACCCGGCCGCCGGTCAGTGCGGCCGCAGATTCGCGGCTCGCCGCGTCGCCAGGCGCGCAGGCCGGGCGGCGGCAGGCCGCCCCGCACCGACGGGCGGGACCCGTCCGGCCCGCCATTGCGCCATGCGCGCGCCTCGCCACAGCCGGATGCTGAGATGGCGGTCCAGCGGGGTGATGGCGAATTGCAGCGCTATGAAGAGCGCGATCGGGGCAATCAGAATCAGGGCGGTGAGCATTTGACCCTCGCTCGGGTCGTTCATTGTCGTTGACCAACGAGTTGATCTCCAATTTCGTTCCAAATTGGGCCGAATATCGTGTTTTTGTCGGCTCTTTTCGGCGATGGACACGATCCGCCCGCTCCGTCGGCGCGCAAGGGGCAAGCTGCGGCGGCGGGGGTCTTCGCAAGTCCCGTACGCGCTCCCCATCCGGCTGCATGGCGGCAAGCCACGAAGCCTGACCCGCGAGCCGGCCGGGTCGGTTCGCGATGCTTCGGGCGAGAGCGCGGCCGCGGTGCGCGCCGGGCATCGCGTTCGAAAGCAGAGGGCTTGCGGGGTTCGCGGGTCAGTTTCCCACGTCCCTGCCGATTCCTGGCCGCCGCTCCTGCGGCCGCCCCCGAATCCGCCTCGTGCCGTTCGGCACGGAGCGCTCGGCCGGGCCGTTGTGGAATCCCGTCATCGCCGATGGAGGGATGACATGCGCAGGCTCCTGTCTTTTCTGATGTTCGTCTATGCCGTCGGCGTGACCGTCCAGGTCGCGCCGATCATCCGCGCCCAATGGGACAGCGTGCCGGCCTCGCGGCTGGTCGCAGCCGTGGTGGACGAGCTGCCTGTGGCCGCGGCCTGGCCGGTGCGGGCCTATGACAGCGTGCGGGGCAGGGGATAGCCGTTCGGTTCCCGGAGAGGGTCGACCCGATTCGGTGCCTGGCCGATTCTGTAAATCATAAGTTGCATTTTTCTCGATTCTTCTACCAAGCGGGCGATTGACCGCTTTCCGGGGCGGCCTCACCATAGGGGAGGGAAGAGGGAAAAACGCCCATGAAACATCGACTTGCCGCTGCTGCCCTGTTCGTTGCCCTGACCGCCACGGCAGCCTGGGCGGATCCTTCCGGCGAATATGCCGTTGAGGGGGCCAACCCCGGTGGAGACGGGGCCTACAAGGGGACCGTCGAGGTCACCAAGAACGGCGACGCCTTCAAGGTGATATGGACGATCGGCGACCAGACCTTCACCGGAACGGGCATCGGAAACGACGATTTCCTGGCCGTCGGCTACAATGCCGGCGGCGGATCGCCGGGCATTGCCGCCTTCGCGCGCAAGGGCGCCGGCTGGGAAGGGGTGTGGACATTTTTCGGCAAGGACAAGATCGGCGTCGAGAAGTGGACATTGCAGTGAGCTTTGCGCTTGACACCCTCGCGGCCGGGCCGTAATCAGCCCGCACCGCCGACGACGGAACGTTCATCGGCCCGCGCGGGGGAGTAGCTCAGTTGGTTAGAGCGTCGGCCTGTCACGCCGAAGGTCGCGGGTTCAAGTCCCGTCTCTCTCGCCATTCCGCCTTTCCGGCGGATAGCAAAAAGGCCAGCCCTCGGGCTGGCCTTTTTGCTATCCGCTCCCCGTTCGCCCGTGCGTTCCGGTCATGCCGGGCATGACGGCAGCGAATGCCGTGGTGCCATAGGGCCTCTCGGCCGCAGGCCCGCCGACCGGCCGGGATTCGCGGCATTTGCCGTCGATGCGCCGCGGTGCGGCCGGGAATTCCTGGCGGGGGCCGCCGCTTCCTTCTTGCACCTGCGAAGGCGCTGGTCTAAGCCTCCCTCGAAGCTGGAATGGTTCAAGTCAGGCGTGGGCGCCCGCTCGCGCCAAAGGCTTGATCGCCCCGGCGCCGGGCCCCTCGCGGCACGGCATCGGAGCTCCGGTATGCCAAGGTCAGAGTCGATGAACGAACTCCTCGCCAGCTATCTGCCGCTCGTCATCTTCATCGGGGTGTCGGCCGTCATCGGCGTCGCGCTCCTGGTGGTGCCCTTCATCGTCGCCTACCAGCGCCCGGATCCGGAGAAGCTGTCGGCCTATGAATGCGGCTTCAACGCCTTCGACGACGCCCGCATGAAATTCGACGTGCGATTCTACCTCGTGTCGATCCTCTTCATCATCTTCGACCTCGAGGTCGCATTCCTGTTTCCCTGGGCGATCACCTTCAAGGAGGTCGGCCTGTTCGGCTTCTGGTCGATGATGGTGTTCCTGGCCGTTCTGACCATCGGCTTTGTCTACGAGTGGAAGAAGGGGGCCCTGGAATGGGATTGATCGCGGACGCTCCCGGCCGGACCATGATGGCGCCGGCGCCCAAGGGCATCATCGACCCGTCGACGGGCAAGCCGGTCGGCGCCAATGATCCCTTCTTCGTCGAGATCAACAACGAGCTCGCCGACAAGGGCTTCCTGGTCACCGCCACCGACGACCTCGTCAACTGGGCCCGCACCGGCTCGCTGATGTGGATGACCTTCGGCCTCGCCTGCTGCGCGGTCGAGATGATGCAGGTCTCGATGCCGCGCTACGACGTCGAGCGCTTCGGCTTCGCGCCGCGCGCCTCGCCGCGCCAGTCCGACGTGATGATCGTCGCCGGCACGCTGACCAACAAGATGGCTCCGGCGCTGCGCAAGGTCTACGACCAGATGCCGGAGCCGCGCTACGTCATCTCCATGGGCTCCTGCGCCAATGGCGGGGGCTACTACCACTATTCCTATGCGGTGGTGCGCGGCTGCGACCGCATCGTCCCCGTCGACATCTACGTGCCGGGCTGCCCGCCCACGGCCGAGGCGCTGCTCTACGGCGTCCTGCTCCTGCAGAAGAAGATCCGCCGCACCGGCACGATCGAGCGGTAGGACGGCAAGGCCGGACGTTCCTCGAATTCTTGGACTGACGCATGACTGAGGCGCTCAAACAGATCGGCGATCACGTGCGCTCCGCATTGCCGAGCGCGGTGACGGACGTCTCGCTCGCCTATGGCGAGCTGACCGTGACGGTGCAGGCTTCGCGCATCCTCGACGTGCTGGCCTTCCTGCGCGACGACCCGGAGTGCCGCTTCGTCAGCTTCATCGACGCGTGCGGCGCCGACTACCCCGTGCGCGAGAAGCGCTTCGACGTGGTCTATCACCTGCTGTCGCCGAAGAAGAACCTGCGCATCCGCGTCAAGATCGAGACCGACGAGGCGACGCCGGTTGCCTCCTGCGTCGGCATCTTCCCCGGCGCGCTCTGGTTCGAGCGCGAAGCCTACGACCTCTATGGCATCCTGTTCACCGGCCATCCCGACATGCGCCGGCTGCTGACCGACTACGGCTTCGACGGCCATCCGCTGCGCAAGGACTTCCCGATGACCGGTTTCGTCGAGGTGCGCTGGGACGACGAGGTCAAGCGCGTGGTCTATCAGCCGGTTCGGCTGACCCAGGAGTTCCGCAACTTCGACTTCCTGTCTCCGTGGGAAGGGACGGACTACGTGCTGCCGGGCGACGAGAAGGCGAAAGCGTGATGGGCGACCAGAATCTCCGCAACTTCTCCATCAATTTCGGTCCGCAGCATCCGGCCGCCCACGGCGTGCTGCGCCTGATCACCGAGCTCGACGGCGAGGTGGTCGAGCGGCTCGACCCGCATATCGGCCTGCTGCATCGCGGCACCGAGAAGCTGATCGAGGCCAAGACCTTCAACCAGGCCATCCCCTATTTCGATCGGCTCGACTATGTCGCGCCGATGAACCAGGAGCACGCCTACTGCCTGGCGATCGAGCGGCTGCTCGGGCTGGAGGTGCCCAGGCGCGGCCAGCTGATCCGCGTGCTCTATTGCGAGATCGGCCGCATCCTGTCGCACCTGCTCAACGTCACGACGCAGGCCATGGACGTCGGCGCCCTCACCCCGCCGCTGTGGGGCTTCGAGGAGCGCGAGAAGCTGATGATCTTCTACGAGCGCGCCTCGGGCAGCCGCATGCATGCGGCCTATTTCCGCCCGGGCGGCGTGCACCAGGACCTGCCGCCCGAGCTGATCGACGACATCGAGGCGTTCTGCGATCCCTTCCTCAAGGTCTGCGACGACCTGGAGGGCCTGCTCACCGACAACCGCATCTTCAAGCAGCGCAATGTCGACATCGGCGTGGTGTCGCTGGACGATGCCTGGGCCTGGGGTTTTTCGGGCGTGATGGTGCGCGGCTCGGGCGCGGCCTGGGACCTGCGCAAGGCCCAGCCCTACGAGTGCTATGCCGAGCTCGACTTCGACATCCCGATCGGCAGGAACGGCGACTGCTACGACCGCTATCACATCCGCATGGAGGAGATGCGCCAGTCGGTGCGGATCATGAAGCAGTGCGTGGCCCTGCTGCGCACCACCGCCGGGCCTGTCTCCAACGCCGACAACAAGGTGGTGCCGCCCAAGCGCGGCGAGATGAAGCGCTCGATGGAAGCGCTGATCCACCATTTCAAGCTCTACACCGAGGGCTATCACGTGCCGGCGGGCGAGGTCTATGCCGCCGTCGAGGCGCCGAAGGGCGAGTTCGGCGTCTATCTCGTTTCCGACGGCACCAACCGGCCCTATCGCTGCAAGATCCGCGCCCCGGGTTTCGCCCATCTCCAGGCGATGGACTTCATCTGCAAGGGCTACATGCTCGCCGATATCTCCGCGATCCTGGGCTCGCTCGACATCGTGTTTGGCGAGGTCGACCGGTGAGGATGCGACCGATGCCGGGGCTGTTCGCCCGTTCTTCGTCTTTCGTCGTGTTTGCGTGCATGGCCGGCGCGAGGCCGGCGGCAACGCCCGAGCCAAAGGTCTGAGCGCATGTCCGTCCGTCGCCTCGCGCCCAAGGAACTCCAGCCCGACGCCTTCGCCTTCACGGCGGAGAACGAGGCCTGGATCGACAAGGAAATCGCCAAGTACCCACCGGGCCGCCAGGCCTCCGCGGTGATCCCGCTGTTGTGGCGTGCCCAGGAGCAGGCCGGCGGCTGGGTGCCGCAGGCGGCGATCGAGGCGATTGCGGCGCGGCTCGGCATGGCCAAGATCCGCGTGCTGGAAGTCGCGACCTTCTACACCATGTTCAACCTGGCGCCGGTCGGTCAGTATTTCGTGCAGATGTGCGGTACCACCTCGTGCCAGCTGCGCGGCGCCGCGGCGATCAAGAAGGTGTTGCAGGATCGGATCGGCGAGGAGCGGCACGTCACCGCCGACGGCAAGTTCTCGTGGATGGAGGTCGAGTGCCTCGGCGCCTGCTGCAACGCGCCGATGGTGCAGATCAACTATGACTATTACGAGGATCTCACGCCCGAGAGCATGGGCAAGCTCCTCGACGACCTCGCGGCCGGGCGGCTGGTGCAGACCGGCTCGCAGATCGGCCGCGTCACCTCCGAGCCGGAAGGTGGCGCCCAGACATTGACCGACCCGTCTCTCTATGACGGCTCGGTCGTCGGCTCGTGGAAGCAGCGCTTCGAGGAAGAGGCGGCCAAGAAGGCCGCCGCCGCGGCGCAGCCCCCGGCCCCCAAGCCCCAATCCTGATCGAGAGGCGAGGCATCATGCTAGCCGACCGCGACCGCATCTTCACCAATCTCTACGGCCTCCAGTCGCCCGGCCTCAAGGCCGCGATGATGCGCGGCGCCTGGGACGGCACCAAGGACATCCTGGCCATGGGCCGGGACTGGATCGTCAACGAGATGAAGGCTTCGGGCCTGCGCGGGCGCGGCGGCGCCGGCTTCCCGACCGGCCTGAAATGGTCGTTCATGCCCAAGCAGTCGGACGGGCGGCCGCATTATCTCGTCGTCAACGCCGACGAGTCGGAGCCCGGCACCTGCAAGGACCGCGAGATCATGCGCAACGACCCGCATCTGCTGGTCGAGGGCTGCATGATCGCCTCCTTCGCCATGGGCGCGCACGCCGCCTACATCTACATCCGCGGCGAATATGTGCGCGAGCGCGAGGCGCTGCAGCGCGCCGTCGACGAGGCCTATGAGGCCGGCCTGATCGGCAGGAACAACAAGACCGGCTACGACTTCGACCTCTATGTCCACCACGGCGCCGGCGCCTATATCTGCGGCGAGGAGACGGCCCTGCTCGAGAGCCTCGAGGGCAAGAAGGGCATGCCGCGGATGAAGCCGCCGTTCCCGGCGAACATGGGCCTCTATGGCTGCCCGACCACGGTGAACAACGTCGAGTCGATCGCCGTGTCCGGCACGATCCTGCGGCGCGGCGCCGCCTGGTTCTCCTCGTTCGGCAACCCCAACAATGTCGGCACCAAGCTGTTCTGCATTTCCGGGCATGTGAACAAGCCCTGCAATGTGGAAGAGGCGATGAGCATCCCCTTCCGCGAATTGATCGACCGCCATTGCGGCGGCGTCCGCGGCGGCTGGGACAACCTCAAGGCGGTGATCCCCGGCGGCTCGTCCGTGCGCATGGTGCCGGCCGAGCAGATCATCGACACGCCGATGGACTTCGACAGCCTGTCGAAGCTGCGCTCGGGCCTGGGCACCGCGGCGGTGATCGTCATGGACAAGTCCACCGACGTGGTCGCCACCATCGCCAGGCTGGCGCATTTCTACAAGCATGAGAGCTGCGGCCAGTGCACGCCTTGCCGTGAGGGCACGGGCTGGATGTGGCGTGTCCTGTCGCGCATGGCCGAGGGCCGCGCCCAGAAACGCGAGATCGACATGCTGCTCGACGTCACCAAGCAGGTCGAGGGACACACGATCTGCGCGCTCGGCGATGCGGCGGCCTGGCCGATCCAGGGCCTGATCACCCATTTCCGGCACGAGATCGAGGAACGGATCGACCGCTATGCGGCCAATCCGCATTCCGAGCCGGTGCTGCAGGCGGCGGAGTAGCGACGCCGCCCCGGCCTTTGGCGGGTCCCAACCCGCCCTCCGGCCGGGGGAGTAATTTCGCGCTGCAACAGTTGATCGCTGCGCGGAATTTTGCGAAGTCGAGTTTAGAAAGAGTCTGGTTCGCGCCTGCGTCCCGCAGGCCCGTGCGAACCCGGTCGGAATGCAAGGTTCTCCATGGCCAAGCTTATTGTCGACGGACAGGAAATCGAGGTTCCGGCGGAGTACACGCTCCTCCAGGCCTGCGAAGCTGCGGGTGCCGAGATCCCGCGCTTCTGCTTCCACGATCGCCTGTCCATCGCCGGCAATTGCCGCATGTGCCTGGTCGAGGTGAAGGGCGGTCCGCCCAAGCCGACCGCCTCCTGCGCCATGGCGGTGCGTGACCTGCGTCCCGGCCCGAACGGCGAGCCGCCGGTGGTGCTGACCAGGAGTCCGATGGTCAAGAAGGCCCGCGAAGGGGTGATGGAGTTCCTGCTCATCAACCATCCGCTGGACTGTCCGATCTGCGACCAGGGCGGCGAGTGCGACCTGCAGGACCAGGCCATGGCCTACGGCGCGGACAAGAACCGCTACGCCGAGAACAAGCGCGCGGTCGAGGACAAGTATATCGGCCCGCTGGTCAAGACCGTGATGAACCGGTGCATTCACTGCACACGCTGCGTGCGCTTCACCACCGAGGTCGCCGGGGTCTCCGATCTCGGCGCCATCGGCCGCGGCGAGGACATGGAGATCACCACCTATCTGGAACGGGCGATGACTTCGGAGCTGCAGGGCAACGTCATCGATCTCTGCCCGGTCGGTGCCCTGACCTCGAAGCCCTATGAGTTCCATGCCCGTCCCTGGGAGCTGAGCAAGACCGAGTCGATCGACGTCATGGACGCGGTCGGCTCCGCCATCCGGGTCGACGCCCGCGGCCGCGAGGTCATGCGCATCATGCCGCGCATCAACGATGCGGTGAACGAGGAGTGGATCTCCGACAAGACCCGCTTCATCTGGGACGGCCTGCGCACCCAGCGCCTCGACCGGCCCTATCTGCGCGTCGACGGCCGCCTGAAGCCCGCGACCTGGGCCGAGGCCTTCGCGGCGATCGCCGCCAGGGTGAAGGCCGCCAAGCCAGAGCGGATCGGCGCCATCGCCGGGGACCTTGCCAGCGTCGAGGACATGTTCGCGCTCCAGGGGCTGCTCGCGCGCCTGGGCTCGCGCAATCTCGATTGCCGCCAGGACGGCACCCGGCTCGATCCGAAGTTCGGACGCGCCTCCTATCTTTTCAACGCCACCATCGCCGGCATCGAAAAGGCCGACGGGATTATCCTCGTCGGCGCCAATCCGCGCCGCGAAGCGCCGGTGCTGAACGCCCGCATCCGCAAGCGCTGGCTCAAGGGCAATTTCAAGGTCGCACTGATCGGCGAGCGCGCCGACCTGACCTACGACTACGCCTATCTCGGCGCCGGGCCGGAGACGCTGGCATCGGCCGCCGACCAGTTCGCCGCCGGCCTGCAGAACCCGCTCTGGCTGATCGGCCAGGGTGCTCTGGCCCGGCCCGACGGCGCGGCGGTGCTGTCGCTGGCGGCCAAGGCGGCTCTCGCCGGCGGTGCGGTCAAGGAGGGCTGGAACGGCTTCTCCGTGCTGCACACCGCGGCGGCGCGGGTCGGCGGCCTCGACATCGGCTTCGTGCCGGGCGAGGGCGGGCTCGACGCCGCCGGCATGGCCGCGGCCGGGGCGCTCGACGTGCTGTTCCTGCTCGGTGCCGACGAGATCGAGGTCGCACCCGGCGCCTTCGTCGTCTATCAGGGCACGCATGGCGACAGGGGCGCGCATCGCGCGGACGTGATCCTGCCAGGCGCGGCCTACACCGAGAAGACCGGCACCTATGTCAACACCGAGGGGCGGGCTCAGTTCGCCAATCGCGCCGCCTTCCCACCGGGCGATGCCCGCGAGGACTGGGCGATCCTGCGCGCCCTCTCCGACGCGCTCGGCGCCCGGCTGCCCTTCGACTCGCTCGGCGCCCTGCGCACCGCCCTCTATGCGGCCCACCCGCACCTGGCGGAGATCGACGGCATCGCCGCGGGCGATGCGGCGGCGATCTCGACGCTGGCCGATCTCGGTGGCGTCGTCGACAAGGCCGGCTTCGTCTCCGCCGTGCCGGATTTCTATCTGACCAACCCGATCGCGCGCGCCTCCGCCGTGATGGCGCAGTGCTCGGCGCTCGCCTCCGGCGCGCTGCCGCTGGCCGCGGAGTAGGGGGAGCGCCATGACCAACTGGACCGATCTCCTGCTCCAGCTCATCATCATCGCCCTGCAGAGCGTCGTGCTGCTGGTCGGCCTGCTCTTGTTCGTCGCCTACATCCTGCTGGCCGACCGCAAGATCTGGGCGGCGGTCCAGCTGCGCCGCGGCCCCAACGTCGTCGGCCCCTGGGGCCTGTTCCAGTCCTTCGCCGATCTCCTCAAGTTCGTGCTGAAGGAACCGGTGATCCCCTCCGGCGCCAACAAGGGCGTGTTCCTGCTGGCGCCGTTCGTCACCTGCCTGCTGGCGCTGTCGGCCTGGGCGGTGGTGCCGCTGGCGCGGGGCTGGGCGATCGCCGACATCAACGTCGGCATCCTCTACATCTTCGCCATCTCCTCGCTCGGCGTGTACGGCACGATCATGGCCGGCTGGGCGTCGAACTCGAAATATCCCTTCCTCTCGGCCCTGCGCGCCGCGGCGCAGATGGTGTCCTACGAAGTCTCGATCGGCTTCGTCATCATCACCGTGCTGCTTTGCGCCGGCTCGCTGAACCTGACCGCGATCGTCGAGGCGCAGGAGACGCGCGGCCTCGCCAGCCTGGTCGGCCTGCCCTGGCTGACCTTCCTGAACTGGTACTGGCTGCCGCTGTTCCCGATGTTCATCATCTTCTTCATCTCGGCCCTGGCCGAGACGAACCGGCCGCCCTTCGATCTGGCGGAGGCGGAGTCCGAGCTCGTCGCCGGCTTCATGGTCGAGTACGGCTCGACGCCGTATATGATGTTCATGCTCGGCGAGTACGTGGCGATCATGACCATGTGCGCGCTGACGACGATCCTCTTCCTCGGCGGCTGGACCTCGCCGCTCGGCTTCCCGCCCTTCACCTGGGTGCCGGGCGTGATCTGGTTCGTCGTCAAGGTGTCGCTGGTCTTTTTCATGTTCGCGATGGTGAAGGCCTTCGTGCCGCGCTATCGCTACGACCAGCTGATGCGACTTGGCTGGAAGGTGTTCCTGCCCCTGTCGATCGCGATGGTCGTGATCGTGGCGGGCGTTCTGCAGATCACGGGATGGGCGCCATGAGTGCCGGTGCTGGTACGGGCCTTGCGCAAGCCGCCCGCTCGCTGTTCCTGAAGGAGTTCGTGTCGGCCTTCCTGTTGTCGATGCGCTACTTCTTCAAGCCGAAGGCGACGCTGAACTATCCGTTCGAGAAGGGCAGGCTGTCGCCGCGCTTCCGGGGCGAGCATGCCCTGCGCCGCTATCCCAACGGCGAGGAGCGCTGCATCGCCTGCAAGCTGTGCGAGGCGATCTGCCCGGCGCAGGCCATTACCATCGAGGCCGGCCCGCGCCGCAACGACGGCACGCGCCGCACCACGCGCTACGACATCGACATGGTGAAGTGCATCTATTGCGGCTTTTGCCAGGAGGCCTGCCCCGTCGATGCCATCGTCGAGGGCCCGAACTTCGAGTTCGCGGTCGAGACGCGCGAGGAGCTGTTCTACGACAAGGAGCGGCTGCTTTCGAACGGCGATCGCTGGGAGCGGGAAATCGCCAAGAACATCGCTTTGGACGCGCCCTACCGATAAGGCGGGGTATCAAGGATGAAGAACGGCACACGAAGCCGGAAAGGCGGCGCCGACGGCGCGCCGAAAGGGGTCTGAGCATGAATTTGGCGGGGGTCTTCTTCTACCTGTTCGCCTTCATCGGCGTGGCGTCGGCCTTCATGGTCATCGCCTCGCGCAATCCCGTGCATTCGGTGCTGTACCTGATCCTGACCTTCGTCAACGCGGCCGGCCTGTTCGTGCTGATGGGCGCCGAGTTCCTGGCGATGATCCTGATCGTCGTCTATGTCGGCGCGGTCGCGGTGCTGTTCCTGTTCGTGGTGATGATGCTCGACGTCGACTTCGTCGAGCTGCGCCAGGGCTTCCTGCAATATCTGCCGGTCGGGGCGCTGATCGGCGTGATCGTGCTGGCCGAGCTGCTGCTGGTGGTCACCGCCTGGGTGATCTCGCCGGAGCTCCTGGCCAAGCCGAACGTGCCGATCGACCATTCGGTCACCAACACCGTCGCGCTCGGCCAGGTGCTCTACACCAAATATGTCTTCTACTTCCAGGCGTCCGGCCTGGTGCTGCTGGTGGCGATGGTCGGCGCCATCGTGCTCACCCTGCAGCACAAGCCGGGCGTCAAGCGCCAGAACCCGGGCGCGCAATCGGCCCGCACCAAGGCGCAGGCGATGGAAGTGGTCAAGGTCCAGTCGGGGCAGGGGGTCTGAACATGACCATCGGGCTTTCCCATTATCTAGCGGTCGCCGCGATCCTGTTCACCATCGGCGTGCTCGGGATCTTCATCAACCGCAAGAACGTCATCGTCATCCTGATGTCGGTGGAACTGATCCTGCTCTCGGTGAACATCAACTTCGTCGCCTTCTCCACCCATCTCGGCGATATCGTCGGCCAGGTGTTCACGCTGCTCGTGCTCACCGTCGCCGCCGCGGAGGCGGCGATCGGCCTGGCGATCCTCGTGGCGTTCTTCCGCAACCGCGGCACGATCGCGGTCGAAGACATCAACATGATGAAGGGCTGAGGGCGTGTATAACGCGATCGTCTTCCTGCCGCTCCTCGGCTTCCTGATTGCCGGCATCGCCGGCATGCTCTCGCACAAGCTTGCTCCTGCCGACGCAGCGGATGCCCATGGCCACGGGCACGACACCCATGCCTCGCACGCCCATGACCACGGGCACGATGCGCATGGCCATGACGACCATCATCATGCCGAGCCCTCGCCGCACACGCCGACCAAGATGCGGTTCTGCGAGATCGTCACCACGGCGCTGCTCGGCGTCTCCTGCCTCCTGTCGTGGATCGCCTTCTTCTCCGTCGGCTACTGGGGCAACGCCTCCCTGGCGCCGGTGCTCGACTGGATCCAGGTCGCCGGCCTCAAGGCCGAGTGGGCCCTGCGCGTCGACACGCTCACCGCGGTGATGCTGGTGGTGGTGACGAGCGTGTCCGCACTCGTGCATCTCTACTCGATCGGCTACATGGCCGAGGATCCGCATCGGCCACGCTTCTTCGCCTATCTGTCGCTGTTCACCTTCGCCATGCTGATGCTGGTGACGGCCGACAACCTCGTGCAGATGTTCTTCGGCTGGGAAGGCGTGGGCCTCGCGAGCTACCTGCTGATCGGCTTCTGGTACAAGCGCCCCTCGGCCAACGCCGCGGCGATCAAGGCCTTCGTGGTCAACCGCGTCGGCGATTTCGGTTTCGCGCTCGGCATCTTCGCCGTGTTCGTGATCTTCGGCTCGGTCGGCTTCGAGGACATCTTTCACGCGGCGCCGGAGAAGGCCGCCACCACGATCAACTTCCTCGGCCGCCAGTTGCCGGCGCTGGAAGTCGCCTGCTTCCTCCTGTTCATGGGCGCCATGGGCAAGTCGGCGCAGTTCCTGCTGCACACCTGGCTCCCGGACGCCATGGAAGGCCCGACGCCGGTGTCGGCCCTGATCCACGCCGCCACCATGGTCACGGCCGGCGTGGTGATGGTGGCGCGCCTGTCGCCGCTGTTCGAGCAGGCGCCGACCGCGCTCGCCTTCGTCACGCTGATCGGCGCCACGACGGCGTTCTTCGCCGCCACGGTCGGCCTGGTGCAGAACGACATCAAGCGCGTCATCGCCTATTCGACCTGCTCGCAGCTCGGCTACATGTTCGTGGCGCTGGGCGTCGGCGCCTACAACGTCGCCATCTTCCACCTGTTCACCCACGCCTTCTTCAAGGCGCTGCTGTTCCTGGGCGCCGGCTCGGTCATCCATGCCATGCACCATGAGCAGGACATGCGGAAGATGGGCGGCCTCGCCGCCAAGATCCCGCTGACCTACTGGATGATGACCATCGGCACGCTCGCCCTGACCGGCGTCGGCATCCCGTTCACCATCATCGGCTTTGCCGGGTTCAACTCGAAGGATGCGATCATCGAGGCGGCGTTCGCCGGCTATGCCGAGCATGGCGGCTTCATCGCCATCTACGCCTTCTTCGCCGTGGTGGTCGCCGCGCTGATGACCTCCTTCTATTCCTGGCGCCTGGTGTTCATGACCTTCCATGGCCGGACGCGGGCCGACGCCCACACCTACGCCCATGCGCATGAATCGCCGCGGGTGATGACCATCCCGCTGATGGCCCTCGCCGTCGGCGCCGTGCTCGCCGGCATGGTGTTCCAGGGCCGCTTCATCAGCCATGAGAGCCTGGAGACCTTCTGGCGCGAGGCGATCGTGCTCGGGCCGGACAACCATATCCTCACCGCCATGCACGAGGTGCCGTGGTGGGTGAAGCTCTCGCCCTTCGTGATGATGCTGATCGGCTTCGTCACCGCCTGGTACATGTATATCCGCCAGCCCACCGTCCCGGCCGCCCTGGCCGAGCAGAACCCGGTGCTCTACCGCTTCCTGCTCAACAAGTGGTACTTCGACGAGATCTACGACTTCCTGTTCGTCCGCCCGGCCATGCGGCTCGGCACCTTCCTGTGGAAGAAGGGCGACGGCATGACCATCGACGGCCTCGGGCCGGACGGTGTGTCGGCCCGGGTGATCGACGTCACCAACCGCGTCGTCAGGTTGCAGTCGGGTTACCTCTATCACTATGCCTTTGCGATGCTGATCGGCGTCGCGGCTCTGTTCACCTGGTACATGCTCGGGGGCCCGCACTGATGTCGAGCTGGCCGATTCTCTCCATCACCACCTTCCTGCCGCTGGTCGGCGCCGCGCTGATCTTCTTCGCGCGCGGCGACGAGGAGGTGGTGAAGCGCAACGCCAGGCAGGCGGCGCTGTACACGACCATCGCGACCTTCATCGTGTCGCTGTTCCCGCTGTTCGCCTTCGATTCCTCGAACACGAGCTTCCAGTTCGTCGAGAGTCACGGCTGGCTCGGCGGCCAGATCGGCTACCGCCTCGGCGTCGACGGCATCTCGCTGCCCTTCGTCATCCTCACCACCTTCCTGATGCCGTTCTGCATCCTGGCGAGCTGGCGGTCGATCCAGTACCGCGTGCGCGAGTACATGATCGCGTTCCTGGTGCTGGAGACGCTGATGGTCGGCGTGTTCTGCGCCACCGACCTGCTGCTGTTCTACGTCTTCTTCGAAGGCGGCCTGATCCCGATGTTCCTGATCATCGGCATCTGGGGCGGCCAGCGGCGCATCTATGCCAGCTTCAAGTTCTTCCTCTACACGCTGCTCGGCTCGGTGCTGATGCTGATCGCCGTGATGGCGATGTACTGGAAGGCCGGCACGATGGACATCGCCACGCTGCTGACCTTCAAGTTCCCGGCCGAGATGCAGACCTATCTGTGGCTGGCCTTCTTCGCTTCGTTCGCGGTGAAGATGCCGATGTGGCCGGTGCACACCTGGCTGCCGGACGCGCATGTGGAGGCGCCGACGGCTGGCTCGGTGATCCTGGCCGGCATCCTGCTGAAGATGGGCGGCTACGGTTTCATCCGCTTCTCGCTGCCGATGTTCCCGGAGGCCTCGCACTATTTCGCGCCGCTGGTGTTCACGCTCTCGGTCGTCGCCATCGTCTACACCTCGCTGGTGGCGATGATGCAGGAGGACATGAAGAAGCTGATCGCCTATTCGTCCGTCGCCCATATGGGCTTCGTCACCATGGGCCTGTTCACCATGACGGCGCAGGGCGTGCAGGGCGCGATGTTCCAGATGATCTCGCACGGCCTCGTCTCGGGCGCGCTGTTCCTGTGCGTCGGCGTGATCTACGACCGCATGCACACCCGAGAGATCGCCGCCTATGGCGGCCTGGTCAACCGCATGCCCTGGTATGCGATGGTGCTGATGGTCTTCACCATGGCCAATGTCGGCTTGCCTGGCACGTCCGGCTTCGTCGGCGAGTTCCTGACCCTGGTGGGGGCCTTCCGCGCCAACACCTGGGTGGCGTTCTTCGCCACGTCCGGCGTGATCCTGTCGGCCTGCTACGCGCTCTGGCTCTATCGCCGTGTCGTGTTCGGCGCGCTGGAGAAGCCGAGCCTGGCCCACATCGCCGACCTCACCGTGCGGGAATTCGCCATCCTGGCCCCGCTGGTGCTGCTGACGGTCTATTTCGGCGTCTACCCCAAGCCGATCCTCGGCCTGACCGACGCGGCCGTCGCGGCCCTGGTCAAGAACTATGACGCGGCGCTGGCGCTGGCGAAGACCGCCACGCTGGCGCTCAACTAGCGCACCCAAGCCAAGGCGAGCCTATGTTTCCCGTTCCCGCTTTCGCCCCCGCTCTCCCCGAGATCCTGCTGATCCTCGGCGCGATCGCGCTCCTGATGGGGGGTGTCTTCTCCGGCGCGGGCTCGGCGCGTCCCGTCGCCTATGCCGCGGTGGCGCTGCTCGTCGTCGTCGGCATCCTCGTCGCCAGCGGCGGAACGGGACGGGTCGAGACTTTCGGCGGCTCCTTCGTCGTCGACGGCTTCGCCCGCTTCATGAAGGTGCTGACGCTGATCGGCTCGGCCGCGGCGATCCTGCTGTCGCTGGACTTCCTCAAGGCCAAGGGCATCGAGCGCTTCGAATATTCGGTGCTGATCCTGCTCGCGACGACCGGCATGATGATGATGCTCTCGTCGGGCGACCTGATCGCGCTCTATCTCGGGCTCGAGCTGCAGTCTCTGGCGCTCTACGTCGTGGCCTCGATCCACCGCGAGGACGCCCGTTCGACCGAGGCCGGCCTGAAATATTTCGTCCTCGGCGCGCTGTCCTCCGGCATGCTGCTCTATGGCTGCTCGCTGATCTACGGCTTCACCGGCTCGATCTCCTATACCGGCATCGCCGCTGCGGTCGGCGGCCATGGCGCCGGTATGGGCCTGATCTTCGGCATCGTCTTCCTGATGGCCGGCCTCGCCTTCAAGATCTCGGCCGTGCCGTTCCACATGTGGACGCCGGACGTCTATGAGGGCGCTCCCACCCCGGTCGCCGCCTTCTTCGCCGGTGCGCCCAAGATGGCGGCCATGGGCCTGATGGTGCGGGTGATCATCAGCTCGTTCCCGGCGGCCCTGGCCCAGTGGCAGCAGATCGTCGTCTTCGTCTCGATCGCCTCCATGGCGCTCGGCGCCTTCGCGGCCATCGGCCAGACCAACATCAAGCGCCTGATGGCCTATTCCTCGATCGGCCATATGGGCTTTGCCCTGGTCGGCCTCGCTGCCGGAACGGAGCAGGGCGTCGCCGGCGTGATGATCTACATGGCGCTCTACCTCGCCATGACGCTCGGCACCTTCGCCGTGATCCTGGCGATGAAGCGGGACGGCGCCTATGTCGAGACCATCCAGGATCTCTCGGGCCTGTCGCGCACCCGCCCGGGCATGGCCTTCGCCCTGGCCGCGCTGATGTTCTCCCTGGCCGGCATTCCGCCGCTGGCCGGCTTCTTCGCCAAGTTCTACGTCTTCGCCGCCGCGGTCCAGGCCGGCCTCTACTGGCTGGCGGTGCTGGGCGTGCTGGCGAGCGTGGTCGGTGCTTTCTACTATCTACGCATCGTCAAGCTGATGTATTTCGACGAACCCGCGCCGGGCTTCGAGGCGACGCCTGCGGCCGTCTCGGTGGTGCTGGCTCTCTCGACCGCCGTCACTGTGCTGTTCGTCGTCTGGCCGTCGCTGATCACCGCTCCTGCCGCCGCGGCCGCCAAGGCCCTGTTCTGATCGGACCGGAATGCTCGGTTCTCATCGCTTTCGCCCGAAGGCAGGCCTCGCTTCGTCGAGGCTCGGCGTCCGGCGCCTGCCGGCGCGCCGGGCGGGCGAAGGTCGGGGGCGTTCATGAGGCTCGGTGCTGAAGCGCACGCCGCCGGGTTCCGGCATGTCCATCTCGACAGCATAGGCTCCACCAACGCCGAGGCGCTGGCGCGCGGCGAGGACCGGCTGTGGATCACGGCCGGCGAGCAGCGGGCGGGGCGCGGCCGGCGCGGGCGCGAATGGTCTTCGCCGCCCGGCAACCTCTACGCCTCGCTCCTGTTGCGCGAACCGGCCGAGCCCCGCCGGGCGGCCGACCTGTGCTTCGTGGCAGCGCTGGCCGTCGGTGACGCCATCATTGCGGCGGCGCCGCGGGCCGGGGCCGGTCTCGCCCTCAAATGGCCGAACGATGCGTTGATCGAGGGAGCCAAGGTCGCCGGCATCCTGGTCGAGGGCGCGCATGCGGCGGGCGGCTTTTCGGCTGTGATCGGCTGCGGCATCAACGTCGCCCACCATCCCGAAGGCACGCCCTATGCGGTGACGCATCTGGCCGCGACCGACACCGGTGCCACGTCGGCACTCGTCTTTAACGCCCTGTCCGACGCCTTCGCCCGACGCCTCGCCCAGTGGGACGCGGGGCGGGGCTTCGCCGCCATCCGCGTCGCCTGGCTGGCCCGCGCCGCCGGGATCGGCCGCCGCATCCTGGTCCGCCTGCCGTCGGGCGAGATTGACGGCGTGTTCGAGGCACTGGATGATGACGGCTCGCTTATTCTCCGCGAAGAATCGGGCACGCGCCGCCCGGTCTCGGCCGGGGAAATCTTCTTTCCCGGCCTCGCGCCGCCCGGAGCTGCCTGATGGCGCGCGACACTCCAGACTTGGTCTTCTGCTCCCTCGGCGGCATCGGCGAGATCGGCATGAACATGTCGCTCTACGGCTACGGCCCGCCGAAGAAGCGCCAATGGCTGATGGTCGATTGCGGCGTCAGCTTCGCCGGCGAGGATCTGCCCGGCATTGACCTGGTGATGCCGGACACGCGTTTCATCGAGGCCGAGCGCAAGAACCTGGTCGGCATCGTCCTCACCCATGCGCACGAGGATCATTTCGGCGCGCTGATCCATCTGTGGCCGCGCCTGCAGGTGCCGGTCTATGCGACGCGCTTCTCCGCCGCCCTGCTCGAAGCCAAGCGCATGGCCGAGCCCGACGCGCCGCGCATCGATGTGCGCGTCATTCCCTGCCGGCACCGCTTCACCGCCGGGCCCTTCGATATCGAGCTGATCGACGTGGCGCATTCGATTCCCGAATCGAACGCGCTGGCGATCCGCACGCCGGCCGGCACTGTGATCCATACCGGCGACTGGAAGATCGACGAAACCCCGGTGATCCCGCCGGTGACCGATGGGGCGCGGCTGAAGGCCCTCGGCGACGAGGGGGTGCTGGCGCTGGTCTGCGACAGCACCAACGCCATCCGCGAGGGGCGTTCGCCCTCCGAGCGCGATGTCGCCAGGAGCCTGGCCGAGATCATCGCCACCAAGTCGGGTAGGGTGGCGATCACCACCTTTGCCTCCAATGTCGGTCGCATCCGCTCGGTCGCCGAGGCTGCCATGGCCAATGACCGCAATGTCATCGTCGTCGGCCGGGCGATGGAGCGGGTCTGCACCGTGGCGCGCGAATGCGGCCTGCTCGACGGCATCCCGCCCTTCCTCAGCCCGGAGAGCTACGGCTACCTGCCCCGCGACAAGGTGGTGGCTGTGCTCACCGGCAGCCAGGGCGAGCCGCGCGCCGCGCTCGCCCGCATCGCCCGCGACGAGCACCCGGACGTGACCCTGGCCAAGGGCGACACGGTCGTATTCTCCTCGCGTACCATCCCCGGCAACGAGAAGGCGGTTGGCGGCATCATCAACGGCCTGGTGCGCCAGGGCGTCGAGATCGTCACCGACCGCACCCATCTCGTCCACGTCTCCGGTCATCCGCGCCGCGACGAGCTGGCGGACATGTATGGCTGGGTCCGTCCGAAGATCGCCATTCCCGTGCATGGCGAGGCCTGGCATCTCGCCGAGCATGCGGCGCTTGCCCGCTCGCTCGGCGTGCCCGAGGTGGTGATGGCCAAGGACGGCGACCTGGTGCGGCTCGGCCCGGAGGGGGCGAGCGCGGCCGGCGAGGCGCCGATTGCCAGGGTCTATCTCGACGGCGAGATCCTGGTCCATGCCACCGACGAGACGGTGCCGCAGCGCCGCCGCCTGTCCTGGTCAGGCGCAGTGTCGATCGCGCTGGCCTTGTCCGAGAAGGGCGAGATCGTTTCCGAGCCCGACGTCAAGCTGGCTGGCTTGCCGCTGCGCACCCGGGACGGCCGTGACATGGAGGATCTCGTCGCCGACACCGCGCTGGCCGTGCTGGAGGGGCTGCCCAAGCCCAAGCGCCGCGACCCCGACGCGGTGGAACTGGCCATCGAGCGCGGCGTGCGTTCGGCCGTCAACGGCGTCTGGGGCAAGAAGCCGGTCTGTCAGGTCATCGTGCTGGTCGTCTGATCCGGCTCGCCCCGGATCCCCATTCCCTCTGCGGCAGCATTGACAGGCTCGCCCACATTGGAAAGACTCCACTGTAAAGCAAAGAGAATTGGGAGAAACGCCATGTGCCAGCTGTTCGCGTCCCAATCGCCGCACACCTATGCCAGTCACACGCGGTCGGTGCGGATCGGCGGGCACAGCACATCGCTGCGGCTGGAATCCGTCTACTGGGACATCCTGGAGGAGTTGGCGGCGCACCAGGGCATGAGCCTGGGCAAGTTCATCAGCCGCCTGCACGACGAGGTCCTCGACATCCACGGCGAGGTGCAGAACTTCGCCTCGCTGCTGCGCTGCAGCTGCCTGCTCTACGTCGCCGATATCCGCCCGAAGTCGACTCCAACCGCCGCGGTGGCGTCTTCGCACGACCTGCACCTCATCGCCGCCGAGTGAGGCCGGCCACGTGACGGCGCCGCCTCGACCGATCCGGTGCGGCCGAACGGCGCGCTCCGCATCGACTTGCCTGGATCCCGGCAGGGCGAGTGCGCCTCCGGTCGCTCCGCCTGAGCGGGTGCCGGCGGCGATCAGGCCGTTCTTGCCCGCATCCGTCGGATCATGCCCACTGCCATGCGCCTGCCTGTGATCGATGGCGCGGCAGTCTCACCGCGGCGATCGCCGGTCTGGCCCGGTCCAGGGGTTCGTGGCATCATGAACCCAGCATCTGTTGCTGCGTAGCTCAACCCCGGAGGTGGCGAGCACTCTCGAGCAAGGCCTTGTGCTCGTTTCGCGGGCGGTTTGTCGATCAATCCGAACAGCATGTTGTGCGAGGCACCATGGCGACGAAGCTTTGCGATATTTGCGGCGTCCGACCGGCCGCCGTCCGGGTGACCGTGCTCCGGGACGGAGCCCGGGAGGAACTCGACGTCTGCGACTACGACTATAGCCAGTTGACGCGTCACCAGAAATACCTGTCGCCCCTGGAGTCGCTGTTCGGCGGCGATCCGTTCGGGGAGCTCTTCGGCAGCTCGGGCGGCATGCTGCAACGCCCATCGCCGTCGTCCCGCCGCGGCGTGGCGGCGCCGGACAATACGGGCGGGCGCCACTACATCCAGCAGTTCAGCGAGCAGGCCAAGGAGATGCTGCAGCGCGCCGCCGAGCGCGCGGCGCAGGCCGGTCGCCGCGAGGTCGACACCGAGCATCTTCTCTACGTCCTGCCGGAGAGCGACGTCGTCCAGACGATCCTCAAGCAGTTCAAGGTGTCGGCGGCGGACCTGCAGGCGGAAATCGACAGGAGCAGCCCCGGGACGAAGCCGGACGGCAAGGTCTCGCACGAGGAAATCGGCGTCTCTCCCAGGGTCAAGAGCGCCCTGGACCGGGCCTATGCCGCCTCGCGCGAGCTTGGCCACAGCTATGTCGGGCCGGAACACCTTTTGCTCGGGCTGTCCGAAGTGCCGGACAGCCATGCCGGCACGCTGCTGAAGAAATACGGCCTCACTCCGCAGGCCCTGCGGCAGCAGACGGTCAAGGTGGTCGGCAAGGGAGCCGAGGAGGGGCGCGTCGACGCGCCGACGAACACTCCCAACCTCGACAAGTACAGCCGCGACCTGACCCGAATGGCGAGCGAGGGCAAGCTCGATCCGGTCATCGGCCGTTCGAAGGAGATCGAGACGACCATCGAAATCCTGGCGCGCCGCAAGAAGAACAACCCGGTGCTGATCGGCGAGCCGGGCGTGGGCAAGACGGCGATCATCGAGGGCCTGGCCCAGCGCATCGTCAACGGCGATGTGCCGGAGGTCCTGCGGGACAAGCGCCTGGTGGAGCTCAACGTCAATTCGCTGGTCGCGGGATCCAAATATCGCGGTGAATTCGAGGAGCGCATCAAGCAGGTGATGGACGAGATCACCGAGAAGCGCGACGAGCTCGTCCTGTTCATCGACGAAGTCCATACCATCGTCGGCGCGGGGCAGGGCGGCGGCGAGGGTGGTCTCGACATCGCCAACACCTTCAAGCCGGCGATGGCGCGCGGCGAAATGAACCTGATCGGCGCCACCACGCTGAACGAGTACCAGAAGCACATCGAGAAGGACGCTGCCCTGGAGCGCCGGTTCCAACCGGTGCTGGTGCCCGAACCGACGGTCGACCAGACCATCAACATCCTGCGCGGCCTGCGCGACCGGATGGAGGCGCACCACAAGGTGGTAATCCAGGACGAAGCGCTCGTGGCCGCGGCCGAGCTGTCGGACCGCTACGTCTCGGGGCGCTTCCTGCCGGACAAGGCGATCGACCTGATCGATCAGGCGGCCGCCCGGGTGCATCTGTCGACCACGTCCCGGCCGGCCGACATCCAGGAACTGGAGGCCGAGCTGGCCCAGCTCAGGCGCGAACAGGCCTACGCCACCTCGCGCAAGCAGTTCGACAAGGCAAAGGACATCGACGCCAGGATCGCCGGGCAGGAGAAGGAGCTCGAGGACAAGACCGACCGCTGGAAGCAGAAGGTCGCTTCGAACAGCGCCGAGGTGTCGGTCGCCGACATTGCCGAGATCGTCTCGAAGCTGACCGGTATTCCGGTGGCCGAACTGACTCAGGAGGAGAAGGAAAAGCTGCTCCAGATGGAGGAGCGGCTGCATCGGCGTGTGATCGGGCAGGATCAGGCCATCCAGGCCGTTTCCGACGCCGTGCGCCTGGCTCGTGCCGGCCTCAAGCAGGGCAATCGCCCGATCGCGACGTTCCTGTTCCTCGGGCCGACGGGTGTCGGCAAGACCGAACTGGCCAAGGCGCTCGCCGAAGTCCTGTTCGGCGACGAAGATTCTGTCATTCGGATCGACATGTCCGAATATATGGAACGGCACGCCGTGGCTCGCCTCATCGGCGCCCCTCCGGGCTATGTGGGGTATGACGAGGGCGGCCAATTGACCGAGCGCGTCCGCCGGCGGCCTTACAGCGTCGTGTTGTTCGACGAGATCGAGAAGGCCCATGCCGACGTCTACAACGTCCTGCTGCAGGTGCTCGACGACGGGCGGCTGACCGACGGCAAGGGCCGGATCGTCGATTTCAGGAATACTCTGATCATCGCCACCAGCAATCTGGGCTCCGAGGTCATCATGGGCCGGCGCAACATCGCGGGCGCCATGGCCTCCGACGAGTTGCGCAAGGAGGTTATGGCCGTGCTGCGCCAGCAGTTCCGTCCGGAGTTCCTCAACCGGATCGATGAGATCATCATCTTCGACAGCCTCTCCAAGGCCCAGATCAAGAGCATCGTCGACCTGCAGCTCGCCCGCATCCGCCAGACCGCGCTCGGGCAGGGCATCACGCTCCAGTTCGACGACAGCCTGGTCGGTCACCTCGCCGAGGAGGGGTATCAGCCGCAGTTCGGGGCGCGCGAACTGCGCCGCGAAATACGCCGCCTGCTGGAAGCGCCGCTGGCGAAGGAGATGCTGGCCGGCAGGGTCGAGGAAGGCGACACCGTCACCTGTTCCTATTCCGAGAAGGCGGGCGTCGGGTTCAAGGTGACGAGGCCTGACGCCGAGGCGGCCTCCCCGAAGAAGGCGGCCGGAGCAAGGAAGAAGAAGGACGGGGCGGCGTCTCGGGAGGCGCGGCCGGAGTCCGCGTCCGGGGAGAGGGCGCAGGGGCCGGCTTGAGCTTCGCCCGCGCGAGGCGACAAGCACAGCGGGGCCGTCACGGTGGACGGCTCCGCGGAAGACCGTGGCCCGCCGATGAGGGGGCCGCCATGACGCGGCGTCGGGGCGCTACAATTTCCGCGACGTGCTAGCTCGCTACTACCTGCCCCGATCCGCGGCTGCCTATCCTGCTCCTCGTTCGAGAGGGAAGGGCGTGATGCATCGACATCTCCGGGCATGCTGGATTGCTGCAACCATGGGATGGTGCATCGGTCCTGCCGCCGCCCAGGACGGCGCGGCGACGGCCGATGGGCTTGCGGCCGCCAGGAAACAGTTCGAGACGAGTTGCGGCACCTGCCACACGGTCGACCCGAAGGCCGCGCCGCGCCAGGGACCGAACCTCGCCGGCGTGTTCGGCCGCTCCGCGGGCACGGTTCCGGGCTTTCGCTACTCGCCGGCGCTCGCCAATGCCGGCTTCGTCTGGGACGCAGCCAGTCTCGACAAATGGATCACCAACGCCCAGGCCTTCCGGCCCGGCTCGGCCATGCCCTACCGCCAGGCCAATGCCGACAAGCGCCGGCTGGTGATCGACTATCTCAAGTCGCTCGCAGCGACGCAGTGAAGGAGCAGCCATGGCCCGCATGATCCACAGCATGATCCGCGTTCTGGACGAAGCGAGGTCGCTCGCCTTCTACGAGACGGCCTTCGGCCTGAGCGTCGCGGGACGCTTCGATTTCGACAACTTCACGCTGATCTATCTCAGCAATGCCGAGGACGATTTCGAGCTGGAGCTGACGGTGAACAAGGGCCGGACCGAGCCCTATGCCCTCGGCGACGGCTACGGCCACCTTGCCGTCTCCGTCAGGGATATCCAGGCCGAGCACCGGCGCTTCCAGGAGAAGGGCCTTGCGCCAGGGCCGGTCAAGGGCTTCGCCCTGCCGGGCGGCGGCGAGGCCACCTTCTTCTTCGTCCAGGACCCCGACGGCTACAAGATCGAGGTCCTGCAACGGGGAGGGCGCTACAAGTAAGAACCTGACGGCCGCAGGCAAGAAGACAACAAGATCACGAGGTTCGGAGGAAACCATGACGTTGGACAAGTCGAAATTCGACATCTCGCGTCGGCGCTTCATGGCCGGAGCGGCCATGGGCGCCGCGCTGGTCGTCATCGACGGTGCGGTGTTCTGCCCGCCGGAGGCCTGGGCTCTCGAAGCCACGGCCCTCAAGCCCGAAACGCTGCGCACCTTGATCAAGATGTCGCGCGACGTCTACCCGCATGATCGCCTCGGCGACCGCTACTACGCCGTGGCGGTCAAGACCTTCGATGCGCAGGCGGCCAAGGACGCGGCATCCAAGGCGCTGTTCGAGGACGGCGCGGTCACGCTCGACGGCCTCGCGGCCGGCAAGGGCGGGCGCTATGCGGACGTCGCCTGGGAGGCCGATCGCCTCGTCATGCTCAAGCAGATCGAGGGCACGCCGTTCTTCTCCACGGTGCGCTCCGGCCTGGTCGTCAGCCTCTACAACCAGAAGGAGGTGTGGCCGGTCTTCGGCTACGAGGGCGCCTCGGCGCCGCTCGGCGGCTACATCCATCGCGGCTTCGACGACATCGACTGGCTCTGAGGAGACGGGATCATGGCAGCACCTTTCGACCTCAACGACGACAGCGTGGTGGTGATCGTCGGTTCCGGCGCCGGCGGCGGCACGCTCGGCTCGGAGCTTGCCCAGCGCGGCGTCAAGACCGTCATCCTCGAAGCGGGCGCGCGCAACGAGATCGAGGATTTCGTCAACGATGAATGGGAGAGCTTCAGCCAGCTCGCCTGGACCGACCAGCGCACCACCAGCGGCACTTGGCGCGTGCACAAGAACTTCCCGAACCTGCCGGCCTGGATCGTCAAGTCGGTCGGCGGCTCGACCGTGCACTGGGCCGGCGCTTCGCTGCGCTTCCAGGAACACGAGTTCAAGACCCGGACCGTCTATGGCGACCTGCCCGGGGCCAACCTCCTGGACTGGCCGATCACCCTGGCCGAGCTCGAGCCCTATTACGCCCAGGCCGAGAACCGCATGGGCGTGACCCGCACCAACGACATCCCCGGCCTGCCCGGCAACAACAACTTCAAGGTCCTGGCCGCCGGCGCCAAGAAGGTCGGCTACAAGGAGGTGCACACCGGGCGGATGGCGATCAACAGCCAGCCGCGCGACGGCCGCGGCTCCTGCCAGCAGATCGGCTTCTGCTTCCAGGGCTGCAAGTCCGGCGCCAAGTGGTCGACGCTCTACACCGAGATCCCGAAGGGCGAGGCCACCGGCAACCTGGAGGTGCGGCCGAACAGCCAGGCGATCACCATCGAGCACGACGCCTCCGGCAAGGTCACCGGCGTGGTCTATGCCGACAAGGACGGCAAGATGCAGCGCCAGAAGGCGCGCGTCGTCGCCGTGGCCGGCAACTCGATCGAGAGCCCGCGCCTGCTGCTCAACTCCGCCTCCAGCCTGTTCCCGGACGGCCTCGGCAACGGGGAAGGCCATGTCGGGCGCAACTACATGCGCCACACCACAGGTTCGGTCTACGGCGTCTTCGAAAAGCCGGTGCACATGTATCGCGGCACCACCATGGCCGGCATCGTCCGCGACGAGGCGGGCCATGATCCCAGGCGCGGCTTCGTCGGCGGCTACGAGCTGGAGACGCTGTCGCTGGGCCTGCCTTTCATGGCGGCCTTCCTCGACCCCGGCGCCTGGGGGCGGGAATTCTCCTCCGCGCTCGACGGCTATGCCAACATGGCCGGCATGTGGATCGTCGGCGAGGACATGCCGAGCGCCGACAACCGCATCACCCTGCACCCGACCATCAAGGACAAGTTCGGCATGCCGGTGGCGAACGTCAATTTCGACGACCATGAGAACGACGTCGCCATGCGCAACCACGCCTATCGGCAGGGGCAGGCGATCTACGAGGCCGTCGGGGCCGTCCGCACCTTCCCGACGCCGCCCTATCCCTCGACCCACAATCTCGGCTCCAACCGCATGAGCGCCAGGCCGCGGGACGGCGTGGTCGACAAGTTCGGGCAGGTGCACGAGATCAAGAACCTGTTCGTGTCGGACGGCAGCCAGTTCACCACCGGCGGAGCGGAGAATCCGACCCTGACCATCGTCGCGCTGGCCTTGCGCCAGGCCGAGCACATCGCCGACGGCATGAGCCGGAAGGACATCTGAGGGATCTCCCTGGAGGACCACTGCGCGCCGCCGGGAAACCGGCGGCGCTTCCTTGCCTGCCGCCCGCAGGATCTTGCCATCCGGGCCGGGCGGGCCCATACACCCTTTTTGTCCGTTTTCCGAAGAGCACGACCATGCCTGCCTATCGCTCGCGTACCACCACCCACGGCCGCAACATGGCCGGCGCCCGCGGCCTGTGGCGCGCCACGGGCATGAAGGACAGCGATTTCGGCAAGCCGATCATCGCCGTGGTCAACTCCTTCACCCAGTTCGTGCCCGGCCATGTCCACCTCAAGGATCTCGGCCAGCTGGTGGCCCGGGAGATCGAGCAGGCCGGCGGCGTCGCCAAGGAATTCAACACCATCGCGGTCGATGACGGCATCGCCATGGGCCATGACGGCATGCTCTATTCGCTGCCCTCGCGCGAGCTGATCGCCGACAGCGTCGAGTACATGGTCAACGCCCATTGCGCCGACGCCATGGTCTGCATCTCCAACTGCGACAAGATCACGCCCGGCATGCTGATGGCGGCGTTGCGCCTCAACATCCCGACGGTGTTCGTCTCCGGCGGCCCGATGGAGGCCGGCAAGGTCGTGCTGCACGGCAAGACGGTCGCGCTCGACCTGGTCGACGCCATGGTCGCCGCCGCCGACGACCGGGTGGCCGAAGAGGACGTCAAGATCATCGAGCGCTCGGCATGCCCGACCTGCGGCTCGTGCTCGGGCATGTTCACGGCCAATTCCATGAACTGCCTGACCGAGGCGCTCGGCCTGTCGCTGCCCGGCAACGGCTCGACGCTGGCCACCCACGCCGATCGCAAGCGCCTGTTCGTCGAGGCGGGCCATCTCGCCGTCGACCTCGCCCGCCGCTATTACGAGCAGAACGACGAGAGCGTGCTGCCGCGCAATGTCGCCAGCTTCGGCGCGTTCGAGAACGCCATGACGCTCGACATCGCCATGGGCGGCTCGACCAACACCGTGCTGCACATCCTGGCGGCGGCGCATGAGGGCGGCATCGCCTTCACCATGGACGACATCGACCGGCTGTCGCGCCGCGTGCCGGTGCTGTGCAAGGTCGCCCCGGCCAAGGCCGACGTGCACATGGAGGATGTGCACCGCGCCGGCGGCATCATGGCCATTCTCGGCGAGCTCGATCGCGGCGGCCTGCTCAACCGCGACCTGCCGACGGTGCATGCGGCCACGTTGGGCGAGGCGCTGGAGCGCTGGGACATCCGCCGCACCCGCAGCGAGAGCGTCAAGGAGTTCTACCGCGCCGCGCCCGGCGGCGTGCCGACCCAGGTCGCCTTCAGCCAGTCGTCCCGGTGGGACGAGGTCGACCTCGATCGCGAGACCGGAGTGATCCGCAGCGTCGAGACGCCCTTCTCGAGGGATGGGGGCCTCGCCGTGCTCTACGGCAATCTCGCCGAGGACGGCTGCATCGTGAAGACGGCGGGCGTCGATGAATCGATCCTGAAGTTCAGCGGTCCCGCCGTGATCTTCGAGAGCCAGGATGCAGCCGTCGACGGCATCCTCAACGGCAAGGTCAAGCCGGGCGAGGTGGTGCTGATCCGCTACGAGGGACCGCGCGGCGGCCCCGGCATGCAGGAAATGCTCTATCCCACCAGCTATTTGAAGTCGAAGGGCCTGGGCAAGGCCTGCGCCCTGGTCACGGACGGGCGCTTCTCCGGCGGCAGCTCGGGCCTGTCCATCGGCCATGTCTCGCCCGAGGCGGCCGAAGGCGGCACGATCGGCCTGGTCGAGGCCGGCGACATCATCGAGATCGACATCCCCAACCGGCGCATCCACCTGGCCGTGTCGGATGCCGAGATCGCCCATCGCCGCACCCAGGCCGAGACCGCCGGCTGGAAGCCCAAGGCGCCGCGCAAGCGCAAGGTGACCACAGCCCTGCGCGCCTATGCCGCCATGGCGACCAGCGCCGCCAGGGGCGCCGTGCGCGTCGTGCCGGAAACGCACTGAGCGCGGGGCAGCGCACACTGCGGACAACATCGGCGTGCGCAACCTTTCAGGGTCTTGCCGCCGTCCAAAAGTGACGCCTGAGCCCCTCTCCCGTGGGGAGGGGCGCGGAGCGTGTGTCTTCATACACACTGTCGGAACGAACCCCTCCGGCGCTGGACGATGCGTCGAAGGGCGAGGCCGCCGGCCGACGCTAGACTGGGCCGGTCGCGCATGGACGCGGTTCGGAACGGCAGGTGCAGCATGGCAAGGGGCAAGCGGATCGCCATCGTCGGCGGTGCGGGATTGATGGGGTCGGGGATCGTCCGCGATCTCGTGTCGGACCGCAGCATCGTGCCCATCGACACGATCCGGGTCTGCGACGTGTCGCGCGAGCGGATCGAGCGGCTGGCCGCCGATCTCGGCGACGGGCGGCTGGAGCCCCATCCACTCGACGTCGCCGACGCGGCGGCACTCGGCCGGGCGCTGGAAGGCATGGACATCTGCATCAACGCCGTGCCGACGATGGCCGGCTTCCAGATGCAGATCTTCGAGGCGGCGCTGGCGGCACGGGTGCCCTATGTCGATCTCGGCGGTCTCGGCACCTTCACCGTCCGCCAGAAGGCCTGTCACCAGCGCTTCAAGGACGCAGGTGTCTGCGCCGTCGTCAGTGCCGGCGCCGATCCCGGCATGTCGAACGTGACCTGCCGCATCGTCGCCGACGAGCTCGACACGATCGAAGCCATCAACCTCTACTGGGCGGCCGAGCTGGTCGGCCCGGAGAACCCGGTGCTGGTGCCGCCCTACAGCGTCTCCACCGTGCTGGCCGAATACGCCTTGCCGAGCACCCAGTTCCTCGACGGCCGCCATGTCGAGGTCGCGCCGATGTCGGGCGTCGAGATCATCGACTTGCCCGAGCCCTGGGGGCGCTGCGAGTTCATGCACACCGCCCATTCCGAGCAGCTCACCGTGCCGCTGGCCGAGGGGATCGCCGAGAAGGGCATCCGCGAGTTCACCTGGAAACTGCACCTGCCGCACCGCGAGCACGACGCCTGGGTCGGCCTGGTCAAGGCCGGCTTCGGCGTCGGCGATCACCCGATCGCCATCGGCGGAGCCAGCATCCGGCCGACCGATTTCCTCGCCGCCGTCATCCAGCGCAACATCGAGCGCCATCGCGACCGTATCCCCGAGCAGTCCTCGCACGAGATCCATTTCGCCATCGCCCGCGGCACCCGCGACGGCGCACCGGCGACCGTGCGCTGCGACGTGATCGTGCGGCCGAACCCGCTCTATGCCGGCTATGTCGATGCCTGCACCTCGATGAACGGCTCGATTGCCGCCCAGCTCATGCTCGCCTCATCCCTCAAGCCCGGCGTCTGGGCGCCGGAAGAGTTCTTCGAGCCCGCGCCCTACGTGGCCGAGTTGAAGAAGCGGGCTTTCGAGGTCAGCCTCACCGTGCAGCGCGACGTCTCGGCACTGCCGTTCGGACGGGAGAGGACCTGATGCGCGGCCTCTATATCGACGGCGCCTGGAGCGCCCCGGCGACCGGCGGCACGCTGGACGTGATCGATCCGGCGACCGGCACCATTTTCGCCGGCGTCGCCGCGGCCTCGGCCGCGGATGTCGACCGCGCCGTGGCGGCGGCCCGCCGCGCCTTCGACCATGGGCCATGGCCGCGCCTTTCGGGCGCCGAGCGAGCGGTCCATCTGCGGGCCATCGCCGACCGCATCCGGGCAAGGCGCGACGAGCTGGCGGCGATCGAGGTGCGCGACAACGGCAAGCCGATGCCCGAGGCGCAATGGGATATCGACGATACCGCCGCCTGTTTCGCCTTCTACGCCGACCTTGCTGCCGGCTTGGATGCCGCCGGCTCCGAGATCATCGCGCTGGGCGATGCCCGTTTCTCCAGCAAGGCGGTGCGCGAGCCGGTCGGCGTGGTCGGCGCCATCATCCCCTGGAACTACCCAATGCTGATGGCGGCCTGGAAGGTCGCGCCGGCCCTGGCCGCCGGCTGCACTGTGGTGCTGAAGCCCTCGGAGCTGACACCGCTGACGGCGCTGGAGCTCGCCGTCATCTGCGACGAGGCCGGCCTGCCGGCCGGCGTCCTCAACGTGGTCACCGGCCTCGGGCCGCAGGCCGGCCAGCCGCTCGCCGATCACCCCGGCGTCGACAAGCTCGCCTTCACCGGCAGCGTCGCCACCGGATCCAGGGTGATGGCGGCGGCCGCCCGCGACATCAAGCGCGTCAGCCTGGAGCTCGGCGGCAAGTCGCCCTTCATCGTCTTCGCGGACAGCGAGCTCGACAAGGCGGTGGAATGGATCCTGTTCGGCATCTTCTGGAACCAGGGACAGGTCTGCTCGGCGACCTCGCGCGTGCTGGTCGAGCGCGGTCTCTACGAGCCGTTGCTGGCCCGCCTCGCCGAGGCAGCCGCCGCGATCAGGATCGGTCCCGGCGCCGAAGCCGGCGTCAAGCTCGGGCCGCTGGTCTCGACCGTGCAGTACGACAAGGTCTGCGCCGCCATCGCCGAGGGCGTCCGGGCCGGCGCCAGGCTGGTGCAGGGCGGCAGGCGCCCGGCCCATTGTCCCGCCGGCTACTTCATCGAGCCGGCGATCTTCGCCGACGTGCCGCTCGACAGCGCCCTGTGGCGCGAGGAGGTCTTCGGGCCGGTCGTCGCCCTGCGTGCCTTCGACACCGAGGCCGAGGCGCTGGCGCTCGCCAATGACAGCCGCTTCGGCCTCGCCGCCGCGGTGATGTCGGCGGACGACGCGCGCTGCGAGCGGGTCGCGGCAGGCTTGCGGGCCGGCATCGTCTGGATCAACTGCTCGCAGCCGACCTTCGTGGAGGCGCCCTGGGGCGGCTACAAGCAGTCGGGCATCGGCCGCGAGCTCGGGCGGTGGGGGCTGGAGAACTATCTCGAAACCAAGCAGATAACGCGCTACGACAGCACCGAGCCGTGGGGATGGTACCTCTGAGCAAAGTGGGTTCCGGTCGAAACACGCCTTGCCCGAACTCCTCGCTTCGACGTGGCCTTGCGGTCTGACCCGGTTCCGTCGGATCGCAGGACGCCCTGAGCAGCTTCTCGTGGCTCTCGCCACGATTGATTTTGCATCTTCAATGCAAAATCAATGCCGCTCAGACCTATAAGTGCAAGCAGGTTCGGGAGAACCTGCTTGGCCTGCGGCGACGGGATTGGCAGGGGCGCGGCGGCGGTTTTGAGCACTTCGAACGAGAGTTCTTCCGGCCGTTTCGCCGATTTCGGCCTCAGCGTCGCCGATTGCCTCGCCCTGCCGCCCCTGACCCGGGCCAGCGTCGAGGGCGGCCGTGCCGGGCTGCAGCGCCGGGCGCGCTGGGTGCACGTGGTCGACCATGAGGACATCGAGGACTCGCTCACCGGCAGCGAGCTGCTGCTGTCGTCCGGCGTCAGCCTCGGTCACAATCCGTCGCTGCAGCAGGCGATCTTCCCGGTGATGCAGCGGCGCGCCAGCGCCGGGCTCATCCTTGCCATCGGCCCCTATCTCGACCGGGTGCCGGACGGGATGCGGCGCGAGGCCGACCGGGTCGGCATTCCGGTCATCGCCATGCCGTGGGAGGTGAACTTCCGCGACATCACCGAAGTGCTGCTCACGCGGCTGGTGACGGAGCAGTATCGCCTGCTGGAAGAGGCCGAGAGGGTCAATCGCGGCCTGCTCGCCGTCGTGCTGGACCGTGGCGACCTCGACCTGCTCTGCGCCCGCCTTTCCGAGATGACGCGCCAGCGCGTTGCCGTGGTCGATCCGCAGTTTCGTGTCCTGGGAGAGGATCCGCAGGCGCGCGGCGATGCCCATTTCCCGCGAGGCTTCGCCAGGCCGGCCGCGACGTCCGGCGTGACGCGGATCGCCGGGCCTGGCGGCCGCTACGCCCTGGCCGCGCCGGTGGTGATCACCGGCCGCCTCAGCGCCTATGTGCTGATGACGACAGGCAGCAAGGAGCCCGAGCGGTTCGAGGCCATGCTGGCGGAATCGGCGACGCTCGCTGCGGCGCTGCTGATCGCCCAGCACGACGAGATCGAGCGCGCCCGGTCGGCGCATGAACGGGATGCCCTGCTGGCCCTGATCGAAGGACGGGACGATCCGGCGATGGCGGCGGCGCTCGGCCTCGCCTCCGCCGCCGCCTTCTCAATCCTGGTCGTCGAGGTCGCGGAGGACGCCGCCATCGACCGGCGGCTCATCCGCCATGCCCTCGAGCCGGTCGCACCGCGCGCGCGCATCTTCGAGCGAGCCGGCCAATATGTCGTGGTGGCGCCGCACGCCCGCAGGCCGCAGCCCAAGACGGTCGCCGCCGCCCTGGCGGAAGGGATGGAAGCGGCGGGCGTCGGCTTTCGCGCGGGCCTCAGCGATCCCGTCGAGACGCCGGCCCAGGCCAGCCGCGCCTATGCCGATGCCCGCGAAGCCCTGGAGGTCGGCCGCCGGCTCGACCCGTCGCGCGCCTGCTTCCTGGCCCGCGACACGGCGGCCGTGGCTCATTTCGTCCGCCTGCTCGAATCCGGCCCGCCCGTGCGCTTCTCGCGCATCCGCAAGCTGACCGAGCATGACCGGAACCATCGCGGCGAGTTGTTGCAGACGCTCGACAGCTTCCTGGCCGCCAACCAGAACGCAGTGCTGGCGGCCAGGAAGCTGTCGATCCACCGCCATACGCTCGCCTACCGGCTGGACCGGATCGGCGACATCCTCGGCTGCGAGCTCACGCCGGACATCTGCTTCGACCTGCGCCTGGAACTCGTCGCCCACAAGATGGGACGGATGGCGGACTGAGCCGCGGGGCGCGAAAGGCTAGAGCAAAGCGCGTTTTGGTGGAAACGGGCTTTGCTCCAGCTCTTTATTTGGACGCGTCTTTGCGACTTGACGCGATTCCGTCAAATCGCAAAACGCTTTAGTCGGCCGCGCTTTCCGCCAGCCGCCGCAGCGGCTCGCCGCTCAGGCGGCAACCCGTCCACTCGTCGCGCAGCAGGGCGCCCTGCTTCCGGTAGAAGCCGATCGCCGGCTCGTTCCAGTCGAGCACCGACCATTCCAGCCGGCCGAGATTCTCGGCCACGCAGCGTTGCGCCAGATGGGCGAGCAGGCGCTTGCCGATGCCGTGGGCGCGGAACTGCGGATGCACGAACAGGTCTTCGAGATAGAGCCCGTGGCGGCCGACGAAGGTCGAGTAGTTGTAGAACCAGAGCGCGAACCCCGCCGCCTCGCCGCCCCATTCGGCGATGTCGCAGAAGACGCGCGGCTGCGGCGCGAACAAGGCCGCGCTGAGGTCGAACTCCGTGGCCTCGACCTCGTGCAGCAGCTTCTCGTAGTCGGCCAGCGCCCGGATCAGGGCCAGCACGGTCGCCGTGTCGCCGGGGCCGGCCCGGCGGATGGTCACAGACATCGCGTCGGCCCGGCGATCAGGCTGCGTTGACGCCGGCGAGGCCCAGGCGCTTGTCGAGGTAGGTCGTACAGGCGGCGATCAGCTCGTCCGTCTTGTTGTCGAAGAAATGGTTCGCGCCTTCGATGACGTTCTGCTCGATGACGATGCCACGCTGGGTCTTGAGCTTCGACACCAGGGTCTCGACGTCCTTCAGCGGGGCGACACGATCGCTGTCGCCATGGACGATCAGGCCGGAGGAGGGGCAGGGGGCCAGGAACGAGAAGTCGAAGCGGTTGGCCGGCGGGGCGACGGAGATGAAGCCCTCGACCTCGGGCCGGCGCATCAGCAGCTGCATGCCGATCCAGGCGCCGAAGGAGACGCCGGCGATCCAGCAGGTCTTGGCCTCCGGCGTCACGGTCTGCACCCAGTCGAGCGCCGCGGCCGCATCCGAAAGCTCGCCGGCTCCGTGATCGAAGCTGCCCTGGCTGCGGCCGACGCCGCGGAAGTTGAAGCGCAGGGCCGAGAAGCCGCGCTGGGCAAAGGCGTAGAACAGGTCGTAGACGATCTTGTTGTTCATCGTCCCGCCGAACTGCGGGTGCGGATGCAGCACGATGGCGATCGGGGCGCCGCGCTGCTTGGAGGGCTGGAAGCGGCCCTCGATACGACCTGCGGGACCGGTGAACGTAACCTCGGGCATAGATTCTGCGGCCTTTCCATCGACCTTTGCGACCCGTCCCCCGATGATTTCCGATGACGGCCCTTGACGGCCGGCGGGGGAGGAGGTATCAATTTAGAATTATTCTAAAGAGCGTTCGGCTCTCATGGCTGGGTCGTTGCCGACGCTGAAGCGGGCGCGCGGCGTCCGTACCATCGCCGGCCGCGCTTTCTAACACGAAGAACGGGTGGGATTGCAAGCATTTCCGCTTGCCGGCTCGCCCGTTCGACCAATGGATGGACCTTTGACCTCACCTCGGCTCTATCTCGACCACAATGCGACGACGCCGCTTCGTCCCGAAGCGCGCGCGGCGATGTTGGCCGCTCTGGAGCTGACAGGCTCGGCATCCTCCGTGCACGGCGAGGGCCGGGCGGTGCGCCGGATGGTCGAGGAGGCGCGTGAAAAGGTCGCGGCCCTGGCCGGCGCGCAGGCCCGGAACGTCATCTTCGTCTCGGGCGCCACGGAAGCCAATGCCACGGCCCTGACGCCGCACTGGCTGCGCGACGGCGACCGTCGGCCGCTCGACCGCTGCCTTATCTCCGCCGTGGAACATGCCAGCGGCCTTGCCGGCAGCCGCTTCCCGGTGGGGCGCGTCGAAATCCTGCCCGTCGATGCCGACGGCATCGCCGACGTCCCGGCCTGGACGGCCCGCATGGCAGCCCTGCGCGAAGCGAATGAGCGTCCCCTGGTCTCGCTGATGCTCGCCAACAACGAGACCGGCGCCGTGCAGCCGGTCGGGGCGATCGCCGAGGCGGTGCGCGCCGCCGGCGGCGTGCTGCACAGCGACGCGGCCCAGGCGGCCGGCAAGATCGGCGTCGATATTGCCGGCCTCGGCGCCGACATGCTGACGTTGTCGAGCCACAAGCTCGGCGGCCCGCTCGGCGCCGGCGCCCTCGTGCTCTCGTCCGGCGCCCTGCATCTCGCCGATCCGCTGATCCGCGGCGGCGGCCAGGAGAAGGGCGCGCGGGCCGGCACCGAAAACCTGCCGGCGATCGCTGGATTCGGTGCCGCAGCCGAAGCGGCGGCCCGGGATCTGGCCGAGGAGGGCGCCCGGCAGCTGCAGCTGCGGCGGCGGCTCGAGGCGGGGCTCGCCGCCCTGTCGGACGACATCGTCGTCTTCGCCCGCGGGGCCGAGCGCCTGCCCAACACGGTCTGCTTCGCCGCGCCGGGCCTGGCGGCGGAAACCGTGCTCATTGCTCTCGACTTGCAGGGGGTTGCCGTGTCATCAGGCTCGGCCTGCTCGTCGGGCAAGGTCCGCGCCAGCCATGTCCTGCAAGCCATGGACGCGGCGCCGGATCTGGTGACCGGCGCGATCCGGGTTTCGATCGGCCGGACGACAGGAGCGGAAGACATCGAGCGCTTTCTCGCGGTCTTTCATCTCGTGCATCGCACCATATATGGGAAGAGGCGGAGCAGGGCAGCCTAAACGCTTGCCTGATCTGTGGAATTCGGCGGCGATAGCCGCGTAGGAGACGAGAATGCCGGCAGTCCAGGAAACAGTCGATCAGGTTCGTGCCATCGACGTGGATCAGTACAAATACGGCTTCGTCACCGACGTCGAGATGGAGCTCGCGCCCAAGGGCCTGAGCGAGGACATCGTTCGCTACATCTCGGCCCGCAAGGGCGAGCCGACCTGGATGACCGAGTGGCGCCTCGAAGCCTATCGGCGCTGGAAGACCATGTCCGAGCCGACCTGGGCCCGCGTCGAATATCCGCCGATCGACTATCAGGACCTTTACTACTATGCCGCGCCGAAGGCGAACCCGGCGCCGAAGTCGCTCGACGAGATCGACCCCGAGATCCTCAAGACCTATGAGAAGCTCGGCATCCCGCTGCGCGAAGTCGAGGTCTTGGAGGGTGTCGAGCCGAAGAACCGCATCGCGGTCGACGCCGTGTTCGACAGCGTTTCGGTCGTCACCACGTTCAAGGCGGAGTTGAAGAAGGCCGGCGTGATCTTCTGCTCGATCTCCGAAGCCCTGCGCGAGCATCCGGATCTGGTCAGGCAGTATCTGGGCACGGTGGTGCCGACGAGCGACAACTTCTTCGCCACGCTGAACTCGGCCGTCTTCTCCGACGGTTCCTTCGTCTATGTGCCGCCGGGCGTGCGCTGCCCGATGGAGCTGTCGACCTATTTCCGCATCAACGAGGAGAAGACCGGCCAGTTCGAGCGTACGCTGATCATCGCCGACAAGGGCGCCTATGTCAGCTATCTCGAAGGCTGCACCGCGCCCAAGCGCGACGAGAACCAACTCCACGCCGCGGTGGTCGAGCTGATCGCCCTGGACGATGCCGAGATCAAGTACTCGACCGTGCAGAACTGGTATCCCGGCGACGCCGAGGGCCGGGGCGGCATCTACAACTTCGTCACCAAGCGCGGCGACTGCCGCGGCGCCCGCTCCAAGATTTCCTGGACGCAGGTCGAGACCGGCTCGGCCATCACCTGGAAGTATCCTTCCTGCATCCTGCGCGGCGAGGAGAGCCAGGGCGAGTTCTATTCGATCGCGGTGTCGACCGGACGCCAGCAGGTCGACAGCGGCACCAAGATGATCCATCTCGGCAAGAACACCAAGAGCCGGATCATCTCCAAGGGCATCTCGGCCGGCCATTCCAACAACACCTATCGTGGCCTGGTTTCCGCCCACCGCAAGGCCACGGGCGCGCGCAACTTCACCAATTGCGACAGCCTGCTGATCGGCGAGCACTGCGGGGCGCACACCGTGCCCTATATCGAGAGCAAGAACGCCTCGGCCGTGTTCGAGCACGAGGCGACCACCTCGAAGATCTCGGACGACCAGATGTTCTATTGCCAGCAGCGCGGCCTGTCGGACGAGGAGGCGGTGGCCCTGATCGTCAACGGGTTCGTCAAGGACGTGCTGCAGCATTTGCCGATGGAATTCGCGGTCGAGGCTCAGAAGCTGATCTCGATCAGCCTGGAGGGCAGCGTCGGCTGACGGCCGGCGCTGGTGCCCGGAATCGACACAAGTTTGACTGACATGAGGAGTTCGCGGCTGCGGCATGGGCGGCGCGCGGACATCCTGCCTGGGAACGGATAGAGATGCTCGAAATCAAGAACCTCCACGCCGAGATCGACGGCAAGGCCATCCTCAACGGCCTCGACCTGACCGTGCAGACCGGCGAAGTCGCGGCGATCATGGGGCCGAACGGCTCCGGCAAGTCGACGCTCAGCTACATCCTGGCCGGCAAGCAGGACTACACCGTCACGGCCGGCGAGGTGCTGCTCAACGGCGAGAACATCCTGGAGATGGCGCCGGACGAGCGCGCCGCCAAGGGCGTGTTCCTCGCCTTCCAGTACCCGCTGGAGATCCCCGGCGTCGCCACGATGACCTTTCTCAAGGCGGCGCTGAACGCCCAGCGCAAGGCGCGGGGCGAGGGCGAGCTGTCGACGCCGGAGTTTATCCGGAAGGTGAACAAGGCGGCGGAAAATCTTGATATAGATAGGGAAATGCTGAAGCGCGCCTTCAATGTCGGCTTCTCCGGCGGCGAAAAGAAGCGCATGGAGATCCTGCAGATGGCGTTGCTGCAGCCCTCGCTCGGCATCCTGGACGAGACCGATTCCGGCCTGGACATCGACGCCCTCAAGGTGGTGGCCGACGGCGTCAACGCCCTGCGCTCGAAAGACCGTTCCTTCGTCATCATCACCCACTACCAGCGCCTGCTGAATCACATCGTGCCCGACACGGTGCACGTCCTGTCCAAGGGCCGGATCGTGAAGTCCGGCGGCAAGGAGCTGGCGCTCGAACTGGAAGCCAACGGCTACCGCGATTACGCGGAAGCGGCGTGAGGCTGGGATGGCTGACATCACCGTCATCAAGACCGCCGCCGAGACGGCTCTGAGCGAGGCCTTCGGCACCGTTCGGGCCGAACTGCCGGGCAATGAGGCCGTGCGCACCCTGCGTGAGCAGGCGTTCAGTGCCTTCGCCCGCAACGGCTTGCCGCATCGCCGCGTCGAGGAGTGGAAATACACCGACCTGCGCGTTCTGATGCGCGATGCCAAGCCCTTGGCCAAGGCGCCGGATGCGACCGCGCTCGACCGGGCGCGCCTGCCCTCCGAGGTGCTGCGCTCGCACGCGCATCTGCGCCTGACGCTGGTCGACGGCAGCTTCGCGCCGTCGCTTTCCGACGTCGGCCTGCTGCCGACGGGCGTGCGCTTCCTGTCGCTTGCCGAGGCTCTGGCCTCCGGTGACACGGCCGTGACCGAACGGCTCGGCGCGCAGCCGATCGACAATGCGGCGCTGGCCTTGAACGCCGCCTTCATGACGGACGGGGCCGTGCTGGTGGTCGATGCCGGCGTCACGGTCGAGCTGCCGGTGCTGTTGCAGGCCGTGCACACCGGCGCCGATGCGCAGGCTGTCTATGCCCGCAGCATCGTCGTGCTCGGCGCCGGCGCCACCCTGACCCTGGTCGACACCTATGAAGGGCCGGTCGGCGTCGCCAACCAGAGCAATATGGTGGTCGAGGCCCATCTCGGCGACCGGGCGAAGCTGGACCGGATCTCGGTGCAGGCCGAGAGCCTGGAAACGCTGCATCTGTCGACCCTGCTGGTCTCGCTCGGAGCCCGGGCCGAGCTGTCGAGCTTCGCGCTCGGCGCCGGCGCGGCAGTGGCGCGCAACCAGCTCTTCATCACCTATGCCGGGGAGCATGCCACGGCCACGCTCGGCGGCGCCACCCTGCTCGCCGGCAAGCGCCACGCCGACACCACGCTGCTGGTCGACCATGCGGTGCCGCACGGCACCAGCCGCGAACTGTTCAAGGCGGTGCTCGACGGCGACAGCCGTTCGGTGTTCCAGGGCAAGATCGTGGTCCGCCCGGGCGCGCAGAAGACCGACGGCAAGATGATGAGCCAGGCGGTGCTGCTGTCGGACGGCGCCGAGGTCGACAACAAGCCCGAGCTTGAGATCTTCGCCGACGATGTGGTCTGCGGCCACGGCGCCACCTGCGGCGCGCTCGACGACGACCTCCTGTTCTACTGCATGGCGCGCGGCATCCCGCAGCCTGAGGCCGAGGCGATCCTGCTGCAGGCTTTCGTCGGCGAGGCGGTCGAGGCGATCGGCAACGAGGCGGCGCGCGAGGGCGTGATGGCGCACGCCGAACTGTGGCTGGCGGCGCGGGCCTGACCCGCGCCGCGCACGAGCGATGCACGAAAGGTTGGAACCATGGACGGCAGGATTGCGGACATGACGGCGAAGGCTCCTCCCTATGATCTCGCCAGGATCCGCGCCGATTTCCCGGCGCTGTCGATGCAGGTCTACGGCAAGCCGCTGGTCTATCTCGACAATGGCGCGTCGGCGCAGAAGCCGCGCGCGGTGATCGACCGCATGGTCCACGCCTACGAGCACGAATACGCCAACGTCCATCGCGGCCTGCATTACCTCGCCAATGCTGCGACGGAGGCCTACGAGGCCGCCCGCGAGAGCGTCCGCAAGTTTCTCAATGCGCCCTCGACCGCCGACATCATCTTCGGCCGCTCGGCCACCGAGATGCTGAACCTCGTCGCCGCCTCGATGGGCCGCCTGCTCGACATCGGCGAGGGCGACGAGATCGTGCTCTCGATCATGGAGCACCATTCCAACATCGTGCCCTGGCACTTCCACCGCGAGCGCCGCGGCGCGGTGATCAAGTGGGCGCCGGTGCGCGACGACGGCTCCTTCGACCTCGAGGCCTTCGAGCGGCTCCTGACGCCGAAGACCAAGATCGTCGCGATCACGCACATGTCGAACGTGCTCGGCACGGTGACGCCGCTCAAGGAGATCATCCGCATCGCCCACGCCCGGGGCATTCCGGTGCTGGCCGACGGCAGCCAGGGGGCGGTGCATCTCGACGTCGACGTCCGTGATCTCGACGTCGATTTCTACGCCTTCACCGGCCACAAGGTATACGGGCCGACCGGCATCGGCGTGCTCTACGGCAAGGCGGAGTGGCTGGAGCGGATGCCCCCCTTCAACGGGGGCGGCGAGATGATCGGCGAGGTGACGCTCGACACCGTCACCTATGCGGCGCCGCCGCATCGATTCGAGGCCGGCACGCCGCCGATTGTCGAGGCGATCGGGCTGGGCGCCGCGGTCGAGTACATGATGGCGCTGGGCCGCGACAACATCCGGGCGCATGAGGCGATGCTGCGCGACTATGCCCATGAGCGGCTGTCGCAGCTCAACTCCATCCGCATCTTCGGCCAGGCGCCGGGCAAGGGCGCCATCGTCTCGTTCGAGATGAAGAACGCCCACGCCCATGATGTGGCGACGGTGATCGACAGGCAGGGCGTGGCGGTGCGGGCCGGTACCCATTGCGCCCAGCCGCTATTGGCGCGATATGGCGTAACCTCGACCTGCCGGGCCTCGTTCGGACTTTACAACACGCGCGAGGAGGTCGATGTCCTGGTCGAGGCGCTGGGCAAGGCGCAGGGGTTCTTCGCCTGACGAGGGCGGGCCCTGACGGAGGATGTGATGGCTGACGGCACGGTGAACGAAGCGAGGCCGAACGCGCCCGCCATGACGGCGGCGCCGGCGCTGGCGCCCGAAGAGATCGACCGGATGACGGACGACATCGTCGCGGCGCTGAAGACCGTCTATGATCCGGAGATCCCGGCCGACATCTATGAACTCGGCCTGATCTACCGCATCGAGATCACGGATGATCGCCGCGTCGCCATCGACATGACCCTGACAGCGCCCGGCTGCCCGGTGGCCGGCGAGATGCCGGGCTGGGTCGAGAACGCGGTCTCCACCGTGCCCGGCGTCGCCGAGGTCCAGGTGACCATGGTGTTCGATCCGCCGTGGGACCAGTCGCGCATGTCCGACGAGGCCCGCGTCGCCCTGGACATGTGGTGACGGCGATGCCGGCGGTCGACCGCGTCCTCGAAACCGCGCTCTATGTCGATGATCTCGACCGCGCGGCGCGGTTTTACCAGGACCTGTTCGGTTTTACCGAGCTGTTCGCCGACGAGAGGCTGGTCGCCTATGACATTGGCAGGAAAAGCGTTTTGCTGCTGTTCAAGCGCGGCGGCACGCTGGAGACCGTGCACCTTCCCGGCGGCACGATCCCGCCGCATGACGGGGCCGGGCCGATGCACATCGCATTTGCGATCGAGGCTGCTGCGCTGGCGGACTGGCAGGCGCGCCTCGCCGAACATGGCATCGCCGTGGAGGGCAGGACCGACTGGACGCGGGGCGGCGCCAGCATCTATTTTCGCGACCCCGACGGGCACCTGCTCGAGCTGGCCACCCCCGGTATCTGGAAGACCTACTGACGCGGGCCGGCCCGGGCCGCGCCCGATGACGAGCCCATGCCGTCCGGCACGGGCGAGAGTGACATGAACGCATGCCGATAAAGATACCCGACGACCTGCCCGCGCGCGCAACGCTTGATGCGGAGGGCGTGATGGTGATGCGGGAAACCGATGCCGTGCGCCAGGACATCCGGCCGTTGCGCATCGGCCTGCTCAACCTGATGCCCAACAAGATCAAGACCGAGACCCAGTTCGCCCGGCTGCTGGGAGCGACGCCGCTGCAGGTCGAGCTGACCCTGGTCAAGATCACCAACCATGTCGCGCGCAACACGCCGAGCGAGCACATCATCTCCTTCTATCGCGACTGGGAGGACGTGCGGGGCGAGAAGTTCGACGGCTTCATCGTCACCGGCGCGCCGGTGGAGACGCTGCCGTTCGAGGATGTGACCTACTGGGACGAACTGCGCCGCATCTTCGACTGGACGCAGACCCATGTCCATCGCTGCTTCAACATCTGCTGGGGCGCGCAGGCGGCGGTGCACCATTTCCACGGCATGCCCAAGCACGCCCTGGCCGGGAAGGCGTTCGGCGTCTATCGCCACCGCAACCTGGAGCCGGCTTCGCCCTATCTGCGCGGCTTTTCCGACGACTTCTCGATTCCCGTGTCGCGCTGGACCGAAGTGCGCAGCCAAGACATTCCGGCCACCAGCGGCATGAGCGTGCTGGCGGAATCGGACGAGGCGGGCCTGTGTCTGCTGGACGACCCGACCCACAGCGCGCTGCACATGTTCAACCACATCGAGTATGATTCGAACTCGCTGGCCGACGAGTATTTCCGGGACGTCGCGGCCGGCAAGCCGATCGCCATGCCGCGCAACTATTTCCCGCATGACGATGCCGAGAAGCGTCCAGAGAACCGCTGGCGCAGCCACGCGCATCTCTTGTTCGGCAATTGGATCAACCAGATCTACCAGACCACGCCCTTCGAGGTTGGGGAGATCGGCCGCCGCTAGGCCTGTGCCCGTGGCCCTATCCCTGGCCGCGGACAGTTCCTATATTCGGCATGGTGCAACGCTGTGCCCGGGCCTTGAACCCGGCGCCCATGGAGCCAGACAGTGAGCAAGACCCGCCCGGCCTTCAAGGTGGTGACCCTGACGGACGCCGCCGCCGACAAGATCAAGGCGATCATGGCCAATGCCGACAGGCCGTTCGCCGGCGTGCGCGTCGGCGTCAAGAACGGCGGCTGCGCCGGCATGTCCTACACCATGGAATATGCCGAGGCTGCCAATCCTCTCGATGAAGTGGTGGAGGACAAGGGCGTCAAGGTGCTGATCGATCCGAAGGCGGTGCTGTTCCTGCTCGGAACCGAGATGGACTACAAGACCGACAAGCTCGCCTCCCAGTTCGTGTTCAACAATCCGAACCAGACCTCGGCCTGCGGTTGCGGCGAGTCGGTGGCGATCACGCCGGCCGCGGCCGGGGCTCTCGAAGCCTCGGCCTGACGGCGGTGGACCAGGACTATCTGCACGATCTCTTCGCCGCCTTCGGCCCGATCTCCATCCGCAAGCTGTTCGGCGGCTGGGGGCTCTATGTCGACGGGCTGATCTTCGCCTGCGTCATTCGCGACGAGATCCGGATCAAGGCCGACGAGGTCACGGCGCCGTTGTTCGAGGCTGCCGGGTCCAAGCCCTGGGTCTATGTGCACAAGGCCGGCGGCAAGCCGGTGACCATGCCCTACTGGCTGCTGCCGGACGCGGCGCTCGATGATCCCGAGGCTGCGGCCCATTGGGCGCGGCTCGGACGCGAGGCGGCGTTGCGGGCCGAGGCCGCCAAGCCCGGGCCAGCGGCAAAGAAGCGCGGGGGCAGGGCGGCGAAAACGCCGTGACGGGCGGGGCACGCGGGTCTATGGATCGAGCCGGCAGCAGGAACCCCGCATGAACTTCGTCCTCGGCGTCGCGCTCTATTTCGTCATCTGGTGGATGGTGCTCTTCGCCGTGCTGCCGTTCGGCGTGAGAAGCCAGTACGAGGCCGGCGAGATCGTGCCGGGCAGCGAGGGCGCGGCGCCGCATCAGCCGATGATGCTCAGGAAGGTGCTGATCACCACGGTGCTGGCCGCCCTGGTCTTCGGCCTGGTCTGTCTCCTGTGGTACGGCAACATCGTCTCGCTCGACAGCCTGCCGGGGCCGACGCTCAAGGGCTATTGAGGGCGCGCTCCCGGGCGGCCCGCCACGGTCAGACCTTCCCGGACTTCTCCGGCTTTTCCATCCAGCGGATGATCACCATCGCCGGGAAGATCCAGGCGAGGCCCAGCGCCGCATAGTAGATCGTCTGCACCCAGGTCGACGCATCGGTGATGCGCCCTTGCGCCAGGCCCATCGCCAGCAGGGCATAGACGATCACGAAGACGATCATCCCGATCGATCCGATCAGCTTGCGGACCCGCATTCTCATTCGCTGCTCCTCCTGCCGCCTGCGACGCGGGCGCGCGTTGCCGCCCGGCGTGCCGGGGTATATCTCTCCGCGCCGGTCAGGTCATCCGACGGAGACGAAATGCTCGCCAGAACCGATGCCGCAGCCGGGAGCCTTGCGCAAGAGGGACATCGTCGCGCCGTCCGCAGCTGGCTGGCGGTCGTGGCCCTGATGGTGTTCGCCATGGTGCTGCTCGGCGGCGCGACCCGCATGACCGATTCCGGCCTGTCGATCGTCGAGTGGAAGCCGGTGACCGGCGCCATCCCGCCGCTCAGCGAGAGCCGTTGGCAGGAGGAGTTCGCCAAGTACAGGACCATCCCGCAATATGAGCAGCTCAACCAGGGCATGAGCCTCGACGAGTTCAAGTTCATCTATTGGTGGGAGTGGAGCCACCGCCAGCTCGGCCGGCTGATCGGCATCGTCTTCGCCTTGCCGCTGGCCTTCTTCTGGTGGCGGGGCTGGCTGGAGCCCAAGCTGAAGCCGCGCCTGCTCGGCCTGCTGGCCCTCGGCGGCAGCCAGGGAGCTCTCGGATGGTGGATGGTGGCCTCGGGCCTGTCGGAACGCACCGACGTGTCGCAGTACCGCCTCGCCATGCACATGACGCTGGCCTGCCTCATCCTCGTCGCCATCGTCTGGGTGGCGCGCTCCCTCGCCCCTGTGCGCGAGCGCGATCCCCTTGCCGCGCCGCAACGCCTCCTCGCCTATGGGCTGGTCGGCCTGGTTCTGGCGCAGATCTTCCTCGGCGGTCTGGTGGCCGGGCTCGACGCCGGCCTGTCGCACAACACGTGGCCGCTGATGGACGGGCATTTCATCCCGCCGCTCGGCGACCTCTATGTCATGACGCCGGCCTGGGCCAATCATTTCGAGAACGTGCTGACCGTGCAGTTCCAGCACCGGATGCTGGCCTATCTGATCGTCGCCCTGGTGGCCTGGCACGCCTATGCGCTGCGCCATGCCGGGGCCGCGCGGCGGCGGGCGGTGGCGCTTCTCGCGATCACCGCGACGCAGGCCGGTATCGGCATCATGACGCTGCTCCTGATGGTGCCGATCTGGTCGGGCCTACTGCACCAGGCCTGGGCGATCGTGCTCCTGGTGATGGCGACGATCCATGCCTACGCCGTGCGCCGGGATGCCCCGGCGGCGGGGCTGGCGGCGGGCCTGCCCCGCGCGGCCTGATGAGCGTCCGCCTCCACGGGCAGCGGGAGTAGGCAAGGCCCGGCACCACCAGGCTGCTGGCCGAGGCGGGCGCGGTTCCGCGCCACCATCGTGCCGCCCTGTCCGACGACGCCGGCGGGCTACGGCCGGCGGCCGACGGGCATCGCAGCTTCAAGCCGTGACGCCGCCGACCGCCGATCGGCTCAGGCCGCCAGGGCCTGGTCGAGATCGGCGATGATGTCGGCGACATCCTCGATGCCGATCGACAGGCGCACCACGTCCGGCCCGGCGCCGGCGAGCACCTGCTGCTCGGACGAGAGCTGGCGATGGGTGGTCGAGGCCGGATGGATGATCAGAGAGCGGGTGTCGCCGAGATTGGCCAGGTGCGAGAACAACTGCACGTTCGACACCAGCTTGACGCCGGCCTCATAGCCGCCCTTCACGCCGAAGGTGAGGAGCGCGCCGGCGCCCTTCGGGCAATAGCGCTTGGCCAGGGCGTGGTAGCGGTCGTTCGGCAGGCCGGAATAGGACACCCAGGCGACTGCCGGATGATCGGCCAGGTAGCTCGCCACGGCCAGGGCGTTGTCGGAATGGCGCTGCATGCGCAGCGGCAGCGTCTCGATGCCGGTCAGGAGCTGGAAGGCGTTGAACGGCGACAGCGCCGGGCCGAGATCGCGCAGGCCCAGCACCCGCGCGGCGATGGCGAAGGCGAAATTGCCGAACGTCTCGCCGAGGACGATGCCGCCATATTCGGGGCGCGGCGACGAGAGGGCGGGGTAGCGGCCCGAGCCGAGCCAGTCGAAACGGCCGCCGTCGACGATGATGCCGCCGATCGAGTTGCCGTGCCCGCCCAGGAACTTGGTGAGCGAGTGCACGACGATGTCGGCACCGTGCTCGAACGGGCGGATCAGGTAGGGCGAGGCGAGGGTGTTGTCGACGATCAGCGGGATGCCGGCCTTGTGCGCAATGGCGGCGATGGCGGCGATATCGGTGATGACGCCGCCGGGATTGGCAATCGATTCCACGAAGATCGCCTTGGTCTTCGGCGTCACCGCCGCCTCGAAAGAGGCGAGGTCGTCGGTGTCGGCCCAGACGACGTTCCAGTTGAACGATTTGAAGGATTGATTGAACTGGTTGATCGAACCGCCGTAAAGCTTTCTGGACGCGACGAATTCGTCACCGGGCTGCAGCAGGGTATGGAACACCAGGAACTGGGCGGCGTGGCCGGAGGCCACCGCCAGCGCCGCGGTGCCGCCCTCGAGCGCCGCGACCCGCTCCTCGAGCACGGCGTTGGTCGGGTTGCCCAGGCGCGTATAGATGTTGCCGAAGGCCTGGAGGCCGAACAGCGACGCAGCGTGGTCGACGTCGTCGAAGACGAAGGAGGTCGTCTGGTAGATGGGCGTCGCCCGGGCTCCCGTGGTCGGGTCGGGCTGGGCTCCGGCGTGAATGGCCAGGGTCGAGAAGCCGGGATTGCGGTCGGCGGGCATGGGGTTTCTCTTTCGCGTCTTGTTCGAAGATCGGAAGTCTTAGGAGAGCGGCTCGCTCAGGGTCAACCGCGCGGTCCCGTCGGACGTAGCCCCAGCCGCTGGAAGCCGCGCTGGTCGCGCAACTGGCGCTTGGAGGAAAGGGTGCGCGAATTGACGCCGGCCCAGCCGATCTCGCCGGAGAGCCGGCCATATTCGATCTTCGGGCAGCGATCCATCACCACCCGGACGCCGAGGGCTTCGGCGCGGGCGGCGGCCGCGTCATTGCGGACGGTGAGCTGCATCCAGATCGCATGGGGCAGGGGAATGAGCTGCAGCGCCTCGTCGACCACGGCGCCAGCGGCCTCCGAGTTGCGGAAGATGTCGACCATGTCGATGGGGTCCGGCACGTGCTTGAGGCTGGCATAGACGGGGAGGCCGAGAATGGTCTGGCCGGCCAGGCCCGGATTGATCGGGAAGACGCGAAAGCCGCGCTGGTGCAGGTATTTCAGCACGAAGAAGCTCGGCCTGACCTCGTTGGCCGAGGCCCCGACCATGGCGATGGTCTTCACCGAGCGCAGGATGTCGCCGATATAGGCGTCGGAGTAGCTGTCGTGGTTCATCAACGGTCTTCCCAGCGCGGTTCGCGCTTGCCGAGAAAGGCGCCGATGCCTTCTTCCGAGTCGCGGGCGAGCATGTTCTCGACCATGACCGAGGCAGCATAGGCATAGGCATCGGTGAGCGGCATCTCGCGCTGGCGATAGAAGGCTTCCTTGCCGGTCCGAAGCGTCAGCGCCGAGCGGGCAGCCAGCCGGCGGGCAAGCTCGGCGGTTTCCTCGGCCAGGCGCTCGGGGGCGACGACGCGGTTGACCAGGCCGATGCGGCAGGCTTCTTCCGCGTCGATCATGTCGCCGGTCAGCAGCATCTCCATCGCGTGCTTGGCGGAGACGTTGCGCGACAGCGCCACCATCGGCGTCGAGCAGAACAGGCCGATCTGGACGCCCGGCGTGCAGAACTTCGCCTCGATCGAGGCGACGGCGAGGTCGCAGCTCGCCACCAACTGGCATCCCGCCGCGGTGGCGACGCCCTGGACCTCAGCGATCACCGGCTGCGGCAGCCGGACGATGGCCTGCATCACCGCGGCGCAGCGGTTCATGATCTCGGTGAAATAGGCCCGGCCGCGATCGGCGTCGGCGCGCCGGGCGGTCAGTTCCTTGAGGTCGTGGCCGGCCGAGAACACCGGTCCGGCCGCGGCGACGACGACGACGCGCACACCGGGATCGGCGCCGATCGCCGCCAGTTCGTTCGCCAGCGCCTCCAGCATCGCTTCCGACAGGCTGTTGCGTCGAGCCGGGTTGTTCAGCGTCAGCCGCGCCACGCCGCCTCCGTCCGAACGGGCTAGAACTGGTGCCGTGGCGGCGTGAACGGTCATGACGTCGAACTCCCCAGGTGAGGCGGCGATCCTACAGTGCCTGCCCCCGATTTCTCAATTCGCCTCGGCGATCGGCTTGATCTGCTCGGCGAAGGGACGCACCGCCTCGATATTGCCGGGCAAAGGCACGTAGTCGAGCAGCGCGGCATATTGCTGGTCGAGCTGCTGCAGCGCCTCCTGCTTCTTGTCTGGCTCCAGCGTGGCATCCGCTTCGATCTCGGCCCGGGCCTTGGCCTTCTCCTCCTCGATATTGGGCGGAGCGGTGGTCGGATCGACATATTGATAAGCCAGCAGCACTGAATTGGTGACGAGCTGCCAGTTATCGAGGTCGGGGAAGCCATATTTCGCCAGGAGTGCAGTGGTCCGGGCCTTGGCTTCGGGAATGTCCTGATAGGCCGGCAGGGCGGCGACGAGATCGTCGCCCTCGGTGTCGGAGCGGTCGCCATATTGCTTGGCGAGATCCTTGGCCAGTGCCGCAAGCTCGGCGTGGCCCTCGACGAACTTCTCGACCATCGGCGCGGTCAGCGCCACCTGCTCCTCGTCGCCGGCCAGGACCGGAGACGACAGGACGAGACTGGCCAGCAGGCCGATAAGAACACCCAGGCGCATGATCGCCTCCCGCAGAAAGCCGACGTCGCCGCATGGAAGCCCGGACCATGGCTCGGGCCGCGAATCAGTGCGCGAAACGTCTACCAATCGAATTGTTCACGCAGAATACGTTCATCCAATGAATGGCCGGGGTCGTGCAGCATGACCAGATCGATCGACGCATCCATGGCGATCTCGACCCGGCGGGCCGATTTCACTTCGTTGTGATCGCCGACGGCATTCACCGGCCGCTTGCTCGGCTCGAGCGCGTCGATTGCCATCCGTGCCTCCTGCGGAATGATCGCTCCGCGCCAGCGGCGCGGCCGGAAGGCGGAGATCGGGGTCAGCGCGATCAGCGGCGCGTTGAGCGGCAGGATCGGCCCGTTGGCCGAGAGGTTGTAGGCGGTCGAGCCGGCCGGCGTCGCCACCACCACACCGTCGCAGATCAGATGGTCGAGCCGGACATGGCCGTCGATGGAGATGCGCAGCTTGGCCGCCTGCGGCCCGGCGCGCAGCAGCGACACCTCGTTGATGGCATAGGCTTCGGTGACGATGCCGTCGACATCCTCCACCTTCATCGACAGCGGATGGACGACGCTGCGCTCGGCCGCCGCCAGGCGCTCCAGCAAGCCGTCTTCGCGGTACTCGTTCATCAGGAAGCCGACGGAGCCGCGGTTCATGCCGTAGATCGGCGTGTCGGCGTCCATCAGACGATGCAGCGTCTGCAGCATCAGGCCGTCGCCGCCCAGGGCGACGACGACGTCGGCGTCGTGGAGCGAAGCGTTGCCGTAACGCTCGACGAACACCTTCAGCGCCTTGCGCGCCGCCGGCGTCGCGCTCGCAACGAAGGCGATCCGTTGGAAGGACATGTCAACCCGCTGAGATGGAAGATGCGCGACCCGGTGGGTTGATGCCGATGTCAGGACCTGATCTTGGCCGCAGTCTCGTCGATCATCCTGGCAAGAGCAGCGTATTCTTTGGTGTCCTTGCCGTAGACCGTGCCGATCGTCGACAGATTCTGTCTCGCCTTGTCCAGGTTACCCATCATGCAATACCACTCGCCGTAATATTGCAACGCGCCGCGATGGTTGGGTTTCATGCGCAGCGCTGCTTCATAATACATCTGAGCCTGCGCCATATGGCCGAGCTTGCGATTGATGTAGCCGATATAGTTGATGACGTCGGCCGAGGAACCGTCGTCGAGTGTCTGCATCGCCACGAGGGCCTCGTCATAGCGGTGGGCATCGATCAGCGCCACGGCGTCGTGATAGCGATCAAGGAAACTCTGCTTGCCCGAGGCCGGGCATTTGCTTTTGTCGGCCTCCTTGCACGCCGTTTCCTTCTCGGGCGCGGCCGGGCACTTGGTCTTGTCGGCTTCCTTGCACTCCGTCGGCTTGGCGTCGGTCTCGGGCGGCGGCTCGGACCCCATGGCGAAAGCCAGGGCCGGAACGCCGGCGCCGAGCGCGACGGCGAGTGCCAGACGGATCCAGAGGCGCATCGTCCCCTCCTGCGGCGCAAGATCGACAGTCATGATGTTAGCGACGAAGCGTCATCGGCGCCATCCCCTGTCCCGGCGATATTGCCGGCAGCTGCAGAGGAGCGCGCCATCCCCGCCTTGGCGGGGATGGCGTTGGTTCAGGCAGTCCGCGCCGTCAGCGCTTCGACCACCAGCCGGCCTTCTTCGGCTTGGTCGGGTCGACCGCGTCGACATAGACATAGGCGTCGGGGTTGGACACCACAACCTCGCGCGCCGATGCCTGCGCGGCCGGCTCGGCAGCCGGCTCGGGCGTCTGGTCAGCGGCGGGCATTTCGGCTGCAACCGGCGCCTCGGCAGGGACCGGAACGGCCTCGACGGCGATCTCCGGCTTGGCTTCCTCGGCTGCGGGCACGGCGATCGGCACCTCGCGACGCCCGCGGCGGCGCGGCTTCTTCTCCGCCACGGCTTCGGCGGCCGGCTCGGCTTCCGCGGCCGGCGCAGGCTCGGCGGTCGCAGGCTCGGCCGGGGCGGGCGATGCCACGGCCTGATCCTCGCTCTGCACGGTCCGGGCGGTCCGGCGTCCACGACGGCGCGTGGCGGCCTTCGGCTCCGCGGGCTCGGGCACGGCAGCGGCCTCGACCGGCTCGGCGGCGACCGCCTCGACAACGATCTCTTCCTCCACCGCGGCCACCGGTGCCGCCGTGTCCTCCGCCTCGACCTCGACCTCGGCTGCCTCCGCCGTCGCTTCGGCTGCCTCTGCCTCGGCAACCGGCGCGGGCCCCTCGGCCTGCTGGTCGCCTCCACCCTTGCGGCGCCGGCGCCGGCGCCGCTTGCGGCGGCCTTCACCCTCGCCGTCGCCACCACGCTGGTGATGGTCGCGCTGGCCTTGGCGGGGCGCTTCGGCGGCTTCGACCTCGTCCTCCTCCTCGCCCTCGGCGTCGGGCTCGACCTCCTCCTCCTCCGGCGGCAGCGAATCAACCTGCACGCTCGCAACCGGCCCGGCCGGTCGCGGCTCGACCGGGGTCGCCAGGTCGCCGCGCTCGATCAGGTAGTTCTGGTTGCCGACGATGGTCTCGTCGGCGTTGAGCGTGATGGTCACGCCGAAACGCACTTCAAGCGCATGCAGGTGGCTCCGCTTGTGGTTGAGCACGTAGAGCGCCACACCGGTGCGCGTGCGCAGCAAGAGGTTGTGGGTCGCGCTCTTGAGGAGTTGGTCCTCGAGAGCGCGCAGGATGTGCAGGGCGACCGAGGTGACGGACCGGACGTGGCCGGCGCCGCCGCAATGCGGGCAGAGCTCGGTGGACGATTCCAGGACGCCGGTGCGGATGCGCTGGCGCGACATCTCCAGGAGGCCGAAATGCGAGATGCGGCCGACCTGGATGCGGGCGCGGTCGTTCTTCAGGCAGTCCTTGAGCTTGCGCTCGACTGCGCGGTTGTTCCGGCTCTCCTCCATGTCGATGAAGTCGATGACGATCAGGCCGGCGAGATCGCGCAGGCGCAACTGGCGCGACACTTCCTCGGCCGCCTCCAGGTTGGTCCGGAGGGCGGTGTCCTCGATGTTGTGCTCGCGGGTGGCGCGGCCGGAGTTCACGTCGATGGAGACGAGCGCCTCGGTCTGGTTGATGACGAGGTAGCCGCCCGACTTCAGCGTCACCTGCGGCGAGAACATCGCATCGAGCTGGGTCTCCACCCCGAAGCGCTGGAACAGCGGGGCTGCATCCTTGTAGGCCTGGACGTTCTTGGCATGGCTCGGCATGAGCATGCGCATGAACTCCTTGGCCTCGCGATATCCCTCGTCGCCGGCGACGATCACCTCGTCGATGTCCTTGTTGTAGAGGTCGCGGATCGAGCGCTTGATTAGCGAACCCTCCTCATAGACCAGGGTCGGCGCCGAGGACTTGAGCGTCAGGTCGCGCACGTTCTCCCACAGGCGCAGCAGATATTCGAAGTCGCGCTTGATCTCGGCCTTGGTGCGGGCGGCGCCGGCCGTGCGCAGGATGACGCCCATGCCGTCCGGCACGTCGAGCTCGGCGGCGACGGCCTTCAGGCGCTTGCGGTCGACGGTGTTGGTGATCTTGCGGCTGATGCCGCCGCCGCGCGCCGTGTTGGGCATCAGCACGGAGTAGCGGCCGGCGAGCGACAGATAGGTGGTGAGCGCAGCGCCCTTGTTGCCGCGCTCTTCCTTGACGACCTGCACCAGCAGGACCTGCCGGCGCTTGATCACCTCCTGGATCTTGTATTGTCTGCGGCTGCGCTGCGTGCGCTCCGGCACGTCCTCCAGCGCGTCGCCGCTGCCGAGCGCCTCGACATGCTCGGGATCGCTGCCCGAGCCCACCTCAACGATCTCGCCGCCGGTCGGGGCGTTGTCGTCGATCGGGGTGCCGGCCTCGGCAGCCGGCTCGGCCTGCTCAGCCGCGGCCGGCGCCTCGACGGTCTCGGCCGCCTCGGACACGGTCTCGCCGTTCTCGGCCTCGGCCGCCTCGCCCTTGCCATGGTCCTTGTTGGAACGGCCGCGCCGCCGCTCGCGGTCCCGGCCGCGGCCGTTCTCCTCGTCGTCGTCCTCGTCGCGATGGGCGCGCCGCTCCTCGGCCAGCAGCGCCAGCCGGTCGGCGACCGGGATCTGGTAATAGTCGGGATGGATCTCCGAGAAGGCCAGGAAGCCGTGGCGGTTGCCGCCGTACTCGACGAACGCCGCCTGCAAGGACGGCTCCACCCGGGTCACCTTGGCGAGATAGATATTGCCGCGCAGCTGCTTGCGGTTGGCGGCCTCGAAGTCGAATTCCTCAACCCGGTTGCCGCGCACCACCACGACCCGGGTCTCCTCCGGGTGGGCGGCGTCGATGAGCATCTTGTTCGCCATGGGCCTCTCTCTCCGGGGCGCGGCCATGTGTCCGCGACCGGCAACCGGGAGAAGGAAATCCTCGACCCTGCCGACCGCGCCGAAGGCTGGCGCCCGTCCTGTTGCTGTTGCTGTTGGGGGTCGGTGCGGCATGATTGCCGTCGGACGGCGACGCTCCGCCCAGGGCGCGTCCTGATCGGACCGCTCCTGCCGGAAACACGTCTTGTCCGGGAGATGCGACTGTGTGCATCACTCCATCACCGGTTCGTGCCACGGAGGATTCCGCGGCGGCGCTCCCGGCGCGTGATGTGAGACTCCAGTCCAACGGGCGCTCGCGCCCGTCCGAGCCATGGCGGCCCGCGCACCACTCGTGATCTTCCGGATTCTCTCAAGATCGCGCCATGGGCGGAGGAACGATGCCGCCCTTGCACCGCAACCGAACAAATCCGCGCGCATCAGCGAGGCACTGGATCAGAACGGCGGGCGCCGACGCTCGAATTCGACACTTCCGGAAAAGCATATCGAGAGCGAAATTACTATTACCGGTACGCCAACCGTCTTGGCAAGGATTTCCGAAGCCTGTGCCATGCATGCCACAGGAGGGGGGCTGGAGGCGGCGCCTCCGGCTGACGATCTTTACGGCGCCGGAGCAACCTGATTCAATGGGCCATCGGGATTTCGGCCGGGGTGGCGGAGACAGTCGGCCGATGCGGCGAATTTGGCATCTAGTCCTCTTGTTCAGCGTTCTTGCCACCGTCGGCCCGGCTCGCGCCGCCGAGTCGCCGCAACCTGACCCCGTCGCCGAGATCCGCGCCACCGATGCCCGCGTCGCCGGCGATGCCAGGCGCACGCGGCTGATCGTCGACCTTTCCGGTGCGGTCGAGTTTCACGCCTTCACGCTCGCCGACCCTTACCGGGTGGTGGTGGATCTGCCGCAGATCGGCTTTGCCATGCCCTCCGACATCGGCCGGAAGGGCAGGGGCCTGGTCTCCGCCTATCGATTCGGCCTGATCGCGCCGGGCAAGTCGCGCATCGTGCTCGACCTCGCCGGGCCGGCGGTGATCGACAAGGCGTTTCTGCTGCCCGCCGCCGACGATCAGCCGGCTCGCCTGGTGATCGACCTGATCAAGAGCGACCGTGCCGTGTTCCTGCAGGAGGCCACGGCGCAGCGCAAGGCGGCGAGCGGGGCGGCGGCCGACCGGACCGCCGGCATCGCCGCGCCGGCGGCGCCCCTGGCCAAGCCGGAAGGACTGCCGGTGGTGGTGCTGGATCCCGGCCACGGCGGCATCGACACCGGCGCCGTCACCGCATCGGGGGAGCAGGAAAAGGCGATCGTGCTGGAATTCGCCCGCATGCTCGCCGCCAAGATCGACGCGACCGGGCGCTACAAGGCGGTGCTGACACGCCAGGACGACACCTTCGTCACCTTGCCCGGCCGGATCGAGATCGCCCGGCAGAAGGGCGCGGCGCTGTTCGTCTCGATCCATGCCGACACACTGCCGAATCCGTTCGGCGTGCGCGGCGCGACCGTCTACACGCTCTCCGACAAGGCCTCCGACGCCGAGGCGGCCCGCTATGCCGAGCGGGAGAACCTGGCGGACGCCATCGCCGGCGTCGACCTGTCGGCGGAGCCCGGCGACGTCGCCGACATCCTGATCGATCTGACCCGACGCGAGACGAAGTCGTTCTCCAACCAGTTCGCCAAGCTCCTGATCGACGAGTTCCGCGTCGCGGCCACGCTCAACAAGAACCCGCACCGCTCGGCCGGCTTCCACGTGCTCAAGGCCCCGGACGTGCCCTCGGTCCTGCTCGAGCTCGGCTATCTCTCCAACAAGCAGGACGCCCAGCTCCTGATGTCGGACGACTGGCGCGGGCAGGTGACCGATGCGGCGCTGACCGCGATCGACGCCTTCTTCGCCTCCCGGCATCGCGACATAAGGGCAACGTCGAATTGATTCCGCGCTTTGCCGGGACGCGGGCCGCAGTTTCTCCATAAACCCGGTGCATCAGCGGCCGGTGGCGGCCGGCCCTCACGGCCGCGCCGGGCGTGGACTTCGTTCCGCGGCGGCGGTTTGCACCGCTGCATCGCCCGGGTGGATTGGTCGGGGGTGTGCGGCGTGATAGTCTAGGTTTATTTGCTGCGACGCGGGGCGACCCGGCGGCGGGCACGGTGGTGAAGACGGCTGATGCGACTTCTGGTTCGATTTCTGGGCTTCCTGTTTTCCACGGGCTCGTTGCTCGCGCTCATCGGCGCGACCGTCGTCGGCTATGTCGTCTGGGTCAACACCCAGGACCTGCCCGACTATTCCCAGTTGCAGGACTACGAGCCGCCGGTGATGACGCGCGTGCACGCGGCCGACGGCACGCTGCTGGCCGAATATGCCAACCAGCGTCGCCTCTACCTGCCGATCCAGGTGGTGCCGCAACTGGTCATCAACGCCTTCATGGCGGCCGAGGACAAGAACTTCTACTCCCACAGCGGTGTCGATCCGGAGGGCGTGCTGCGCGCCATCGTCATCAACTTCCAGAACCGCGGCTCGGGCAAGCGCCCGCAGGGCGCCTCGACCATCACCCAGCAGGTCGCCAAGAACTTCCTGCTGACGCCCGACGCCAGCTATGTCCGCAAGATCAAGGAAGCGCTGCTGGCGCTGCGCATCGAGCAGACCTATTCGAAGGACAAGATCCTCGAGCTTTATCTCAACGAGATCTACCTCGGCATGGGCAATTACGGCATCGCCGCCGCGGCCCTGAACTATTTCGGCAAGTCGGTCAACGAGTTGACCATCGCCGACGCCGCCTACCTCGCCGCCCTGCCCAAGGGACCGAACAACTACCATCCGATCCGCCAGCGCCAGGCCGCGCTCGACCGCCGCAACTGGGTGATCGGCCAGATGGTCGAGAACGGCTTCGTCTCCAAAGAAGACGGCGAGAAGGCCAAGGCCGAGCCGCTCAACGTCGATCCGCGCATGCTCGACAGCTCGCGCACCTTCGCCGCCAGCTACTTCACCGAGGAAGTGCGCCGCGAGCTCGCCGAGCGCTACGGCGAGAAGAAGCTGTATGAGGGCGGCCTGTCGGTCCGCGCCACCGTCGATCCCAAGCTGCAGCAGGAGGCGCGGAAGGTGCTGGTCGACGGGCTGGTGCGCTACGACGAGAGCCGGGGCTATCGCGGCGCCATCAAGACCGTGGATATCGGCGACGACTGGGGCAAGGCGATCGCCGGCGAGAAGCGGCTGGGCGACATTCAGCCCTGGCGGCTCGCCGTGGTGCTCGAGGCAGCCGACACCTCCGCGCGCGTCGGCCTGCAGCCGCCGCTCGACAAGTTCGGCAGCCTGTCGAACGAGCGGCCGACGGGCACGGTCACCCTGGACGGGGTCAAATGGGCCAAGGCGGCGGAGGGAGCGCAGCGCGGCCGCGCCGTCACCAAGGTCAGCCAGGTGCTGCATTCCGGCGACGTCGTCTATGTCGAGCCGCGCGGCGACAACACCTACCGCCTGCGCCAGGTTCCTGAGATTTCCGGAGCCATGGTGGTGATGGACCCGCACACGGGCCGGGTGCTGGCGCTGGTCGGCGGCTTCTCCTTCGACCAGAGCGAGTTCAACCGCGCCACCCAGGCGATGCGCCAGCCCGGCTCCTCCTTCAAGCCGTTCATCTACGCCGCCGCGCTCGACAACGGCTACACGCCGTCCTCCGTCGTCATGGATGCGCCGATCGAGGTCAACCAGGGCAATGGCGGCGACGCCTGGCGGCCGGAAAACTATTCCGGCAAGTTCTACGGCCCGCAGACCCTGCGCTTCGGCATCGAATATTCGCGCAACGTCATGACCGTGCGCCTCGCTCAGGACATGGGCATGCCGCTGATCGCCGAATATGCCCGCCGCTTCGGCGTCTATGACGATCTGCCGCCCTATCTGTCCATGGCGCTGGGGGCGGGCGAGACCACGGTGATGCGCCTGACCTCCGCCTACGGCATTCTGGCCAATGGCGGCCGCAAGCTGAAGCCGACGCTGATCGACCGCATCCAGGACCGCTGGGGCAACACCATCTACAAGCACGACGAACGGATCTGCGAAGGCTGCGACGCCGCCAAGTGGGAGAATCAGGACGAGCCCAAGCTGATCGACACCAGCGAGCAGGTTCTCGACCCGATGACCGCCTACCAGATCACCTCGATGCTGGAAGGCGTGGTGCAGCGCGGCACGGCGACGGTGCTCAAGTCGCTCAACCGGCCGATCGCCGGCAAGACCGGCACCACCAACGACGAGAAGGACGCCTGGTTCGTCGGCTATTCGCCGGACCTGCTTTGCGGCCTCTACTTCGGCTATGACAAGCCCCGCCCGCTCGGGAAAGGCATGACCGGCGGCCATCTGACGGCGCCCGTCTTCGGCGAGTTCATGAAGCTGGCGCTGGCCGATGCCGCGCCCGTTCCCTTCCGGGTGCCGCCGGGCATCAAGCTGATCCGCATCGACCGCAAGAGCGGCATGCGGGCCGGCGGCGACGGGGCGGGGACCATCCTCGAAGCCTTCAAGCCCGGCACTGCGCCGCCCGACAGCTATTCGATCATCGGCGGCGGCTCGGCCAGCGTGTCGCCGGAGGCCGACCGCGCCGTGACCACCGGGACGGGCGGGCTCTATTGACCCGTCCGCCGGAGCAGGGGCCGCGCAAATAGGGTTTGAACAAACCAGCGCGGCACTCTATCTCCGCTGCGATCATCCTCCTTCATCGAAGACAGAGCCATGCGCGCCGAAATCCTGTCGCTTGCCGACGACATCAAGCAGTCCGCGGGACTGCTGAGGAGGCATCTTTGACTGGGACACGTCCTACGCCCGTCTCCAGGAACTGAACCACCTGTCCGAACAGCCCGACCTTTGGAACGAGCCGGAGCGCGCGCAGAAGATCATGCGCGAGCGCAACGACCTCGATGAAAGGCTGTCGTCCCTGGTCAAGATCGAGAAGGATCTGGCCGAGACCCTCGAACTCGCCGAGATGGGCGAGGCGGATGGCGACACTGCGATCGTCGACGAGGCGCAGACCCTGCTTGAGGGACTGAAGCAGGAGGTGACCCAGCGCCGGTTCGAAGCCCTGTTCTCGGGCGAAGCCGACAACAACGACACCTATATCGAGATCAATTCCGGCGCGGGCGGCACCGAGAGCCAGGACTGGGCCAACATGCTGCTGCGCATGTACACCCGCTGGGGCGAGCGCCATCGTTTCAAGGTGGAGCTGATCGACTTCACGGACGGCGAGACTGCCGGCATCAAGTCCGCCACGATCCTGGTCAAGGGCGAGAAGGCCTATGGCTGGGCCAAGGTCGAATCGGGCGTGCACCGCCTCGTGCGGATCTCGCCCTTCGATTCCAATGCGCGCCGGCATACGTCCTTCGCCAGCGTCTGGGTCTATCCGGTCATCGACGACTCCATCAACATCGAGATCAACGAGGCGGACTGCCGCATCGACACCTATCGCGCCTCGGGCGCGGGCGGCCAGCACGTCAACCGGACGGACTCGGCGGTGCGCATCACCCATTTGCCCTCGGGCATCGTCGTGGCCTGCCAGCAGGACCGGTCGCAGCACAAGAACCGCGCCACGGCCTGGGGCATGCTCAAGGCCCGCCTCTATGAGGCGGAGCTGAAGCGGCGCGAGGAGACGGCGATGGCGACGCATGCCGCCAAGACCGATATCGGCTGGGGCCACCAGATCCGTTCCTACGTGCTGCAGCCCTATCAGCTGGTGAAGGATCTGAGGACCGGAACGACTTCAGGTACGCCCTCCGACGTGCTCGACGGCGATCTCGACGACTTCATGCAGGCGGCTCTGGCCCAGCGCGTCTATGGCGGCGGGCCGGACGCGGTGGAAGACGTCGACTGAGGACTCATGCAGGCCAGACGCGCACCGCTTCGGTTCCGGCCGATGCGGTGCGCCGTTCGAGGCTGTCGCGCCAGGCCGACGGCCGGGCGCTGTGGCGCTCGGTCAGCCATTGCTCGAGGGCCCGAGGCTTCAGCGCCGGCGCGTAGAGGAAGCCCTGCGCCACGTCGCAGCCGAGTTCCGCCATGATCCGGCGCTGACCCACGGTTTCCACGCCCTCGGCCACCACTGTCATGCCGAGACTCTGCCCCACCCGAATGATCGCCGTGGCGACGGCGAGGGCGCTCGGCTCGGTTTCGACGCCGGTCATGAAGCTGCGATCGATCTTCAGCTCGCTGATCGGCAGATTTGCCAGCCGGTTGAGGCTGGAGAAGCCGGTGCCGAAATCGTCCATCGACAGGCCGACACCGAGATCGCGAACCGCCGCCATCGCTTCCACCACGCGCGCCTGCTTGTCCATGATGGCGCCTTCGGTGATCTCGATCACCAGGCAGCTCGCCGGCAGGTCGTGCATGCGCAGGATGGCGCCGATGGTTCCGGCGAGATCGCCGCCCTGGAAATGCACGGGCGACAGGTTGACCGAGACGCACGGCACGCCGATGCCGGCGCGGCGCCATGCGGCGACCTGCCGGCAGGATTCCCCCAGCGACCACAGCCCGATGGCTTCGATCAGGCCGCATTCCTCGGCAAGGGCGATGAACTTCGATGGCGGCACCTCGCCCAGCCCCGGGTCGTGCCAGCGCGCCAGCGCCTCGACGCCGTGCAGGCGGCCGTCGTCCAGCCGGATCTGCGGTTGGTAGTGCAGCCTCAGCTCTCCGTTCGACAGGGCCTGGCGCAAGGCGACGCTGCTGGCGAGCCTGTCCTCCGTTGCCCGGACCATCACCGGGCTGAAGAAGCGATAGGTGTGACGCCCGGCGCGCTTGGCCTCGTACATCGCCGCGTCGGCGTGCTTGAGCAGGGTGTCGGCATCCCTGCCATGATCCGGAAACAGGCTGATGCCGATGCTCGCCGAAACGGGCAGGAGGCTGACACCGAGCCGGGTCGGCGTCAGCAGCGCCTCGAGGACGCGCCTGGCCAGGGCTGACGCGCCGACGGCGTCGCAATCGGGCAGCACGATGACGAATTCGTCGCCGCCCTGCCGGCTGACGATGTCGTAGGGCCGGAGCTGGCTGCGCAGGCGCTGGGCGATGATGACGAGCAGTTCGTCACCGATGGAATGCCCGAGCGTGTCGTTGACGTCCTTGAAATGGTCGACGTCGAGGAACAGGAAGGCGGCGGAGCGCCCCGCGGCCAGCCCGACTTCCAGCAGTCGGTCGACGTCCCGGCGCAGTTGCGCCCGGTTCGGCAGGCCGGTCAGCGTGTCGGAATAGGCGAGCCGGGCGATCTGGGCATGCGCTTCGTGGCGCTCGATCGCAAGGGCGCACAGATGGACACAGGCGGCGACGATCGTCTCGTGCCAGTGGCGCGGCCCCCGGCTCTGCCGGAAATAGAATGCGAATGTGCCGATGACCCGTCCGTCCCGCGCCTTGATCGGCGTCGACCAGCAGGCCCTCAGGCCCAGCGCCAGCGGTGTCGCCTTGTGCGCCTCCCAGCGCGGATCCGTCTCGATGTCGAGCGTCAGCACCGCCTCGCCGCGGAAGGCGGCGGTCCCGCAGGTGCCGACTTCCGGACCGATGGCGACGCCGTCGAGCGAATGGGAATAGAAATCCGGCAGGCTTGGGCCTGCCAGGGGATGGAGCAGGCCCTCGGGATCGACATGCAGCACCGACGAGATCACGTCGGGTGCGATCACTTCGACGCGGCGGCAGAGCAGGTCGATCACTTCGGTGATCGGCTTGTCGTCCGCCAGCGCCGCCATGATGACATGCTGCAGCGCCTCGATCTGCTTGCTCTTGGTGACGTCGCTCAGCACCGCGATCAGGTTGCGGACCGACCCGTCCTTGGTCCGCACCGCATTGACGGCGGCCGAGACCCACACCTCGTTGCCGTTCCTGTCATAGGCGAGGACTTCTTCCTGCACGCTGGCCCGGCCACCGATGCGGCGGCGCAGCCGGGTCAGCCGGCGCCGATTCGTGTATGCGCCGGCGAGCAGGTCCACGGGATGCTGGCCGACGGCCTCGGCCGCGGCATATCCGAAGATGTCGGAGAAGGCGCGATTGACGTAGACGATACGCTCGTGCTCGTCGGTGACGATGACGATGCGGCCGGTCTCGTCGGCAACGAGAGAGAGCAGGTCGAGCTGCGTCCGGCGCAGGACCTCGTCGGTCACGTCACGGACGAACGCCATGTACAGGGTGCGGCCGTCGGCCTCGACCCTGGACAGCGACAACGAGCCCCAGGCGCGGGAGCCGTCCTTGCGCTCGATCACCAGCTCGGCTCGCTCGCCGTCCGCGCCGGATCGCCCTTGTGCGGGAGGCACCCATTCCGGTGCGAGCAGGCGGGCGTCGCAGCCCAGGACCTCGTCGCGTCCATAGCCCCAAAGTCGCTCGGCCGCAGCGTTGAAAAAGGCGATTGTGCCGGCCTCGTCGAGGATGAGGACGGCGTCGACCGCCTGCTCCAGCGCGGGATACAGCATCAGTTCGAGCGCCTTCTCTCCGACGCCGCCGGCCATTCCGCCTTCTCCGCCCATCGACCCGATGACGTCGCCTTCCGGCCGATCCGCGACAGGATAGCCCGATTGCTCAATTCTCCAATGCCATAATTCGTCAAGGCAGTCAGAAGCTTGGGCCCATTCCTGGCCGACGGAGCGCAGGGCATGCTCTGCTCGTGGAAGGAGGCTGTCCCGCCAACGGGCGACACGGGCACGATTCCAGGCGACACCGAGTGGGAATCGGCTGGATGAACCCTTGTCGGACTGGCCCAGGCCGTGGCCATGTCGCCGTCATCCGCCTGAGGCGAGCGCAAGGAAGCGAACGGGCGAACGCCAGGGCACGAACACACGAACGCCAAACGGGAAGGGAACGAGTTTTGAGTCGCATACTGTCGGCCGGGCCGGCGAGTTTCCAGCGGCTCCGGACTGGCGGAGCACTGACGATCTTCCTGGAGGCTTCGTCAGTCTCGCCCCAGCAGAGGCGGTAAATATCGAATTTGCTGGGAAACTTTGGAGGCCACGCCCGGAATCGAACCGGGGTGCAAGGATTTGCAGTCCTCTGCGTAACCACTCCGCCACGTGGCCGTCCACGCCGAATGACCGGCGCGCGCTGCCTATATCAAGCGTCGTCGCTCCGCACAACACGGTTTGATGAAAAGATCGGCGACATCTGCGCCGCGCCGCTTGCTTGCCTTTTCCGGGGCCTTGCCGCAAACAACGGACAAGGCCGCGACGGCCGGCAACGAGGCTTCGTTCATGATCGATACCGCTCAGGCGCGCCGCACCATGGTGGATTGCCAGATCCGCGCCAATGACGTGACAGATGCGCGGGTGCTGGAGGCATTCCTGAAGACGCCGCGCGAATCCTTCGTGCCCGCCGACAGGCAGGCGGTCGCCTATCTCGACATGGACATCGCCGTCGGCGGCGGCGGCTCGCGCTTCCTGATCGAGCCGACCGTGCTGGCCAGGCTGCTGCAGGCGGCCCACATCGGCGCGGAGGAGGCCGTGCTCGATGTCGGCACCGCCACCGGCTACTCCAGCGCCATCCTCGCATCCCTCGCCGGCCGGGTGGTGGGTCTGGAAAGCGATCCCGCGCTTGTGGCGGAGGCGACACGCGCCCTGGCCGGCCAGGCCAAAGTTTCCATCGTGGCCGGGCCGCTCGAAGCCGGCTATGCCAAGGGCGCGCCCTACGACGTCATCGTGCTGCAGGGCTCGGTCGAGCAGGTACCCCAAGCCTTGTTCGAGCAACTCGCCCAGGGAGGGCGCCTGCTGGCGGTCGTCGGGAAAGGGCGTTCGGCCCGCGCCATCGTTCATCTCAAGAGCGGTCGCGACGTCTCCTGCCGGGAGGTGTTCGACGCGGCCTTGCCGCCGCTCCCCGGCTTTGCGCGGCCGCCGGCCTTCGCCTTCTGATACCCACCCCGCCGCCGCATTCCCCGTGAGCGGGGGACTGTCTCATTTTTGCTTCAACGAACGATTTATCCCGGCAGCGGACACGGCGGGGTTGGTGAGGTAACGATTAGGAGTTAGCTTCCTTTATAAACTGGCGGACACGACCGCCCAAAGCATTGCGGGTCAGGCTGCGTTATGAAATCAAATCGGATTTTCACGATCATGCTCGCGAGTGCATCGTTCGTGAGCCTTGTAGCGTCGGCGCGTGCGGAGACCATGGATGGGGCGCTGGCTCGCGCCTACATGTCCAACCCGACGCTCAACGCCCAGCGCGCCGCTGCCCGGGCCTTCGATGAAAACGTGCCGCAGGCCCTGTCGGGCTATCGGCCGACGGTGAACGCGACCGCGAATGCAGGCGTGCAGCGCAACTGGTCAAAGTCGCCGTTTACGCTGACGCACCCAATTACCAACGAAGTCATTGGTGGCGGTGGAGCGTGGAACAGCAATACCCTGTTTCCGCGCGGGCTCGGCCTCGAGGTCAATCAGACGCTGTTCAACGGTTTCCGCACCGGCAATTCGGTGCGCCAGGCCGAGGCGGGCGTCCTGAGCCAGCGCGAGACACTGCGCAATGTCGAGCAGAACACGCTGCTCCAGGGCGTCACCGCCTATATGAACGTGCTGCGCGACGCGGCTCTGCTCAACCTCGAGCAGAACAATGTCGACGTGCTCGAGGAGCAGCTCAAGCAGACCACCGACCGTTTCAATGTCGGCGAGGTGACCCGCACCGACGTCGAGCAGGCCAAGGCCAGTCTCGCCGGCGCACGCTCGCAAATGCTGGCGGCGCAGGCCCAGCTGAAGTCGTCCAACGCGGTCTATCGCCAGGTCATCGGTGCCGTGCCCAATCGCCTGGCGCCGGCCCGTTCGATCGAGAAGCTGTTGCCGCGGAATCAGGACACCGCCATCAATCTTGGCCTGAAGATCCACCCTGCCATCACGTCGGCCCTGCACGCAGTCGACGCCGCGGCCTCCCAGGTAAAGGTGGCGGAAGGGGCCTTGCTGCCGACGTTGAGTGCGAACGCCTCCGTCTCGCAGCAGTGGGAGCCGTCGACGGGCCTGAAGGAGCAGGCGAGCGTGCAGGTCGGAGCGATTCTGAGCGTGCCGATCTATGAGGGCGGCGTCGACTATTCCCAGATTCGCCAGGCCAAGGAATCGCTCGGCCAGGCCCGGATCGAGGCTGACGTGGCGCGCGAGCAGGTCCGTGCCGCCGTCGTGTCGGCCTGGGGCAATCTCGAGGCATCCACGGCCCAGATCCAGGCGACGCAGGCCCAGGTCCAGGCCAATGAGGTCGCCCTGTCCGGCGTGCGCGAGGAAGCCAAGGTCGGCCAGCGCACGACGCTGGACGTGCTGAACGCGCAGCAGACCCTGCTCAACTCGCGTGTCAACCTGATCATCGCCCAGCGCGACCGAGTTGTCGCCGCCTTCACGCTCCTGTCCTCCGTCGGCAAGCTCAACGCCAGGACGCTCAGCCTGAAGGTCGCGAACTATGACCCGGCGGTGCACTACAATCAGGTGCGCGACAAGTGGATCGGCACGCAGACGCCTGACGGTCGATAGGCGGGCCGAAGCGCGGCGGTTCGGGCGCGGCGAGGGGGGCTGAATCTCCCTCCCGGCGCTGTGACGCAAGTCCTGCCGCGGTTCGAAATTACCACTGGAAAGGGCGCGGCGGCTTCCTTGCTTTCGGTCTGCCCCGCGCCATACTCGTGACGCGTACGGCGGAACAGTGGTGCGATTCTCGCATCGGCCGGCTGTGGATCTTCAGGTGATGTCGTCCCTTCCTCTCATGAAATCCGATCCACCGTCGAAGGTGCAGGAACCCTCCATGGAGGAGATTCTCGCCTCGATCCGCAAAATCATTTCGGAAGAGGACGTGAAGCCTTCCCCGATTAAGATATCGGCAGCGAAGCCGGTCGCCACGCCGCCTTCGCCGCCTCCGTCCCAGCCGCAGGGGCAGGACGACATCGATGCTCTGCTGGCCGGCTTCGACGAGGCCGAGGCCGCCAAGGCCCGGCCGGTGGCCGATGTCCTGGAACTGACCGAGGCGATGGCCGCCCAGGCTCCGGCCGCGGCGGACGACATCGATTTCGTCGAGCCGGCGCCGCCGTCCCACCCCGCCGCAACGCCGCCGCAGGAGCCGACCATGTCCGCCGCGCCGCAGATTCGCGCCACCCCGGTCCCGCCCGCTTCGCAACAGGGCGCCGTGTTCGAGGAGCGGCTGATTTCGACGGCGACGGATTCGGCGATCTCGTCGGCATTCGGCAAGCTGACCCACACCATCCTGTCACAGAATGCGCGGACCCTGGACGATCTCGTGCAGGACATGCTGCGGCCGATGCTCCGCAACTGGCTCGACGACAACCTGCCGCCTCTGGTAGAACGCCTGGTGCGCGCCGAGATCGAACGGGTCTCCCGCGGCGGCCGCTGAGCCGACGGCTCTGCAACTGGTCATAAAGCGTTACGCGATTTGATTCAGCAAATGCCTTAGGAGCCTCTAAAGCCCGTTCTGCTATCGGCAGGCAGTTCAGTCGATCAGGAGAACGTGCGTCATGTGCGGCATTGTCGGCATTCTCGGTAAGGACGCGGTGGCATTGCCGCTGGTCGAGGCGCTGAGGCGCCTGGAATATCGCGGTTATGACTCTGCCGGCATCGCCACGCTGGAGGAGGGCCGCCTGACGCGGCGGCGCGCCGAGGGCAAGCTGCGCAACCTGGAGGCCCGCCTCGACCGCGAGCCGCTGTACGGACGCATCGGCATCGGCCACACCCGCTGGGCGACGCATGGCAGGCCGAGCGAGGCCAACGCCCACCCGCACGCCACCGACCGCCTCGCCGTGGTCCACAATGGCATCATCGAGAATTTCCGCGAGCTGCGCGACGAGTTGCTGGCCGGCGGTGTGCTTTTCCAGAGCGAGACGGACACCGAGGTGGTGGCGCATCTGGTGACCCGCGAGTTGCAAGCCGGCAAGACGCCGATCGAGGCGGTTCAGGCCAGCCTGCAGCGCCTGCGCGGCGCCTTCTCGCTCGGTTTCGTCTTCGACGGCGAGCACGACCTGATCATCGGCGCCCGCCGCGGCTCGCCGCTCGCCATCGGCCATGGTGCGGGGGAGATGTTCCTGGGTTCCGACGCCATCGCTCTCGCCCCGTTCACCAACACGATCTCCTATCTGGAGGATGGCGACAGCGTCCAGCTGACGCGCAACTCCGTCCAAATCTACGATGCCCGGAACCAGCCGGTGGAGCGTCCGATCCTGAAGAGCGCCGCCTCGGCGCTGCTGGTCGACAAGGGCAATCACCGCCATTTCATGGCCAAGGAGATCCACGAGCAGCCGGAAGTCGTGTCGCATACGCTGGCTTCGTTCGTCGACATGGCCGACGGCACCATCCGCCTGCCGGGCCTGCCGTTCGACTGGCGCGCCCTGCCGCGGCTGACCATCTCGGCCTGCGGCACGGCTTCCTATGCCGGCCTGTGCGCCAAGTACTGGTTCGAGCGCTTCGCACGCATCCCGGTCGACGTGGATATCGCCTCGGAGTTCCGCTACCGCGAGGCGCCGCTCGACAAGGGCGGCCTCGCCATCGTCGTATCCCAGTCGGGCGAGACCGCCGACACGCTGGCGGCCCTGCGCTACTGCAAGGAGCACGGCCAGCACACGCTCGCGGTGGTCAATGTGCCGACCTCGACCATCGCCCGCGAATGCGACGTGGTGGTGCAGACCCTTGCCGGCCCCGAGATCGGCGTGGCCTCGACCAAGGCCTTCACCTGCCAGCTGACGGCGCTGGCCTGCCTTGCCATCGGTGCCGGTCGGGCCCGCGGCTTCGTCTCGCCCGAGGAGGAGCAGCAGCTGGCGCAGGCCCTGATCGAGGCGCCGGGCCTGATGGCGACGGCGCTACGCCTCGAGCACGAGATCGAGGTGCTGGCCCGCGACATCGCCAAGGCGACCGACGTGCTCTATCTCGGCCGCGGCACCAGCTTCCCGCTGGCCCTCGAAGGCGCGCTGAAGCTCAAGGAGATCAGCTACATCCACGCCGAGGGCTATGCCGCCGGCGAGCTGAAGCACGGCCCGATCGCGCTGATCGACGAGACGCTGCCGGTGGTGGTGATCGCCCCTCATGACGCCGTGTTCGAGAAGACGGTCTCGAACATGCAGGAGGTCGCGGCGCGTGGCGGCCGCATCGTCCTCATCACCGACGCCAAGGGCGCCGAGGCCGCTTCGGTCGCGACACTCAAGACGCTGGTGATGCCGGAAATGCCCTCGACGCTGACGCCGATCGTCTATTCCGTGCCGATCCAGCTGCTCGCCTACCACACCGCCATCGTGATGGGCACCGACGTCGACCAGCCGCGCAACCTCGCCAAGAGCGTCACGGTGGAATAGGTTGCCTTTCGTCGACGCAATTCCGGCTCGCGGCCATCGACAAATCGACGCGGTCGCATGCTAAGCAGGTTCTTTCGAACCTGCTTACACCGTGAGTTGAGCAGCGTTGATTTTGCATCGAGAATGCAAAGTCTATCGTGGCGAGAGCCCGGGAAGCTGCTTAGGAATGGCGCATGGCAAAGAAAGCCGAGACCATCATGCCGATCGGGAGCCCGCAGCCGCTGCGGCCGACCCGCTTCGGCAGCCTGCGCAGCTATTTCCTGACCGGATTGATCGTGGCCGGCCCGGTCGCGATCACGCTTTACCTCACCTGGAGCTTCATCAAGTGGGTCGACGGCTGGGTGACGCCGTATATTCCGGCGACCTATCTGCCCGAGACCTATCTGCCGTTCCGCATTCCGGGGTTCGGCCTGATCGTGGCCGTGGTCGGCCTGACCCTGATCGGCTTCCTCGCCGCCAACCTGATCGGGCGCTCGCTCGTGCGGTTCGGCGAGACGCTGCTCGACCGCATGCCGGTGGTGCGCGGCATCTACAAGGCGCTGAAGCAGGTCTTCACCACGATCTTCTCGCAATCGGGCACTTCCTTCCGCAAGGTGGGGCTGGTCGAGTTCCCGCAGGGGGCATGGTCGGTGGTCTTCATCTCGGCCGACCCGAGCCCGGCGATCGAACACCTGCTGCCGGGGGGAGCCGAGGAAGACTGGGTGTCGGTGTTCATGCCCTGCGCGCCCAACCCGACCACCGGCTTCTTCTTCCTGCTGCCGCGGGCCAGGGTGATCGAGCTGCCGATCTCGGTGGAGGAGGGCACGAAGCTGGTCATTTCCGCCGGCCTGATCCAGCCCGATTCGCTCACCGACCACGGTCCGCCGGCCAAGCCTCCGCCGATCGGGGAGATGGCGCTGACGACCGGCGACCGCGAGGACGCCTGAGCAGGATCGGGAGAACCTGCTTGGGGGTCTTCACCCCGCCCTGAGCAGCCGCACGGCCTCGTCGCGTTCGAACAGGTAGAGCAGCGTGCGCAGTGCCTCGCCGCGCTCGCCGGTGAGATCCGGGTCGCGCTGAAGGATCAACTGGGCATCGTCGCGCGCAGCGGCCAGCAGCGCGCCATGGGCTTCCAGCCGGGCCAGGCGGAAGCCGGGCGTGCCGGACTGGCGCGTGCCGAGCAGGTCGCCCTCGCCACGCAGCCGCAGGTCCTCCTCGGCGATGCGAAACCCGTCTTCGGTCTCGCGCATGATCTCCAGGCGCTGCTTCGCCGTCTCGCCGAGCGGGCCGCGATAGAGCAGCAGGCAGGTGGAGCGTTCGCCGCCGCGGCCGATGCGGCCGCGCAACTGGTGGAGCTGCGCCAGGCCGAAGCGTTCGGCGTGCTCGATCACCATCACCGTCGCCTCCGGCACGTTGACGCCGACCTCGATCACCGTGGTCGAGACCAGAAGGCGGGTCTCTCCCGCCACGAAACGCGCCATGGCGGCGTCCTTGTCGGCGGCCTTCATCTGCCCGTGCAGCAGGCCGACGGCCGGGCCGAACACGCCGGCGAGATCGCGGTGACGGTCTTCGGCGGCGGCGACGTCGAGCTCTTCCGATTCGCTGACCAGCGGACAGACCCAATAGGCCCGGGCGCCGGTGGCGAGCATCCGGCCGATGGCGGCGACCACCTCCTCCATGCGCTCCAGCGAGACGAGGCGGGTATCCACCGGCTTGCGGCCGGCCGGCTTTTCCGTCAGCGACGAGGCATCCATGTCGCCGAAATAGGTCAGCACCAGGGTGCGCGGGATCGGCGTCGCCGTCATCACCAGAACGTCCACCGCCTCGCCTTTCTTGGCCAGGGCGAGGCGCTGGTGCACGCCGAAGCGATGCTGTTCGTCGACGACGGCGAGGCCGAGGTCGCGGAACTCGACCCCCTCCTGGAACAGGGCATGCGTGCCCGCCAGGATATCGATCTCGCCGGCCTTGAGAGCTTCGAGGATGCGCGCTCGCTCGCGCCCCTTGTCGCGGCCGGTCAGGAGCGCGACGCGCAGGCCCGCCGCCTCGGCCAGCGGCGTGATGGTGGCGAGGTGCTGGCGGGCCAGGATCTCGGTGGGGGCCATGATCGCCGCCTGCCGGCCGGCCTCCACCGCCGTCGCCATGGCCAGCAGAGCCACCACGGTCTTGCCGGAGCCGACATCGCCCTGCAGCAGGCGCAGCATGCGCGTCTCGGCGGCGAGATCGGCGCGGATATCGGCGAGCGCCGTCGTCTGGCTGCCGGTGAGCGAGAAGGGCAGGGCGGCCTCGATGCGGCGGGCAATGCGGCCGTCGCCGAGGGTGGAGCGCCCGCCCAGCCGCTTCATCTGCGCCCGCACCATCACCAGCGCCAGCTGCGAGGCGAGCAATTCGTCATAGGCGAGGCGGGCATGGGCCGGCGTATCGGGCGCCAGCGCCTCCGGCGTCTCCGGCCGGTGCAGCGCGGCGAGGGCCTGCGCGAAGGGCGGCCAGGCGCGTGCCCTGATCCAGGCCTGATCCTGCCATTCGGGCAGGGCAGGGAGCCGGTTCGCGGCATCGCCGGCCGCCCTCTGCACGGCACGGGCGCCGAGGCCCTCGGTCAGAGGATAGATCGGCTCGACGGCGGGCAGGGCGGCAAGACCGGCTTCGTCGACGATGCGGTCGGGATGCACCATCTGCATCATGCCGTCATAGAGCTCGATCTTGCCCGAGACCCAGCGCCGCTCGCCCAGCGGCAGGGAACGCTCGATCCAGGCCTGCTGCGCCGTGAAGAAGACCAGGGTCAGGTCTCCGGTCTCGTCGTGGCAGTAGACGCGCAGGGGCGCGCCGGCGCGCGCGCCCGGCCTGTAGCGGTCCACCGTCACCTCGACCATCACCTGGACGTCGCGCGGGGCGTCTCTCAGCTTGGGGCGCAGGCGGCGGTCGAGCACATTGACCGGCAGGTGGAACAGCAGGTCGACGACGCGCGGCCCCTCCGGCCCCGGGCGGTCCAGCAGCCGCGCGAAGCTCTTGACCCGCGCCGGGCCGACCCCGGCAAGGGTCGCGACGGAAGCGAAGAGCGGATTGAGAATCGCCGGGCGCATGCGGCTAGTGAAGGGGCAAGCGCCGGCCGGGGCAAGCGCCGGGCCGGAAACGGCCGGGCATTGGCCGTGTCGTGTCGGCCATGACAAGCCGCCCCCCGCGCGCTATACAGCGCCCCCGCTTGGATTTCTCCGCATGTCCGGAACCACCCGCTCCTCGTCCGACCTCGACCCGCGCCGGCGGCGGTTGCTGTTCCGTGCCTGGCACCGCGGCACCCGCGAGATGGATCTGCTGATGGGGCCGTTTTGCGATGCCGAGATCGGCGCGCTGTCGGAGGAAGAGGTATCGGCGTTCGAGCAACTGATCGACGCCAATGACCGTGACATCTATGACTGGCTCACCGGCGCGGCGACCGTGCCGGCCTCCTACGACACCGGCCTGCTGCGCAAGCTCAAGGCCTTCCACGCCCATCCGGCGCCGCGCCACGCATGACCATCCGGGATCACAAGGTTGCGGGCCACCTGGCCGAAGGCGGACATGCGACATTCGCCAACTGCCCGGACGGGCTCGACGCGCTGGTCCTTGCCGACATCGCCCGGGCCCTGGCGCCGAAGACGCGCGAGCGCACGGCCGCGGTGCTGCACATCGCCCGCGACGGCGGCCGCTCCGCCGCGCTGGAGGCGGCGCTGCGCTTCTTCGCCCCCGAGATCGACGTGCTCAACCTGCCGGCGTGGGACTGCCAGCCCTATGACCGGGTTTCGCCCAATGCGGCCGTCGTCGCACGGCGGATGACGACGCTGGCGCGCCTGGCCACCACGCGCGGCGGCGACAAGCCGCGCATCGTCCTCACCACCATCAACGCGGCGCTGCAGCGCCTGCCGACGCAGGCCCTGATCGCCTCGCAGTCCCTGTCGGCGGCGCCCGGCAATGCCGTCAACATGGACAGGCTGGCAGCCTGGCTGGAGCACAACGGCTATCTGCGCACCTCGACCGTGCGCGAGACCGGCGAATATGCGGTGCGCGGCGGCATTCTCGACCTCTATCCGCCGGGCCTCGGCCAGCCGGTCCGGCTCGACTTCTTCGGCGACACGCTGGAATCGATCCGCGCCTTCGATTCGGAGACGCAGCGTACCTCGGCGCAGCTGCGCATGCTCGACCTCGTGCCGATGAGCGAGGTCCAGCTCACCAGCGAGACGATCAAGCGCTTCCGCCAGGCCTATCTGACCGAATTCGGAGCGCAGACCCGCGGCGATATGCTCTACGAGGCAATCTCGGAAGGACGGCGCTATCCCGGTTTCGAGCACTGGCTGCCGCTGTTCCACGGGCAGCTCGACACGCTGTTCGACTATCTCGACGGCGTGCCCGTGGCGCTCGACGCCCTGGCCGAGGATGCGGCCGGCGAGCGTCTGGCGCAGATCAAGGACTACTACGACGCGCGGCGCGACGGATTGGGCAAGAGCGGCGAGGCCGTGCCCTACAAGCCGCTGGCCCCCGACCGGCTCTATATCGGGCCGGAAGAATGGCGCCGGCGCCTGGACGCGGCGCCGCTCGCCCGCTTCACCCCGTTCGCAACGCCCGAGGGGGCCGGCCGTACGGTGGTCGACTGCCGCGGCCGCCAGGGTCGGACCTTCGCCGCCGAGCGCGCCGCCGAGGACGGCAATGTCTTCGACGCCGTGGTGCGCCATGTCCGCGACCGTCAGGCCGCCGGCCAGCGCGTCATCGTTGCCGGCTGGACCGACGGCTCGCGTGAACGCCTGGGCGCGGTGCTCGCCGATCACGGCCTGGCGCAGCTCAGGCCCGTGCCCGATTTCGCCCGGGCCATGGCATTGCCCAAAGGCGAGGCGGCCCTGGCGGTGCTGCCGGTCGAGACCGGGTTCGAGACCGACGAGATCGCGGTCGTCGCCGAGCAGGACGTCCTGGGCGACCGTCTGGTGCGCCGCGCCGCCAAGCGCAAGCGCGCCCAGGATTTCCTCACCGAGCTGACGACGCTGTCCACCGGCGACGTCGTCGTCCATGTCGACCACGGCATCGGCCGCTTCGTCGGTCTGCAGACCGTCACTGCGGCCGGCGCGCCGCATGACTGCCTCGAGATCCACTATGCCGGCGGCGACAAGCTGTTCCTGCCGGTGGAGAACCTGGAGCTCCTGTCGCGCTACGGCTCGGAGGACACCGACGCGCCGCTCGACAAGCTCGGCGGCCGTGGCTGGCAGGAGCGCAAGGCGCGCATGCGCAAGCGCATCCGCGAGATGGCCGGCGAGCTCATCAAGATCGCCGCCGCCCGCGCGCTGCGCGAGGCGCCCAAGCTGGTGCCGGCCCAGGGCCTCTATGACGAGTTCTGCGCCCGTTTCCCCTATGACGAGACCGAGGACCAGCAGACAGCCATCGACGCGGTGCTGGACGATCTCGCCGCGGGCCGCCCCATGGACCGGCTCGTGTGCGGCGATGTCGGCTTCGGCAAGACCGAGGTGGCGCTGCGCGCCGCCTTCGCCGCCGCCCTCGCCGGCCGCCAGGTGGCGGTGGTGGTGCCGACGACATTGCTCGCCCGCCAGCATTACAAGACCTTTTCCGAACGCTTCCACGGCCTGCCGGTGAAGGTGGCGCAGCTCTCGCGCTTCGTCTCCGCCGAGGAGGCGCGCCAGACCAAGGCGGGCCTTGCGTCCGGCACCGTCGATATCGTCGTCGGCACGCACGCCCTCCTGTCGAAGGCGATCGCCTTCCGCGACCTGGCGCTGCTGATCGTAGACGAGGAGCAGCATTTCGGTGTCGGCCACAAGGAGCGGCTGAAGCAGCTGCGCGCCGAGGTTCACGTGCTGACGCTGTCGGCGACGCCGATCCCGCGCACCCTGCAGCTGGCTCTCACCGGCGTGCGCGAGCTCTCGATCATCGCCACGCCGCCGGTCGACCGTCTGGCCGTGCGCACCTTCATCACGCCGTTCGACCCGGTGATCCTGCGCGAGGCGCTGCTGCGCGAGCGCTATCGCGGCGGCCAGAGCTTCTTCGTGGTGCCCCGCATCGAGGATATCGCCGACGCCAAGGCGTTCCTGGAGCAGTATGCGCCGGAAGCCAAGGTCGGCGTCGGCCACGGCCAGATGGCAGCCGGCCAGCTCGAGGACGTGATGACGGCCTTCTACGAGGGCAAGTACGATGTGCTGCTCTCGACCACCATCGTCGAGTCCGGCCTCGACATTCCCACCGCCAACACGCTGATCGTCTGGCGGGCCGACATGTTCGGCCTGGCCCAGCTCTACCAGCTGCGCGGACGGGTGGGACGCTCGAAGGCGCGCGCCTACGCCCTGTTCACGCTGCCGGCCAACAAGACCATCACGCAGACGGCCGAGCGGCGGCTGAAGGTGCTGCAGTCCCTCGACACGCTCGGCGCCGGCTTCCAGCTCGCCTCGCACGACCTCGACATTCGCGGCGCCGGCAACCTCCTGGGCGACGAGCAGTCCGGCCACATCAAGGAGGTCGGCTACGAGCTCTACCAGCAGATGCTGGAGGAGGCGGTGGCGGCGCTGAAGGAAGGCGGCGTCGAAGCCGAGGTCGAGGAGCAATGGTCGCCGCAGATCACCATCGGCACGCCGGTGATGATCCCCGAGGACTACGTCTCCGACCTGCAGCTGCGCCTCGGCCTCTATCGCCGGCTGTCGACGCTCGACACCGACGCGGAGATCGACCAGTTCGGCGCCGAGCTGATCGACCGCTTCGGACCACGCCCGGAGGAGGTCGACCAGCTGATGAAGCTGATGTCGATCAAGGCGCTGTGCCGCCGGGCCAATGTCGACAAGGTCGATGCCGGCCCCAAGGGACTGGTGCTGTCCTTCCGCGACAATGCCTTCGCCAATCCGGAAGGGCTGGTACGCTACATCGCCGAGCAGGGCTCCTTCGCCAAGGTGCGGCCGGACATGCGCATCGTCTTCAGCCGTGACTTCGAGAAGGCTGACGACCGGCTGAAGGGCACGGCCGTCATCCTCAAGAACCTGGTCAAGATCGCCGAGACGAAGAAGGCGGCGGCCAAGGCCGGAGAGCCCGCTGCGAAGGCCGGCCGGGTCAGACCCTGAGCTGGGGCGCGCGCACGGCCTGCAGCCCAGCCGGCTCGTAGACGGCGCAGCGCCGCGTCTCGCGGAACACGTCCTCGACCGTGCGACGGCCATCGAGACGGCCCATCGCCACCTCGGCCTCATAGGCGCTGGAGCGGCCGGCATGGCTGTCGAAGAAGGTGGTCGAGGCGATGGCGAGCGCAGCTTCCTCGAGCAGCTCCTGCAGCGCTGCGCCGCTCGTCGCCGGCGCGATCACGCCGAAGATCGCCGGCCGCACCTCGGCCAGATGGTCCTGCGGCCTGAGCGCCTCGCGCATCATCTGCGCCATGGGCCTGAGCACGGAAGCGTTGAGTTGCGCGCCGTCGCGGATCCGGACGAAGCCGATGGCGAAATTCGAAAGCTCCGCCTCCTCCTGCAGGATCGCATGGACATGGGCGCCGAAGAAGGCACGGCCCGACAGGCCGCTCTCGGTCTCGCCGCAGGCCAGCAAGGACAGGCTGGCGAATCGCACGAGGATCTGGTCGAGATCGCTGAGATCGCCCGTCGGCGGCACCTTGGCGCCGAAGGACTGGGAGAGCCAGGCTCGGCGTTCGGCGTCACGTTTCAGGAAGGGGATCATCCTGGCCGTGGACGAACGATCCTGCGTTGAAGCAACCATACGAAGCCTCCGTGCTGCGTTCCTCGACGCCGCCCCCGCCGTTGGCGTCTTCCTTTACCAGTTCAGCGAGCGCGGCGCTACTCACCGGTCATACAACTTTCGTTTGTACGACTATTGGCGGGATGATGAGCTCGATCCGCACACTCCAGTCCGAAAGGGTGCATCCGCAAGCTGAACCGGGGATGAACGCCGCAGTTTCAACCCATCCGGGCACGGAATCCTGCTGGGAGGACAGAGACGATCGAAAGAGGTGCATCGATCGAATGCAACCGAAAGTTGAATTTATGACGACGATCCGTCGACGAGATCCCGAGCGTCAGGCCGAACAATGGGCAAGAATCGTCGAGCATTTTTATGTATGATTTATATGTCGTGAATGGATCGTGGCGCGCAGCTGTCACCTGCGGGGGCTCGCGTCAGGCTCGGGCTCAGCGATGGTCGAAGAGTTTGGCCAGCCGATCGCCGACGGCCTGCACCAGCGAGACCAGGACAATCAGCACGACGATCACGGCGACCATCACCGACGTCTCGAAGCGCTGATAGCCATAGCGGATGGCGAGATCCCCGAGCCCGCCGGCGCCGACGGCGCCAGCCATGGCGGAGGCGCCGATCAGCAGCACCAGCGTCACCGTAAAGCCGGCGATCAGGCTGGGCAGCGCCTCGGGCACCAGCACCTCACGGATGATCGTCCAGCGGCCGCCGCCCATCGCCTTGACCGCCTCGATCAGGCCGCGGTCGACCTCGCGCAGGCTGACCTCCGCAACCCTGCCGAAATAGGGAATGGCCGAGATCGTCAGGGGCACGATGGCCGCCGCCGTGCCGATCGAGGTGCCGACGATCAGCCGCGTCAGGGGAATCAGCGCCACCAGCAGGATGATGAAGGGCAGGGAGCGGAAGGCGTTGACCACGGCGCCGAGCACCTTGTTGATCCAGGCGTTCTCCCAGATGCCGCCCGGCGCCGTGCCGACCAGGACGAGCCCGAGCGGCAGGCCGACCATGAAGCTGATCACGCCGGAGACCAGCGTCATGACGACGGTCTGGCGCAGCGCTTCGAGCAGGGGATCAAGCGGGACGCTGGGCATGGCGAAGGATGTCCACTGTGGCGCCGCTGCCGGCAAGATGGCGTTGGACGCGGATGACGAGGTCCGGCGTTGCTTCGGGCAGGGCGAAGAGGATGGTGGCGGCCGGCCCGCCCGCCTGGGACGTCCAGGCCTGCAGAATGACCGGAGCGGCGCCCGTGGCGGCGGTGAGCCCGGTCAGCACCGGGCGGCCGGCGAGTTCGCCTGCAAGACGGACACGCAACACGGCGCTGCCGGCCGGTGCGAGGCTCGCCCAGTCCTCGCCGCGCAGGACGGCGTCCGGGCCGTCGTCCCGCGGTGCCTCGTGCAGCGAGGCGAGCAGGCGCCGCGTCAGCTCCGTCTTCGGAGCCTCGAACACCTTCGCCGTCACGCCCTCCTCGACGATGCGTCCATGGTCGAGGACGATGACGCGGTCGGCGATGGTGCGGATCACGCTCATCTCATGGGTGATGAGCACGATGGTCAGCCCGAGCTTGCGGTTGATGTCGCGCAGCAGGGCGAGGATCGACGCCGTCGTTTCCGGATCGAGAGCCGACGTCGCCTCGTCCGAGAGCAGCAGGGCGGGATCGGCCGCCAGGGCCCGGGCGATGCCGACGCGCTGCTTCTGGCCGCCGGAGAGCTGCGCGGGATAGGCGGAGGCCTTGGCACCGAGCCCGACCAGTTGCAGCAACGCCTCGACGCGAGCTTCCCGCTTGCGGCGCGGCCAGCCGGCGATCTTCAGCGGCAAGGCGACGTTGCCGGCCACGGTCTTCGACGACAACAGGTTGAAGTGCTGGAAGATCATGCCGATCCGGCCGCGGACCTGGCGCAGCTCCCGCTCGCCCAGCGGCACGATATCCTGTCCGACGACCTCGATTCGGCCGGAGTCCGGCTTCTCCAGGCCGTTCAGACAGCGGATCAGCGTCGACTTGCCGGCGCCGCTGCGTCCGATCACCCCGAGGACCTCGCCGCGCTTCACCTCCAGCGAGATGCAGTCCATCGCCGCCACCGCACCGAAGCGCTTGGATACGCCAGCGAGGCGCAGCATCGTCGCAGGCGGCTGGTGCGCGTCGACGCCGGCAGCCGCGACGGCCGGCGTGGCGATATCCGCAATCCACGCCTCGCTGAGCGATCTGTGCAGTGCAGCGATCATGGAGCTGTCCTTGAGGGTGGGCCATGCGCCGTCGCCGGCGCATAGGCTCTTCGGAGAGGTCGGGCCGAGGTCACCAGGCGGGCAGGGCGGTGCCCTTGTAGATTTTGCCGAGCGCGTCCTTGACGGTGTCGTTCTCGTAGGCAGCGACGAGGGCCTTGACCCACGGCTCGTTCTCGCGCCCCGCCTTGACCGCGATGAAGTTGCGGTAGGGGTTGTCGGCGACCGGCTCGGTAGCGATGCGGTCGGCCTGGGTCAGGTTCGACTTCAGCGCCCAGTCGGTGTTGACCACGGCAGCGTCGAGGTCGTCGATCGATCGGCCGACGATGCCGGCATCGAGTTCCTTGATCACCAGGCCCTTCGGATTGTCGGTGATGTCCAGCGTCGTCGCCAGGATGCCGGCCTCGGGCTTGAGCGTGATCAGGCCTTCATGCTCGAGCAGGCGCAGGGCGCGTCCCTCGTTGCTCGGATCGTTGGGAACGCCGATCACCGCGCCTTTCGGCAGGTCGGCCACGGACTTCGACTTCCGGGAATAGAGGCCGATCGGCCAGACCGCGGTGTAGCCGACCGGCACGATCTGGTAGCCGCGCGTCTTGATCTGGTTGTCGAGGTAGGGCTTGTGCTGGAAGGCGTTGGCGTCGAGTTCGCCGTTCTGCAGCGCCTCGTTCGGCTGGGTATAGTCATTGAACACGGTCAGCTTGACATCGATGCCGCGCTTCCTGGCTTCCTCGGAGACCACGGCCCAGATGTCCTCGTCCTCGGCGCTCATGATGCCGACGCGGACGGTCTGGTCAGCCGCCCGGGCAGCCGCTGCGCCGAGGAACGGGGCGCCCGGCACGATCGCGAGCGCAAGGGCCGCCAGGATCGCGGCACGGCGGGGCAGGCTTGTCATCAGAACTCTCCATCCAATCTTCGTCCCCGACCGGGCGCTGACGCGGCCGTGGACCGGATCCATCCAGCAAATCTCTTAAAACGGACGATATGTTCGTTTAAAAGAACAGAACATTCCACTCACCGGGCGGCATGCCAGCCCTGCGGTGTCTGCATGGCCGGTCCGCCGCATCCTGTCGTCCAGCCGCCGTCGTGCCGACGGGGGCACTGCCCTCCGTAAGCGTTCCAATGATGCTAGAAAATATAATATATAGTCTATGATCAATATATACAATTAAAGAATAATCGGCCCCGAGACGACCGTGCCGAGGCCGTCATGACAGCAGCTTTTCCCTGTTTCTCGGCCGATGGCCGCGGCGTGCCTTCACGGACGCGGCGATTGCATGCACCGGCATCGCGAGGATGCGGACCGTGCGCGACCTCGCGCTTTCCATCGGCAGCTGCGGCGGCCCGCCGCTGCTCGCCGGCCACGATCGCCGACGCCTTTGCCGCAGCCCATCGGCATAGCCTCGCCACCCACCCGCCCTCGGCGAGGAGCCGCATGCGAACAAGCGGGAGAATGCCTTCGAGGCTCCGCGGGCGGGTTGCCGACCGGGCAGGGCCCGCGGCTTCCAGTTGCAGGCCTCGCCCATACCTGCGCCGAAGGCCGCCGGTGTCGTGCTCAGGCCGCACCGGCGAGCCGGGCCGCCTTGCGACGGTCGCCGATGAAGGTGTCGGCCGTGGCGGCGAGCGGCGATACGGATTTCTGCTCGGCATGCATGGCGAGCGAGACCGTGGTCAGGGTCGCGCCGGCCTCCGGCATGGCTTCCAGCGCCAGCCGTTCGCCCAGCACGGCGTCAGGCTTGGCAACCGCATTGACCGACATGGCGCCCGACACGTCCGCATAGAGACTGTCCAGCGCCGCCAGGGACATGGTGTGGCCGCCGACCGAGATCACGTCACGGCGAGGGCCCTCGATCAACACTCCCGCATCGGTGGCTGTGGCCGGGAAACCGGTCGAGACCCAGCCGTCCTGCGCGACCGGATAGGCAGCCCCGCGGTCGGAGCCGGGAAAGCCGCTGCGCGGCACCATCGGACCGCGGACGCACAGCGTCCGCCGGGCATCGACCTCCATCTCGATGCCGCCCGCCGCATCGCCCGCCCCTGTCGGGCTCCCGATCGGCAGGCCGACAGGGCCGGCGCTCTCCCGCTTGCCGATGCCCAGGCCCAACTCGCCGAGCACCGCGAATTCGGTGACGGGCACATCCGTCTCGACGGCGACGGCAAGATCGGCCCGGCGAACCACCGACGCGATGCCGCGCAAGGAGGGGCCGGCAAACAGGCCTTCGCGATGGCCTGCGGCCACGACGGCGTGCGGCAGCACGAGATGGCTCACCCCGTGGCGCTCGATCTGCACGCCGCAGACCGTGGCGTCGAAGGCCTGGTGCAGCACCAGCGTGCATCCGACCATCAGCCACGGCACGAAGCCGGTGGCGAGCCCGGCAAAGCTGCAGGGGGAGAGGGTGGAGAGCAGCACCGAATCCCGATCGAGGCCGAGCCCGGACAAGACGGGAAGCCCAGCCGCCAGCCACTCGTTATGGCTGCGGGCGACGGGAAAATAGCCGTGGCTGCCGCAATCCCAGGTGACGGCGGCCAGATGCTCGGCCGGGTTGCCCATGCGCGTGGCCCGCGAGGCGGGGCCGAAACGCTTGGGGTCGGCGATGCAGTCCTCGAACGGCACCACGCCGTCGGGCGTTTCGGCGCCGAAGCCGCAAACGAAGCGGATGGAGAAGTTCTCGGCGGCGACATAGCGCATCGCATCCGCGGGATGGGCGGAGCCGGCGCGGGTGGCGGCGAAGATCGCCTTGGCGCTTAGGCGGCCGACGGCCTCCGACGCTTCGGCCCTGCGCCAGTTGGCCGGCATCGGCGAGGGCACCAGATTGGCCCGGAGGCATCCCAGGATGGCGATCAGCGTGTCGCTGGCGTTCGGCCCCTGGATGGCGACCACGCTGTCGCCGGCGAGGCCGAGCTCGGTCAAGCGGCTCGCCACGGCGGCGACGGTGGCTTCCAGTTGCGCCCAGGTCAGCCGCCGCGGCCGCCCCTCGGTCCAGAGCGGCCGGTCCGGCGCATCGAGCAGCGCCATGGTCTCGCCGTGGCGCTCGGCATGATGCCGCACCATCTGGTCGAGGGGGAGGCGGCCGGCGCCCGGGCGTTGGGATGCGGTCAGGATCATGGCGTCTTGCGCATATGGGCCAGAATCGGATCGCTGGCGAGGGTGTCGCCATAGGCGCCCACCGCGAGAGCGGGCTTGTCCGGCCGTTCCGTCTTGTCCCAGCGGGCGATCCAGAGCTTCGGAGCGTAGAACAGCGGTACGACATAGGAGCCGGAGATCAGCACCCGATCGAGCGCCCGCACCGCGGCGACGAAGTCCTCCTGCGCGCGCGCGGCGAGCAGCGCGTTGATCATGGCGTCGGCCGCGGGGTTCTTCACCCCCGCCAGGTTGAAGCTGCCGGGCGCGTCGGCTGCCTGGGAGCTCCAGCGGAAATTCTGTTCGTTGCCCGGCGACAGTGAACTCTGCCAGGCGAACTGGATCATGTCGAAGTCGAAGTTCTGCTTGCGCCGCTGGTACTGGGCGCTGTCGATCATGCGGATCTGGGTGCGCACGCCGATGCGCCGCAGCGCCTCGGCGAAATTGAGCGCCAGGCGCTCGATATTGCGGTCGGGAACGATGATCTCGAAGGTCAGCGGCTGGCCGGTGCCGACCGACTGCATCACCCCGTCCTTGGCGACCCAGCCCGCCTCCTTCAGCAGCGCGATCGAGCGGCGGGCGACGAGGCGGTCGCGCCCGCTGCCGTCCGTGACGGGCGGGCGCCAGCGGCCCTCCATCACCTCGGGTGACACCGCGCCCGGAAAGGGGGCCAGCAAGGCACGCTCCGCGTCGTCCGCAGGCCGGCCGCAGGAGGACAGGTCCGAGCCGTCGAAGAAGCTGCAGGTGCGGGCATAGAGTCCGAAATAGAAGTTGCGGTTGATCCACTCGAAGTCGAACAGGCCGGCCAGCGCCTCGCGCACGCGCGCATCTTTGAAGATCTCGCGCCGCGTGTTGAACACGAAGGCGTTCATCGGCTTGGGCAGCCCGTTGGTGATCTCCTGCCGGATGACACGACCGTCACGCACCGCCGGGAAGTCGTAGTCCTGCGCCCAGCGCGCCGCCTCGCCCTCCGGCCGGATGTCGTAATAGCCGGTCTTGAAGGACTCGAACATGGCGTTGGCATCGCGGAAGAAGTCGTAGCGGATGCGGTCGAAATTGAAGAGGCCGCGATTCGACGGCAAGTCGGCTCCCCACCAATCCGGGTTCTTGGCGAAGGTCAGGCTCTGGCCAGGCTTGATCTCGGCGAACATGTAGGGGCCCGAACCGATCATCGGCTTCAGCGTGGTGCGCTCGAAGGTGTCGGGGTCGATGAGATGCTTGGGCAGGACCGGGAGGCCGGCCAGGATCAGCGGCAGCTCGCGGTTCTTGTCGTCGACGAACTCGAACCGGATCGTCCTGGAATCCTTGATGTCGACGGACTTGACCAGGGCATAGGCCGTGCGGGCGTTGGGCCGCCCCTTGGCCTTCAGAAGCTCGAACGAAAAGGCCACGTCCTCGGTCGTCACCGGCGTGCCGTCCGAGAACCTGGCCCGCGGATTGAGCTTGAACTCGACCCAGGACCGGTCCTCCGGCGTCTCGACGGTCTCGGCGATCAGCGGATAGTAGCTGAAAGGTTCGTTCTCCGAGCGCCGCATCAGCGTCTCGTAGATCAGCGTGTTGGTGCCGGGAGAGGGGGCGCCGTTGATGATGAACGGATTGAGGCTGTCGAACGTATCGAGCACGGCATAGGTGGCGCTGCCGCCCTTCGGCGCGTCCGCGTCCGCATAGGGGAGGGCCTTGAAATCGGCAGGCAGGGCCGGCTCGCCGCGCATCGCGATCGACGGCCTGGGCTCTGCCAGCGCCGATGTCGCAACGGCGAGCAACGCCGCCAGCGCGGCGGCGCGGACCAGGATCGGCACGGACGGCACTCCACGATTGATTCGAATCTATGGCGGGCAATGTATCACGCGCCGGACCGGATTCCCGAGCGCCGATGGCGGGGCAGCCGCCAAAATGCCGCAATCTCAAGGCCTTGGCACGCCTGCCGCAGAGGGAGTGGAGCTGCGGACCGTTGCGATTGCATCACGGGCCAGACGAGGCTGGAAACCAGAACGCTCTTAGGCTATGCAGCGCGCCATTGCCGTCATGCTACCGCCATCTTTGGCGCGGAGTGAGGGCAGGCTGGATTTGCCGTTTCGGCAGGCTCAGGCCTTCCGTGCATCCCAAACGGGAATGCGTGGGTCGGAACAGAGGTTGCGTCCCACGCATTCCCGCCAAGACAATTGAAGATCATGCCGGGCCTTCGTGCCCCCACGGGGAAGCACGAAGGGTCAGCATCGGACCCAAGGATTTAGACCGATGTCGTTTCGTCTTCTTGCGACCACCGTCGCAGCCCTCGGGCTGATGGCAGCCCCAGCCCTGGCGCAGCAGCAACCTGCCAAGCCCGCGGCGCCTGCCGCCGACGGCCAGCAGCCGGCCGCGGCCCCGGCAGCCGCTCCGGCCCCCAACGCGACGCCGGCGATCTCCGGGCCGCAGCCCGACTGGGTCAAGCTGTGCTCGCCCGACCCGCAGACCAAGAAGGACATCTGCCAGACCTCGCGCGACCTGCGCGCCGAGACCGGCCAGACCCTTGCCTCGGTCGCGGTCCGCCAGGACAAGGGCAAGCGCCTGCTGGTCATGGCTATTCCGCCGGGCATGCAGATCCAGCCGGGTATCCGCATCGTGATCGACCAGCAGCAGGCCCTCCCCGGCAAGTTCTCGGTCTGCTTCCCGCAAGTCTGTCTCGCCGAGGCCGAGGCCACCGACGCCGTGCTCGCCAACATGAAGAAGGGCACGACGCTGAACCTGCAGGCCCTCAACGTCCAGGGGCGCGGCGTGGTGTTCCCGATCGGCCTCAAGGGCTTCGGCAAGGCCTATGACGGCGCGCCGATCGATCCGAAGGTGGTGCAGAACGAGCAGGAGGAACTGCGCAAGAAGCTGGAGAAGGCCGCCGAGGACGCCCGCAAGGCCGCGGCCGGCCAGGCTCCGCAGTAAGCTGGACCGCCCTTCTTTCGAATCGATCGACGGCGCGCCTTGGGCGCGCCGTCGTTGTTTCAGGGGCAGGCCTGTGGGGCTGCCGAGGGCGCGGGGGGATCCTTGCGATCGGGCAGGAACCGATCGACGCCAGCGTGCGGGATGTCGACGGGACGTGCTGGCCCGCCAACCCTTCGGGGCTGACCTTGAGCCTGGCGGCGCGACGGCACGGATCGGCCGTTCCCGCCGCTCCCGATCAATGGCAGGAAGCGGCCTTGACGCGATAGACACCGGCCTTGCTGCGGTCGAACAGCGTCGCGACCTGCGGATGGCGGACCGGCTGGCCGCTGTCGTCGATCACCAGGTTCTGTTCCGAGACATAGGCGACGTATTCGGTTTCCTCGTTCTCGGCGAACAGGTGATAATACGGCTGCTCCTTGGTCGGGCGCACATCCTCGGGAATGGCCAGCCACCATTCCTCCGTGTTGGAGAATTCCGGATCGACGTCGAAGATGACGCCCCGGAACGGGTAGACCCGGTGGCGTACCACCTGGCCGATGGCGAACTTGGCTTCGCGTACCCTGTGCATGGTCTCGTATGTCCGTCTCATGACAGCGCGCCGGAGCTTTATCGCGCCCGGCAGCCCTGGATCAAGGCGCATGGCGTCGCGCCTCAGCCCCAGCGCCTGTGCGCCCACATCCATTGTTCAGGGTGCTCGCGCACCCAGGCTTCGAACTGCTCCTGGATCCGGCGCGTCGCCTCGAGGATGTCGGCATCGCGGTCGTCGGTGCGCGGCACGTCGATGACATGCCCCTCGATGACGAAGCGGACGCCTTCGGTGCGGATGACGCGCGCCGCCACCAGCGAGGCTCCGGTCGTCCGGCTCAGCAGGGCGGGAAAGATCGTCGATGGCGCCGGCAGGCCGAAGAACGGCACGGCATGGCCGCTGCGGTCGCGCAGATCGGCGAGCATGGCGATGGCGCCGCCCTCGCGCGCGATGCGGATCAGCTTGCGGGCGATATCCGCGCCCTTGGCGAACAGGCCGCGCGGATAGCGGTCGCGGCGCTGCTCCATCAGGAAGGCCTCGACATAGTCGTTCTTGACCCGCTGGTAGATGCCGGCGGTCTTGATCCCGGCCGTCAGGGTCGGCGTGATCGCCAGTTCCCAGTTGCCGTAGTGAAGCGAGACGAAGACGACGCCGCGATCCGATGCCTTCAGCTCGGCCAGGAGCGAGGCGACCCGATCGTCGACGCGGCCGTCGGCCAGCAGGCGGTCGACGAAGAAGTTCTCGGCGAAGACCCGGCCGAGATTCGCCCACATGTCGCGTGCGATCGCCTCGCGTTCCGCCGGAGTGCTGTCGGGATAGGCCATGGCCAGATGCGCCAGCACGCGGGGATGGCGGTGCAGGCGCGGCGCGACCGTCCGCCAGCACCAGCCCATGAAGCCGGACGCTGTGTCCATGGGCAGGGCGCGCATGACGACGCCGACCAAGCGCAGCCCGGCATACTCGGCGACATAGCGCACGCGGCGGCGCCACCTGGGCTTCTTCTGCCGTCGCCGGACCGTTTCGTCGCTCACGCCCTGTTCCCGACTGCTTTGTCGCGGCGCGTAGCCAAGGGGGGGATCGCCGTCAAGAACGCAGGCCCGGCGCCAGCCCCTGGCGCATCGCCAGCCGGCGCAGTGGTCCGATCCGGTCGAGGAGATGCAGCCCGAGGCCGCGCGCGCCCTGGAGCGGCAGGAAGCCGGACAGCAGCGAACGGTTGAGCAGGTCGACCATGGCGGTGCGCGCGGCGACGTCGCCGCGCCGCGCCCGGGCATAGGCGTCGAGCACGGCAGGGTCGCCCGGATCGGGGGCCCCCGCCACGGCGTCGGCCAGCGCCGAGACATCGCGCATGGTCAGGTTGAAGCCCTGGGCCCCGATCGGCGGAAACACATGCGCCGCTTCGCCGATCAGGGCGACGCGGCCGGCGGCGAGGCGGTGCGCGGCGAGGCCGGCCATGGGCCAGACGGAGCGCGGACCGACGATGCGCATCCCACCGAGCAGGGAATGGCTCTGTCGCTCGATCTCCCCGGCCAGAGTTTCGTCCTCCAGCATGCGGCGGCGCTCGGCCTCCTCCGGCCGCATCACCCAGACCAGGCTCGACCGGCGGTCGCCGAGCGGCACCAGGGTGAAGGGCCCGTTTTCCGTGTGGAACTCGGTGGAGACGTTGCAATGCGGCCGGTCGTGCTCGAGGTTCAGCGCCAGCGCCGACTGCGGATAGCTCCAGGTCGAGACCGCGATGCCCACGGCCTCGCGGGTTTGAGAGGCCCTGCCGTCGGCGGCGACGGCGAGCGGGCCGACGAGCTCGTCGCCGTCATCGAGCCGGATGCGCACGCCGCTCTCCCCGGCGTCCACGGCCGCGACCCGCTGCATCCGGCGCTCGATCCGCGGGTCGAGTGCTGCGGCCTCGCCGAGGGCACGGACGAGGTCGCCATTGGCAATGTTCCAGCCGAAGGCCTCCAGCCCGATCTCGCCCGCGTCGAAGGCCACCGGCGGAGCGCGCAGCAGCCGCCCGGTGGCGTCGACGATCGACATCACTCTGAGCGGCGCAGCGTGGCGTCGGGCCGTCTCCCAGGCGCCGACCGCCTCCAGCGCGGCGACGCTGCCGCCGAGCAGCGCGGTGGTACGGGTGTCCGCCGGATCTGCCGGCGGCCCGATCAGGGTCGACGCCACGCCGCGCGAGGCCAGGACCAGCGCGGCGGCGAGTCCGGCGGGGCCGGCGCCGACGATCAGGATTGCATTGGGGACGGTTTCATCCATGGTGGGGTCTGCGTAGCCGCTCCGCCCTCCGCGGTGAAGAGGGCGTGCGGCATTTCCGAGAGTTTCTTCGACGGTTCGGCATCGTGCTTCGTATCCTCGCCCTGACGTGTCTCCTGCTCGCTGCCGCGCCGGCCGCGCGCGCCGAGCCGTTCCAGACCAGCGCCCCCGTGGCGCTGCTGGTCGACGTCACCTCGGGCATGACCCTGCTCGCCAAGAACGCCGACCAGTCGATCGAGCCGGCGGCCATGGCCAAGATGATGACGGTCGACGTGGTGGGGGAAGCCCTGGCCAAGGGCGAGACCACGCTCGACACCGAATATCCCGTGTCCGAGCATGCCTGGCGCAAGGGCGGGGCGCCCTCGGGCAGCGCCACCATGTTCGCGGCGCTCAAGAGCCGCATCCGCGTCGCCGACCTGCTGCGCGGCGTCATGGTGCAGGCCGCCAACGACGCCTGCCTGATCCTGGCCGAGGGCATCGCCGGATCGGAGGAAGCGCTGGTCGAGCGTATGAACCGGCTCGCCGGCGAGATCGGCCTCCGCAACACCGTGTTTCGCAACGTCACCGGCTTTGCCGATCCCGAACAGCGCACCACCGCCCACGACCTTGCCCTGCTGCTGCGCCATCTCATCGCCAAGCGGCCGGAGCTCTATGCGATCTACGGCGAGAAGGAGTTCACCTGGAACAAGATCCGCCAGCTCAACCGCAACCCGTTGCTGGCCGCGGGCGCCGACGGCGGCGCGACCGGGGCCTCGGAGACCGCGGGGTTCGGCCTCGCCGCCTCCGCCGTGCGCGACGGGCGCCGCCTCGTCCTGGTGATGCACGGCTTCAAATCGGTCAAGGATCGGGCCGCCGAGGCGGTGCGCGTCCTGGACTGGGGCTTTGCCTCCTTCGGTCTGAAGGAAACCTTCGCCGCCGGCGAGACCATCGGCGAGGCCAGGGTGTTCGGCGGCACCCGCTGGACCGTGCCGCTGGTCGCCGACGGTCCCGTGTCGCTGCTGGTGCGCACCGACGCCAAGGATCATCTCGAGGCGCGCATCGTCTATGACGGTCCGGTGCCGGCGCCGATCAAGGCCGGGGACGCGGTCGGCCGGCTGCAGGTGCTGCGCGAGGGCGTCGTCGCCCTCGAGATTCCGCTGAAGGCCGCCGCCGACGTGCCCGTCGGAGGGCTGGGCCAGCGGGCGCTGGGAGCGCTCTACGAGTTCGGCGTCGGCCTGGTCCGGGGCGGAGCGGCACGATCGTGAGCGGCAATGCAGCGAGCACGAACCGGGCGCCGTCGCCCGGGCGATTCGTCACTTTCGAAGGCGGGGAGGGAGCCGGCAAGTCGACCCAGATCCGGCGCCTCGCCGCAGCGCTGCGCGAGCGCGGCCTCGACCCGGTGGTGACGCGCGAGCCCGGCGGCTCACCCGGCGCCGAGGCCCTGCGCGAGGTGCTGCTCTCCGGCGGTGCCAAGCCCTACGGCCCGTTCGCCGAGACCGTGCTGTTCTATGCGGCGCGCGACGACCATCTGTGCGAGACCATCCGCCCGGCACTGGCCCGGGGCCGGTGGGTGCTGTGCGACCGCTTCGCCGATTCGACCCGCGCCTATCAGGGCGTGGTCGGCAATGTCGCGCCGGAGCTGATCCGCGCCCTGGAGCGGATCGTGCTGGCCGACACCAGGCCCGATCTCACCATCATCCTCGACCTGCCCGCGGCCGAGGGGCTGAAGCGGGCGCGGGCGCGCGGCGGGGCGGCCGACCGCTTCGAGAGCGAGGGGCTGGTGTTTCACGAGCGCCTGCGCCATGCCTTCCTCGCCATCGCCCGGACGGAGCCGCAGCGCTGCGCCGTGGTGGACGCGGCGGGCGACGTCGACGCCGTCGCCGCCGAGGTGCTGCGCATCGTCGCCGAGCGGCTGGGGCTCGGAAGCTGAGGACCTGCCGTGAGCGACACGCCCGAGATCGACCGCCTGGAGGGCGCCCCGCATCCGCGGGAGACCACGGCGCTCATCGGCCACCCGGCGGCCGAGCAGGCTCTGCTCGACGCCTATCGCTCCGGGCGGATCCATCACGCCTGGATCCTCGGTGGCCCGGAGGGCATCGGCAAGGCGACGCTGGCTTATCGCATGGCGAAATTCGTGCTGGTCAACCCGGACCCCACGCGCATCGCCCATTGTACCGACCTGTCCGTGCCTCCTGACGCCCCTGCGGCGCGTCAGGTCACGGTGCAGTCGAATGTCGACCTCAAGGTGCTGCGGCGCACACTGAACGACGACCGCAAGACCTTCGGCCAGGACATCAAGGTGGACGCGGTCCGCGACGCCGTCGGCTTCTTCGGCAGCACGGCTGGGGGAGGGGGCTGGCGCATCGCCATCGTCGACGCGGCCGACGATCTCAACGCCGCCGGAGCCAACGCTCTGCTCAAGGTGCTGGAAGAGCCGCCGTCCCGGGCCCTGTTCCTGATCGTCTCGCACCAGCCGGGACGCCTTCTGCCGACGATCCGCTCGCGCTGCCGCAAGCTGATGCTGGAGGCGCTCGGCTGCGACGACACCGTCCGGGCCGCGGCACTGGCGCGGCCGGACCTTCCGGGCGCGGCCCTGGAGGAGGGGGCCCGCATCGCCCAGGGCAGCGTCCGGCGCGCCCTGACCCTGGCGGATGGCGAGGGCGTGGCCGTTCACAAGGCCCTGCTGGCACTGCTCGAACGGCTGCCGGAGGTCGACACCGCCGCCGCCCATGCCCTGGCCGACCGCTGTGCCGGTCGGGCCGGCGACGCCAATTTTTCGCTGCTTCTGACCTTTCTGGAGGATTGGCTGCACGAACGGCTGCTGGCGGAACGCGGCGCGCCGGCCCATCGCCTTGCACGCTGGGCAGAGGTATGGGACAAAGCCAGGGAGGCGGCACGCGACGTGGAGGTTTTCAACCTCGAGCGCAAGCCATTCGTTCTCTCAACCCTCTCCATGCTCGCTCGAGCGTCAAAGTCCTGACTCCCGACGGGAGGTGTTTCCGGTATGCCTGATCAAGACAAGTATTACATCACCACGGCGATCTCCTACCCCAACGGACGCCCTCATATCGGCCACGCCTACGAGCTCGTCGCCACCGATGCGATCGCCCGGTTCCGCCGGCTCGATGGCTATGACGTGTTCTTCCTCACCGGCACCGACGAGCACGGCCAGAAGATGCTGCAGACCGCGGCTCGGGAGGGCACGACCGCCCGGGAGCTGGCGGACCGCAACTCGCAGGTCTTCCGCGACCTGACCGAGGCGCTGAACGCCTCCAATGACGACTTCATCCGCACCACCGAGGAGCGGCACTTCGAGGCCTGCACCGCGATCTGGAACCGCATGGTCGAGGCCGGCGACATCTATCTGTCCACCTATTCGGGCTGGTACTCGGTGCGGGACGAAGCCTATTACGACGAGTCCGAGCTCACCGTCGCCGAGGACGGCAAGCGCCGCGCTCCGACCGGCACGCCGGTGGAATGGGTGGAGGAGGAGAGCTACTTCTTCCGCCTGAGCAAGTTCGGCGACAGGCTGCTGGCCCATTACGAGGCGCATCCCGATTTCGTCGGGCCGGCGGAGAGGCGCAACGAGGTGGTCAGCTTCGTCAAGTCGGGCCTGCGCGACCTCTCGATGAGCCGCACCACCTTCGACTGGGGCATCCCCGTGCCCGGGGCGCCCAAGCATGTGATGTATGTCTGGGTCGACGCGCTGACCAACTACCTCACCGCCACCGGCTTTCCCGACGAGGCGGCGGATCGCGCGGACTACTGGCCGGCCAACGCCCACATCGTCGGCAAGGACATCGTGCGCTTCCACGCCGTCTACTGGCCGGCTTTCCTGATGTCGGCCGGACTGCCGCTGCCGCGGCGCGTCTTCGCCCACGGCTTCCTGTTCAACCGCGGCGAGAAGATGTCGAAGTCGGTCGGCAACGTCGTCGACCCCTTCGCCATGGTCGAACAATACGGCGTCGACCAGGTCCGCTACTTCTTCCTGCGCGAGGTACCGTTCGGCCAGGACGGCAACTGCTCGCACGAGGCGATCGTCAACCGCTCCAACGCCGACCTCGCCAATGATCTCGGCAACCTGGCGCAGCGCTCACTGTCGATGATCGCCAAGAATTGCGGCGGCCGCATCCCGAGCCCGGGCGACCTGCTGCCCTCCGACGTCGATCTGCTGACCGCGGCCGACGGACTGGTGTGGAAGGCGCGCGATGCCATGTTCCAGTTCGCGCTGCACACCATGCTGGCCGACATGTGGGCCGTAGTGGCCGAGGCCAACCGCTACTTCGCCGCCGAGGAGCCGTGGAAGCTCAGGAAGACCGATCCGGCGCGCATGGAAACCGTGCTCTACGTCACCGCCGAGGTGGTGCGCCAGGTCGCGATCCTGTGCCAGCCGGTGATGCCGGCGAGCGCGGCGGCGCTGCTCGACCTGCTGGCCGTGCCGGAGGAGGCCCGCAACTTCGACCATCTCGGCGCCGACGGCCGGCTGTCGCCGGACGTCGAGCTGCCCGAGCCCAAGGGCGTGTTCCCGCGTTATGTGGAAGCGCCGCCCGCAGCGTGACGCAGGCCGTCGGCACGGCCGATTTCCGACACATGGCGGCGTGGCCGACGCGGCTGCGCCGCCGTCGGCATGCCGGAGCAAAGCGTGTTTCAGTGGAAGCGCGCCTTGCTCCAACTCCTTGTTTCGACGCGTCTTTGCGACTTGGCGCGATTTCGTCAAATCGCACAGCGCTCCAGGCCCGACAGAGCCATGTTGATCGACAGCCATTGCCATCTCGATTTCCCCGACTTCGCGCCGGAGGTCGACGACATCGTCGCCCGCGCCCGTGCCGCCGGCCTGCGGCGCATGATCACCATCTCGACCCGCGTGCGCCGCTTCCACCAGATCAAGGCGCTGATCGAGCGCTATGACGACGTGTTCGGCTCGGTCGGCACGCATTGCCACCATGCCGCGGAGGAGGACGACGTCCCGCTCGAGGAGATCCTGGCCCTGGCCGCGCACCCCAAGGTCGTGGCGATCGGGGAGGCGGGGCTCGACTATCACTACGACAACAGCCCGCGCGAGGTGCAGGCGCGCGGCTTTCGCCGGCATATCGCCGCCGCGCGCCGCACCGGCCTGCCCCTGGTGATCCATGCCCGGGAGGCGGATGCGGACGTGGCCGCCATCCTCGAGGAGGAGATGGGGCAGGGGGCGTTCTCCGCCGTGCTGCATTGCTTTTCCTCCGGCGCCGAGCTGGCGCGGCGCGCCGTGGCTCTCGGCCACTACGTGTCGTTCTCCGGCATCCTGACCTTCAAGCGCTCGGAGGAACTGCGCGCCATCGCCCGCGAGGTGCCGCGCGACCGCCTGCTGGTGGAAACGGATGCGCCCTACCTCGCGCCGATGCCCTATCGCGGCAAGCGCAACGAACCGGCCTATGTCGCCCACACCGCCGGGGTGCTGGCCGAGACCATCGGCGTGAGCGAAGCCGAGATCGCCCGCATCACCACCGAGAACACGTTCCGGCTGTTCTCGAGGATGACGCGGCCCGCCGGGAGCGAGGTGGCGGCATGACCGGCGCATCGAGGGGGCAGGGCAGGCGGGGCGGATGCCGGTGTCCCTGACCGCCACCATCCTCGGCTGCGCGTCGTCCGGCGGCGTGCCGCGCATCGGTTATGGCTGGGGCGCCTGCGATCCGGCGGAACCGCGCAACCGGCGCCGGCGCTGCTCGCTGCTGGTCGAGCAGGTCACGCCGGAAGGGCGCACCACCGTCCTGGTCGACACCGGGCCGGACATGCGCGCCCAGCTTCTGGACGCCGGCGTCGAATGGGTCGACGGCGTGCTCTATACCCATGAGCATGCCGATCACACCCATGGCATCGACGATCTGCGCGTGCTGGCGATCTACAAGCGCCGGCTGGTCGACGTCTATGCCGACGAGCGCACGGCGGCGCTGCTGCGCCATCGCTTCGGCTATTGCTTCGAGACCCCGCCGGGGTCGCAATATCCGCCGATCCTGAGGCTGCGCCCGATGGGGACGAGCATCACCATCGGCGGGGCAGGGGGGCCGGTGACGGCCCTGCCCTTCCGCCAGCACCATGGCGACATCGACTCGCTGGGCTTTCGCTTCGGCAATCTCGCCTATTCCAGCGACGTCAACGGCCTGCCGGAGGAAAGCCTCGAAGCCTTGCGCGGCCTCGACATCTGGATCGTCGACGCCCTGCGTCCGCAAGCCCATCCCAGCCATTGGTCGCTGCCCGAAGCCCTGGACTGGATCGAGCGCCTGAAGCCGAAGCGCGCGATCCTGACCAACATGCACACCGACATGGACTATGCGACGCTGCGCGCGCAGCTGCCGCCGCATGTCGAGCCCGCCTATGACGGAATGCGGCTCGACTTCGTCGCTCCCGCGTCGGAAGACGACGGATTGTGACAACAGAAACTTCGGAACTCCAAGACGTTATCCTATATTGACGGGGGCAGGGGACTCGCGTCGGGACAGCTGACGCCGTCTCGCCCCCTGCCCTCGTCCCCTTCCGCCGCCGGAGGGAGAACCGGCCGGCGGCCGTCTCCAAGCCGCCGGTCGCGGATGACATGGGGGCTTGGTCCGAGGAGTTCTGCGCATGGTCGGACACCATTATCTGCTCGATCTTCTCGCCGGCATCGCCCTGCTGCTGTGGTCGACCCGCCTGGTCAAGACCGGAGTGATGCGGGCCTTCGGCGAGAATCTCCGCCGGGTGATCGCCAAGGCGACGGCCGACCGCGTGCGGGCCTGCCTGGCGGGGGCGGGGGTCGCCACGCTGCTGCAGAGCTCGACCGGATCGACGCTCCTGGCCATGTCCTTCGTCGAGCGCGGCTTCCTCAGCCTCGCCATGGCGCTGGCGGTGCTGCTCGGCACCAATGTCGGCACGACCCTGGTGGTCCAGGCCCTGTCCTTCGATCTTGGCGCGCTGATGCCGCTCCTGATTCTCGCCGGGGTGGTCGCCTTCATGACCGGCCGCTCGCCGCTTGTCCGCAATGTCGGGCGGATCGGCATCGGCCTCGGGCTGATGATCATGTCGCTCGGGCTGGTGACCCAGGTTGCCGGGCCGCTGCGGGCCAATCCGGTGCTGCTCCTGGTCTTCCAGCAGCTTGCCGGCCAGCCGGCTCTGGCGCTGGTGATCGGCGCGGCCCTGGCGTGGCTGGTGCATTCGAGCGTGGCGATCCTGCTGCTGCTGATGTCGCTGGCCGGGGCAGGGGTGATCGACGCGCATCTTGCGCTGACGCTGGCGCTCGGAGCCAATGTCGGATCCGGGCTGGCGCCGCTCGGCCTGTCGCTGCGGGCGCCGATCGCGGTGAAGCGGGCGCTCGTCGGCAACCTGGCGACGCGCCTCGCCGGCGCGCTGGTCCTGCTGCCCGCCCTCGCCTGGATCGCCCCCCGCCTCGGCGCGCTCGGTGTCGATCCGGCGCGGCAGGTCGCCAATTTCCACAGCGCCTTCAACCTGCTCCTGGCCCTGCTCTTCCTGCCCCTGGTCGATACCACCGCGCGCCTGCTCGAGCGCCTGATGCCGGAACCCGAGGAGCCGGTGGAGGACAAGCAATTGTCGCTGCTCGACGAGGCGGACTTCGAGCGTCCGTCGGTGGCGCTGGTCGCAGCCTCGCGCGAGGTGATGCGCCTGGCGGAGATCGTCGAAGTGATGCTGCGCGAAGCCATCGTCACCTTCGAGGAGGCGGACGACGCCCGGCGCAAGCAGATCAGTCGTCTCGACTTCAAGGTCGACCAGCTGCAGGAGAGCATCAAGCTCTATCTGACGCGGCTGACCCGCACGCCGCTGGACGAGGAGATCGCCCGCAAGGCCTTCGACCTCATCCTGTTCACCACCAACCTTGAGCATGTCGGCGACATCCTCGACAAGACTCTGCTGGAGCTCGCGGCCAAGAAGCAGCGGCTGGGACTGCATTTTTCAGCCGAGGGCTGGGCCGAGATCCGGGCCCTGCACCGCCAGACCGTCGAGCAGATGCGCCTGGCGATCACCGTGTTCATGACCCAGGACGTCGAGATGGCGCGCCGCCTGGTCGAGGCCAAGGACCACATCCGCGGCTTCGAGCGCTCCGCCGCCGAGAGCCATCTTGCGCGGCTGCGGGCCGGCAAGCTGGCCTCGATCGAGACGTCCTCACTGCATATGGACGTGATCCGCGACCTCAAGCGCATCGTCGCCCACCTGACCGCGGTGGCCTATCCGATCCTGGAGGCCGGCGGCGAGCTTTCGACGTCGCGGCTGCGAACCCGCGACATCGCCTGACGGCGTCGGATGGCCGCAGGGCAGGGCGCTCCTGTCATCTCGACACGAGGCAGGGTTCCCGGCAAATGCTACCGGCGCCCGGCATTCCTTGCCCGATCTCCCGAGGACAGACCATGGACGGCTCCCAAGCGCCCAAGGCCGTGACGCTGCGGCCGCATGAGCATCGCGGCGTGGTGCTGGAGGAAGTGCATGCCCGCCCGTTCCGTCCGCTGGAGACGCCGCGGCGCCTGCTGCATTTCGCCTTCCTGACCGATGCCGGGGAGGCCAAGGCCGACCGCGCGGCGCTGGCGCGCTTCTGCGCCGAGCGCGGCGTCGAGCCGCCGCGTGCCGGCGTCCGGCACCACCGGGTCGAATTCAGCGACAGGATCCTGCGTTGGGAGCAGCACAGCGAGTTCACCACCTATTGCTGGCAGCTCGGCGACGCCGGCGACGGGGCGCTGTTTGCACGAGCGGCCGGCGAGCTCGCCTGGCTGATGGGACTGGTGGCCCAGCCCGGCCGCCACCTGGTCTCGATCGACCTGCAGCTCGTCAGCGCACACGCGGCGCCGGAGCTCGGCCAGGTGTTCGACTCCAGCTCGCTTTGCGCCATGACGGCGGAAAGCCGCGCCGCACGGATCGCCACAGACTTCAAGGCCGGAGCGGACGGCTTCGTCCGCATCCTGATCGTCGATCACGGGCTCGATGCCATGCGGGCCGGCGCGCTGGCCCAGCGCCTGCTCGAGCTCGAAACCTATCGGCTGCTGGCGCTGCTCGGCCTGCCGGAGGCGCAGAGGCTCAGCGAGCCGACCAGCCGGATCGAGCGCAGCCTGATGGAGGTGACGCGCGAAATGACGGTTGCCGAAGGGCTTGACGCCAACCAGCAACTGCTCGACCGCATCGCTGCGCTGGCGGCGGAACTGGAAGCCGGCGTCGCCGCGTCGCAGTTCCGCTTCGGCGCCACCCGGGCCTATGAGGGCATCGTCCAGGGCCGGCTCGGCGCGATCCGCGCCGAGGAGATCGCCGGCAGCGAGACGCTCGGCAGCTTCCTGAACCGCCGGATGGCGCCGGCGCTCAGGACCTGTGCCGCCATCGAGGAGCGCCAGAGCAGCCTGTCGCGCCGGCTGGCGCGTGCCACGCAGCTGCTGCGCACCAAGGTCGACATCGAGCTGGAGCGGCAGAACCGCGACATCCTGGCGACCCTGAGCGAGCGCACGCGCCTGCAGCTCAGGCTGCAGCACACGGTCGAGGGCTTGTCGATTGCCGCCGTGAGCTACTACGTCGTCGGGCTGATCGGCCACATGGCCGGCCTGTTGCCGGTGCTCGGCCTCCATGTGGAGCAGGAGGTCGCGACGGCATTCGCGATCCCGTTCGTGGTGGCGGCGGTCGGCTGGTTCATCATCCGCCGCGTCCGCCACCACAACCATGTTCCATGACGCATCCCGAATGGACCTTGAACAGGAGCAATGACATGACCGACATCATCTTTCGCACCGGCGAGGCGACCGTGCTCGCCAGGGAAGGCCAGTACACCGACGCCATGCCTGAGGTGCTGATCGGCTCGGTCGACGGGCCGGTCGGCCACGGCTTCGCGGCCATGCTCGGCCAGACGGTCGGCCATACCCGTATGTTCGTGGTGCGCGACCTCAACCAGCTTGTCCGCCCGGCCACCATGATGACGACCAAGGCGACGATCCATAACGGCGCCTATGTCGAGCTTCTCGGCGGCGTCGTGCAGGGCGCGACCGGCGACGCCATCATCGACTGCGTCATCGAGGGCGTGCTGCCGAAGGACCAGACCGACAGGATCTGCATCATCGTCACGATCTGGCTCGACCCGCGCTGCGCCAGCGATCCGAACCTCGACAAGGCCGACCTCTATCGCACCAACTACGAGGCGACGAAGCTCGCCATCCGCCGCGCCATGACCGGCGAACCGACGATCGACGAGCTGATCGCCAACCGGAAGACCGTGAAGCACTACGCGCTCGACGGCGTCGTCGAGTACTGAGGCCGCGGCTCGGCGGTCAGCCAGGAGCGGGCCGCCCGCCACCTGCCCAGGGGCCGGGCAGAATAATGTTCCATAATATATCTTATGCGAATTTGATCCGAAGCCCCTGCTGCTCCGATCATCGGCTCGATCCGGACCGTCGACGCCCGGCATGGGCTCATGGGCTGCGGCAACCCCTGCGAAGTCGCAGTTCACGCGTCCGGCCGGCAACTTGGTCGGCCGGTCCCGGCAATCGCCGTCACCAGACCGCCGACGGCGGCTGCGCCGCCGCATCGCCATGGCATGCGGGCCTTCAGTCGATCCAGATCCCGGTTCCGATCGGCATCGCGCCCTTTGTCAGGCCTGGGCCGAGCATCAGCGGCACGGATGCGGGGCATCGGGTGGCGCGAGCCTCTCGATGCCGCCGACGACGGTCCTGATTTCCATTCCGTCCAGGCGTCGCGGCACCAGGGGCGGCGAGGGATTGAGCCCGCCCTGCTCTTCCCGCTTGACACGGACGGCCCCCCGGGCCGACGAAGCAGCGCTTCGCGCTTCCGCCTTGATGGGGTCCATGCAGTATTCTTCGGTGATTTTCGATTGCGACGGCGTCCTTATCGACAGCGAGATCCTGTCGGCGGACGCCACGGCGGAGGTGTTGACGCGCCTCGGCATGCCCATGACCGCGGAACGCTGTATGAGCCTGTTCATCGGCCTGACGCAGGTCGGCGTCGAGGAGGCGATCGAGCGCGAATTCGCGCGCAAGCTGCCGCTGGACTTCGCGCAGCAGGCCGGCGCCACCCTCGAGCAGGCCTACCGCGAGCGCCTGCAGCCGATCGCGGGCGTGCACGAACTGGTCAAGCGCCTGCCGACGCCCTTCTGCGTCGCCTCGAACAGCCCGCCGGCCAAGCTCGGCCTGGGGCTGAGCCTGACCAGCCTGTTCGAGCTGTTCTATCCCCACATCTACTGCGCCAAGCTGGTGGCCCGCGGCAAGCCGGCTCCGGACCTCTTCCTCTACGCGTCCGAACGGCTCGGCGTGGCGCCGCACGAGGCGGTGGTGGTCGAGGACAGCGTCGCCGGCGTCACGGCGGCCAAGGCTGCCGGCATGACGGCCATCGGCTTCACCGGCGGCCTGCACAGCGGTCCGGCCAGCGCCGAGCGCCTCAAGGCGGCGGGCGCCGATCATGTCGCCGAGACCATGGCGGAAGTCGGCCGCCTGCTCGGCGTCGAGGCCTGACGGTTACTCCTCTCGATTGTTGCGCCGCCGTCCGGCCTTGACCTCGGAACGCCGGTCCTTGGCTGCCAGGCGGCGTTCCTTCGAGGCCTTTGTCGGCTTGGTCGGACGGCGCGGTGTCGGCTTCACCGTCGCCGCGCGGATCAGCTCCACCAGCCGCGCCAGCGCCTCCTCGCGGTTCAGCTTCTGGCTGCGATGGGTCTGGGCCGTGATGACGATCACCCCGTCCTGGGTAAGGCGGCTGCCTGCCAGCTTCATCAGCCGGATGGCAATCTCGTCGGGCAGGGACGGCGACCGGCGGGCATCGAACCGCAGCTGCACCGCGGTCGAGGTGGTGTTGACCGCCTGCCCGCCCGGCCCTGACGCCCGCAGAAAGCTCTCCTCGATCTCGCGCTCGTCGATGGACAGGGTGTTGGTGATCTCGATCATGGCGCAGGGCTGCTGACGGAACCGGCTGCCCGGCGATAGCACGTGCGGCCGGCGGCGTGTTGACGAATCTCGGATTTGCCTGTGCAGCCAAAGACGGCCGTGCGCCTCTCTGCCGCTGGGTTGATCCGATGCCGTCGCGCCTGCTCTCGTGCCCCGACCGCCTGTTCGCCTGGATCGCCGGGCTGTTCGGCCTGGTTCTGGTTGCCGTGATACCACCGCTCGGAGGCGGCAACGAGACGTTCAACTTCCAGCGGACGGCAGGCGTGGCGGCCGGTCATGTGCTGATCGAGCCGGCTGCCGTGCGGCCCGGCATCGCCGAGTTGCTCGCCGTCGGCGGCTCCTTCTTCCCGGAGGGGGCGAAACCGCCCTACTCCTATTCGCTGGACCAGTGGCGCCGGCTGGCCGCCATCCCGCTGGGCGCGGAGCCGGACGCCATCCTGGCGCCCAACCCGATCGCCGTGCTGCATCCCCTCTCCTATCTGCCGCAGGTGCCGGTGATCCGGCTCGGCGGCAGCCTCGGCCTGCCGCCCCTCATCCTGTTCTATCTCGGCCGGCTGGCCGGGCTGGCCGCCGGCATCGGCCTGACCCTTCTCGCCATCCGCATCATTCCCACGCACAAGTTCGCGCTCGCCGCCCTCGCCCTGCTGCCGACCGTCACCTTCTCGCGCAGCACGCTCGACGCCGACCAGTTCACCACCGGGCTGGCCTTCCTGCTGGCGGCGATGATCCTGCGCGAGATGGTGCGCCGCGAGCCGATGGGTGGACGGGATATCCTGCGGCTGGCCGCGGTCGCGTTCATTCTGGCCCAATGCAAGAGCGCCTATCTCGTGCTGCCGCTGCTCGCCCTGGCCATCCCCCGCGCGCGCTTCGGTTCGACCGCCGCCTGGGCCGGCGCGCTGGCGCTGATCATCCTGCCCGGCGCGCTCGCGAGCCTGGCTTGGATGGTGACGCTGAAGCACACCTATTTCGCCGGCATCACGTACCGCACCTGGGCCGGCGAGGTGAATCCGGACGGGCAGATGGCCGCGATCCTCGCCGATCCGTTCGGCTATGTCGCGGTGCTCTGGCGCACCCTGGTCGACACGCCGCTGGTCTATGACGCTGTCAGGGGTTTCATCGGCATCTTCGGCCCGCCGGTCGCCCTGCCCCTGCCTGTCCTGGTGGCGCTCGTCGGTCTCATGCTGTTCGTGCTGGTCTCCGACCCCACCGCGCGCGCCGCCCGCTATGGCCCGCTCGCGCTCGGCCTCGGCGCCGCCATCGCCGGCGCCGGCACGGTGCTGATCCTGACCCTGCTCTACGTGCAGTGGACCGGCTTCGGCCAGCCGACGGTTCAAGGCTTCCAGGGGCGCTATCTCTACCCGCTGGCGCCGCTGCTGCTGGTCGGCCTGCGCACCAGCGGCGAGCCGGCCTTGCGTCTCGGCGCCGGCGCCTGGGTGGCGCTGCTGGCGGCCACGGGCCTGGGCAGCACCCTGTGGCTCACCCTCGCAACCTATTACGGCTGACGCTGCCGGGCGGCGCGAAACGACGCAGCCGCTGCAAAAACTCGGACCGGTTCCCGAAACGTTCTTGTTTTTGACGTCAAGCCGCTTCATTCTGCGCCTCCGGCCCCCTATGTCTCGGCCGAACGCCCACCCCTCCATCCCGTTGGGATCGACTGCATGACTGGTCAGACGCCGGGCCGACAAGCCCCCTCGTCCGCGGATCGCCGCGTCATTTCGATACGCGGCGCCCGCGAGCACAACCTCAAGAACATCGACCTGGAGATCCCCCGCGACAAGCTCGTGGTGTTCACCGGTCTGTCGGGGTCCGGCAAGTCGTCGCTCGCCTTCGACACCATCTATGCCGAGGGACAGCGGCGCTATGTCGAAAGCCTGTCGGCCTATGCCCGCCAGTTCCTGGAGATGATGCAGAAGCCCGACGTCGACCAGATCGACGGGCTTTCGCCGGCGATCTCGATCGAGCAGAAGACGACCTCGCGCAACCCGCGCTCGACGGTCGGCACGGTCACCGAGATCTACGACTATATGCGCCTGCTCTGGGCCCGGGTCGGCATCCCCTATTCGCCGGCCACCGGCCTGCCGATCGAGAGCCAGACCGTCAGCCAGATGGTCGACCGCGTCATGGCCCTGCCCGAGGGCACGCGCCTGTTCCTGCTGGCGCCGGTGGTGCGGGGACGCAAGGGCGAGTACCGCAAGGAGATCGCGGAATACATGAAACGCGGCTTCCAGCGCGCCAAGATCGACGGCACCTTCTACGAGCTGGCCGACGCCCCTGCCCTCGACAAGAAGCTCAAGCACGACATCGACGTGGTGGTCGACCGCATCGTCGTCCGCGGCGACATCGCGGCGCGCCTTGCCGATTCGTTCGAGACGGCGCTGGAGCTGGCCGACGGCATCGCCGTGGCCGAGATGGCCGACCAGAAGGACGACAAGGGCGAGCCGGCGCGGATCGTCTTCAGCCAGAAATTCGCCTGCCCGGTCTCCGGCTTCACCATCCCCGAGATCGAGCCGAGGCTGTTCTCCTTCAACAACCCGTTCGGCGCCTGCCCGGCCTGTGACGGCCTGGGCGCGGAGATGACGGTCGATCCCATGCTGATCGTGCCGGACGAATCCCTGTCGCTGCGCAAGGGCGCCATCGCGCCGTGGGCCAAGTCGACCAGCCCCTACTACGCCCAGACAATCGACGCGCTGGCCAAGCACTACAAGTTCGGTGTGACGACGCCTTGGGAGGATCTGCCGGAAAACGTCAGGTCGGTGATGCTCTACGGGTCGGGCAAGGACGAGATCAAGTTCTCCTTCGACGACGGCCTGCGCGCCTATGAGACGCGCAAGACTTTCGAGGGCGTCATCACCAATCTCGAGCGGCGCTGGAAGGAGACCGATTCGGAATGGGCGCGCGAGGACATCGCGCGCTACATGTCGAACACGCCCTGCAAGGCCTGCGCCGGTTTCCGCCTCAAGCCGGAGGCCCTGGCGGTGAAGATCGACCAGTGCCATGTCGGCATGGTTTCGGCCATGTCGGTGCGTCAGGCCCAGGGCTGGTTCGAGGCGCTGCCGGCCAAGCTGGACGACAAGCGCAACGAGATCGCCGGCCGCATCCTCAAGGAGATTCGCGAGCGCCTGCGCTTCCTCGTCGATGTCGGCCTCGACTACCTCACCCTGGCGCGCAATTCCGGCACCCTGTCGGGTGGCGAGAGCCAGCGCATCCGCCTCGCCTCACAGATCGGCTCGGGCCTAACCGGCGTGCTCTACGTGCTGGACGAGCCGTCGATCGGCCTGCATCAGCGCGACAATGAGCGCCTGCTGGAGACGCTGCGCCGGCTGCGTGACCTCGGCAACACCGTCGTCGTGGTCGAGCATGACGAGGATGCCATCCTGCAGGCCGATTTCGTCGTCGACGTCGGCCCCGGGGCGGGCGTGCATGGCGGGCGCATCGTCGCCCAGGGCACGCCGGCCGAGGTGATGGCCAACCCGCACTCCCTCACCGGCAAGTACCTCACCGGCGAGCTGGCCGTGCCCCTGCCCGAGCGGCGGCGCAAGCGCCAGAAGGGCAAGGCGCTGAAGGTGGTCGGCGCCCGCGGCAACAACCTCAAGGACGTCTCGGTCGAGCTGCCGCTCGGCCTCTTCACCTGCGTCACCGGCGTATCGGGCGGCGGCAAGTCGACGCTGCTGATCGACACGCTCTACAAGGCGGTGGCGCGCCGGCTCAACGGTGCGTCCGAGCATCCGGCCCCCCATGACCGGATCGAGGGGCTGGAACTGATCGACAAGGTCATCGACATCGACCAGTCGCCGATCGGCCGCACGCCGCGCTCCAACCCGGCGACCTATACCGGCGCCTTCACGCCGATCCGGGAATGGTTCTCGGGCCTGCCGGAAGCCAAGGCGCGTGGCTTCCAGCCCGGCCGGTTTTCCTTCAACGTCAAGGGCGGACGCTGCGAAGCCTGCCAGGGCGACGGCGTCATCAAGATCGAGATGCACTTCCTGCCCGATGTCTACGTCACCTGCGACGTGTGCAAGGGCAAGCGCTACGGCCGCGAGACGCTGGAGGTGAAATTCAAGAACAAGTCGATCGCCGACGTGCTCGACATGACCGTCGACGAGGGGGCCGAGTTCTTCAAGGCGGTGCCGAACATCCGCAACACCATGGAGACGCTGGCCCGGGTCGGGCTGGGCTATGTCAAGGTCGGCCAGCAGGCAACCACCCTCTCCGGCGGCGAGGCCCAGCGCGTCAAGCTGTCGAAGGAGCTGTCGCGCCGCTCGACCGGCCGCACGCTCTACATCCTCGACGAGCCGACCACCGGCCTGCACTTCCACGACGTCGCCAAGCTCCTGGAAGTTCTGCACGAGCTGGTCGACCAGGGCAACACGGTGGTGGTGATCGAGCACAATCTGGAGGTGATCAAGACCGCCGACTGGGTGATCGACATGGGGCCGGAGGGGGGCGACGGCGGCGGCGAGGTGGTGGCCCAGGGCACGCCCGAGGACATCGCCCGCGAGAAGCGCTCCCATACCGGGCGTTTCCTGCGCGAGGTCATGCAGCGCCGTCCCCAGTCCAGAAAGGCGCGGGAAGCCGCCGAATGACCGAATTGCCATGCATGGAGCGCATTGGTTGCCGCAAAAATGTCCCAAGCCTAAAAGATTTGTGACAAAATTAGCGAGAGCCCATGCGCAATCGCATGGCTGTTGTGCATCGCACCCACTAGCGGTGCACTGCAACATCGATCATATTCCTTCTCGAAAGGCAACGGAAAATCCGTTCCGTCGCGGGGACCGAGAAAGGAATATCCCATGCTGTTCGCTGCCCTGATCGAGCGTGTCCGTGTCTGGCGTCGTGAGCGCGAGACCCTGGCCGAGCTCCGGCGCCTGAGCGAGCGCGATCTGTTCGACATCGGCATCAATCCGGCCGACCTGCGGACCATTGCGCGCGAAGCTGCCCGCGCCTGAGTTCTCGAATCGACGGCGGAGCGATTCTCCGCCGTATCGGTACCGGTTGCGGCCTCCTCCTCCCATTGCCGCGACCGCGAAGCGCCCGCCGATCCTCCCATCGGCGGGCGTTTTCGTGTCCGGGGCATCGTATTCGTGCACAGGGCGAGGCGTTGCCTCGGGCCATGGCCGGGGCTAGAACCGCGCCATGACACACGCCCCCATCCATGTGATCGGCGGCGGGCTGGCCGGGGCGGAAGCCGCCTGGCAGATCGCCCGCGCCGGACTGCCCGTCATCCTGCACGAGATGCGCCCCGAGCGCGGCACCGAGGTGCACAAGACCGGCGACTTCGCCGAGCTCGTCTGCTCCAACTCCTTCCGCTCGGACGATGCGCAGACCAATGCGGTCGGCCTGCTGCACGAGGAGATGCGCCGCCTGGGCTCGCTGATCATCGCCAGCGGCGACGCCCACAAGGTGCCGGCCGGCGGCGCGCTCGCGGTCGACCGCGACGGCTTCGCCGCGGCGGTGACCGCACGGCTCGAAGCCGATCCCCTGGTCGAGATCCGCCGCGGCGAGGTCGCCGGCGTGCCGCCCGAGGACTGGGACAGCGTCATCGTCGCCACCGGCCCCCTCACCTCCCCGGCCCTGGCCGAAGCCATCGGCGGGCTCACCGGCGAAACCTCCCTCGCCTTCTTCGACGCCATCGCCCCGATCGTGCATCGCGACACGATCGACATGGACGTCGCCTGGTTCCAGTCGCGCTACGACAAGGCCGGGCCCGGCGGCAGCGGCGCCGACTACATCAACTGTCCGATGACGCGCGAGCAGTACGATGCCTTCGTCGATGCCCTGCTGGCCGGCGACAAGACCGGCTTCAAGGAATGGGAGGGCACGCCCTATTTCGACGGCTGCCTGCCGATCGAGGTGATGGCCGAGCGCGGCCGCGAGACCCTGCGCTTCGGTCCGATGAAGCCGGTGGGCCTGACCAACCCGCGCGACCCGACGGTCAAGCCCTACGCCATCGTCCAACTGCGCCAGGACAATGCGCTCGGCACGCTCTACAACATGGTCGGCTTCCAGACCAAGCTGCGCTATGCCGAGCAGGCGCGCATCTTCCGCGCCATTCCAGGCCTCGAGCAGGCCGAGTTCGCCCGGCTCGGCGGCCTGCACCGCAACACCTATCTGAACTCGCCGGTGCTGCTCGACGCCACGCTGCGGCTGAAGGCGATGCCCCGCCTGCGCTTCGCCGGCCAGATCACTGGCTGCGAGGGCTATGTCGAAAGCGCCGCCGTCGGCCTGATGGCCGGCCGCTTCGCCGCCGCCGAGCGCCTCGGCGCCCGACCCGCGCCGCCGCCGGCGACCACGGCGATGGGCGCCCTGCTCGGCCACATCACCGGCGGCCACATCGTCACCGTCGATGCCGGCCCGCGCTCCTTCCAGCCGATGAACGTCAATTTCGGCCTGTTTCCGCCGCTCGACGTCGCGCCGAAGAGCGAGGACGGCCGCCGCCTGCGGGGCACCGACAAGGCAATCGCCAAGAAGAAGGCGATGACCCGCCGGGCGCTGGAGGACCTGACGGCCTGGATCGGCGGCGAAGGCCGTGCAGCGGCGGAGTAGGCTGGTAGCAACCGCGGCTGTGCGCACAATTTGCGCTTGTCATCAGGTCGACGCTCAGAGCCTTCTTACTCCAGACCAGTTCACTTTCCCCGCAAAGGGCAGGGCCACAGCCGGCCTCTATCGGCGGCTCGCCCGCCACAGCGCCCATTGCCGCCGCCATTGCGGCAGCTCGACCGGATCGCGGAACGGCTCGTAGCCGGGCTTCTCCATCAGCCTGAGATAGGGGCGGGCCAGCGCCAGCGGCAGCAGGGCGGCGGCGGCCGGCCGGGGCACGGCGCCGAGCCGGGCCTCTGCGAGGTCGAGGTGGCGGCGGGCATGGCCGCGCATCTCGGCCAGCGCCGCCTTCACCGCCGGCGTCGCCTGTCCGGCCAGGATGTCGTCGCGGCGGGCGCCGTGGCGGTCCAGCACCTCCTGCGGCACCAGGATCTGGCCGCGCGCCGCCTGACGGGCAAAGCTGCGCAGCAGGCCGGTCAGGGCATAGGCGACGCCGCCATGGCCGACGGCATCGGCCGAGCCGGGATCGCCGCCATCGGCCAGCACCAGGCAGGCCAGCCGCATCAGCGCCGACGAGGTCTCGCCGCAATAGCCCTCCAGGTCGGCCAGGGTCGGTACCGGGTCGTCGTAGAGATCCTGCACCCGCGCGTCGATCAGGTCGAGGAAGGCGGCGCGCGGCAGGCTGTAGCGGCCGATCGCGCCGAGCAGGGCCATCGCCACCGGGTGGCCCGTCGCATCCCCCCTCGCCTCGCCTTCCAGGAGATCGCGCCACCATTGCAGGCGCACCTCGCCGGGCAGCGGCGTCGACACCGTGTCGCGGATGCGCGAGACCTCGACGTTGAAGGCATAGAGCGCCAGCAGGCCCGCGCGATGGGGGTCCGGGGCAAGCAGCGTCGTCAGCCAGCGGTCGCGGTCGAAGTCGCGCACCAGGCCTTCGCAATGGGCGATGTCGGCAGGCCGGGCGGCGTCGTTCATGGCTTTCTGCTAGGCGGTGGCGATCAGGGCTGCGGCGACACGCCGATTCTCGCCGAGCAGCACGTTCCAGGTCATGGCCGCAGCACCGGTCGCCATGGCGTCGACGCTGATCCGCACGTCGCGAAAGCGCCAGCGCAGCGCCTCAGGCAGCGGCGCCGGGTCGCGGCCGGTGCCGACCAGCAGGAAGTCGATCTCGGCCGCCTCCTCGAACACCTGGGCGAAGGCCTCCTCGGAGAACGCGTCCGGGGCAGTCACCGCCCAGGCATGCATGCCCGACGGCAGGCAGAGCAGCGAGCCCCGATGCGACATGTCGCCGAAGCGGAAGCCGCCGGCGCCGTAGCCGTCGATCGGCGTCCGCCGCGGCAGGAAGCGCCGGCCGCCCGCCTGCATCCTCAGGCCTCGCTGCCGCTCTTGCCGTCCGACGCCGGCGTCGGAGCGCCCGGCCGCAGGCCGAGATAGATCAGGATCGGCGAAGCAATGAAGATCGAGGTGTAGGTGCCGACCAGCACCACGCCGAACATCATGGTGGCCGTGAAGCTGTGGATGGCCCGGCCGCCGAACAGCAGCAGCGCCAGCAGCGCCAGGGTCACCGTGACGTGGGTGATGATCGAGCGCGACAGCGTGGCGTTGATGGCGTTGTCGAGCAGCTCCGCCATCGGCAGCTTCTTGTACTTGCGCAGGAGCTCGCGGATGCGGTCGTAGATCACGACCGTGTCGTTGAGCGAATAGCCCAGGATGGTCAGCAGCGCCGCGACGCTGGTCAGGTCGAACTCGAGCTGCGTCACCGACATGAAGCCGATGGTCAGCACGATGTCGTGCACGTTGGCGATCATGGCGCCGACGGCGAACTGCCAGTCGAAGCGGAACCACAGATAGAGCAGGATGCCGACGATGGCACAGAAGATGCCGACGGTGCCGAGCGTGACCAGCTCCTGCGACACGCGCGGGCCGATCACCTCGACCCGCTCATAGACGAAGCTGTCGCCCAGCGTCGAACGCACCTTGGCCGCGGCCACCTGCTGCTCGGCGTCGCCGCCCGGCTGCTGGGCGATGCGGATCATCACCTCGCCCTTGGAGCCGATCTCCTGCAACTGCACCTCGCCGAGGCCGAGGCCTTCGATGGTGGCGCGCACGGCGCCGATGTCGACATGGCCGGACTGGGCCCGGACCTCCATCAGCGTGCCGCCCTTGAAGTCGATGCCGAAGTTCAGGCCGTGGGTGAAGAAGAACACCAGCGACAGGATCGACAGCACCGCCGAGATCGGGAAGCTGAAGCGCCGGAACCGGACGAAGCCGAAGCTGGTGTTGTCGGGAACGATACGAAGATGGCGCACCGCGCTCTCCACTCAAATCGGGATCGTGCGGGGCTTGAACCCGCGGTACCACCAGGAGACCAGCAGGCGCGTCACCGTGAAGGCGGTGAACACCGTGGTGAGGATGCCGACGCCGAGGGTGACGGCAAAGCCCTTCACCGCGCCGGTGCCGACCACGAACAGCACGGCCGCGGCGATGAAGGTGGTGATGTTGGAATCGAGGATGGTTGCCAGAGCGCGGGAGAAGCCCGCATCCAGCGCCATCAGCGGCGAGCGGCCGGCCCGCACCTCCTCGCGGATGCGCTCGTAGATCAGCACGTTGCTGTCGACCGCAATGCCGACCGTCAGCACCACGCCGGCAATGCCGGGCAGCGTCAGCGTCGCGCCGAGCAGCGACAGGATGCCGAAGATCAGCCCGACGTTGATCATCACGGCGATCGAGGCGATGATGCCGAACAGGCCGTAGGTGGCGATCATGAAGGCGATCACCAGGCCGGAGCCGACCAGCGCCGCCATTTCGCCGGCCCGGATCGAATCCGCGCCGAGGCCGGGGCCGACGGTACGCTCCTCGACCACGGTCATCGGCGCCGGCAGGGCGCCGGAGCGCAGCAGCAGCGCCAGGTCATTGGCGCTCTGCGGCGTGAAGCTGCCGGAGATCTGGCCCGAGCCGCCGAGGATGGGCTCGCGGATGTTGGGGGCGGAGATCACCTTGTTGTCGAGCACGATGGCGAAGGGCCGGCCGACATTTTCCTGGGTGGCGCGGCCGAACTGCTGGGCGCCTCGGGTGTTGAAGCGGAAGCTCACCACCGGCTCGCGGTTCTGCTGGTCGAAGGTCGCCTGCGCGTCGGTGAGGTCCTCGCCCGCCACCATCACCCGCTTCTCCACGACATAAGCGGCGCTGCCGTCCTGCGAGGGCAGGATCTCCGTATCCGCAGGCGGACGCATCTGCGCCGCCTGCTCGGGCGAGATCGTCTGGTCGACGAGGCGGAACTCGAGCTTGGCGGTCTGGCCGAGGATGGTCTTGAAATGCGAGGGATCCTGCAGGCCCGGCAACTGCACCAGGATGCGGTCCGCGCCCTGGCGCTGGATCGAGGGCTCGGTGGTGCCGAGCTGGTTGACGCGGATGCCGATGATCTCCATCGACCGGCTGAGCACGCGCGTCATGCGATCGTTCAGGCCGAAATCGGTCACGGCAAGCTTGATCTGGCCGTTGTCGCCGGCGATCACATCGACCGTGCGCTGGTCGACGGAGCCGAACAGGTTGCCCGTCGGCGGCGCGCCGAGCGGCGTCAGGAGATCGAGCGCCCGCTTGGTGTCGTTGGGATCGCGCAGGGTAAGCTGCACGGCGCGCCCCTGCACGCCGAGATTGGTGAAGCCGATCTTGGCGTCGCGCAGGGTGCGCCGGGCATCCTCGCGCAGGGCCTCGACCTGGTCCTTGAGCACCGCGGAACCGTTGACCTCCAGCAGCAGCTGGGAGCCGCCCTGCAGGTCGAGGCCGAGCGTCACCGCCCTGTGCGGCAGCCAGCTCGGCATGGCATCGCGCCAGGATTGCGGGTAGAGGTTGGGCAGCGCCAGCCACAGGCCGATGATGATCGTGCCGACGATGGCCGCTGTCTTCCAGGGCGTGTAGTGCATGGCGCGCTCCGCTGTGCCGTGTCGGGCCTCAGGCCTTGACCGGCTCACCCTTGGCGCGCACGTCGGCGAGCATGGCGCGCAGGATCTTCACCCGGACGCCGTCGGCGATCTCGACCTCGATCTCCGCATCGCCTTCGCCCGCCTTGGTCACCTTGCCGATCAGGCCGCCATTGGTGATGACCACGTCGCCGCGCCGCACGTTCTTGATCAGCTCCTGGTGCTGCTTGGCCCGCTTCTGCTGCGGACGGATCAGCAGGAAATAGAAGATCACGAACATCAGGACCAGCGGGATGAACATCCCGAACTGGCCCGCGAACAGATCACCGCCGCCGGCTGCCGGAGCCGTCTGTGCGAAGGCGGGCGTCACGAACATCAATCGTCCTCCAAAAAGCAGCGGCCGGGCAAGCGGATTCCCCCTTGCCGGCCGCAAAGTTGCGCGGACTATAGCGATGGGCCTTGTGAAAGCAAATCGCGCGAGGCCGTTTTTGCCGCTGATCACATGCTTCTGACGTCGCGGCGGCGAGCGGCGCGCGCGGCAACCCGGCGGCACCTCGGCCGGGTGGCGGTTCCGGCCGCAAGCACGCTTTTGCGCAGGCCCTTTCCCCGCGGCGCGCCGAGCGCTCTGGAGACCCCACTCAGGCGCTCCGGCTCTTCCCTCCCCTCGCCTTCCGCGCTATGCCGGTCCCATTATGACCGACAAATCAGCCGACCTTCTCCCCCTGCTTTCCCGCATCGCCGACGCGCTGGAGCGTCTTGCGCCGCCGCCGCGGCCCAGGCCGGATTTCGATGCCGCCGACGCTTTCGTCTGGCAGGCGCAGGAGCACCGGCTGGCGCCGGTGCCCAAGGTCAACCGGGTGGCGATGCCCCTTCTCAAGGGCATCGATCTCGTCCGCGACATCCTGGTGGAGAACACCGAGCGCTTCGCCAAGGGGCTGCCGGCCAACAACGCCCTGCTCTGGGGCGCGCGGGGCATGGGCAAGTCGTCGCTGGTCAAGGCGGCGCATGCCGATGTCGACGCCGCGATCGGCGGCCTGAAACTGATCGAGATCCACCGCGAGGATATCGAGACCCTGCCGGATCTGATGAGCCTGATCCGGCCGGCGCCCTGCCGCTTCATCGTGTTCTGCGACGATCTTTCCTTCGATTCCGACGACACCTCCTACAAGTCGCTGAAGGCGGCGCTGGACGGCGGCGTCGAGGGCCGGCCGGACAATGTGATCTTCTACGCCACGTCCAACCGCCGCCACCTGATGCCGCGCGACATGATCGAGAACGAGCGCTCGACGGCGATCAATCCGGGCGAGGCGGTCGAGGAAAAGGTGTCGCTGTCGGACCGTTTCGGCCTGTGGCTCGGCTTCCACCGCTGCAGCCAGGACGACTATCTCGCGATGGTCAACGGCTATGTCGAGCATTTCGGCCTCGACCACGATCGTGACCGCGTCCGCGCCGAGGCGCTGGAATGGGCGACCACCCGCGGCGCCCGCTCCGGCCGCACCGCTTGGCAATATGTGCAGGATCTCGCCGGACGGCTGGGCAAGACGCTGGGCTGACGGAGATCGCGTCCCGGCCGTTTCGCAGCGCTGGTCAGTCCCGCCCGTTCGGCGACAGGGTCCGCCGACACCCGACGGTGTAATGACATGGCCACCTGCTCCACGAGCCCGTGCAGATGATGCGCGACGTCTCCGCGCCGCATCGACAGATCCGCGGCTTTCCCCTGGCCTGAACGCGCAGCAGCCCGGCGTTGCCGCCGGGCTGCACGCATTCGTCTCGGGGTCTCGCGCGGAGACGAACGCGGTTCTCAGGTGCCTGCGAGATAGGGGCGGGGGTCGACCGGCTGGGCGCCCCTGCGCAGCTCGAACAGGAGCTGGGGCGAGGTGACGTTGCCGGTCTGGCCGGCCGTGGCGATGGTCTGGCCACGCTTGACCGTGTCGCCGCGCTTGACGGCCAAGTCCTTGGCATGGGCATAGGCGGTGACGTAGCCGTCGGCGTGACGGATCAGCACCAGGTTGCCATAGCCCTTCAGCTCGTTGCCGGCATAGGCGACGACGCCGTTCTCGGCCGCCTTCACGTCGGTGCCTTCCGGAACCGCGATGTTGATGCCGTCGCCGTTCTGGCCGAAGGTCTGGATCACCCGCCCGCGCACCGGCCAGCGGAACTCCGGCGCGTTGCGCTGCGCCGGCGACTCCGCCGCGGCCTGCTGCACCGGCTCGGCCGGCTTGGTCGCGACGACGGGCGTGATGCTGGCGGTGACGGTGGGTTCCGGCTGCGGCGCGGCGACCGCCGCGGTCTGCACCGGCTTGGCCGGCGCGGGCTTGGGCTGGGCCTGCGCCGCGGCCACCGGCTTGGCAGCGGCCGGCTCGGGCTTGGCGGCGGCCACCTGCACGGGCTTGGGCTCCGGCTTCTTGGCCGCGACGACCTGGGCGGGTTTGGCCGGCTCCGGCTTCTTGGCTGCGGCCTGGGCGGGCTTGGCCGCGGCCGGCTCCGGCTTCCTAGCAGCAACGGGCTCGGGCTTGGCCACCGCGACCTGCACCGGCTTGACGACGGCTTCGGGCTTGATCACCGCTTCAGGCTTGGCTGCAACGTGCACGGGCTTGGATTCCGCCGGCTTTGCCGCGGCCACGGCGGCGGAGCTACCGGAGACCTTCAACGATTGGCCGATGCGCACCGTCGCCCACTCGTCCAGGGCGTTCTCCCGGGCGAGCGCCGGACGCGTCGTGCCGTAGGCGCGGGCGATCGAGGTCAGGGTCTCGCCCGGCTTGACGACGTGCGTGCCGCCCTGCGCCACCATGGCGGGCTTCGGCGCGGGGGCCGGCTCGGCCGGCCGCGGCGCCACTTCGGCCACGGGCCTCGGGGGCGTGGTCAGCGGGATGGTGCGAACGGCCTTGGGCTGCACCGGTTCCTCGGCAGGCTGCGGCTGGGCCGCCACCGCAACGGTGCGGACCGGACGCGTCGTCTCGGGGTGAGACGCGGGCAAGGGCTGCGCCGCCGCCAGCGGCGGAGCGGCGGCCGGCGCCGGAGCGGCGTTGGCGGTGCTGTAGACGGGAATGGTGATGCGCTGGCCCGGCGTCAGGTTGGGGGCGCTGAGCCCGTTCACGCTCATGATGGCGTTGGCCGGCACCCCGAAGCGGTTCGACAGGGTGTAGACGCTGTCGCCGGCGCCGGCGGTGACGACGGTACCGCCCTGGGCGCTCCAGCCACCACCCTTGAAGCCGCTGATGCGCGGGCTGGCCGACTGGATGCTGCCGGTCATCACCGGCTGGGCCGGGCGCGCCACCTGCGGCGGATTGTTGTAGCCGTAGACCGGGCGCGGGGCGCTCGCGGCCGGCACGGTCGCGACCGGCTCCACCGGCGGCAGCGGCTGGGCCGCGATCGGCCTGGGGTAGCTGGGCGGACTCACCGAGGGCAGCGGCTCGGCCCGCACGCGCGGCACGGGATAGGCCGGCGCGGGCTGAACCGACGCGGTCTGCTGAGGCTGCGAGCGGAACGGATCGGAGAACGGATTTTCGGAAAAGCGCATCGTATCCGAGCTGCAACCCGCGGCGAGGCCGGCGAGAAGAGCGACAACGGCGACGCGCGTGAGGTGGCGCGGGAGGACGAACTCGACCGAGGTACGCATGGCAACGCTCACGGAACGCAACTGAACAATGCCAACATTAAGCCCTTGTTGGGGTAAACAAGGGCTTAAGCCCGACCGTCTTTTTGCGTGCGGCGTTCAGGAATACCGCGGCGCATCCGCCTCAGAGCCGCTCGGCCACGCCTTCCAGCATTCGCGCCGCGCGCACCGGCATGATCGTGGTTTCGGCGATGCCGTCATCGCCCTTGGTCAGCATCACCAGGCGCTGCTCGGCGCCCGCCTCCCCTACCGGCGCGATCAGCCTGCCGCCCGGCGCGAGCTGGTCGATCAGGGCCTGCGGGATCTCGGGCTGCGCCGCCGTGACGACGATTCGGTCGAACGGGGCCTGCACCTTCCAGCCCTCCCGTCCGTCCGCCACCATCATGGTGACATTGAGGATGGCCACGGCGCGCAACCGCTCCTCCGCCTCGGTCACCAGGGTGCGCCAGCGGTCGATGGTCAGCACCCTTCTCGCCAGGCGTGCGAGCACCGCCGTCAGGTAGCCGGAGCCCGTGCCGATCTCCAGGACGCGATGCCCCGATTCGATCTCCAGGCGCTCGGCGATCAGCGCCACCAGCACCGGCGGCGTGATCGTCTGGCCACACTGGATCGGCAGGGCGTAGTCGCCCCAGGCGAATCGCGCATATTGCGGCAGCACGAAGACCGGGCGCGGCAGGGTCGAGACGGCGTTGAGCAGCTTCTGGTCGGTCAGCCCAAAGGAACGCAGGCGCAAGATGAAGGCCATCATGGCTTCCGCATGCGGCGATGCTTCGGGGCTGGGCGGCTGCTCGGTCATTTGATGCCGTCGAACACCTCGGACAGACGCTCCAGGGCCGCCACGTCGGTCAGGTCCAGCTTGAGCGGCGTCACCGAGATGCGCCGCTGGTACAGCGCCCAGAGATCCGTCCCCTCCAGCGGAGTCGGTCGCTCCCGGCGGGGCGCCAGCCAGAAATAGGGATTGCCGCGATAGTCCTCGCGCTCGACCACATCCATCAGCGCCGCCACGTCGCGCCGGCCCTGGATGGTGGTGGAGATCCCGACGACGTCCTCGGGCTCGCAGTCGGGGAAGTTGACGTTGAACAGCATGTCCTTGGCGAAGCCGTGCGCCAGGAGCTTGCGGATGATGCCGGGGCCGTGCGTCTCGGCGCAGTGCCAGCGCGGCTTGTGGCGGTCGCTGCCGAAGCCATAGCCCTGGCTGAGGGCGATCGAGGGAATGCCCAGCAGCGTGCCCTCCATCGCCCCGGCGATGGTGCCGGAATAGGTCACGTCCTCGGCGATGTTCTGGCCGCGATTGACGCCGGACAGAACCAGATCGGGCAGCTTGTCCTTCAGGAGGTGCTGCACGCCCATCAGCACGCAGTCGGTCGGCGTGCCGCTGACGGCGTAGCGGCCTTCGGCGATATGCCGCACCCGCAGGGGATCGCTGAGCGAGAGCGAATGCGACACGCCGGACTGATCGGTCTCCGGTGCGATGACGACGACGTCGTCGGACAAGACGCGGGCGATCTTTTCCAACGCCACCAGCCCCGGCGCGTGGATGCCGTCGTCATTGGTGAGCAGGATGCGCATCGAAAACCTTCTTCAAAGGGAGACGGAGGGAATGGCGGCCGGACGGCCTCGGACGTCACGGCATCTCGATGCGCCGGATACCGCCCATATAAGGCAGCAGCACGTCAGGCACCGTGACCGAGCCGTCCTCGTTCTGGTAGGTCTCCAGCACCGCGACCAGCGCCCGGCCGACGGCGACGCCGGAGCCGTTGAGGGTGTGGACGAAGCGCGGCGCGCCGCCGCCCTTGGGGCGGAAGCGGGCGTTCATGCGCCGGGCCTGGAATTCGCCGCAGACCGAGCAGGACGAGATCTCGCGAAAAGCCCCCTGCCCCGGCAGCCAGACCTCGATGTCGTAGGTCTTCTGGCTGCCGAAGCCCATGTCGCCGGTGCACAGCGTCATGACGCGGTAGTGCAGGTCGAGCCCCTTCAGCACCGCCTCGGCGCAGGCGAGCATGCGCTCATGCTCGGCGAGGCTCTCCTCCGGCGTGGTGATCGACACCAGCTCCACCTTCTGGAACTGATGCTGGCGAATCATGCCGCGCGTGTCGCGTCCGGCCGCGCCCGCTTCCGAACGGAAGCAGGGCGTCAGTGCGGTGAAGCGCAAAGGCAGCTCCGCCTCCTCGGTGATGGCGTCGCGGACCAGGTTGGTCAGCGTCACCTCGGCGGTCGAGATCAGCCAGTAGCCGTTGGTCGTGCGGAACAGGTCCTCGGCGAACTTCGGCAGTTGGCCGACACCGTAGACGGTCTCGTCACGCACCAGCAGCGGCGGGTTCACCTCGGTGTAGCTGTGCTCCATCGTGTGCTTTTCGAGCATGTACTGCCCGATCGCCCTCTCGAGCCGGGCGAGGCCGTGCTTCAGCACCACGAAGCGGGCGCCCGACAGCTTGGCCGCCGTCTCGAAGTCCATCTGGCCGAGCGATTCGCCGATCTCGAAATGCTCGCGCGGCGCGAACGTGTAGGCGCGCGGCATGCCATGGCGGCGGCGCTCGACATTACCATGCTCGTCCGCCCCCTCCGGCACGTCGTCGAGCGGCAGGTTGGGGATCTCCGACAGGGTCCGATGCAGGCCGGCGTCGGCCTCGCGCAGCGCCTCCTCGTCGGCCGGCATCGACTGCTTGAGCTGCGCGACCTCGGCCATCAGCGCCTGGGCCGCGGCCTCGTCCTTGCGCGCCTTGGCCTGGCCGATCTCGCGCGAGACGGCGTTGCGGCGTTCCTGGGCCGCCTGCAGGCGCGCGACGATGGCGCGGCGCTCGCCGTCGAGGGCCAGAATCCGCTCGGACTGCCACTCCGGCGGCACGGCACCACGCCGCGCCAGCGCGGCGTCGAACAGGCCCGGATTGTCGCGGATCCATTTCAGGTCATGCATCGTACCCCTCCCGAAACCGCCGTCCGGAGGGAGATATGGACGCCTGCCGCCCGTCAGGTCGCGGACGTCGCCTGCGCCTCGGCGGCCGCTCGCCGTTTCTCGACCATGCGGACCGAATAGATCGAGAGTTCGTAAAGGAGGAGGCCCGGCACGGCAAGCGACAACTGGCTGACCACGTCCGGCGGCGTCAGCACCGCGGCGATGATGAAGACGATGACGATGGCGTAGCGGCGCTTGGCCCGCAGGAACGCCTCGTCGATGATGCCGACTCGCCCGAGCAGGGTGAGAATCACCGGCAGCTGGAAGGTGATGCCGAAAGCGAAGATCAGCGTCATCAGCAGCGACAGATAATCCTCCACCTTCGGCAGGAGCTCGATCGCCGCGCGCCCGTCGCCGCCGGCCTGCTGCATGCTCAGCGAGAAGCGCATCACCATCGGCATGGCGAAGAAGTAGACCATGAGCGCGCCGATGAAGAAGAAGACCGGCGTGGCGATGAGATAGGGCAGGAAGGCGTCGCGTTCGTGCCGGTAGAGGCCGGGGGCGACGAACATGTAGATCTGCGTCGCCACCACGGGGAAGCCCAGGAAGGCCGCGCCGAACATCGCCACCTTGATCTGGGTGAAGAAATATTCCAGCGGCGCCGTGTAGATCAGCTTGATGTCGGGCACGCCTGCCTGCGCCGCGGCCCATTCGAACGGCCAGAGCAGGACGTTGTAGATCGGCTTGGCGAAGAAGAAGCAGACGATGAACAGGACGACGAAGGCGATCATCGACTTGATCAGCCGCGAGCGCAGTTCGACCAGGTGCTCCAGCAGCGGGGCCTTGGTCGAGTCGATGTCCTCCTGGCTCATGGGATTATCGCTTGAAAACGGCCAAAGGCGCGAAGGCGGACGGGATGGGGTCGACGATCACCGACTCGGCGTCCGCCGGCGCGATCGAGGCGACGGACGACGAACTGGTCAGCGCAGGATCGATCATTGCCGAGGGCGTGGCGGAAGCCGCGGCCGAGGCGGTGGGGCCGGTGATGGCACCCTTGATTTCGTTGCGGGCGATGTCGAGCGGATTGAAGCCGGTCTTCAGCGAGGAGGCGGACTGGCGCAACGCGTCGAAGTCCTTCTTCACGTCTTCCAGATTGGCCTCGCGGATGGCCTCGTTGAACTGGCCCTGGAACTCGCCGGCCATGCGCCGCAGCCTGGTCGTCGTCCGGCCGAGCGCGCGCAACGCATCGGGCAGGTCCTTCGGCCCGATGACGACGATCGCCACCACGGCGATCAGCAGGAGTTCCGTCCATCCGATATCCAGCATCGCACAAGCTGTCCGGCAATTGGGGGCGGCTGGGCCGCGCTCGGGGCCTATCCGGGGTCCGGTGACGCTGCGAGCCCGTCACGGAGACGCCTCGCCCGGCCGGGACGGCCGACGAGACGATCCGATGCTTCGGGGCATCCACGACTGAAACCGGCCCCGTTTCCGGGAGCCGGATGCCTCGCAAACCTTCGCGTCCGTCCGGACCTCCGGTTCAGCCGACTTTCTGCTGCTCGGCCTTGGCCGCGGTGCCGGCCTGGCCTTCGATGGTCCGGACCGGCTCGCTTGCGGCGGGCGAGGAGGTGGTCGGCTCATCCTCCGCCATGCCCTTCTTGAAGGACTTGATGCCCTTCGCGACGTCGCCCATCAGCTCCGACACCTTTCCGCGTCCGAACAGCAACATGACGATGACGAGAACGACGATCCAATGCCAGAGACTCAAACCACCCATAACAACCTCCCAAGGTGTAGCGCCCGGATGCTGTGACACATCGACGGCGACGCTCACGACCCGATAGTGATCGCAAACTATGCGGCCGTCGCGGCAAAAACAAGGACTTCGGCCGGATCAATCGTCACGGAAACCTCGACGCCGGCGCGATAGGCCACATGCTCGCGCGGACGGGCCTTGAGCGGCTTGTCAAGGCCCTCCACCAGTGTCTCCACCAGGTCGACCTCGCCCAGGAACAGGCGCCGCGCGATCCGCCCCGGAACGCCCGTGCCGCTCTCGCCGAGCCGCACGGCCTGCGGGCGGATGCAGGCGATGGCCGGGCCGTCGGGCAGGCCCGGCGCGGCGAAGCGGCCGACCGGCGTCGCGATCTCCCCGGCCGCGACCGTTCCGGCCACCTCGCTCATCTCCGAGAAGAAGCGCGCCGCCATGAGGTCGGCCGGCTTGCGGTAGAGCTCCTCCGGCCGGCCCACCTGCACCAGCCGTCCGGCTCGCATCAGGGCGATGCGGTCGGCCATGCGCATCGCCTCCTCCGGATCGTGCGTGACGACGATGGTGGTGGCGCGCGCCTCGCGCAGCACGGCCACGGTCTCGTCGCGCACATCGTCGCGCATACGCTTGTCGAGATTGGAGAAGGGCTCGTCCATCAGCAGCACGGCCGGCCGCGGCGCCAGCGCCCGCGCCAGTGCCACGCGCTGCTGCTCGCCGCCGGAGAGCTGGTGCGGGTAGTCGCCGGCATAGTCGGCCAGGCCGACCCGCGACAGCGCCCGCCTTGCCGCCACGTCGGCGTCGACCCGGGCCAGGGACTTCAGCCCGTACATGATGTTGGCGAGGACGCTCATATGCGGGAACAGCGCATAGTCCTGGAACATCAGGCCGATGCCGCGCTTTTCCGGAGCCAGGAAGGTCGTCGGCCCGGCGATCTCCCGGTCGTCGACCAGAACGCGGCCGATGCTCTGGCGCTCGATGCCGGCGGCGATGCGCAGCAGCGTGGTCTTGCCGCAGCCGGAAGGTCCGAGCAGGGCCACGATCTCGCCGGGCGCGATGTCGAGCGTCACGTCGTCGAGCGCCGTGATCCCGCCGGGATAAGTATGCCCGACATGCTCGAAGGCGAGGCTGGAGGCGATGATGGCACCGGCGGTGCCACGCTGGCCCCATTGTGGCTTGCGCGCGAGATCAGGCGGCATCGTCGGCATCCGGGGCCGGGAAGGACATGGAAAGGTCGGCAGGTTCGAGCGGCTCCTCGTCCGGCCCCAGGGTGGTGTCGTCGCTGGGCACGGGCACGCTGAAGCCGGGCGGCAGGCGGCCGTCGAGTAGCCCTGCCCCCTTCAGCTCGTCGAGGCCGGGGAGGTCGCCGATGGCCTCCAGGCCGAAATGCTCGAGGAAAGCCGGCGTCGTGCCGTAGGTCACCGGCCGGCCCGGCACGCGGCGGCGGCCGCGCAGGCGGACCCAGCCCGTATCGAGCAGCAGGTCGAGCGTGCCCTTGGAGATCGAGACGCCGCGCACCTCCTCGATCTCGGCCCGCGTCACCGGCTGGTGATAGGCGATGATCGCCAGGGTCTCCAGCGCGGCGCGCGACAGCTTGCGCGGCTCGGCCGTTCCGATCGTCAGGAGCCAGGCCAGGTCCTCGGCGGTACGGAAGGCCCAGCGCCCTCCGAGCAGCACCAGGTTGACGCCGCGGCCGGCATAGTCCCGGCGGAGCTGGGCGAGGACCTGCGGCAGGTCGACCTCGGGCGGCAGCCGGGCGCTCAGGGTCTTCTCGTCCAGCGGCTCGACGGCGGCAAAGAGCAGCGCCTCCACGAGCCTGACATGCTCGGGCGCGGCCGCCGGTGCCACCGGCGCATCCGTGACAGGCTCGTCCTTGCCCAATCCGATTCCTCTACGACTCGTCCGTGCGGCCGCCGCGGGCGACCTTGCCGCGGATATAGATCGGGGCGAACGGCTTGTCCTGCTTCAAATCGAGCTTGCCCTCCTTGGCCAGTTCCAGGCTGGCGGAAAAGCTCGATGCCCGGACCGTGGCGCGCGTGGTGGGCTCGGCCAGATACTCCGTCAGGAAGTCGGACAGGCTGGTCCAGTCGAGGGTGGGGCCTGCCAGGCGCTCCAGCAGTTCCCGCGCCTCCGCCAGCGTCCAGACATTCCGGTCGGGCAGGCGGACGCGGGCGAGCACCGCGCGCTGGCGCTGATGGGCATAGGCGGACAGCAGATCGTAAATCGTCGCCTCGTAGCGCCCGGTGGCGATGCTCCGCACGCCCTCCGGCATGCCGCGCAGGAAGACGTCCTGGCCGAGTTGCGGGCGCTCCTGCAGCGCCGCGGCCGCCGAGCGCATCGCTTCCAGGCGCTTCAGGCGGAAGGCGAGGGCCGCGGCGAGGTCGGCGGCCGGCGGCTCCTCGCCCTTGGGCGGCTCGGGCAAGAGCAGGCGCGACTTGAGATAGGCCAGCCAGGCGGCCATGACGAGATAGTCGGCCGCCAGCTCCAGCCGCAGTTCACGCGCCGCGGCGATGAAGGCGAGGTATTGCTCGGCCAGGGCCAGGATGGAAATGCGCGCCAGGTCGACCTTCTGGCGGCGCGACAATTCGAGCAGCAGGTCGAGCGGTCCCTCGAAGCCGTCGACGTCGACGACCAGGGTCGGGTCCTCGCTCGCCCGGTTGTCCGACTCCGTGAAGTCGAACGGCTCGGCCATCTCAGGCCGCCTGCAGGGTGGAGAGCGCCGCGTCGAGGCGCGCGCGCGCCTCCGCGGCGTCGATCGGTTCGGGCAGATGGCGGATGCGGCCGAGCGCCGCCTCGGCCCGCCGCGCCGCCTTGCCGGCGAGCCGGGGCGCCGAGGTCGCCACCTGCAGCATTTCCTCCATCGAGCCGTTGCAATGCAGGCCGATGTCGCAGCCGGCGGCGAAGGCCGCCGCGGCGCGCTCGCCCAGGCTTCCCGACAGGGCCTGCATCGACAGGTCGTCGCTCATCAGGAGGCCGTCATAGCCGATGGTGCCGCGAATGACACGCCGGATCGCCTTTCGCGAGGTGGTGCAGGGCCCGGCGGGATCGATGGCGGTGTAGACGACATGGGCGGTCATGCCGGCCGGCATGTCCGCCAGCATCCTGAAGGGAAGGAAGTCCGTCTGCTCCAGGGCCGAGAGCGGCGCATCGACGATCGGAAGCGACAGATGGCTGTCCACCGCCGCCCGGCCATGGCCGGGGATGTGCTTGATCACCGGCAGCACGCCGCCGGCGAGCAGGCCCTCGGCTGCGGCGCGGCCGAGCGTGCCGACCGTGACGGCATCGGGGCCGTAGGCCCGGTCGCCGACGATGTCGTGCGAACCGGCGGCCGGCACGTCGAGCACCGGGATGCAGTCGACATTGATGCCGACCGCCAGAAGGTCGTCGGCGATGAGGCGGGCAGCCAGCCGCGTGATCTCGCGGCGCGTCACCGGATCGTTGGCGTGCACGCGACCATAGCTGCGGCCCGGCGGATATTTGCGCCAATGCGGCGGGCCGAGGCGCTGCACCCGGCCGCCCTCCTGATCGACCAGCACCGGAGCATCCCGCCCCACCGCCTCGCGCAGGCTTGCGGTCAGCGCCCTCACCTCCTCCGGCGTGCCGACATTGCGGCGAAACAGGATGAAGCCCCAGGGGTCGGCGTCGCGGAAGAAGGCGCACTCCTCGGCCGTCAGCGACGGACCTGAGCAACCAAGGATGACGGCCGATACGGGCATGGCAGGCTCATTCGCACGAAGGGGCGGCCTCAGGCCGCCCCGGATCACTTTGTCCCCGCACCCTAGCCGCGGGTGACGACGCAGTCGCCGCCGGCGGCCTTGAGCTTGACGCAGAAGGCGGTGGCCTGGTCGCGTGCGGCCCAGCCGCCGACGCGGACACGGTAGAACGTGCCCTTGTCGCCGACTTCCGCCTTCTGGATCGACGGCTTCATGCCGCTCATCACCGACGGGAACTTGCGCTGCACCGCCTGATAGGCGGCCATCGCCTCGGCCTGGCTCTTCTGCGACGAGATCTGCACCACGAAGGCGCCGTTGCCTGCGGCCGGCGCCGCCGGCTGCGGCGCCTCGACAGCGGCGACCTGGGTCTGCTGCGGCGTGGCCGGCGCAGGTTCGGCCGCGGCCGGCTTCACCGGAGCGGTGGGGACCTTCTTCGGCCGCACGGGCGGGACCGGCGCCGGCTTCGGCGCTGCCTGGGGAGTTGCGGCGGCCGGCTCCTCGGTCGCGGGCTCCGGCGCCGCGGCGACCTGATCCGGATCGACCGGCGATTGCGGGACGGCGAGCGACGGCACCCCCATCTCCGGCGGCGGCATGGCCGGCGCTTCCCCGGTGACGATGGTGCCGTCGGACAACACCTTCACCGTCTTGACCCGACGGGGCTCATGCGGATTGGTGCTCGGCGGCGTGGCGGCAGCGATGCTGCGGGTCGGCGGGGCGGGCTGCGGGTCGGCGGCGGCCGGCGCCGGCGGCAACGGCTGAGTCACGGCCCCCGTCGGCTCCGTGACCGGCGTGGTCTGCACCACGCGCGGCTGCTCGGCGGGCGGCGCGATGGTGACGGCGACGGGCTGCTCCTCGCGGGGCAGGATGCGCTCGGGCACGCCGGCCTCTTCCGGCGCGACGCGATCGAAGATCTCCTTGGTCGCGGGCGGCGCATCGGGCGCCGGCGTCTCCGGCTTGATCTTGGCCGGCTCCTTGCTGGCGATGATCAGGGGGGGCTCCCCGTTTGCGGCGACCATCCCTCCCCGCTCGAACAAGCCGCTCTTCCAAGCATAGGCCCCGCCGCCGACCCCCGCCAGGGCGGCGACGACGGCGATCACGGCGACGCTCGACAGGCCGCGCCGGCCCTGCTGGTATCCCCGGCCGACATCTTCCTCCGGCACATAGGGGGCCGCGCGAATGTCGTCGTCGGCCACGCCGGTCTCGCCATTCTCGTAATAGCCGGCGGCCTGCTCGTAGAGTTCGTAGGACTGGCCCTGCGCCCCATAGGCGTCGTCGTAGGCGGGCGCCGGCGCATAGCGATCGCTTTCGGGAAGATCGTCCTCCGCGTGGGGATGCCCCGCGGCGGAGCGGACGGGCGCCTGGCTGTTGGCCGGCACCGGCGCCTCGTCATAGGTGGCGATGCCATAGGAGGGCGCCGCCTGGCCGCGGAAGCGCTGGGTCTGGCGGGGGTCGTCCTGGTGCGGGTCGTAGCTGCCGCGCAGGTCGCCTTCGAACGGCGCCGCAGCCGGCGGAGCGGCCATCGGCGGCTCGACCCGCTGCGGCTGCGGCGCCGTGCGGGCTTCGTTGAAGAGGTCGTTGAAAGGATCGTTCCGGTTGACGATCCGCGCCAGTTCGGCAAGCGGATCCTCCCGCCCGCCGGCGGGAGAGGCAAAGTCGTTACGGGCGGCAAAGCGGCGGTTCATCGACTCACTCATCGTCGTCACAAGCCCTTCGGGGCAACCGCCGCCGTCCTCCTCCAACCGCTGGGATCAGACGGCGTCAGCGCATTTCGTCCGGCGCGGACACACCGAGCAGCGCAAGGCCCGAGGCCAGCACCGTCTCCACGCCACGCACAAGCGCCAAGCGAGCGCGTGTCAAGCTTCCATCGTCAACCCTAATGAACCGTAAATGCGGCGCGTCCTTGCCGCGATTCCACTGACCATGGAAATCGCTGGCAAGCTCGTACAAGTAGAACGCCACCCGGTGCGGTTCATGTGCGACGGCTGCCTGTTCGATCAGCCTTGGATATTGCGCCAGACGCTTCAAAAGCGCCAGTTCTCCTTCATCGTCGAGCCGGGCGAGATCTGCATCGGCGAAGCTGCCGGACACGTCGACCCCCGACTCACCTGCCGTGCGGAAGGTCGAACGGCAGCGCGCATAGGCATATTGGACGTAGAAGACCGGATTGTCCTTCGATTGCTCGATCACCTTGGCGAGATCGAAATCGAGCGGCGCGTCGTTCTTGCGCATCAGCATGATGAAACGCACGGCGTCGCTGCCGACCTCCTCGATCACCTCGCGCAGGGTGACGAAATCGCCGGCCCGCTTCGACATCTTCACCGGCTCGCCGTCGCGCAGCAGCTTGACCAGTTGGCACAGCTTGACGTCGAGCGAGCCCTTTCCGCCCGTCGCCGCGCGCGTCGCCGCCTGCATGCGCTTGACATAGCCGCCGTGGTCGGCGCCCCAGACGTCGATCATGGCGGCAAAGCCGCGATCGAACTTGTTCTTATGGTAGGCGATGTCGTTGGCGAAGTAGGTGTAGGATCCGTCCGACTTCAGCAGTGCCCGGTCGATGTCGTCGCCATAAGCGGTGGCGCGGAACAGCGTCTGCTCCCGGTCCTCCCAGTCCTCGTCCTTCTGGCCCTTGGGCGGCGGCAGCCGGCCTTCGTAGATGTCGCCCTTCACCCTGAGCACGGCGATCATCCCAGCGACCATGTCGACGGGATATTGCAGCGACCGCTCGGAGAAGAACACGTCGTGCCGCACCTTGACGAGGTCGAGGTCGGCCCGGATCAGGGCCATCATCGCGGCGATCGCCGTGTCGCGTGCGATCGGCAGCCAGCGCTCCTCCGGCATGTCGAGCAGCGCCGGACCATGCTCGCGCGCCAGCGCCTCGCCGACCGGCTTGAGGTAGTCGCCGGGGTAGAGCCCCTCTGGGATCTCGATCGCCTCGCCCAAGGCCTCACGGTAGCGCAGATAGGCCGAGCGGCCGAGCACGTCGACCTGGGCGCCGGCGTCGTTGATGTAATATTCGCGGGTGACGTCGTAGCCGGCGGCCGCGAGCAGGCTCGCCAGCGCATCGCCCGTCACGGCGTTGCGGGCGTGCCCGACATGGATCGGCCCGGTCGGATTGGCCGAGACATATTCGACATTGACCGTCTCGCCCTGCCCGAGCGTGCCGCGGCCATAGGCGGCGCCGGCCTGCAGGGCGGCGGCGAGCACGCCGGCCCAGAGCGTGGGAGCGACCGAGATGTTGATGAAGCCGGGGCCGGCAATGTCGACCTTGGTGACGCCGGCGACGCCGCCGAGCTTTCCGGCGATCTTCCCGGCGAGGTCGCGCGGCTTCAAGCCGGCATCCTTGGCCAGAACCATCGCCGCATTGGTGGCGAAGTCGCCGTGGCTCGCATCGCGCGGCGGCTCGACCACGACGCGGGCCAGATCCGGCGCGACGGGGAAGAGGCCTTCCGCGGCGAGCGCCGAGACGGCGTCGCGGACATGCGTTTCAAAAACGGCGAACAGGTTCATGACGGTTCCAGCAGCAGCGAAGCTGCCGCGTTTACCGCAAGTCCGGCGCCGTGTCGAACAGACGTCGGTGCTCGCCGAGGGCAAAAGTGTCGGTCATGCCGGCGATGTAGTCGGCGACACGCCGGGCGCGGCGCTCCTCGCTCGCCGCCTCCAGGCCCTCGCGCCACTCCGCCGGCAGTGCGCCGACATCGTCGAACAGGCGCCGGAACAGGTTCGCCACCACCTCGGCCGCCTCGGCGCGGATCTTCATCACCCGCGGCGCCCGGTACATGTTGGCGTAGAGGAAGTCCTTGATGCCCCGTTCGGCCGCCTGCATCGCCGGCGAGAAACCGACCAGGGTGCGGCCGGCCGCCCGCACATCGTCGACCGAGCGATAGCGCCCGCTTTCGAAGGCGAGGCGTCCCTGCCCGATCACGTCCTCCACCAGGCGCGTGATGATGCGCCGCATCAATTCGTGCGCGGTGCGCACCCGGTCGAGTCCCGGGTGCCTGGCGTCGATCTCCCCGAGCAATTCGCCGACCAGCGGCACGGCCGCGATGTCGCTGAGCTGGAACAGCCCGGCGCGCAGGCCGTCGTCGATGTCGTGGGCGTCGTAGGCGATGTCGTCGGCCACGGCCGCGGCCTGCGCCTCGGCGCTGGCGAAGCTGGTCAGCTCGAGGTCCTGCAGCGCCTGGTATTCGAGGATGGCGGCGGGAATGCCGCCGGCGGCATAGGCGCCGAGCGGCGTCCCGTCCGGCGCGAGCATCGGCCCGTTGTGCTTGACCAGCCCTTCCAGCGTCTCCCACGCCAGGTTGAGACCGTCGAAGGCGGCGTAGCGGCATTCCAGCCGGGTGACGAGGCGCAGCGATTGGGCGTTGTGGTCGAAGCCGCCATAGGGCCGCATCGCCTCGTCGAGCGCCTCCTCGCCGGTGTGGCCGAAGGGTGTGTGGCCGAGGTCGTGCGCCAGCGCCAGCGCCTCGGCCAGATCCTCGTCCAGGGCCAGGGAGCGGGCCAGCGAGCGGGCGATCTGCGCCACCTCGATGCTGTGCGTCAGGCGGGTGCGATAGTGGTCGCCCTCATGGGTGACGAACACCTGCGTCTTGTGCTTGAGGCGCCGGAAGGCGGTGGAGTGGATGATGCGGTCGCGGTCGCGCTGGAAGTCCGTGCGCGTCGGCGAGGCCGGCTCCGGCACGAGCCGGCCCCGTGAGACCGGCGGGACCGCCCAGGGCCCGCGCGGGCGCACGACACAATCGGGAATGTCCATGGCGGAGCCGGGATCGAACGAGGAGCCGGCGGCCGTCCCTCGGGGCGGCCGCCGGCCGAAAGGCTTACGGGTTGCTGGCGGCCGGCTGTTCGGCCGCCGGCGCGGGCACCGCGCCGGCGATGGCGTCGCGCAGGGCCTGCTCCTTGGTGTGGTCGAGCGAGGTCTTCAGCACGGTCCCGCCGCTGCCCTTGACCGCCTCCAGCACCTTGTCGGCAGTCATCTTGCGGATCAGCACGAACAGCGCGGCGTTGCCCGGCTGCAGGTTCGAGGCGAGATCCTTCATGAAGGCGTCGTCGATGCCGAAATCCGACAGGGCGCCGCCAATGGCGCCGGAGGCCGCGCCGACCGCGGCGCCGATCACCGGCATCAGGAAGAGCGTGCCGATCAGCAGGCCCCAGAAGCCGCCGGACAGCGCGCCCGCGGCGGTGGTGCTGAACATCTGGTTGAGCTTGACGGAACCGTCCTGCGCCTTGACGGCGATCACCGCATCGCCGAGCTCGATCAGATATTCCTTTTGCAGCTCGAGGAGGCGCTTGCGGACGGACTCGGCCTGCTCCTCGGTGGGGTAGATGATCGCGACCAGATCAGACATCGACGTCTCCATTCGATTGACTAGCAGGGTGTAACGACGGCTTTCCCGACAGGATCGGCCGTTTATCCGTTCCCGCGGCGGCCGTACAGTGCGGACGGCCGCCGCTTCGTCCTGCGGGCGGGCCTCGGTCCCGCGCCGCAAGCCCTCCTGATCGTAGACGGCTTCTCGATGACGGTAATATGTCGCCATCCGCAGCCGTGGCAATCGTCACCGCGCGTCGGCGGAGGTCTCGAGAGCGGCCTCGACCGCATGGACGCAGGAACTTTCGCCGATATCGCTCTTCTCTCCCCGGTTGAGCACGTTGACATTGGCGCCGGAGGGCTCCGCCTTGGGCCAACGCCCCTTGTGGACCAGCGCCACGCCCTCGGGAACGTCGTCGGACAGGCTGATCAGCACCGGCAGGCGCCCGCTTTCGTTGGTGAGCACCGCCCGGTCGCCCTCCGCGACGCGGCGGCGCGCCGCCTCGCGCGGGTGCAGGTAGGCCGGTGGATCGGCCAGGCGCCGGCGGATCTTGCCGTCATTGGCGTAGCTGCTGTTCAACGTCCATTCCGAAGCCGGCGACAGGATGCGCAGCCGGCCGCCGCCGGTCGGCGGGTCGGCGTGCGGTACCGGGCAGCGCGCGAGCCCGGCGGCCTCGGCCCGGTCCGAGGCGATCTCGATCCGCCCGCTCGGCGTCGGGAAGACGTGATCGGCGAAGGGGACGATCAACTCGGGAGCGAGCACCGTGCCGCGTTCGGCCAACCCGGCGAAATCCAGGCCGCAGCCGCTTTGCGCCAGCATGGCGGCGATCATCGCGGCGTCGCTCTCGTACAGTGCCGGCTCGGCATAGCCCATGGACGCGGCCAGGCGTCGGAAGATCTCCTGGTTGGGCAACGCCGCGCCCGGCGGTTCGGACGCCTTGACCTGCGCCGAGACGGCATTGTGGAAATAGGGCAGCACCAGGTCGTCGAATTCGAGGAAGCTTGCAGCCGGCAGCACATAGTCGGCATGGTCGGCCGTGTCCGTCTGGAACAGCTCGACCACGACATGCAGCAGGTCCTCGCGCTGCAGTGCCCGGCGCAGGCGGTTCTGGGACGGGCTGGAGGCCAGGATGTTGTTGTTCCAGCAAAACAGCGCCCGCGACCGGCCGGGGTCCTCCAGGTGCGCGACAAGATCCATATGGCTGATCGAGGGCGCCGCGGCCTGCCCCGGCACGGCCGCCGTGTCGAATTCGATGCCGCGCGTGCCGCTGCCGTTGAGATAGAGAAAGCCGGTGCCCGGTCTGCCGATCTGGCCGGTCGCCGCGCAGAGCGCCACCAGGGCGCGGGTCGCGTTGCCGCCCATCTTCTGGCGCTGCATGCCCTGCCCCATCCATAGGAGCGAGGGGCCCTCGCCATAGAGCCGGGCCGCCTCGGCGATCAGGCCGGCGGGCACGCCGGTCAGCGCCTCGCCGCGCTCGGGGGCCATGGCCATGATGTCGGGCAGGATCTCGTCGAAGCCGAGGACGTGCGCCTCGACGAAGGCGCGGTCGACCAGTCCATCGCGGACGATGACATGCAGCATGGCGAAGGCGAGCGCCGCGTCGGTGCCCGGCCGCACCTGCAGGAACAGATCCGCCGCCCGGGCGCTGGGATGAGCGATCGGGTCGACGACCACAACCTTGCCCGGCGCCTCCGCCAGCCAGTGCTTGTCGACATGGGGCGCCGAGCTGTGCGGATTGGCGCCCCAGACCAGGATGCAGCGGGCCGCATCCGCCTGCCTCGGATCGAAGCCCATCGACGACGCCCCCAATGCCAGCGTCAGCGCATCGTGCCCGGCCTTGTTGCAGACTGTGTCCGGATCGACCTCGGTCGCGCCAAGCCGTCGGAAGAATCGCGTCGGAAAGCCCCCGGCGATCATCGAGCAGGTGCCGGTGTAATGGGTATGCAGCACGGTCTGTGGCGCGGCCTCCGCCAGGATCCCCCTGAGGCTGTCGGCTATCCCGGCCATGGCCTCGTCCCAGCTCACCGCTACGAAGGCGCCACTGCCCTTCGGCCCGGCCCGGCGCAAGGGCTGGGTCAGGCGTTGCGCCGGATCGATCCAGGCATTGTTGTAGGCGATCGAGCATTTGCCGCAGAGATGGCCCCGGCTGACGAAATGCTGGGGATCTCCCTTGACCGACCGGATGCGGCCATCCTCGATCACGGCGACGACGCCGCAACCGTCATAGCAATCGCGCGGACATGTGGTCTTGATGCCGGTGCGGTCCGGACGCATGGCGCGCTCCTGCAATGCGCGGGGTCTCGCAGCAGTCGACACCCGTTTGCGGATCGGCGCAATGGCCGCGTCGCCCGCACCGCGCTTGCGTTGCCCGCAGCCGGAGGACCGTGGGGGCGCTGCGGCCGCGGCCGGACAGGCTTGCGATCGGGACTCCGGGTGGTGCGGATATCATTCTTGCCGAAGTCGGCCTGCGTGATGCGGCCTCCTCATGTCCATGGTATGCAAGCCGCCCTGGCTTCAACGCCGTCGCCCCCCGGGGACAGCGACCATCGGGCGGAAGGCAAACGGACACCGCGGCCGATCGCTCTTCGCCAGGAGGAACCGTCCTGCGACGGAGCGCCGGGAAGGTCGCGACGGATCGCCCCCTGGGCACAAGCAGGAGTTCCCATGCCGACCGGAACCATCAAGGCCCGACAGACCGGCGCGACGGCGCATCTCGCCCGCACCGGCCAGCCCACCGTCACATCGGTCACCGGCGGGACGATGTCCGTCGTCACCCGTCCGTCGGAGCCTGGGTTCAACCCGCTCGATCTTCTCTATGCCTCTCTTTCGGCCTGCCTTGTCCTCAGCGCCCGGATCGCAGCGAGCCAGCGCGGCGTGCTCGACAAGGTCGAGGCGCTGCACGCCACGGTGACGGGCAGCAAGGCGGCCGACGGCCCTTCCCGCATCGACCGGTTCGATGTCGTCCTGACGGTCGAAGGCGACCTCGACGATGAGACCAAGGCGGCGATCGCGTCCGACGCCGAAGGGATCTGCACGGTCAGCAACACGCTGCGCGGCCGGCCGGCTTTCGAGATCGCGTTCCCCGCCGGATCCACGGATGGCGCACGGCCAGCCGGCTCGACCTGAGCAGCCGCACCTGTTCGCGCCGGCCTGGACCGGACCGGTCCCGGTCAAGCCGTGCGGCTGGACAAGCTTCCCGCGATATGGAACAAAACGGAAACATATCCGGGAGCGCGCCATGTCCGGGACAACGACCTTTCACCCCCTGACGCCGGACCGTTGGGCGGATTTCGAAGATCTTTTCGGACCGGACCGCGGCGCCAATTCCGGCTGCTGGTGCATGTGGCCGCGACTGCCGCGCTTCGACTATGCCGGGATGCCGAAGGTCGAACGCAAGGCGATGTTCCAGACCATCGTCGAGCGGGGGCCGCCTCCGGGGGTGCTCGCCTATGCCGGCGGCGTCGCCGTCGGCTGGTGCGCCGTCGGCCGGCGCGGCAGCTTCCTGCGGTTCCAGGCCGGGCGCGCCTCCCGGCCGGTCGCCGACGGGATGGAGCCGGATGCGACCTACGCCCTCACCTGTTTCTTCGTCCGGTCGGGGCACAAGCGCCGGGGCCTGATGAGCGCGCTGTCGCTGGCGGCGATCGCCATGGCGCGCGAGGCCGGCGCCCGTGCCGTCGAAGTCTGCCCGGTCGAGGCCGACAGGCCGCTGGTCTGGGGCGACGGCTTCGTCGGCGTCGCCTCGGTCTTCCGCCGGCTCGGTTTTCACGAGATCGCCCGGCGCTCGCCGCGCCGCCCGTTGATGCGGCTCGAGCTTGGCGATTGACGTCGCCCAAATCGCACCTACCTTATGATTCAATGCATGAGGTTGCCGCTATGGCTACGATGAACGTCAGCGAGCGCGCCGCGCGCCGCATCGCCAAGATCCTTGAGAGCGAGCCGGCCGGCTCGATGCTGCGGATCAGCGTCGAGGGCGGCGGCTGCTCCGGTTTCCAGTACAAGTTCGATTTCGACACGGCCCGCCATTCCGACGATGTCGCCATCGAGCGTAACGGAGCCACCGTGCTCGTCGACGAAGTGTCGCTGCAGTACATGGGCGGGGCCGAGCTCGACTATGTCGAGGACCTGATCGGTTCGGCCTTCAAGATCAACAACCCGAACGCCGTGGCGGCCTGCGGCTGCGGCACCAGCTTCTCCGTCTAGAACGGGCAGGCACGGCTTTGGACAAGGCGCGCGCAGCAAGGGGAGGAAGCGCCGTCCGCGGCGTCCCGGTTCTCGCCGGGACATGCGCCTTGCGTCCGGCCTTTTTTGACCTCATCTCGTTCCGAACACCACCTGCTCACTCGCTCTAGGATTCGCTCGTGCTGCGCATCGCCAGCTGGAACGTCAATTCGATCCGTCAGCGCATCGGCCATGTGACGCAATGGCTGAAGCAGGCTGAGCCCGACCTCGTCTGCCTGCAGGAGATCAAGTGCCTGGACGACGCCTTTCCGGCCGCCGAGATCGAGGCTCTCGGCTACAATGTCGTCACCCATGGCCAGAAGACCTTCAACGGCGTCGCCATCCTGTCGCGCCATCCCTTCGATGAGGTGATGCGCGGCTTGCCGGGCGACGATGCCGACGAGCAGTCGCGCTATCTGGAAGTGGTCATCTCCACCCGGTCGGGCGTGGTGCGCGTCGCTTCGATCTATCTGCCGAACGGCAATCCGCCGGATACGCCCAAATATCCCTACAAGCTCGGCTGGATGGACCGTCTGGTGGCGCGGGCCGAGGCCTTGCTCGCCCTGGAGGAGCCGCTGGTCCTGGCCGGCGACTACAACGTCATCCCGACGGCGGAGGATGCCAAGACGCCGGCGGCCTGGGTCAATGATGCGCTGTTCCTGCCGAGGACGCGGGCCAAGTTCCGCGAATTGATCAATCTGGGTTTCACCGACGCCTTCCGCGCCTGCGACGCCTCTCCCGGCCGCTATACCTTCTGGGACTATCAGGCAGGCGGCTGGCAGCGCGACAACGGCATCCGCATCGACCATCTCCTGCTGTCGCCGCATGCGGCGGCCTGCCTTGCCCGATGCGAGATCGACAAGAACGAGCGGGCCAGGGAAAAGGCCTCGGATCACGTGCCGATCCGCTGCGATCTTGCGATCGAGCCGCGGCAGGCGGCCTGAGGCCCGAGCGACGCCAGTCGCCATCGCGGGCTTCTTCGACCCAGGCAGGCGTCTTCGGCCATCGTGACCGGCTTCGGGCTTTATTCGGAAATCCTGGCGGCAAGGCAGCATACGGTGCAGAGGCCGCAAGCCTGGCGACCGCTCGGGATCACCGTCCCTGCCAGGCGGAAAAGGCGGGCCTTGTCGCCTCGGCGCTGATCGGGGGCAAGGCCCCGGCAACCGCTGCCGCCCAGCGTATCATACCGATCCGCCCTGCGATCGAGATGTCCGATATCTTGCCGGAAAAGTCATGTACAAGAGCAAGTTAGCTCTTGTTCTTCATATACTGCTCGAGATAAGTCAGGCTCATCTGCCGCTCATCCGGCGTCGCGGCTCCGACCGCCTCGTCGTAGAGATCGATGATCCACTGATCCGAGTCGGGCCTGGCTGCGTCGCGGGCCAGCGTGAGATACATCAGGCCGCGCGCCGCCTGGCGCGGCAGTTCCTCGCCGCCGGTGAACAGCAGGTGCCCGAGCACGGCCTGCGCCTGATGCTGGCCCTTGTCGGCCGACAGGCGCAGCCAGCGCGCCGCCATCACCGGATCGCGCGGCCGTTCAGCGCTGCCGTCGAGGAAAAGGCGCCCGAGATTGTACTGGGCGTCGCTGTCGCCGAAATAGGTGGCGGCATACTGGAACATCTCGATGGCGCGCTGCTGGTCGATGCGCACCCGCGTGTTGGGAATGCCGGTGAGGTAGTAGGAACCGAGCGCCACCAGTGCGCTGGAGACGAAGCGCGACTGCGGCGTGTCCGGGCTGTCGTCGGCATGGGCATCGACGATCGCCTGATAATATTCGAAGGCCTTGAGGTCGTCGCGGGGAACGCCGTCCCCTTCCGAGTACATCCGCGCCAGCTTCCACTGCGCCAGGGCGTGTCCCTTGCCGGCCGCGAACTCCAGCGCCCGCGAAGCCCCGGCGAGGTCGCCCGCCTTGTAGGCCTTGGTGCCGGACTTGAACGCCTCCATCGGCGAGCGGTCGTCGGCGGGGGTCTTGCCGTCGAAGGCATGCACGGGAAACGCGGTCAGCATCGCCACCACGCCGAACGGCGCGACCCGGGAGACGATCCCCCGACAGGTTTCCAGGAACCCGGACGCACCCCGGTCGCGAAGCAGACCGCCACCGACCCAACGCCCGTCCCGGGCGAAGCCTGTGCCATTGCCGTACCCGCTAAGGTTGTCGTGCCCGCTCATGACATCTTCGATAGCGCCGACTTCGATCGTTTTTTGGGCCGGATCTGGGCCGAGCGCTGGCAATGCGACGTTTTTCCGCCGGATCGTGGCAGCGAAGGACAGTGCGCGAGCCCGCGCAAACGACAGAACGGAACCCCGCTCGCCGCCCTGCCCGCAATGGCGGAGCAATTCGGGCAAAGCCGCAAGAAACTTGGTCTCGATCCTGCCGGGTATCGTCACGCTATCGCTTCTCAACGCCACGCCGTCCGCCACACGTTCGACAATTCAAGCTTCACGGGAGAAATTCTACCGAAAAACTTGATGTGCCTTAATTTTTTCCAAAGGCCGCTCTTTTCGAAACGATCAAGAGCTTGCCCGATCGGCCACGGTCTTCCCGTATGGCTCGGGCTCAGTTGAGCCGTTGATTTGTGGCGGGATCGCGGCTGTCGGCGGCACTCTGCGGGGCCGCGCCGCAGACTCATATCCGCTGTTGCGGGAATGTCACGAATCCGCGTCGGGCCGACGCAAGGATCCGCCGGCCGTCCTCACGCGCCTCCCCTGCGGAAGCCCGGAGGCGGACGGCAAATCGTCGGTTGAGTCCGGTGAGGATTTTCTCGCCGGAATGGCGGCCTCGCGGGCGGTAGCGACCCTATCCCGCGAGCGGCACGACCGCGGAGCTCAGGGCCTCACTTTCGGAAAACGCGCCCTGGCTTCCAATTCGTCGAGGTCGATGGTGTTGCGCATATATTGCCGGGTCGCGTCCCGCACGGGCTGGAAATCCCAGGCGGTGACCTGGCCGGCGGCCAGGGCGGCGTCCACCAGGCGCCGGCGGCGCTGGCTCTCGCGCACGGCGCCGTCGAGCCCGGCCATGTCCCAGCGCCGGGCAGCCTCGTCGTGGAACGCGCCGATCACCGGCGCATGCGCCGGCACCCCCGCGAGGTTGTCGAGTTCGTCCGGGTCGGAAACAAGATCGTACAACTGATCCGGGTCACCCGGCGATCGCACGAATTTCCACGGTCCGCGCCGGATCATCGTCAGCGGCGCCACGGCGCCTTCGGCCAGGTACTCGCCGATCACCTCGTCGTGTCCGCCCCGCCCGTCGCAATGCGGCACGAGGCTGCGGCCGTCGACGGGGCCGCCGGGCAGGTCGGCCGGATCGCCTCCCGCCATCTCCACCAGGGTCGGCAGCAGGTCGACCAGGGACACGCTGGCCGCAACCCGGCCGGGCCGGTAGCGGCCGGGAGCCGAGACGATCAGCGGTACGCGCGACGCTCCCTCGAACCAGCTCATCTTGTACCAGAGGCCGCGCTCGCCCAGCATCTCGCCGTGATCGCTGGTGAAGAGGACGATGGTGTCTTCCCGCAACCCCGTCGCCTCGAGGGTCCGCATCAGCCGGCCGAATTGGGCGTCGACATAGGAGATCGCACCGAAATAGGCGCGCCGCGCCGCCCGGATTTGATCGTCGGTGATGACCGCCCCATCCATGTCGCAGACATGGCGCAGGCGCCGGGAGTGCGGATCGAGCTGCTCCGGCGCGAGGCGGATGCGGGGCAGCTCGATGTCCTCGTCGCGATAGAGGTCCCAATACTCGCGGGGGATGGCGAAGGGGTCATGGGGATGGGTGAACGAGGCGACCAGGCAGAAGGGCCGCCGGTCGCTCGACCGGACATGGTCGTAGAGCGCCCGCTCGGCGGCGAACACCACCTCGTCGTCGAAATCGAGCTGGTTGGTGCGCACGCACGGCCCCGCATCGGTGACGGAGGACATATTGTGATACCAGCTCGGCCGATCGAGCGGCCGGTCCCAGTCCGGCGTCCAGCCATAGTCGGCGGGATAGATGTCGGTTGTCAGGCGCTCCTCGAAGCCGTGCAGCTGGTCCGGTCCGCAAAAATGCATCTTGCCCGACAGGCTGGTGCGATAGCCGGCACGCCGCAGATAGTGCGCCCAGGTCGGAATGTCGGAACGGAATTCGGCGGCGTTGTCGTAGACGCCGGTACGGGACGGCAGGCGGCCGCTCATGAACACCGCGCGCGAGGGCGAGCACAGCGGCGAGTTGCAGTAGGCGCTGTCGAAGACCACGCCCTCCCTGGCCAGGGCCGCGATGTTCGGCGCCTTCACCACCCTGTGGCCGTGGACGGGCAGGCAGGCCGGCGCGAGCTGGTCGGCCATGACGATGAGGATGTTGGGCCGGGCGGACATGGCGGTTCCTCGGGAATCGGAGCGAGGACCGAGGCTTGCGCAGGCCGCGCGCAGTGTCGAGCCTCCAGGCGACGCGGCGTGTTCCGGCTGCCCGGCGTGCGGCTCAGCCGCCGGCGTCCAGGCTGCGGCCGATGCGCCAGAGCATGGTCTTGCCCGGTTCGCGCTCGTTCGGCACCACGGTGCAAGGTGGGTTGTCGAAGCGGATCAGCAGGTCGGCGAAATGCCGTTCCATCGCCCGGTTGTAGTCGTCGACGAAGACATGGGTGTGCCGCGCCATCAGCTTCGACGTCCAGTACAGCGGCAGCAGGCGGCCGGGATCGGTCGGCCAGTAGCCGGCGGGCCCATCGACCAGGATGACGTCCCAGGAGGCGCCGCCGAGCTCGGCCGGCATCCTGGCAGCCTCCAGGGCGGCAAGCGGCATGGCGAAGGCGTCGAACACCGTGGTGGCATAGTCGGCGCGCAGGATGCGGGCGTCGGGCATGCGCATGCGCGCCGCATCGAGATAATGCGGCTTGTCCTCGACGAACAGCGTCTCGCCGTCCGCGTTGAGGCGCTGCCACATCGGCGAATCATGGCCGAGGCCGAACACCAGCAGGCGCGCGCCGGGCGCCCGGGCCCGGACGGCCCCGGCGATCACCTCGATCTGCGCCGGCGAGATCTGGGTGGCGGGATCGTAGCTTTCGCCGAGCAAGGCTGCGAGCGTCGATCCAGCCATCGCGTGTCTCCCCGGCAGCCGCTACAGGCGCGCGAAGGCGTCCGAGAGCTTGGTCCGGCGCGCCGCCCCCTCCTCGCGCCGGTCGCGCTGTTCCTCCACCACCTCTTCCTTGGCCCGGGCCAGGAAGTCCGGGTTGCCCAGCTTGGCGTCGATCTTGGCGATCTCCCCATCGATCTTGGCGATCTCCTTTTGGAGCCGCGCCTTCTCGGCGTCGATGTCGACGACGCCTTCAAGCGCCAGAGCAGCGGTGACGCCGCGAGCGATCACCTGCACCGAACCCTTCGGGGCGGCCTCGACAAAAGTGATATCGCTAAGCCGGGCCAGGCGTCTCAGGGTCTCGCCGAGACGAGCATTGCGCGCTCGCACCTCGTCCGAGGCGCCGACCAGCACCAGGGGCACCTGCGCCCCACCGGGCACGCCGATCTCGGTGCGGATGGACCTGATCTCGGAGACGAGGTCGACCAGCCAGCCGATCTCCGCCTCGGCCTCGGCATCGAGAAGGCCGCCGAGTTCAGGCCAGGGCGCGAGTGCCGCAACGCTGTCGCGACCAGCGTCGCCTGCCGTCACCGTCCAGAGCTCCTCGGTGATGAAAGGCATGAACGGATGCAGCAGCAGGATCGACTGGTCGAGGATGAAGGCAACCATGGCGCGCGTCTCGGCCTTGGCTGCTTCGTCGCTGCCTGTCAGCACCGGCTTGACCAGCTCCAGATACCAGTCGCAGACGACATTCCAGATGAAGCGATAGACCGCGGCCGCCGCCTCGTTGAACTTGTAGGCCTCGATTGCGGTCTGCGTCTCCGCCACCGCCTTCGCCGCTTCGCCGGCGATCCAGCGGTTGAGCGCCAGACTGGCCGCCTTCGGATCGAAGCCGGGAGCGCGGCCGCAGCCGTTGACCTCGGCAAAGCGCGCCGCGTTCCACAGCTTGGTACCGAAATTGCGGTAGCCTTCCACGCGCTGGGTCGAGAGCTTGATGTCGCGGCCCTGCGCTGCCATCGCCGCCAGGGTGAAGCGCAACGCGTCGGCGCCGAACTCGTCCATCAACTGGAGCGGATCGACGACGTTGCCCTTCGACTTCGACATCTTGGCGCCCTTCTCGTCGCGGACGAGGGCGTGGATGTAGACGTCGCGGAACGGCACCTCGTTCATGGTGAACAGGCCCGTCATCATCATCCGGGCCACCCAGAAGAAGATGATGTCGAAGCCGGTCACGACCACAGCGGTCGGATAGTACTTCTTCAGCTCCGGCGTCCTGTCCGGCCAGCCGAAGGTGGAATAGGGCCAGAGCGCCGAGGAGAACCAGGTGTCGAGCACGTCCTCGTCGCGCTTCAGCGCGACCGCGCCGCCCCATTTGGCGCGCGCCTTGTCCTGGGCCTCGGCCTCGTTGCGGGCGACGACATAGGTGCCGTCCGGGCCGTACCAGGCCGGGATCTGGTGGCCCCACCACAGCTGGCGCGAGATGCACCAGGGCTGGATGTTCTCCAGCCACTCGAAATAGGTCTTCTCCCAGTTCTGCGGCACGAAGCGGGTCTCGCCGCGGCGCACGGCCTCGAGCGCCCGGTCGGCCAGCGGCCGCACGTTGACGTACCATTGGTCGGTCAGCCACGGCTCGATCGGCACGCCCGACCGGTCGCCATGCGGCACCTGGTGCGTGTTCGGCTCGACCTGGGCCAGCAGGCCGAGTTCCTGCATTGCCGCCACCACGCGCTTGCGCGCCTCGAAGCGGCCGAGCCCGCGGAAGGCCTCCGGCACGGCCTCGTTGAGGCAGGCGTCGCCGTCGAAGATGTTGATCGCCTCCAGGCCCTGGCGCTTGCCGACCTCGGCGTCGTTGAAGTCGTGCGCCGGCGTGATCTTGACCGCGCCGGTGCCCTTCTCCGGATCGGAATACTCGTCGGCGACCACCGGAATCAGGCGGCCGACCAGGGGCAGCCGCGCCCGCGCCTTGCCGGCGACGAGGCCGGCATAGCGTCCGTCCTCGGGATGCACGGCGACGCCGGTGTCGCCGAGCATGGTCTCGGGCCGCGTGGTGGCCACGGTAATGACCGCGCCGGTGTCGTTGCCGGCGGCGTCGACCAGGGGATAGTCGAAGTAATAGAGATGGCCGTTCGGATCGCGGTCCAGCACCTTGCCGAGGGCGGCGGCGTCGAAAGGCTTGTCCGGGTCGCCGCGCTTCCAGGCGAAGCTGCCGCGCTTCTCATGCTGCTGCACCTCCAGGTCCGAGATCACGGTCTGGAGCTTCGGATCCCAGTTGCTGAGGCGCTTGTCCTTGTAGATCAGGCCGGCCTCGTGCAGGCGCACGAAGATCTCGACCACGGCGGCCGAGAGGCCCTCGTCCATGGTGAAGCGCTCGCGCGACCAGTCGCAGGAGGCGCCGAGGCGCTTGAGCTGGCTGACGATGGTGCTGCCGGACTGCTCCTTCCAGGCCCAGACCTTCTCCACGAAGGCCTCGCGGCCGATGGCGTGCCGGTTCGGCTCCTGGCGCTCCATCATCTGGCGCTCGACCACCATCTGCGTGGCGATGCCGGCGTGGTCGGTGCCCGGCTGCCAGAGCACGTCCTTGCCGCGCATGCGCTCGAACCGGCAGAGCACGTCCTGCAGGGTGTTGTTGAGAGCATGGCCCATATGCAGCGAGCCGGTGACGTTCGGCGGCGGAATGACGATGGAATAGGGCGGCGCCTCGCGGCGTTCCTCGCGTCCGGCCCGGAAGGCCTGCGCCGCCTCCCATGCCGCCGCAATCCTCGGTTCCACTTCCGCCGGGTTGAAGGTCTTCTCGATCATCGCCAAGCCTGCCGTCACGAACTGGGGTCGTGTGACAACAGCGGCTGCGGAAGTCAACGCCGTTGCGTCGGGACGCCGCGTCAGCCGTCGGCCACGCTCATCGCCACCGGCCGGAAGGCGCGGATCAGCGGCAGCTCCAGCTTGCCGGCCATGCCGCAGACGATGTCGTAGGCGGTCTCCTTGGGCAGCGGGCGCTTGTAGCTGCGCCGCTCGATCAAGGCCCCGAACACGTCGGCGATGGTCATGATCCGCACGAGGTCCGAGATGTTCTCGGCCTGGAGACCGTCGGGATAGCCGCTGCCGTCGAGATATTCGTGATGATGGCGCACCACGTCGAGCAGGCCGGAGGCAACGTCCCCCCGGCTCGCGAGGAGGTCGTGTCCGATGGCCGCATGGGTGCGCATGATCGCCATTTCCGCGTCGGTGAGCCGCGTCGGCTTGTCGAGGATCGCCAGCGGGATGCGAGCCTTACCGATGTCATGCAGCATGCCCGCGGTGGTCAGCAGCTCGACATCGGCCCGCCGCAGGCCGAGATGATGGCCGAAGGCGGCGGCGACGCCCGCCACCAGCAGGCAATGCTGGAAGGTCGTGCGGTGATGCCGCTGCACCGACGCGACCCAGCAGCCGAGCCCGTCGTCGGCGATGACGTCTGCCGCCGCCTTGGAGGCGTGCCCCAGAAAGGTGAAATCGATCTGCTGCACGCCCTTGGCGAAGGCGAAGATGTTGCGCAGCGCCGAGACGCCCTCGCCCAGCGCGAATCCCACGGCGGTGCCGGCCTGCGCGTCATGCATCGCATCGGTGGGGCCGGCGCCCAGTGCCGCGGCCAGCCGCTCGGCGAACTGGCCGGTGCCGATCGGCAGCGGGATCAGGTCGGTGGCGCCGAGGGCGTAGGCTTGCACCATCGAGGCGTGCATGCCCTTCGGCACCCCGAAGATCATCCGCCCGGCGGGACGTTCCGCCAGCAGCATCTCGCGCAGCTTGGAGACGGTGCAGGCGTCGGTCAGGTCGATGTGGAAATACAGGTTGCCGCCCGGCAGCGGGCCGGCATGCGTGAGGGTTCGCGCATCCAGGATGGCGATCTCGAACTGCGACTGGGCGACCGACATCAACTGCTTGGCGGCCGGGCCATCATCGACGATCGCAAGCAGGTCGGGCATTCTCGTCTCGTCTTCAGAGGCGAACAGCCATAGCCGGTGCTTCTTTCCAATCCCTGAAAACTTTCCAGCGATTTCACGGCATCATAATACCCGATGCCGGAATATGCTCTCGGCCCGGTGGGGCGGCTTCATGCCGAGGCTGAGGATGGCCGGCTGCCGTGCCTGGGCGATGGCCAGATCAATCGGACCAGGGCAGGACCGTCACTTGCGGCCAGGTGGTCTTCGCCCGTGCCCCCTTGATCCGGTGCGAGGCGGCATTGTCGAGAGCCCGATTGGGGCGGATGACCATGGCGAACAGATCGCCGAGGCCGAACGGGGCGGCGATGTCGAACCGGCCGTCATCCTCGAGGCGGATGCCCACCGCATGGACGACCGAGGCATAGCGGCCCAGCGCCTCGTCGGCGCTGGACAGGCGGGGATAGGCCGCACCGAAGCGCTCCTCGAACCACAGGTGCACCCGCGCCTGGTTGCGCGTCTCGATCGGCCCGACGCATCCCTGCGTCGCCGCTGCCACCTGGCGGATGACGGTATCCTCGGCTGTCCAGGACAGGTCATCGTCGAAATAGGCGAGATCGTAGTCCTTGATTCCCGTGCCGCGCGGCAGGCCGGAGAGGACGTTCCAGACGGTCTGGTACAGGCAGCCGGCGACCAGGCGCCATTGCGGCAAGGCAAGCCCGCGCAATGCCGCCAGCAACTGCATCAGCCCCGGATCGGCCCGGACGATCGCCTCGAGCCGCCAAGCGAGTGCCGCTTCGTCGGCTGCGGCGGCCCGGCCCGTCACGACCTGGCCTTGGCCGCCTTCTGAGAGGCGCGCAGGGCGCGGAAGGCCCTGGCCCAGCCGGACTTCTCGATCTGACGGCCGCGCGCCACGGCAAGGGCATCGGCCTCGACGTCCCGCGTGATCACCGAGCCGGCGCCGACATTGGCCCGGTCGCCGACCCGGACCGGCGCCACCAGGGCGGTGTTGGAGCCGATGAAGGCCTCGGCGCCGATATCGGTGTGCTGCTTGAAGAACCCGTCATAGTTGCAGGTGATGGTGCCGGCGCCGATATTGGCATTGGCGCCGACACGGGCATCGCCGATATAGCTGAGGTGATTGATCTTCGCCCCGTCCTCGACGGAGGCGGCCTTGACCTCGACGAAATTGCCGACCTTGGCCTTGCGCCCGAGCCCCGTGCCCGGGCGCAGCCGCGCATAGGGGCCGACATTGGCGCCGGCGCCGACATGGGCCCCCTCCAGGTGCGAGAAGCCATGGATGACGGCGCCATCCTCCACGGTGACGCCGGGACCGAACCAGCACCAGGGCTCGATCACCACGTCGCGGCCGATCCTGGTGTCGTAGGACAGGAACACGGCATCGGGCGCGATCAGCGTCGCGCCTTCGCGCATCGCCTCCTCGCGCAGGCGCCGCTGCATCACCGCCTCCGCCGCCGCCAGCTGCACGCGGTCGTTGACGCCCTGCACCTCCTCCTCGTCGACGGTCTCGGCCACGGCGAGGAGCCCGCGCGCGCAGGCGGCCTCGACCGCGTCGGTCAGGTAGAACTCGCCCTTGGCGTTGGCATTGCCGATCGCCTGCAGCAGCTCGAGGGCATGGGCACCCGCCAGGGCCATCAGGCCGCCATTGCACAGGCCGATGGCCTTCTCAGCGGCCGTGGCGTCCTTCTCCTCGACGATCCGGCGCAGCCGCCCGTGCTCGACGACGAGACGGCCGTAGCCGGTCGGCTCGTCCGGCTCGAAGCCGAGCACCGCGACGGCGGCGCCGGCGTCCAGCGCGGCGGTGAGCTTGCGGATGGTCTGCGGGCGCACCAGCGGCGTGTCGCCGTAGAGCACCACCACGTCGCCGCCGGTCAGCGCCTCCCCTGCCGCCAGCACGGCGTGGGCTGTGCCGAGCCGTTCGCGCTGCACGAAGACCGGGGCGCCCGGCAGCAGCGCAGCCGCCTCGGCCGCCACGTCGTCCCGGCCGGGGCCGACGACCACGGCGGCCCGGCCGATGCCGGCTTCGCCGACGGTGGCCAGGACATGGCCCAGCATCGACCGGCCGGCTACCTTGTGCAGCACCTTGGGAACGGTCGATTTCATGCGCGTTCCCTCCCCGGCGGCGAGGACCACGGCGATGGAACTTTGCGACATGGTTAACTCCCTTGAAGGCATTGTGCGGCACTAATCGCCGAAGTTGCGGCGAACGACAATCGCCGTCACCCCGAATCGGAATTCTCGCCGTCATGGCTGCACCATTGCATCGCTGCCGCACCACGCCGGTGCAAGGCCCCGGGCCGGTGCGCCGCGAAATCATCGACAGCCGGGGCGGTGCGGGTTGGACGGTATTGGCCCTGGCTCTCGGCTGTGCAAGTGCGCTCGCCACGCTGGTCTTCCTCCAGCCGGGGCCCCCGGATGGCCATCGCCCGACGGACGGGATCCGATCGCTTGTCGTCCTCTCCGACGATCCGGCCACCATCGCCGTTCCGGTACCGGAGAGTGACGCCCCTCGCCGGCTCCGCACCGAAGCGGACGACATCGTCACCGGGTCGGTCGGTCCGGCCGCTGCCCTGCCACCGGCTGCCGGGGCGTCCATCCCCGCCGCGTTCGGAGCCGATCTCGGGCCAGCAGCCACGATCGCCGGCCTGAGGCAGGAGTGGGCCGGCGCGAAGCTGCTGCTCGGCGGCGAGGCGGCGTTGCTGCGGCCTTTGATCGCGGTGCGGGAAACCACCGGCGGCCATGAACTGCACCTGGTGATCGGGCCGCTGGCCGACGCGGCCGACGCAGCCGGGCTCTGCGCCCGCCTCGGCCGTTCCCGGACGGGCTGCGCTCCCGCAGCCTTCGACGGCCAGCGCCTTACAATACCCTGATACCGGTGTCCTGACGATGAATCCGGCCGACCGGGACTGCAATGCCACCACGCCGCAGCGATTTCGGCCAATCCCTGCCGGAGGAGGCTCACTGCCTTGCCAAATGGCCAATAAGGCGTCTCAATACGCCTGATGATGGCGCGACCGCCCACATACTGCCGCTCGAAACTCCACACGCTGGAAGAAGAAGCACTCCGCGCTGACCATGAATCGCCGTGACATCCTCAAGCTTGCCGCCTTCGTTTCCGGTCTCGCCGGCTGGCCCGCGACGGCCCTGTCCGCCGTCGACGCCCCTGGCCTGAAGCCGGGTGACGCCTTCTCGCGCGAAGCGCTCTTGGCCCATGCCCGCGAGCTCGCAAAGGCAGCCTACCAGGCGCCCGACACGACTCTGCCCGCTCCGTTCCAGGACCTCGACTACGAGAAATATGTCGGAATCCGCTTCCGTCCGGAACGGGCGGTGTGGAGCTCCGAGCAGCGCGGCTTCGTGGTCGAGCCGCTGCATCGCGGCTTCATCTATGCGGCGGCCGTCGACCTCTACACGATCGAGGACGGCCGGGTCCTGCTCATCCCCTACGACGCCAGCCTTTTCGACTTCGGCGGCCTGACCGGGCCGGCCCAGGATGCGAATTTCGGCTTTTCCGGCTTCCGGCTGAAGGCGCCCTTCGACACGCCCGGCCATTTCGACGACTTTGCCATCTTCCAGGGCGCGAGCTATTTCCGGGCGATCGCCCGCGGCCAGAGCTACGGCGCGGTTGCGCGCGGCCTGGCGATCAACACCGGCGAGGCGGGCGGCGAGCAATTCACGTTCTTCCGCGCCTTCTGGATCGAGCGGCCCCAGCCGGACGCCAAGTCGCTGGTGCTGCATGCGCTGCTCGATTCGGAAGCGGCGACAGGGGCCTATCACTTCACCCTGACCCCCGGAGAGATGACGCTGGTCGACGTGGAGGCGACGATCATTCCGCGCGCCGCCATTCCCCATGTCGGTGTTGCGCCGCTCAACTCGATGTTTCTGTTCGGCACCAACGACCGGCACGGCATCGACGATGTCCGCCTCGCCGTGCACGAATCCTCCGGGCTGCAGATGTTCAGCGGTTCGGGCGAATGGATCTGGCGGCCGCTGCAGAACCCCGAGACCCTGCAGATCTCGGCCTTCGCCGACAAGAACCCGCAGGGTTTCGGCTTGCTGCAGCGCAACCGCGCCCCCGCGGCCTTCGAGGACGAGAGCCATCGCTACGAGCGCCAGCCGAGCGTGTGGATCACGCCCTCCGGCCAATGGGGCGAAGGTTCGATCCAACTGGTCGAGATCCCGACCGAGGCGGAGATCCACGACAACATCATCTGTTACTGGCGGCCCAAGGACCCGCTGGAACAGGGCAAGGAGTACGGCTTCTCCTATCGCATCGACTGGTGCTGGTCGCCGCCGCAGCAGCCGCCGGGCGCCATCGCGCGCGAGACCCGCACCGGTGCCTCGGGCAGCAAGAGGCGGCGTTTCGTCATTGATTTCGAAGGGGATGCCTTTGCCAGCAGCGACGGCCTGAAGGGAATCGTGCCCGATATCTCGGTCGGTCCTGGCACGGTCCGCGACATCGCCTTCTCGCCCGACCCCTCCCGCCGCCTCGGGCGGTTGTCGTTCACGCTCGATCCGGGTAACGAGGCCTATTCGGAAATGCGGGCGGTCCTGACCAAGGACGGCAAGCCTGTAAGCGAGACGTGGCTCTATCGATGGACATCGTAACTCCTGCACCCGCCGCTTCGCCGGCAACGCCGCCGGCCCGTTCGCCCGGCGCGATGCCGCCCGAGAACGGGCTGGCGATGCCGGTGCAGTCGCTGTCCCGCTGGACCGCGGCCGAGGTCCGGCCCTGGACCAACCCGGCCTCGCGGGCCAAGCCCTGGCTCGCCCGCATCATCGTCTTCATCGGCATGGCGGCGCTCACCGCCTACGGCACCTGGCAGATGTACGAGGTCGTCGCGGTCGGCGGCGTCACCGTGCTGGAATGGGCGCTGGTGGCACTGTTCGTGCTCAATTTCTCCTGGATCGCCATCGCCTTCACCTCGGGGTTGGTCGGCTTCGTGCATCTGCTGTTCGCGCGCCGGCGCCTGCCGCCCCCGCCCCAGGCGCTCGCCACGCGCACCGCCGTGCTGATGCCGATCTACAACGAGGCGCCGAGCCGCGTCTTCGCCGCCATGCAGGCGATCATCGAATCCGTGGAGGCGACGGGGTGCGGCCGGGCCTTCGAGTTCTTCTTCGTCTCCGACACCACCGACCCGAACGTCTGGATCGCGGAAGAGCGCGCCTTCCTGGCGCTGCGCCGGCGCCTGGGCCCGGATATCGCCGTCTGGTACCGGCACCGCCACAGGAACACCAACCGCAAGGCCGGCAACATCGCCGACTGGGTGACGCGCTGGGGCGGCTCCTACGACCACATGCTGGTGCTCGACGCCGACAGCCTGATGACCGGCGAGGCGATCGTGCGCCTCGCGGCGGCGATGGAGAAGGATCCGGACGCCGGCATCATCCAGACCCTGCCGCTGATCATCAACCGCAACACCCTGTTCGCCCGCGTCCAGCAGTTCGCGGCGCGCGTCTACGGCCCGGTGATCGCCGATGGCCTGTCGGTCTGGATGGGGCATGACGGCAATTATTGGGGCCACAACGCCATCATCCGCACCGCCGCCTTCGCCGCCCATTGCGGCATGCCGGATCTGTCCGGCAAGCCGCCTTTCGGCGGGCATATCCTCAGCCATGACTTCGTCGAGGCGGCGCTGATGCGCCGGGCCGGCTATTCCGTCTACATGTTGATGGATGTGACCGGCTCCTACGAGGAAAGCCCGCCCTCGCTGATCGATCTCGCCGCCCGCGACCGGCGGTGGTGCCAGGGCAACCTGCAGCATTCGCGGGTGATCGGCGCCAAGGGCTTCCACCCGGCCACGCGACAGCATTTCGCCACCGGCATCTTCAGCTATCTCGCCAGCCCGCTCTGGCTGCTGCAATTGCTGGTCGGCCTGACCCTCGCCCTGCAGGCGCACTACATCCGCCCTGAATATTTCACCGACGAGTTCTCGCTGTTTCCGGCCTGGCCGCTGTTCGATGCCGAGCGCGCTCTCGCCCTGTTCGCGGGCACCATGGGGATCCTGCTGGCGCCGAAGATTTTCGGCATGATCATCATGCTGATCGACGGGCCGAGTCGGCGCGCCTGCGGCGGCGCCGGCCGGCTGATGCTGTCGACGCTGCTGGAGATCATCCTCTCGGCCCTGCTGGCGCCGACAATGATGCTGATCCAGTCCGGCTCGGTGTTCGAGATCCTGCTCGGCCGCGATTCCGGCTGGAAGCCGCAGCGCCGCGACGACGGTTCCATCCCCTTCGGCGACATCGTCCGGCGGCACCGCTGGCATATGGCGCTGGGCGCTATCGCCGGCGTCTCCGCCTATGTCATGTCGCCCTATCTGTTTGCCTGGATGTCGCCGACCATCGTCGGCCTGCTCCTGGCGATCCCGCTGTCATGGGCCTCGGGCCAGCTCTGGCTCGGCCTGCGCCTCAAGCGGCTCGGCCTGCTGCAGACGCCGGAGGAGACCACCCCGCCGCCGATCGCCGTTCGCGCCAACGCCCTCACCGAGGAGCTCGCCGCCGGCGGCGAGGACGACGAGGACGCCCTGCATGTGCTGCGCGCCGATCGCGAATTCCGCGACCAGCACGAGGCCATGCTGCCGCCGGGCACGCGCAGCGAGCGCGGCCGCTTCGAGCCGGACAAGGTGATGGCGAGCGCGAAGATCACCGAAGCGAACACGCTGGAGGAAGCCTGCAAATGGCTGTCCGCCAAGGAACGCTTCATCGCGCTGCACGACCGCGCCTTGATCAGCCTGCTGGCGCGCCTGCCGGACAAGTCGGCGGCCGGTTGAGGCGTCCGGCCGGAGCACCGCCTTGGCTCACTCGGCCGGCTGCAGGCTCCGCAAGCTGGGAACCTTGGCATCCTTGCCGCGCCGGGCGAGAGCCGCGAGATAGATCCGCTCGATCGCCTCGGCCATGGCCGCGACCGTAAAGCGCTCGCGCAGGGCCGCGCGGGCAGCCAGCGCCTTGGCGCGCATCCCGGCGGGATCGGCCAGGGCTTGCTCGATCGCGTCGGCCAGGGCGGCGAAGTCGTCCGGCGAGACCAGCCGGTCGGCTGCGTCCGCGAAGATCTCCGGGATGCCGCCGACACGGGTCGCCACCAGCGGCATGCCGGCCGCGATCGATTCCAGCACGATGTAAGGCATGGATTCGGCCCGCGACGGCACCACCATCAGCCTCCCACGGGCCAGGCCCTGCCGGGTCGGCAGGGGATCGGTGAAGACGACGGCCTCGTCCAGACCGAGATCGGCGGCGAGGCGGCGATAGCCGTCGCGCTCCGGGCCGGCGCCGATCATGGCGGCCGTGGGCGTGCGGCCGCTGCGGTCGCGGATGGCGGCAATGGCGCGGAGCAGCAGGTCGGGGCCCTTGAGATCGCGCATCATGCCCATGAACAGGATATCGCGGGCGTCCGGCGCCGGGACGATCTCCTCGAACTCCTCGGGCCTGAGCCCGTTGACGACGATGGAGGCGCTGCAGCGCGGCGCACCGACCTTGTCGCGATAGGTATCCGCCTCATAGCGGCTGACATGGATGATGCCGTCGCAGAAACGCTCCAGCAGCCGCTCGACGGCGAAGTAGAAGCGTCCCGAGACGGAAGTCCTCGGAAAATGCAGGCTGCCGCCATGAGGTGTGTAGAAGCGGGCCACCGGGTGTGAGCGGCGCGACAGCACGGTGCCGACCAGACGCGCCAGGGTGCCGCCCTTGGCGCCGTGGCCATGCAGGATGTCGGGGCGGAGATCGCGCACCGCCTTGTAGACGCGCCAGACCGCCAGGGCATCGGCGAGGCGGACCTTGCGGGAAATCGGCAGCCGCGTCACGCCAAGCGCCAGATGCGGCGCCGCCGCAGCGATCTTCTCGGCTTCGAAGGCGCCGCCGGTAGAGGAATCGAGCACGAGGCCGACAAGATGGCCACGCGCCGCCTGCTCCGCCGTCAGATCGAGGATGTGGCGGAAGATGCCCCCGATCGGCGCGCGCACGAAATGGACGATGCGCAGACTGCGCGTCTCCTGCCGTGCAACGGCCGTGTCGAGCATAAGATCCAATCCCGCGTCACAAGTCGGCCGAAGGATGCCGGGCAACCCTTTCCACGATGTCAGGAAACGGTTGCCGCAGCGGGATTGTTGGCGGGCATGGTCAACGAAACCTTGTCAGCCGCGCCAGGATTTTTCCAATCCTCCCCTGCCGCCAATCGCTTCCTGCCGCGATGTTATCATCATCGCCGGACGAAGAGAACTCGCTCGGCACGAGTCGGACCCCGGCAAGCGCGGCGTGGTCGGCAAGATCGGTCGCCAGCAGCCGATCGATGCGCAGCAGCGTGTGCTTGAACATTACGTCCCGGGAAAAGGCCCTTGCGCGGCCGGTCGCCGCGGCGCCGATGCGCCGGCGCAGCGGCGGGTCGGCTGCCAGCCGGCGGATCGCCGCAGCAATATCCGCGGCGGCCCCGACCGGGGTCAGCAGCGCATGCTCGCCGTCGCGCACCACCTCCGTCACGGCGCTGGTCCGGCTGACCACGATCGGCAGTCCCTCCTCCATCGCCTCCAGCAACGCCTGGGAGCAGCCGCCCTCGTAGACAGTGGGCAGCACGAACATGTCGCCGGCCCGCAGCAGGCGCCGCACATCGGAGCGAAAGCCGGCCAGGCGGACGCGGCCGGCAAGGCCCCGCTCGGCGATGCCGGCTTCCAGTTGCGCCCGCATCTCGCCCTCTCCGATCCAGAGGAAATGCAGGTCCGGCCGATCCGCGAGCAGGCCGATGGCCTCCAGCAGCGTGTCATAGCCCTTCTGGCTCGACAGCCGCGCAACGGTGACGGCGAGGAGGGCATCCTCGGGGACCGCGAATTCGGCCCGCACGTCGCTGCGCTCCTCCAGCGACCCGCCGGCTGTCTCCCGCACCGCGCCGACAAGATCGACGAGGCCGATCGGGCCGACGTGGAAATGGTCGACGGCGCCGGCCGGCAACCCGAAATGCCGTTCGACCAGGGAGGCGCTGTAGCGGGAATTGGCGAACCAGACCTGTCCGGCGGCAAGTGACCGCCGCCATGCCTCGATCACCGCCGCCGGCGGACCGTGGAGCGTCTCGGGCACCAGGGCGAACTTGACCAGCGTGGGCAGGCCGGCCTCGGCGCAGGCCGCGACGACGCCGCCGCCACGGGCCGGCCACGGCATGGCCGCGAACACCACGTCCGGGGGCTCGGCCTCGAGCACGGCGAGGGTGGCCCGGCGCTGGTCGGAGAACCGTGCCTCGTCGTCGTCCTGCCCGAACGTGGCGTCGAGCTGGCGCCAAGGCAGGCCGTTGGCGGCGGCGAGATCGGCCAGCATCGCCGTGGTCGCCGTGCGCGGGAAGGAAACGGCCACGTCGAGCCCGAGCGTGCGGGCCGCGAACTTGCCGAAGCTCAGCGCATTGTATTCGCAGCCGCCATGGCCGTCCGCCGGCAGCAGGATCAGGAGCCTGGGCGGACGAGCGGCCCCGGCCGCAGGCATGGCCGGGTTCAGGCGCCGACCCCGAGCGATTTCAGCTTGCGGTGCAGGGCGGAGCGTTCCATGCCGACGAACTCTGCGGTGCGCGAGATGTTGCCGCCGAAGCGATTGATCTGCGCCACCAGATATTCGCGTTCGAAGATCTCGCGGGCCTCGCGCAGGGCCAGACCCATCAGATGCTCGCCGCCCTGCCCGTTCGGCCGCGTCGGCACCAGCGCGCCGATCTCCGGCGGCAGCATCTCCGCCGTGATCACGGCCTCGCTGTCGCCACCCGCGAGGATCATCAACCGTTCGACGTTGTTGCGCAACTGACGGACATTGCCCGGCCATTCATGCGATTGCAGCACCGCCATGGCATCGTCGCCGACGATGCGGCGCTGCAGGCCGGTCGCCTGGGCGATCTGGCCCTGGAAATGCGCGACGAGCTCGGGGATGTCCTCGCGCCGCTCCGACAGGGCGGGGACGCGGATCGGCACCACCGACAGGCGGTGCAGCAGGTCCTCGCGGAACCGTCCGTCGCTGACCTCCATCGCCAAATCCCGTGCGGTCGAGGAGATGATGCGCACGTCGACATGCACCTTGGTGGCGCCGCCGACGCGGGCGAAGCTCTGGTCGACCAGCACGCGCAGGATCTTGCCCTGGGTCTCGCGCGGCATGTCGGCGACCTCGTCGATGAACAGCGTGCCGCCATGCGCCTCTTCGAGCGCGCCGACCTTGCGGCTGCGGCCCTCGCCCGCCTCGACGCCGAACAGCTCGGGCTCCATGGTCTCCGGTGTCAGCGACGCGGCATTGACCACGACGAACGGGCCCTTCGACCGGCTGGAGAGCTGATGGATCGTGCGCGCCGCCAGTTCCTTGCCGGCGCCGGAGGGACCGGCGATCATGATGCGGCTGTTGGTCGGCGCCGATTTCTCGATCACCTGGCGCAACTGGTTGACGGCCGAGGACTTGCCGACGAGGCGCGTGGCCTTGCCGGAGATCTGGCGCAGTTCGTTGACCTCGCGCTTGAGGCGCGAGGCTTCCAGGGCCCGCTCGGCGACGAGGACGAGGCGGTCGGCCTTGAACGGCTTCTCGATGAAGTCGTAGGCGCCGCGCCGGATGGCGGCGACGGCGGTCTCGATGTTGCCGTGGCCGGAAATCATCACCACCGGCACTTCCGGATGCTCGCTCTTCAGGACATCGAGCAGTTGCAGTCCGTCGAGGCGCGAGCCCTGCATCCAGATGTCCAGGAAGATCAGTTGCGGGCGGCGCTGCTCGACCGCCGCCAGGGCGGTGTCGGAATCCTTGGCGGTACGCGCGCCATGACCTTCGTCCTCGAGGATGCCGGCCACGAGTTCCCGGATATCGGCTTCGTCGTCGACGATCAGGATGTCGGTTGCCATCGCTAGTGCCCCATTGCTTTCCGCGGTCCGCCCGAAATCCGCCGCTCGGTCCCGGGCATTCCACCGACCTTCAAGGTTTCTGCAGGAGCTCGCCGGCCGGGGTATCGGCCCCCGTCGCGAGATCCCGATCCGCGGCCGCAGCCGCCTCGTTCGCGCTTTCTCCGTCGATCGGGAACCACAGGCGCATCATGGCGCCGCGGCCACCCTTGAGCACGGCCGGAGCGTCCAGCAGTTCGATGCCTCCGCCATGTTCCTCCAGGATCTTGCCGACGATCGCCAGGCCCAGGCCAGTGCCCTTTTCCCGCGTGGTGACATAGGGCTCCAGCAGCCTTTGCCGATTCTCCTTCGGCAGCCCGACCCCGTTGTCCGTCACTTCGATCGCGACATTCGTGTCATTTCGCACAACGGCGACCGTGACGTGCCCCTGCCCGCGGGTCTCCTCCGGCACGCCGGCGATCGCCTCGGTGGCGTTCTTGACGATGTTTGTCACCGCCTGCGACAGCAGGCGCCGATCGAAAAGCGCGACGACCGGATCGGCCGGCGCCGTGAAGTCGAAATGGATGTCGGGATTGCCCACCCGCATCATGAAAACGACCTGGCGCACCATCTCGCCGAGATCGTCCCGGGAGATGGCGGGCTTGGGCATGCGGGCGAAGGAGGAGAACTCGTCGACCATGCGCTTGATGTCGTCGACCTGGCGCACGATCGTGTCGGTGCACTGGTCGAAGACCTCGCGGTCCTCGGTGATGACCTTGCCGTACTTGCGGCGGATGCGCTCGGCCGAGAGCTGGATCGGCGTCAGCGGGTTCTTGATCTCATGGGCGATGCGCCGGGCCACGTCGGCCCAGGCCGAGGTGCGCTGCGCCACCACCAGCTCGGTGATGTCGTCGAGCGTCACGACATAGCCGTGCTCGCGCATCGAGGACTGCTCGGAGGTGACGCGGACCATGACGTTGCGCTCGCGGGTGTCGCGCACCAGCGCGATCTGGCCCTGCACCAGGCGCGAGCGCCCGGCCATGGCGTCGGCGAGATAGGGCGCAAGCTCGGGCACGAGCTCCGACAGGGGCTGGCCGAGCGGCGGCGACGGCGCGCCGAGCAGGCGCTCGGCCACCGGGTTGAGCACCGTGACCTTGCCCTCCTCGTCGATGCCGATCACGCCGGTGGAGACCCCCGACAGCACCGCCTCCATGAAGCGGCGGCGGCTGTCGAGCAGGTCGTTGGCGCCGAGCAGGTCGTTGCGCTGGCTGCGCAGCGTGTCGGTCATGTTGTTGAAGGTCTCGCCGAGGTTGGCGAGGTCGCTGGCTCCCTTGCCGACGGGCACACGGACATAGAGGTTGCCCTCCGCCACCTGGTCGGCGGCGTTGATCAGGCGGCGGATCGGCTCGACCAGCCGGTCGGCGAAGGCCAGGCCGATCCAGATCGCCGCCAGCAGCATCAGCAGCGCGATGATCACGAACATCACGGCGAAGGCGACCTGCACGCCGGAGCGGCGATCCTCCAGCAGGCGGTATTCGGCCGAGCTCGCCTGCGTCTCGCGCAGATATTGCGCCACCTTCGGGTCGAACGGGCGGGCGACGAACAGGTAGCGATCGTCATAGGCCGCAAGCTTGACCACGGCGCCCATGACGTTGCGCGAGCCGGGCGCGATCACCACCGCCTCCTGCTTGTCGGCGTCGGCGACCGCCTCAGCCGGGGGCAGCGGATAGTCGAAGCCGGCCAGGATGTCGGCGCGCTCCTTGATCTCGCGTTCTCGCGTCATCAGCATGGCGCCGGGCAGGCCGCGAATGGCGCCCTGGGCCCTGAGATATTCGGTGAAGCGCTCGGGGTCGGTGCCGTAGACCGGCTGGGCGCGGTTGAGGTCGGAGGCCATGGCCAGGGCCTCGCCCTGGATCAGCCGGCCCTGCTCCTGCACATAGGCATTGGCCACGACCAGGGAGGTCTCGACGATGTTGCGCACCCGCGTCGAAAACCAGTTGTCGAGGCCGCGGTCGAGGGTGATGAAGGCGATGGCCGAGACCAGGATCGCCGGCATGGCCGCAACGATCGAGAACAGGCCGATGACGCGCATATGCAGCGCCGCGCCGGCCTGCCCCCGCCGCCGTGCCTGCACCAGACGCGCAACCTCCATGCCGATCAGGACGACCAGCGCCAAGCCGACGGCCATATTGGCCGCAAGCAGCGTCACCACCACCTGCTGGGTCGGCTCGACCGGCGACAGCCCGGTCAGCACCATGAACGACACGGCCGAGGAGGCGATGGCAAGCAGCACCAGTCCCGGCCCGATCACGCCGAGTCGCCGCGCCGGCAGGCCCGCGGGACTGTGCGACGCGGTGCCGGATGCAACGTCCTGAACAGTCATTCCGGAAACGGGCCCTTTCCTCGCTCGGGTCCGAACGACGGACCGGTGATGCAGCCTTACATCAGTGTTGCAGGATTGCGACAACATTCTGGCAAGCGGGAGGCAAACCACAGGCAGTTGCCGTCAAGGCTACCCTGCCCCGGCCGATTGGCGGCCGGCGGACCCGCAGCGCCGGGCCGGCCGCCGCCGGCTGCAGAGCCAGCTCCCGGACATGCGGAGGCAGGGCATCGGGTGGGCGCAAGGGCGGCGTCGTCCAGGCGTTCGGCCCGTCCTTCGCCGTTTCGACACCGGTTGCCGGCTCGCGCAGCCACCCTGCCGGCATGGGGGCCGGCGTGCGACTGCGCGGCCGGCAGCTCGTGGGCCGGCCGCGGCTCGCCGCCTGGCCGGCTCCGCTCTTACCAGCCGCCGTCGATCGACAGGTTCTGGCCGCTGATCATGTCCGAGGCGGCCGAGACCAGGAACAGCACGAGGTCGGCGACATGGCGCGGCTCGATCCGGGCCTTCAGCGACTGGCTCTCCAGGATCCAGTCGTTGTAGGCCTGGAGCCGGTCTCCGAACACGCGCGCCTCGGCCTCCGACACCACCGCGCCCGGGGAGACGGCGTTGACGCGGATGCCGTGCGGGCCGAGCTCGCGAGCCAGGGATTTGGTCAAGCCGAGCATGGCGCCCTTGGAGGCGACATAGGGCACATAGCCGTCCCAGCGGCCGTTGAGCGTGATCGAGCAGAAATTGACGATCTTGCCATGGCCCTTGGCCTTCATCCCCGGCGCCACGGCTTGCGTCAGGGCGAAGGCCGCGGAGGAATTGATCCGCACCTGCTCCTCGTATTCCTGCAGCGAGAAGGCTTCGAATGACCGGTTGATGATCAGCGCCGCATTGTTGATCAGGATGTCGATGCCTCCCGTCTCCGCGGCGACCACGGCGACCGCGTCCCTGGCCGCGGCGAGGTCGCCGAGATCCTGCCCGAGATAGCGCGCCCGGTCCCCGAGGTGGGCGACGAAGGCGGCCGCCTCGGCATGGCCGGGACGATCGAGCAGGACAAGGTCGGCGCCGGCCGCGACCAGGGCCTCGGACTGGGCCCGGCCGAGGGAGCCGAGGGCGCCGGTGAGAAGGGCCGTCTTTCCGGAAAGCTCGGGCATGGCGCTCACAGATGCTCGTGGACTTCGTCGATGCTGGTCTCCGACACGGGCTTGTCGAAGACGATCTCGCCGCGCGCCATCGCAACCACCCGCTCGCAGGACTGGAAGACGTGCTGCATGTTGTGGGAGATGAAGATGCCGGTGACGTTCTGGGCCTTGAGGCCGCGGACGAAGCCGATGACCTTGTTGGTCTCCTTGACCGAGAGGTGGTTGGTCGGCTCGTCGAGCACCAGCACCTTCGACTTGAAGTGCATGGCGCGGGCGATCGCCACGCCCTGGCGCTGGCCGCCGGAAAGCTCGCCCACCAGCGCATCCGGCGAGCGCAGGTGCAAGTCGACGTCGGCGATCGCCCTGATGCTCTCCTGCCGCATCCGCGCCTGGTCGAGGAAGCCGATGCCGAACAGCGAGGCGCGCACCGGCTCGCGGCCGATGAACAGATTCCGGGCGATCGACATGCTCGGCACCATGGAGTTGTACTGGTAGATGGTCTCGATGCCGAGGCGCATGGCATCCTTGGGCGTGGCGATGCGCACCGGCCTGCCGTCGACGCGGATCTCGCCGCGATCCGGCCCGTGAACGCCGGAGATGATCTTGATCAGCGTCGACTTGCCGGCGCCATTGTCGCCGACGAGGCCGACGACCTCGCCGGGCGCGATCGCGAGGCTGACGCCCTTGAGGGCGTGCACGCCGGAGTACCATTTGTGCAGGTCGCGGCATTCGATGATCGGCGTCACCATAGGCGTCAGGCCTCGATCTTGATGCGGCGGGCCGTGCGCCGGAGCCAGGCATTGGCGATCACGGCCAGGATGGTCAGGGTGCCGATCGCGAACTTGAACCAGTTGGCGTCGACCTGGCTGAGCACCAGCCCGTTGTCGATGATGCGGATCAGCAGCGCGCCGACGACGGCGCCGAAGATGGTGCCGACGCCCCCGGTCAACGCCGCGCCGCCGATCACCGCCGCGGCCACGGCCTGGAGCTCGAGCCCCTCGCCGATCGAGGGCAAGGGCGAGCCGAGGCGCAGCACCTGGATCAGGCCGGCGAAGCCCGCCAGCATCGAGCACAGCATGAAGCAGGCGATCTTCACGCCCACCACCGGGATGCCCATGGAGGCGGCGGCATCGACGAACCCGCCGGTCGCCTTCACCCAGTTGCCGAAATTGGTCAGGGACAGCAGCGCAGCAACAGCGCAGGCCAGCACCGCGAACCACAGGAAGGACATGCGGAACAGGTCGTTCGGGCCGATGAACTGGGTGAAGACCCAGGACGGCATGTCGTCGGGCAGCAACGGCGGGAAGCCGCCCGAGATCACCACGGTGAGGGAGCGGGCGATGAACAGCATGCCGAGCGTCGTGATGAAGCTGGGAATGGCGAAGCGCACGGTGACGAAGCCGTTGACGAAGCCGATCGCCGCCGCGATCGCCAGCCCGACCAGCACCGCCGGCCAGAACGGCACGGCGCGTTCCAGCATGATCGCCACCGACATCGGCATCAGCGCGAACACCGAGCCGACGGAGAGATCGAACTCGCCGCAGATCATCAGGAGCGTGACGCCGACCGCGACCAGCGCGACTTCCGGCAGGATGCCGAGAATGCCGCGGACATTGTCCGCCGACAGGAACACGCCGTCGGAGCGCCACTGGAACACCAACGTCAGGATCACGAGCAGGGCGACCCCAGCGAATTCAGGCTTTTCGAGATAAATCTTCAGAAGTCGCTTCATCGACGATCGGTCCCGGCGGCGGGCGGAAGGCGGCCCGGGCACGGCGCCCGGGCCGGACGGGTCAGCGCAGGCCCTGCTTGGACAGCACCATGATCTGGTCGACCTGGTCGGGCGTGACGATGCCCTGCCCGGTGTCGATGTCGGCGGGGGCAAGACCTGCCGTCTTGGCGAGATAGACCTCCATCACCGGCATGAAGCCCTGCATGTAGGGCTGCTGGTCGACCTGCACCTGGACATAGCCCGCCTTCATCTGCTGCAGCACCTCCGGCACCAGGTCGAAGCCGCCGAGCAGGATCTTGCCGGGCGGCACGCCGCGGTCCTTGAGCACGCGCGCCACGGCCGCATGCCAGTAGCCGGTGTCGAAATAGGCCGTCGTGTCGGGATGGGCGCTGAGATAGGCGCCGACCCGGTCGGCGGTGATGGCGAGATCCGTGCCGGAATCGATCCGTTCCACCGAGACCTCGCGGCCGGGATTGGCGGCCTTGAACTCCTCCATGAACTTGATCACGCCGGCGCCGCGCTGCTCCGACCAGTTCTGGCCGGGCGCCGAGATGCCGACGAGCACCTTGATCGGCCCCTCCTTCGGGAAGTTGGCGGACTGGGCCTTGGCCAGGGAATAGCCGGCGGGAATGAAGCCCTGGCCGATGAAGGCCTGGCGGGCGTTGCCGGCGGCGCCTTCCGTATCGTCGACATTGGCGGCGATGACGACGATCCCGGCCTTGCGCGCCTGGGCGATAATCGGGTCGAAAGCCTTGTTGTCGACGATGGTGGTGATGATCGCGTCAGGCTTGCGGGCGATCGCCGCCTGCATGTTGGCAACCTGCTGCTCGATCGAGCCTTCCGTCTGGGTGAAGACCATCTGGCAATTGGCCTGCACCTTGGCGCAGGCGTCCTCGAAGCCCTTCTTGACGCCTTGCCAGAAGGTGTTCGAGGCCGAGGAGTGGATGGTGAAGGCGATGTTGAGCCCCGTGGCCTCGGCCGCGCCGCATCCGAGGGCCAGGGCGAACAGGCCCGCCCCCAGCAAGGTCTTGCGCATTGTGTCCTCCCATGGACGTTCGGTTTCTTCGATGCTTCGCGGCGCCGGCTGGCCTCACCGGGCTGTGGAGGCGCGGACGGTCGCCGTGAATCGCTGAGTGAGGTCGGGCATGAGCTCCAGGCCGAGGCCCGGCCCATCCGGCACGCCGATCATGCCGTCGGCCACCGGCGGCACGGCGGTGACGAGGTCGCGATACCAGGTGCGGTAATAGGCTCGGACGCTCTCCTGGATCAGGGCGTTGGGCGCGTTGAGCGACAGATGCGTCGAGGCGCACAGCACCACGGGGCCGGTGCAGTCGTGCGGGGCGATCGGCAGGTGCCAGGCCTCGGCCATGGCCGCGATCTTGCGGGCCTCCGACAGGCCGCCGCACCAGGCGAGGTCGAGCATGACCACGCCGGCCGCTCCGGTCTCCAGCAGGTCGCGGAAAGCCCAGCGCGTGCCCAGCGTCTCCGAGGCGCAGACCGGCGCCGGCGACACCGCGGCGTAGCGCCGGAGATCACCGAGCGAATCCATCTTGATCGGATCCTCGTGCCAGTACGTGCCATAGGGCTGCAGCGCCTTGGCGATCTGCATGGCCGGCAGCAGCTGCCACATCGAATGGAACTCGACCATGACGTCGATGCGATCGCCCACGGCCCGGCGGATCTGCTCGAACGGCATCAGGGCGGCCCTGAGGTCAGCGGCAGAGACATGCCAGCCGTCGGACTTCTCGGCGGCGAGGTCGAAGGGCCAGATCTTCATGGCCGTGATGCCCTCCGACAGGAGGTCCTCCGCCAGTTCGCCCGCCCGGTGCAGGAAGGCGTCGAGGTCGTTGAGGTTCTTGGCCTCCAGTCCCCAATTGCCGCTGTTCTGTCCCTTGGCCGTGCGCATGTAGGCGGTGCCGGCGCAGGTGTTGTAGGTGCGGATCGACGGCCGCGAGAAGCCGCCGAGCAACTGCGCGATCGGCTGGCCCGTCGCCTTGCCGAACAGGTCCCAGAGCGCGATGTCGAAGGCCGAGTTGCCGCGCATCTCCACGCCCGTCGAGCGGAAGCCGAGATAGCCGGTGAGGTCCTTGGCGAGGCGGTCGATCGCCAGGGGATCGCGTCCCAGCACCTTGGGCGCCAGGACCTCGTGGACATAGGCCTCGACCGTGGCGGCCATGAAGAAGGTCTCGCCGAGCCCGACCAGTCCCTCGTCGGTGTGGACGCGCAGCCAGATCAGGTTGGCGTGCTCCTCGATGCGGATGGTCTCGATCGCGCTGATCTTCATGGGCGGGCGTCTTTCAGGTGATGCCGGCGGCCAGGAGCGCCTTGACCGAAAGGTCGAAATGCTCCGCCATCAGGGTCTGGGCGACCGCGTGGTCGCGCCGCAGGATCGCCGCGGCGATCGCTTCATGACACTCGACGCTGGCCATGCGCTGGCCGTCGCTGGTCCGGCTCTTCCAGCCGATGCCCCAGGTCTGGCGCGTCACCACATGGAACGAGCCGACGATCAGGTTGAACATCGGGTTGCGGCAGGCCCGGCCGATCGCCTCGTGGAAGGCGATGTCGTGGGTCATCACCCTCTCGGCTTCGGCGAAGTCGGTCCGCATCGCCGCCGCCAGGGCTGCGATCTCCTCCGCTTCCCGGTCGGTCCGCCGCATGGCGGCCAGCGCGGCGGTGCGCAGCTCGATGGTGCGGCGCACGTCATAGATCTGCTGGATGCTGATCTGGTCGGTGTGGACGGCATGATCGAGGACGATGGCGAGCACGCTCGGATCGATCCTGGCGACGCGAGCCCGCCGGCCATTGCCGACGTCGATCAGCTTCAGCGCCGCCATGGACCGGAAGGCCTCGCGAACCACGGCCCGCGACACGCCGATCTGCAGCGCCAGTGCGCTTTCGCTCGGCAGCACGTCTCCCGGTCCGAGACCCTCGGCGCGGATATGCGCCTTCAGGGCCGCGATGACCTGGTCGACCAGACTGCCATCCGATCCGGCGCAGTCGTCGAGGGCGGGATCCGCCGCAACCATCATCCGTCAACCTATCTGACAGGTTTTGTATGATTGCAATACAGATTGCTTTAAGCTGCCTGTCAAGTGCGATAGGGCGGCGCTCCCCGGATGCGTCCGAAGGCTGGGTAAAGGGCAAGCGGCCGGATGTCGGGCCATCGCGCCCGCAGATCCTTCTCCCAGGCTGCCAGGACATCGGCGAGCCGCGGGAAGCGGCCGGCGCGTGTGCAGGCGGCGGCGACGGCGGGCAAATAATGCAGGATGCGGGCACGGCGGGTGGCGATGCCCCATGTGCCGTCTGCATCCAGGGCTCCCTCGAGCAGCCAGTGCAGACTGTTGAGCAGCCGCGCGACCATCGCAGCGGCGATCTCGTTATGGAACAAGGTGTCGTCCGCGGCCTCCGGCAGCTTCGCGGCGAGCACGCTCCGATAGGCCGTCTCGACTCGACCGGCGACTGCTTCGGGCACGGAACCGGCGCACCAGCAGGTGGGAAAGCCCAGCCGCCAGTAGACGGCGTCGAGCAGGGCGTGTCCGGGGGCGGAGGCCTCGAAATCGATCAGTTCCGCCCTCTCCGGCGCAAGCAGCACATTGTCGGGGCAGTTGTCGCCATGGGCCAGGGCGAGCCAGGAGCCTGGATCGGCAAGGCGAGCCCGGATCGCGCCGACCTCGTCCGCCGGCAAGTCCGGGCATCCCGGCAACGCCGGGATCCGGCGTTCGAACCAGGCCGCTCCCATAGGTCTCGGCAGGCGCGCCGCCGGAAACACCGACCTCAGCAGGCCGGCATGCGACACGCCACAGCCCAGCGTGCGGGCGTGCAGTCCGGCCAGGGCGACGGCATAGGCCGTCAGCGCCGCCTCGGCTTCGCCGGGAGTGCCATGGAGCAGCGGCGCGACCAGGGAATGGAGGTCGCCCCCGAGGTCGGCGAAGACGATCAGTCCGGCATCGGTGTCGCCGGCCAGCAGGGCTGTGGAGCCGGTTTCGCCGAGCAGCAGCCGGGCCACCCATTCACGAACCAGGCCGGATTGGGCGAATGCGTCGACGGCATGGGGATCATAGGCGGGATCGCGGGTCGCCTTGACGATGACGGCGAGTCCGGTCCCGCCGACCACGGCCCGGGCCCGTACCACGAGATTGCGACGATCCTCGGCACCGATGCGCTCGGGATCGGCCAGCGTCACGGGGGAGCCGAACGCCCGCGTCATGACCGTCGCCGCCACATCCACGGCCTGCGCCTCCGGGAGGGAACGACGCGGCGGCATGATCCTGGCCCTCCAGTGCGCTGTCCACCGCCCGGCAATGGACCGGGCGTCGGTTTAATCCGTCGTCCGGGCCGGGATCAGCGCCCGTGTGCGCAAGTCCTCCAGGAAGGCGATGATTCGCTCGGCGTTGGCATTGAAGTCGAAGCGGCCGTAGCGCGAGGCCGAACGCATGTCGACGCGGGTACGGCCGTCCTCCTCACGCAGGCGGATGGCGATATCGTCTTCCAGGCCGAGCACCAGCGATTTTTCGACGGCCTCGATCCGGTCGGCCGGGCTGCGCACCGGCACGCGGCCGACGGTGTCGGGCGGCGTCATCGGCGTGTCGGCGATCACCCGCCATTTGCGCTCCTTGACCATTGCAAGCACGAGCTTGCGCGTTTCCTCCGGCGGAATGTCGACCAGCAGCGGGTGGATCTGCGGATAGGCCCGTCTCTGCCGGATCGCGAGCACTGGATCGTAGCGGGCGGAGTTGGCATCGGCGGGCCGCAGCGCGGCGGCGACCAGGAACGCCGGCGGGTTCTCGAAATCCGTCGTGACGTCGTTGACGGCCGGTGCGGCGAGCGCCTTGCCCATATAGTAGGCGGCCGGCGTCAACAGGGCGCAGGCGATGACGAAACCGGTGAAGGCTCGTCCGGCCCCGGCCGCGCCGCTGCGCCAGATGCGGATGAAGGCGAGCAGGGCGAGCAGCAGCGCCAGGAGCGCCACGCCCATGCCGGCCCCGAGCGCCGCCATGCCCGGCCTCACGTCGACGATGCCGAAGCGCAGCAGCAGCACCGCGATGGCCACGGCATAGAGCGCGAAGACGGCGACCAGTCGCGCCGCGCTCGCCACCGCGATCGGCTTGCGGACGGTGAGCAGGCGCATCGCCGGTCAGGCCCTCAGGCCGCGCAGCAGCGCCGGCAGGGCCATGATGTCGGGCAGCACATGGTCGGCATGCGCGGCAAGCTCCGCCTCCCCGGCAAAGCCGGTCAGCACGGCGATGGCGGTGGCGCCGGCGGCCCTGGCAGCGTGAAGATCGTGCAGCGTGTCGCCGACCAGCGCGGTTTCGCTCGGCGCGACGCCGCGGGCGGCGGCGAAGGCGAGAATCTGCCCGGGCTCGGGCTTGCGGCCATGGCCGGAGTCATAGCCGATGATCGCGTCGAACCAGGGCGTGAGGCCGAGCTTCTCGCATTGCGCCCGGGCGCCCGCTTCCGAATCATTGGTGACGACGCCGAGCGCATAACCCTCCCGCCTCAACTCGGCCAGCATCGTGGCGGGGTCGCCGATCGGCTCGACCTTGTCCAGGCCCTCCTCGATCAGCATCCGGTCCATGCGGGTGAAGAAGGAGGCGTCGGCCTCGACCCCCAGGATCCCGGCCCAGGTGACGCCGTAATCGGCCGAGGATTGGGCGATGAACGGCGAGGTCGGGCGGATGAGGCCGGTTTCCAGGTCGAAATCGTTGGCCTCGACCAGCCTCGCCAGCTTGTCGGCGTCACCGTCCGCCAGACGGTGCATCACAGCGTGGACGGCAGGGCTCCAGGTGGAGTGGAAGTCGACGAAGGTTCCGTCCTTGTCGAAGAGGATGGCGCGAAGCGGCATGGGGCTGATCCGGCGGAGCAAGGCCAAATCCATAGCGCGCCCGCGAGCGGGCGAACAGACATTGCGAATCCGGACCGCGCTTCCCATGTAGTGCGCGGCCATGGCCATTGCGGCATGGCAGGCCGGCCGCCCATAAGGGGACCGGCGGGAGGGGTTGATGCGTGATCCATACACTATTCTCGGCGTGCAGAAATCGGCGAGTGCCGCGGACATCAAGAAGGCTTTCCGCAAGCTCGCCAAGCAATATCATCCGGACCAGAACAAGGATCCGAAGGCTGCCGCCAAGTTCGCCGAGGTGAACGGCGCCTATGAAATCGTCGGTGACGAGAAGAAGCGCGCCCAGTTCGACCGCGGCGAGATCGATGCCGAGGGCAAGCCGCGCTTCCAGGGCTTCGAAGGCTTCGGTGCCGGGGCGCCTGGGGCCGGCGCCCGCGAGGGCGGATTCGGCGGCTTCGAGTTCAATTTCGGCGGCGGCCGCGGCCGCCGCGGCGGTGGCGGCGGCAGCTTTGAGGATATCCTGAACGAGATGTTCAGCGGCGCCACGCGCGGTGGCCAGGGCGGAAAGGAAGCGGCGCCGCGCGGCGCCGACGTGCAGGTGCGCGCCAATGTCCCCTTCACCACCTGGGCACTCGGCGGCAAGGCGCGGGTAGACCTGCCGCAGGGCCGCAGCCTCGACGTCTCCGTGCCGGCCGGCATCGAGGAGGGCAAGACCATCCGCCTCAAGGGCCAGGGCGAGCCGAGTCCCTTCGGCGGCGAGCCGGGCGATGCCCTGGTGACGGTCTCCGTCGAGCCGCATCCGCAGTTCCGCGCCGAAGGGCACAATGTGCGCGCCGATATCGGCGTCACCCTTTACGACGCGGCCCTGGGCGGCAAGGTCCGGGTGCCGACGCTGGATGGATCGGTGGATCTCACCCTGCCGCCCGGCACCAGCGGCTCGCGCGTCTTCCGCCTCAAGGGCAAGGGCGTCAAGGCCAAGGACGGCCCCGGCGACCTCCTGGTCACGCCGCGCATCATCCTGCCGGAGCGGATGGACCCCGACCTGGAGGCCGCGCTCAAGCGCATGCGCGATGAGCGGCCCTATGATCCCGGACGCTCGTGACGATCGCGGCGGGCCCGGCCCGGGCCCGCCGCGCGCATGTCGGGATCCGCAGGATTCTTCGAGCCCGCCTGGGAGGGCGCCATGACGCAACCGCCGGTGACCCGGTCCGCCGACGCCCCGCGCACCGGGTCGTCGCGGCTGATGCCCATGGTGGTCTATCTGTGCCACCTCGCCTTCTTCGTCACCGGCTTCGGCCCGCTGGTCGGCGTGTTCCTCGCCTATATCAACCGCGGCGCCGGGCCCGACTGGATCGAGACCCATTACCGTTACCAGATCCGGACGTTCTGGATCGGCCTGCTCTACGCCACCATCGGCGCTGTCACCTGGTTCCTCCTGGTCGGTTGGCTGGTGATGCTGGCCACGGCGCTGTGGCTGATCCTGCGCTGCGCCCGCGGCCTGACCTGGCTCGACCGGGGCGAGGCCGTTCCCGACCCGGGAACCTGGGGGATCTGACGGCCACCGGGAGCCGTCATGATCCTGTCATCGCTTCTCCGCCACATCGCGTCGTCCGATCCAACCCGAGGGTCCCTCGATGCGAAAGCTCACCGTCCTCCTGGCTCTTGCCCTGTTCGCGGGCATCGGCCTCACCAGCCTGCCGGCGGCGGCCGAAGACGCCAAGCCGTTCATCACCGCCAAGGAGCTCGACCTCCTGCGCATCCTGCCGCCGCCGCCCGCCAATGATTCGGCCCAGACCAAGGCCGAGCTCGGCGAGGTGCTGACCCTCCAGGTCACGCGGACCAAGGAGATGGAAGCCCGCGCCCAGGCCGACGCCGAGGAGAACGTCTGGCGTTTCGCCGACGTGATGGGCCCGAACTTCACCCCGGAGAAACTGCCGACGTTCACCGCCTTCTTCGCCCGCGTCGTGGAGACCGAAGGCGCCGTGGTCGACCCGGCCAAGGCGGTGTGGAAGCGTCCGCGCCCGCACCAGCTCGCCGACATCGTCCACCCGGCGGTGAAGATATCGAATTCCGGCGCATGGCCGTCGGGTCACGCAACGGTCGGCACGCTGATGGGCATCGTCCTGTCCGACATGGTGCCGGAGAAGCGTGCCGAGATCATGGCCCGCGCCTGGGACTATGCCAACAACCGCGTGGTCGGCGGCATCCACTACCGCTCCGACATCGAGATGGGCCGCATTGCCGGCAGCCTGATCGCCGCGAACATCATGGAGCGGGCCGACTTCAAGGCCGAGTACGAAGCCGCCCGGGCGGAACTGCGCTCCGACCTCGGCATGTGAGGCCGTCGCGGCCTGCGCCCGCTCGCCGCGGGGCAGGCCTTCGGCGTCCCGCGGCACCGGGCAAGGGCGCGACGTCCCGCTGCTTGATCATCGCCGTCCGCCTGTCGGGCGGACGCGTCATCCCACCGCGCCACGCTCGAACGGCCAGTGCAGCGGCTCGCCGGTCTGGCCGCGATGCCGCAGGAAATGGTCGGCGACGACGCAGGCCATCATCGCCTCGCCTACCGGCACGGCGCGGATGCCGACACAGGGGTCGTGGCGGCCCTTGGTGACGATGTCCGCATCGTTGCCGTAGCGGTCGACGGTCCGGCGAGGCTGCAGGATCGACGAGGTCGGCTTGACGGCAAAGCGGCAGACCACCGGCTGGCCGGTGGAGATGCCGCCGAGGATGCCGCCGGCGTGGTTCGACAGGAACAGCAGTTCGCCATCGTTGCCCATGCGCATCTCGTCGGCATTGGCCTCGCCGGTGAGCTCGGCCGCGCCGAATCCGTCGCCGATCTCGACCCCCTTCACCGCGTTGATGCTCATCATCGCCGCGGCGAGCTCGGCGTCGAGCTTGCCGTAGATCGGCGCGCCGAGGCCCGGCGGCACGCCCTCGGCCACCACCTCGATCACCGCGCCGATGGAGGAGCCGGCCTTGCGCACGCCGTCGAGATAGGTCTCGAAGAAGGCGGCGGCCTTGGCGTCGGGGCAGAAGAACGGATTGTTGCCGACCGCGTCCCAATCCCAGTTGGCCCGGTCGATCCGGTGCGGCCCCATCTGCACCAGGGCGCCGCGCACGACGAGGCCCGGCACGACCTGGCGGGCGACGGCGCCGGCGGCGACCCGCGCCGCGGTCTCGCGGGCCGAGGACCGGCCGCCGCCGCGATAGTCGCGGATGCCGTATTTGATGTCGTAGGCATAGTCGGCATGCCCCGGGCGGTAGCGGTCCTTGATCTCGCCATAGTCCTTGGAGCGCTGGTCGACATTCTCGATCATCAGGCTGATCGGCGTGCCGGTGGTGACGAGTTCGCCCGTCGCCTCGTCGGTCATCACGCCGGACAGGATCCGCACCTGGTCCGGCTCGCGGCGCTGGGTGGTGAAGCGGCTCTGGCCGGGCTTGCGGCGGTCGAGGAAGGACTGGATCAGTTCCTCGCTGATCGGCAGGCGTGGCGGACAGCCGTCGACTACGCAGCCGAGAGCGAGCCCGTGGCTCTCGCCCCAGGTGGTGACGCGGAACAGATGGCCGAAACTGTTGAAGGACATGGGCGGCGCCGGACTGAAGATCGCCGTGTTCTAGGCGGCCGCCCCCGCAGGGTCAAATCGCCATCCGCCTCACTTCACGGTGATGGCGAAGTCCGTGGCATGATAGACTTGGGACATCTCGCCGGTGTTGCCCGGCAGGGTATAGGAGATCGAGGCGGTGTCGGGACCCCGGTAGTTCCGGGCGGGTTGGTACACGACGAACGGGATCTTGGCATTCTTGCCCGCGCATGGCCCGTAGCTCTTGGGCAGCGGCACTGCATGCTCGACCACCGCGACGGTGCCGTGGGAAGGCTTGGCCTCCACCTTGATGTCCCGCGCCCGGTAGATCGCGCAGGATTGGGGCTCGATGCCGAAGGGCGCGTCCAGCAGACCGATCTGGTTGGCGGAGACGGTCCGCTCCGTCGAGCCGGCCGAGGCTGCGACTGAAACCAGGCCAAGGACCGCGGCGAGGGCAAGACGGATCATGACGAACTCCAGAGCGACCCGCACATGCGGGTACGGCATGGATGCACGCCCTCTCCGGGTTGACCATACGGAATGATACGTAGTTTGCCGGATCGATGCCGTTGCGATGACGAGGAGTTTACAGGGATCGACGCCGGAAAGACACGCCAACGTCGCAATTTTACCACGAGGTCGAGCGCAACGTCTCCACGCGGGGACGATCCTTCGCGCAACGGTCTCCGCCTTCGATGGAGGAAATCATGACATCGCTCAAAGGAATTTCTCTCGCCGCTGCGGCCGTCGTGCTCATGCTGGGGGCCGGCGCGGGCTACGCCCAGACGACCACCGAGCCGGCAGCCCCCGCGCCGGCCATGGCGCCGATGAAGCCGGCCAAGATGACGCCGGAGAAGAAGGCCTCGATCTCCAAGGAGTGCTATGCCGAGGCCAACAAGCAGAACCTGCACGGCAAGGCCCGCAAGCAATTCCACAAGGAGTGTGAGCACAAGGCCATGATGTAGGCCTGATCCCCCGACGGGGCCGGGCACGGACCCGCGGTCCGGCCGGCCCTGCCAGCGTCGTGACCAGCCCTCCGGCCGCCGGAGAGGCGTGCGGATGCAATCCCGGCGGCTCGGTCATGGCAGGCGGGTGCTACGCGCCCGCCTTTGTCCCGTCGGCGCCCAGCATCGGGCTCGGGCTTGCCGCCACCATACGTTCGCCGTCGAGCACGATCGGCGAGCACACCGTGCGCACCACCCCGCCCTTGGCCTGGGGATGCGGCAGATCCGCGGTCATGCCGCGATGCAGCGCCTGCGGGTCGGCCAGCGCGTCGGCGACCGAGTTGATCGGGCCGGCCGGCACCCCCGCCGCCTCCAGCGCCGCCAGCAGGTCGGCGCGGCTGCGCAGGCGCGTGAGCCCGGCCAGCAGCGGACAAAGCGCATCACGGTTCGCCACCCGGTCCTTGTTGGTCGCATAGTCCGGATGCACGGCCAGATCCGGCACGTTCAGCAGGGCGCAGAGCTTCCGGAACTGCCCGTCATTGCCGCAGGCGATGATGATGTGGCCGTCCGAGACGGGAAACACCTGATAGGGCACGATGTTGGGATGGGCGTTGCCCATGCGCTTCGGCGATGTGCCGGAGACGAGATAGTTCATCGCCTGGTTGGCGAGCACGGCAAGCTGGGTATCGAACAAGGCCATGTCGACATGGCCGCCCTGCCCCGTCAGGTCGCGCCGGCGCAGTGCAGCCAGCACGCCGACGGTCGAATAGACGCCGGTGAACACGTCGGCGAAGGCGACGCCGATCTTCTGCGGCTCGCCGGCCGGATCGCCGGTCAGATCCATGATGCCGCCCATGCCCTGGATCATGAAGTCGTAGCCGGCGCGGCTGGCGTAGGGTCCGTCCTGGCCGAAGCCGGTGACCGAGCATGTCACCAGGCGCGGATTGATCCTGGCCAGGCTGGCGTGATCCAGCCCGTATTTCTTCAGGCCGCCGACCTTGAAATTCTCGATGACGACGTCGCAGTCCCGCACGAGGGCCCGCACCGTGTCGGCCCCCTCAGCGCTCTCGAAATCGAGGGCGATCGAGCGCTTGCCGCGATTGCAGGAATGGAAATAGGCAGCGTCGAGATGGCCGCCGTCGGCCGCCTCGACGAAGGGCGGGCCCCAGCCGCGGGTGTCGTCGCCCGATCCGGGGCGCTCGACCTTGATGACCTCGGCGCCGAGATCGGCCAGGAGCTGACCGGCCCAGGGGCCGGCCAGGATGCGGGCGAGTTCGAGAACGCGCACCCCGTGCAGGGGCTTGGGCGGGGTCTGCGTCGGCAGATCGGCGAAGGGGGTCCACATGGCTTGCCTTTACGATACACGCGCCGGCTCGCCAAGCCCGGCCGGATAGGACCAGGGCTGCACCTGCTCGATCCAGGCGGCGACCGCTAGGGCGCGGACATCGTCGTGGCGGCGGGCCACCACCTGCAGGCCGGCCGGCAACCCGTCGCCGGCAAGTCCCATCGGCACCGACACGACCGGACAGCCGCTGAGCAGGTTGAAGGGCTCGGTCATGGACTGGGTGTAGAGCCGCCCGTCGGGCATGACGATCGACGGCTTGTCGTGGTCTTCCACCGGCCGCGCCGTGTCGCAGGTGGTCGGGCAGAGCAGCGCGTCATAGCCTTCCAGCGTCGCCGCAAAGGCCCGCGACAGCGCGGTACGGCGATGCTCGATCGCCCGCAGCGCCGCCGCGTCGAGCCGGCGGCCGGCCCGGATCAGGTCGACGACGCCGGGATCGAGCTCGCTCTCGTGCGCATCGAGGAGATGGCCGTAGTCGCCGGCGAAGCAATAGGCCCAGAGCGCGTTCCAGTCCTCGCCGCTGCGGCGGTTGAACGGAGTGCGAACCCGCTCGATGCGGGCGCCTGCCGCGGCGAAGGCCGAGACCGCCGCCTCGAACAGGGCCGCCACCCCCGGGCTCGGGGCATAGACGTCGAGGTCGGGCGAGACGGCAAGGCGCGGCGGCCGGTCCAGGGCCGGCAACGGGAACAATGGCGGCGGCTCCGGCAGGGAGAAGGCATCGGCCTCGTCGGGCCCGGCCGTGACGCTGAGGAACAGGGCGGCATCCTCGACCGTGCGGGCCAGCGGGCCGAAATGCGCCAGCGAATCATATTGCGTGCTGAGAATGTCCATAGGAATGCGGCCGAAGCTCGGCTTCATGCCGACGATGCCGCACAGCGAGGCCGGGATCCGCACCGAGCCGCCCATGTCCGTGCCCTCGGCCAGGGGCACGCAGCCCGCGGCCACCGCAGCTCCTGAACCGCCCGAGGAGCCGCCGGGTGTGCGCGTCGCGTCCCAGGGGTTGCGGGTCACGCCCCAGAGTGGGCTGTGGGTGTAGCCGGAAAAGGCGAATTCCGGCGTGGCGGTGTGGCCGACGATGACGGCGCCCGCCGCCTTCAGGCGCCGGACGATGGCCGGATCGGCCTCCGCCACATGGTCGCGGAACAGCCGGGAGCCGAAGGTGGTACGCTTGCCGGCCAGCGGCGTGAAGTCCTTGATCGCCACCGGCACGCCGCAGAGCGCCAGGCCGGCACGGCGACCGGCCGGCAGGGCGTCGATCGAGGCGGCCTGGGCCCGCGCGTCTTCGCCATAGACCTCGGTAAAACAATTCAGCGCCGGTTGTACCGCCTCGATTCGAGCCAGGGCCAGCTCGACGGCGAGCGTCGCGCTGAGCTCGCCGGCGCGGATGGCTGCAGCCATGGCGGCAGCGGTCAGGGGATGGGTCATGGCGTCTCCGCGGGGGCGTTCGGGTGAAGCGTCGTCCGGGCCGGTCGTGCCCCGCTTCACGGCAGAATCCGTGAACTCCAGATGGGTCATGTCCTTATGCAATTCTCCTTACAAGAACTCTGAGGATTTCGCGGGCCACATCGTGGCAGGCGATGCCGCACGGATTGCGTGGAGGCGCCGCATCTGCGGCGCCCCGCCGCCGGCATGCGGTAACCAGCAGGCGCGCGAAATGGCCTGGTGCGGACCAGGCCTGCCCGGATCCGATGATGGTGGCGTCGCAGGCCCTGGAAGCCGTCTGGTTGAACGAGTGGCTCATGGCGCGGCGCCGTTGCGATGATGGACGGGCCGATCGTTTCACGTTCGCCCAGCATTGGCCAGCCACCGCCGGAGCGGCATGCCGCCGGCGGCTGGCCATCCCGGCCGGCCTCCTCTACAAGGCGGTCCACTCTCGGGGGCGCCACCATGTCCGATCGCAGGCCCGGCGGGCACGCGCTTACCTTCGTGCTGATCACCGTGCTCATCGACATGATCGGCCTCGGCATCATCCTGCCGGTGCTGCCCGGGCTGATCGAGGATCTCGCCGGCATCGACATCTCCGGGGCCTCGATCATCGGCGGCTGGCTGCTGGTGGCCTATTCGGTCATGCAGTTCCTGTTCAGCCCGATCATCGGCAACCTGTCGGACGCCTATGGCCGGCGGCCGGTGCTGCTCCTGTCGGTCGGCGGCCTCGGCGTCGATTACGCCCTCACGGCCCTGGCTCCGACCATTGCCTGGCTGTTCGCCGGCCGCCTGATCGCCGGCATCTGCGGCGCCTCCTACTCCGTCGCCAACGCCTTCATCGCCGACATCACCGCCCCCGAGGATCGCGCCAAGGCCTTCGGCTATGTCGGCGCAGCCTTCGGCGTCGGTTTCGTCGTCGGCCCGGCCCTGGGCGGCCTTCTCGGCGAGATCGACCACCGCCTGCCCTTCTACACGGCGGCGGCGCTGTCGCTGGCCAACCTCGCCTATGGCTGGCTGGTGCTGCCGGAGACCCTGCCGGCCGACAAGCGGCGGCCGTTCCGGCTCGCCCGCGCCAACCCGCTCGGCGCGCTGGCGGCCTTTCGCCATCACCCGTTCCTGATCGTCTCGGGCGCGACGCTGTTCCTGCACCTGCTGGCGACGAACGCCTATCCGGCGGTCTGGGCCTACTACACCCTCTATCGCTACGCCTGGAGCGAATGGGAGATCGGCCTCTCCCTGGCCTTCTTCGGGGTGATCACAGCCGTCGTCCAGGGCGGGCTGGTCGGTCCGTTCATCAAGCGCTTCGGCGAGCGCATGGCCGCCCTGATCAGCCTCGCCGGCGAGGCGGTCATCGCAGTCGGCTACGGCCTGGCAACCCAAGGCTGGATGATCTACGTCCTCCTGGTCGTCGGCGCCATCCAGGGCATCGCCATGCCGGCGATCAATGCCATGATGAGCCACCAGGTGGAGGAGGATGCCCAGGGCGAATTGCAGGGCGCCATCTCCAGCATCATGGGCATCACCGCCATCTTCGGCCCGTTGCTGGCGACGCAGCTCTTCGGCGCCTTCACCGGCCCGCACGCGCCGATCCACTTGCCGGGGGCGCCGTTCCTCGCGACCGCGGCATTGTCGGCGCTCGCGCTCTGGGTCTTCTTGTATACGCCGAAGGATCGGTCCAAGCTCTGAGCATCCGCCCCTTACGCCTGCACAATGCTGACGGTGCCCCATGGTCGCTCCATCCGCCTTCTCGCCCTCCGACGTTGCGGCAGTCGCTGCCCAGATGATGGCGGTGCTGGGCACCGGCTGCCAGGTCGCGCCGCTGAGCGAGGGCGAGCGGCCGGTTGACCTTGCGGCCGCCTACCGCGTGACCCGGGCCGTGCGCGACCTGCGGCAGGCTCGGGGCGAGGTGGTGATCGGCCGCAAGATCGGCTTCACGAACCGGACGATCTGGGCCGAATACGGCGTGTTCGCCGCGATCTGGGGCTATATCTACGATCGCACCGTGCACGACCTCGCCGATCTGGAAGCCGGCTTCGCGCTGGAGGGGCTCGCGGAGCCGCGGATCGAGCCGGAGATCATGTTCGGATTGGCCAAGGCCCCGGCGCCGGACATGGACGAAGCGGCGCTGCTCGCCTGTGTCGACTGGGTCGCGCACGGCTTCGAGCTGGTGCAGTCGATCTATCCCGGCTGGAAGTTCGCCGCTCCGGACACGGTCGCCGGATTCGGGCTGCATGGCGCCCTGTTCATCGGCGAGCGCCACGCCGTGCACCGGGCGCCCGAGCGCTGGCTGCGGCAGCTCTCGACGTTCGAGATCGATCTTCTGTGCGACGGCCAGCTCGTCGACCATGGGCGCGCCGCCAACGTCCTGGACGGCCCCCTGTCCGCCTTGCGCCATCTCGTCCGGGTCCTGGCCCAGGACCCGGACAATCCCCCGCTCGCCCCCGGCGAGATCGTCACCACGGGCACGCTCACCCGCGCCTTCCCCATCCTGCCCGGCCAGCATTGGCGGACACGGCTGACGGGCACCGATCTGCCGCCGGCCGTGCTGCGCTCGCGCGGGGCCACGGGAGCGCCCTCGCCCAAGCCGGCCTGAAGCGGACTTTCCTAGGACGAAACCGCCTATTCTCCATCGAGATGGCGCAAATTGGCCAAAGACTATGCGGCAAGCGACTGGAATATAGGCAATATTCTTGTCGTTAAAATTACTTGCTTAGCAGGCACCTCTCCGCCACACTCGCTCTGAGCTGACCATCGTAACAAGAACCGATCGCGAATGTGGTGGTCCAGCGGGGACAAGAACAAGCGGAAGAAGGACAATTGCGATGCGTCTCATTCAGACCTGCCGGGCGGGAATGATCAGGGCCACCCTCACCGCGGTGCTCCTGAGCGGCACGGCGGGAGCAGCCCTCTCGGCGGATCCCGAATCCAGCGATCCGATCAAGGTCGCGCTCTTCGACTGGACCAGCGTCAATCTCAACGCCAAGATCCTCGGCGGCATCCTGGAGAAGCTGGGCTACAACGTCGAATATCCGACGGCCGACTACCTCTCCAGCCTCACCACCGGCCTCACCAACGGCGACCTGACCCTCGGCGTCGAATTTTGGGACACCACGGCCGGCGAAGCGATGAAGGCCTCCGATGCCACCGGCCAGACCGAGAAGCTCGGCAAGCTCGGGCCCAAGGCGAAGGAGGAATGGTGGTATCCCATCTACATGAAGGAGAAGTGCCCCGGCCTGCCCGACTGGAAGGCCCTGCTCGATCCGAAATGCGCCGAGGCCTTCTCCACCCCCGACACGGCGCCCAAGGGCCGCTATCTCGGCGGACCGGTGACGTGGGAGGGCTTCGACGACGAGCGCGTCGCTGCGCTGAAGCTGCCCTTCACCGTGGTCCATGCCGGCACGGACGGCGCCATGTTCGCCGAGCTCGACTCGGCCTATCAGCGCAAGGCCCCGATCCTGCTGTGGATCTATTCGCCGCATTGGGCCACGGCCAAGTACAAGGGCGAATGGGTGGAATTCCCCGAATACACGCCCGAATGCTACAACGACCCGAAATGGGGCGTGAACCCCGACGCCAAGTATGATTGCGGCAAGCCCCACGGCGAGATCTGGAAATATGCCTGGAAGGGCATGAAGGACAAATGGCCGGTCGCCTACAAGGTGGCCAAGGCGTACACCATCGATACCGACACGCTGAACAAGCTGAGCGGCGAGGTCGATCTCGAAGGCAAGTCCATCGACGATGTCGCTGCCTCGTGGATCACCGAGAACGAGGCGACCTGGAAGGCCTGGGCAAAGTAGCCCGCCCGCGGACGCATTCCACGCGGCGGCGGGGATGTCCCAGCCGCCGCCATGATCGACGGAGTGGGAGACAGCCGACAATGACGGCAGAAGCGACCCGGCCGGCCGCGGCGGAGCGACCGGTCAAGCTCGCCTGCCGCGGCGTGTGGAAAGTGTTCGGTCCCCGCGGGGCCGAGTTCCTCGCGTCGCGACAGAATCGCGCCACGCCGGCCGAACTGCAGGCCGCGCATCTCGTGGCGGCCGTGCGCGAAGCCAGCATCACCGTGCGCGAGGGTGAGATCTTCATCATCATGGGCCTTTCGGGCTCGGGCAAGTCGACGCTGCTGCGCTGCCTGTCGCGGCTGATCGAGCCGACCGCCGGCGAGGTGACCTTCGACGGCAGCGATCTCCTGAAGGCCACCGAGGCGGAAATGATCGAGCTCCGCCGCCACAAGATGGGCATGGTGTTCCAGAATTTCGCCCTGCTGCCGCACCTGACCGTGCTGGAGAACGTCGCCTTCCCGCTGGCGGTGCAGGGCGTCGCCAAGCCGGGCCGGCTCGCGCGCGCCAAGGAGATGGTCGACCTCGTCGGCTTGACCGGGCGCGAGGGCTTCTACCCGCGCGAGCTCTCCGGCGGCCAGCAGCAGCGTGTCGGCATCGCCCGCAGCCTGGCGGTCAAGCCGGAGCTCTGGTTCCTGGACGAGCCCTTCTCGGCGCTCGACCCGTTGATCCGCCGCGAGATGCAGGACGAGTTGATCCGCCTGCAGAAGGCGCTGAAGAAGACCATCATCTTCATCACCCACGACTTCGACGAGGCCATCCGCCTGGCCGACCATGTGGCGATCATGAAGGACGGTGCCATCATCCAGATCGGCACGCCCGAGGATCTGGTGATGAATCCGGCGACCGACTACGTCTCCGAGTTCACCCGCGACGTGCAGCGTTCCAAGGTGGCTTCGGCCGCCAGCCTGATGCGGCCGCTCTCGCCCGGCCTCGCCCACGCCGGCGCCGTGCCTGCGGAGGCCAAGGTTGCCAGCTTCGCCGCCGACATCGTGGGGGCGAGCGCTCCCTTCCTGGTGCGCGGCAGCAGCGGGGCTCCGATCGGCGAGGTGACCCCGGCCGCGGTGATCGACCTGCTCGCCGGGGCGGCCGGCGGGAGAGCCCTCGCGTGACCAGCCTCGCCGCCGATCAGCCCAGCGCGGCCCGCCGGGCCTTCGGTCCCTGGCCGCTGATCTGGGTCGCCGCCCTCGCCCTGACCCTCGGCCTCTATCTCGCCCGCGACCAGGTGCCCTGGGCCAATATCTGGCCGCAGGATCGGATCCTGCCGTTCGCCGCCTGGCTTGGCGCCGTCATGGACTGGCTCAAGGTCAACCTGACCGGGGTGACCCGCGCCGTCACCGACGTGCTCGGCGTGCCGCTGCAGATCGCCTTCGGCCTCATCGCCAAGCCCGCCAAGATCGGCTTCGGCCCCGAGGCCGTCATCCTGCCGACCTTGTCCTGGCTCGGCATCGTCGTGGCCGGCATCATTGCCGGCCATGCCGCCGGCGGCTGGAAGATGGCGGCGCTGGTCGGCGCCTGCCTCGGCTATATCGCGCTCTTCGGCCAATGGCAGCCGGCGATGCTGACGCTCGCCCTGATCGCGATCGCCGTGCCGCTCTGCGTCCTCGTCGGCCTGCTGCTCGGCATCTGGGCCTGGCGCTCGCCGCTCCTGGAAAAGGCGGTGGTCACGCCGGTGCTCGACCTGATGCAGACCATTCCGACCTTCGCCTATCTCCTGCCGATGCTGATCCTGTTCGGCAACAGCCCGGTTTCGGCGATGATCGCCACCGCCATCTTCGCCACGCCGCCGATGGTGCGCGCCACCATCGTGGCGCTTCGGCGTGTGCCGCCCGAGATCGGCGATTTCGGCATCATGGCCGGCTGTACCCCGCGCCAGCGGCTCTGGCGCGTCATGGTGCCGACGGCGCGGCCGATGCTGATGCTCGGCGTCAACCAGGTGATCATGCTGGCGCTCAACATGGTGATCATCTCCTCGATGATCGGCGCCGGGGGCCTGGGCTACGACGTGCTGCTGGCCCTGCGCGCCCTCAAGATCGGCCAGGGCATGGAGGCGGGCTTCGCCATCGTCGTGCTGGCCATCGCGCTCGACCGCCTGTCCCAGGCCTTCGCCCGCCGTCGGCCGGGCGCGCACCCGCCGGGCACCGGCTTCGTCGCGCGCTATCCCCATCTCGTTCTCGCCCTGGCCGTGCTGGCCGTCACCACGCTGGCGAGCCTGGCCGTGCCGGCGCTGGCCAAGCTGCCGTCGTCCATGACCATCTCCACCGCCGCGATGTGGAAGGCGGGCGTCGACTGGGTCACCCAGAATTTCTTCGACGTGATCGAGGCTTTCCGGGTGATGCTGCTGGCCCATGTGCTCAACCCGGCCCGCGCCTTCTGCGAGAGCTTTCCCTGGGCCGGCGCCGTCGTGCTGCTGGCACTGGCCGGCTACAGGCTCGGCGGCGTCAGGCTGGCGCTGCTCGTAGCGCTGCTCGCCACCTTCTGCGCGGCCGTGGGGCTGTGGCAGAAGACCATGGCCACGGTCTATCTGTGCGGCATCGCCGCCGTCCTCGCGGCGCTGATCGGCATTCCCATCGGCGTCCTGTGCTCGCGCAGCGACCGGGTCGACCGGATCGTCGAGCCGATCATCGATACGCTGCAGACCCTGCCCTCCTTCTGCTTCATCATCCCTGTGGTGATGCTGTTCCGGGTCGGCGACGTCACGGCGCTGATCGCCACGGTCTCCTTCGCCGTGGTGCCGGCCGTGCGCTACACCAACCACGGCCTCAGGCAGGTGCCGCCGATGCTGATCGAGGCGGCCAAGACCTCCGGCTGCACCAGGGCACAGACGTTCTGGCGCGTGCAGTTGCCCATGGCCATGCCCGAGATCATGCTCGGTCTCAACCAGACCATCCTGCTGTCGCTGAGCATGATCATCATCTGCGCCATGATCGGCACGCGCGACCTCGGCCAGGAAGTGTTCATCGCCCTCGCCAAGGCCGATGCCGGGCGCGGCCTGGTCGCAGGCCTCGCCATCGCGTTCATCGGCATCGTCGCGGATCGCCTGATCGGCGGCGCCGGCGCCCGGGCGCGGGAACGGCTGGGGTAGCGAGGCCTATGCCCGCTGGCGGAGATAGTCGGCAATGATCTCCGCCATGCGCACCCGGCCGAACGACAGCTTGTGGCCGCCGAGCACGAGGCGGACCGGCAGCTCGGCCAGGCGCCGCATGGTGGCGACATAGGCGGGGATGTCGCAGCCGGGAATGGTGTCGACCAGCACGCCGTCATAGAGGGCGTCGCCCGGGAGCAGCAGGCCGCTCGCCGCCTCCCACAGGCCGATGCTGCCGGGCGAGTGGCCGGGCAGGTGCAGCACCGCGAAGCGCCGGCCTCCGATATCGACCATGTCGCCCTCCCCGACAAGCCGCGTCGGCTCGGCGCCATGGCAGCGATAAGCGGCGACGTCGTAGCCGGCATGGGGCACCGCGTCGACAAGCAGTCCGCTCGTGTCGAAGCCCGCATCCGCGAGCTGGCCGCGGGTGGCCGGATCGAACTGCTCGAAGGAGAGGCCCTCGGCCTGCCGGGGCCGGCGCAATGCTTCGGCCTCGGCAGGATGGACCAGGATCTCGGCATCGGCGAAGTCGCCATGCCCGCCCATGTGGTCGACGTGCGTGTGGGTGGTGAACAGGACCAGCGGCTTGTCGAGGAGGCGGCCGATTTCCCGCCGCAGCCGGCCGATGCCCATGCCGCTGTCGACCAGCAGGTCGCGCTCGGTTCCCTTGACCAGGAAGCAGTTCGCCCGCACCAGCCGGTCGCAATGCGGCTCGGTGATGCGGAAGATGCCGGGCTCGACCTCCTCGACGGTGAACCAGGGGGCGGCGACGGGCAGGCTGGCCGTCATTGTCTCATCCTCCACCGTCCCGGCCGGGACATCCGACGGGACCGGTCGCTGTCGTCCGGTCCCGTCCACGCCCTGGCGCGGCTCAGCCGGCGATGGCGTCGATCCACTTGTTCAAGGCGTCGTCATAGTGATCCGCGTACCACAGTTCGTCGCGGATGATCTGCTTGGCGAGGTTGGCGGGAAAGCCGGGGTCGATGCGCTGCTGCTCCGGCGTCAGCAGAGCCGAGGCCGCCGGATTGGAGGGCGAGTTGCCGAGCTTGTCGAGGAGCATGATCTGGCGTTCCGGCACCAGGGTCGAGGCCATGAACGTCTGCGCCTTCGCGCCAGCCGGGTTGCCCTTCGGCACCACCCAGGCGCCGGGGCAGTAATTCGCACCGTCCCAGATCCAGCCGACCCGCCCCTTGGTGTCGCGCTCGAGCACGCTGGCGCGGGTCGAATAGATGCAGCCCATGACGATTTCGCCGTCCAGGAACATCTGCTGCGATTCCGAGCCGGAATCCCAGAAGATCAGATGGTCCTTGATCGAACGCATCTTGGCGATGGCCCGGTCCATGTCGAGCGGATACAGCTTTTCGGGCGGCACCCCGTCGGCGAGGAGCGAGCCTTCGGCCGCGCCCATCATGTATTTCCACATGGTGCGCTTGCCGGGGTACTTCTTCACGTCGAAGAAATCGGCCCAGCCGGTCGGCGCCGCCCCGCCCATCTTCTCCTTGTCGTAGGCGATCACGAAGCTGAAGCCGTAATTGGCGAAGCCGTGGTCCCAGGCCCAGCCCGGCCGGATCTTCGACTTGTCGACCACGGAATAGTCGACCGGCTCCAGGTAGCCCTTGCGTCCGAGGTCGATGGCGATGAAGCCATCGGCGTCGCAGACGTCCCAGACCACCGCCTTCTCGTCGACCTGCGCGCGGATCTTGCCGGGCAGCGGTCCGCCGCCGACCACGCTGACGGGAATGCCGGTGTCGGCCGTGAAGGGCTTGCCCCAGGCCTCGGCCATGAAGGTGGCTGCGTCGCCGCCGAAATTGGAGACCACGACCTCCGCAGCCTCGGCGAAGGCCTGGCCGACACCCATGCGCGCCAGCGGCAGGCCGACACCGAGAATGGCGCAGAGGTTGAGGAAGTCGCGGCGGCCGATGCGGCCGGATTTGAGATCGGCGAGGCCGATCTGCAGACAGTCCTGCTTGAAGGCTTGGCGTGTCATGATCGAAGTCCCTTCTGGTGCGGATGGGCGTTTGTCGGGCCGCCCTTGCCGGGCAGGCCCCGCGCGCACCCGCCCCGGTGCGCGCCTTGTCGGCCGTTTTGGAGCCGGGACCGCCAGGTCCGGCGGTCCCGGCTCTCAGCGGTGATCCTTGGCGTCGCCTCGGGTGACGTGGGGCACGATGCCGACGCGGCCGTCCGCTCCGACGGTGTAGCCGCGCACGCCGGCGAAGGAGATGGTATGCCGGTCCAGCAACGCGACGGCAGCCGCCTCCTGGCCGGCCGGGACATAAAGGAAGAAGTGCCGGTTGCCGCTCTCGGTCAGGTTGTCGGCAGTGAGGGAACAGGTACGCCAGACGGGCACCCGATCCTCGTCGAGCCCCTCCTCGACCTCGCCGATCTCCCGCACCTCGCCCGTGGCATTGATGATGACGATATCGGGGAAGTGCTCGCCGCCGTCATGGGGGATCGAACGGGCCCGGCGACCGGCATTGGTCAGCGTCACGTAATCGGTGGGCCAGTCGGTCTGGTCGTGGAAGGGAAAACGGGTCGCCGCAACATGGGCGACCACGGCATCATGCCGGCTGACGCCGGCCTCCGAAATCGGAGTCGGCGCGGTCGTGCGGTGGTCGTAGCTGTCGCCGCGGGTGGCGACCGGCAGGATGCCGATCCTGTCGCCGTCGATCTCATATTCGCGCAGCCCGGCGAAGGAAATGCCGTGCTCGTCGAGCACGGCCAGCGCCTTCCGCCCCTGCCCTTTCGGCACATAGACGAACAGGTTGCGTACGCCGGTCTCGGTCAGCGTGTCCGCGGCCTCCGAGCAGAGCTTCCAGCGCGCGGCGGCGGCGGCATCCACCACCTCTTCCACCTCGCCGAAGCGGCAGGCCGCACCGGTCTCGTCGAGGATGACGATGTCGGGCCAGTGCGGGCCGTCGGCGCCTTCGATGCCGCGTGCCCTGCGGCCGACATTGACCAGCGTGGTGTAGCCCTTCGGCCAGTCGGTCTGGTCGGGGAAGGGAAAGCGGTTGGCGGCAATGAAGCGGACAACGCGGTCATGGTCGGCGGAATGGCTCATGGCGTGCTTCCTCTCGGGACGAGCGCAAGGGTTCGGATGCCGTGCCCGGACGGCATCCGTCGTTTCGGCGAAGACGCCGCCGGCGGTCAGACCGGGTCGCGGATCAGCGGCGCGGTCGAGCAGTGCGGCCCGCCGCCGCCGGAGCAGACGAGATCGTAGGGCAGCGTGAGCACCTCGACGCCGCGCGCGGCCAGGCGATCAAGCGTGTGGTTGGACGCGCCCTCGGTGAGGATGACGCGGCGCGGAGCGACGGCGAGACCGTTGATGATCCAGGGATTGTCGTCGTGGTGGACCTCGACCGTCTCGATGCCGAGCGCCTTCAGCTTCTGCAGGAAGCTGAAGGGCAACTGCGCCGGGTTCACCAGGGCGAGATCGGGTGCGATCATCAGGAACTGGCCGTCGATGTGCAGGCGATAGCCCGTCAACTCGACGCGGACGAGATCGACCCCCTGGGCGCGCAGCACCTCCTCGATCTGGCGGGCGCCTTCCTCGTTGCCGCGCGACGACGTGGAGAAGACGGCGGTGCGCTCGTTGAGCCAGGCGAAGCTACCGCCTTCGGCCACGGCCGTGCCCGACAGCGTGCGCAGGATCGGGCAGCCGAGCCGGGCGAGGGTGCGGGTCGCCTGCACCTCCTCGCCGCGGCGGATGCGCGGACCGAGGCGCATGATCATGGCGCCGCCGCCGACGCCGACCACCACGTCGCGGGTGTAGCAGGACTTCATCCGGCCCGGGCCGGCCTGGTCTAGCATCACCACCTCGACGCCCTCGGACTTGAGCAGCGCGACATAGGCATCGTGCTGGCGCTGCATGCCGGCGAGATCCGGCCCCTCGGCGCCGCGCCAGTACCAGCCTTCCTGGACGTCGCCATAGGCGCCCATCTCCAGGCGCTTGGAGGTGTCGACGATGGTCACCTCCGGTCCCGGGCGATGCATCAGCACCACCCGCAGGCGGCCGACATCGCTGGTGCAGCCCCAGGGCCGCCCCCACCAGCGCGACAGCAGATCCGCGTCCTCGAAGGCGGGTTCGGCCTCCGATGGGAAGATCTTGATCAGTTGATTGTAGCGCCACTCGTTCTCGGTCATCACGCTCATGGCGTGGCACCTCCCAAAGATGACTCAGATGCCGACGATCGGATCGCCGCCGTTCGGGCAGAGGAGCTGCCCGGTCATGTAGCTGCCGCGCGGACCGACGAGGAAGGCGATCCATTCGGCGATCTCCTCCGGCTCGGCCCAGCGCTTGACCAGGTTGAGCTGGGCTTCCTCGTGCAGCGCGTCCTCGCCGTAGCGCAGCGTCATGCCCGAGCGCACGACGCCGGGTGCCAGCGCATTGACCAGGATGCCGTGCGGCGCGAACTCGCGGGCCCAGGCCTTGGCGAAGCCGATCACCGCCGCCTTGGCGGCGGCGTAATGGCTGGAACGCTCGAAGCCGACCTGCCCGCGGTTGGAGGCGATGTTGACGATGCGCCCGAAGCCGCGCGCCTTCATGCCATCGACCACAGCCCGGGTCGCGGCCAGCGTGCCCCAGACATGGATCTCGAACAGGCGCTCATAGGCCGCGCGGTCGATGTCCTCGATCACCGCGTTGAAGCCGGGCACGCCGGCATTGTTGACGAGGATGTCGATGCCGCCGGCAGCCGCGACGCCTTCGCGCAGAGCCGCCTCGTCGGCAACGCTGCAGGCAGCCGGCATGGCCGTGCCGCCGGCCGCGGCGATCGCCCCGGCCACCGCGGCGACCCGCTCGGCATCGATGTCCTGCACCACCACCATGGCGCCGGCCGCAGCCAGCCGCAGGGCCGTGCCGCGGCCGATGCCGCTCCCGGCGCCGGTGACCAGCGCCTTGCGTCCGGCGAGCTCGCTCATGCCGTTGTCTCCGTTGCGGGTTTGCGCGGCCTGGCGATGACGCCGATGAAGATCAGCTCCAGGTGCCGCTCGACCGCCGCCTTGAGGTCGTCGAGCGTCATCGCGTCGTCGGAAACCAGGCGGCTGAAATGATGGGTGCCGACCGCGGTGACCAGCTCGGCCAGCGCCTCCACATCGACATTGCGCTTGATCCGCCCCTGCTTCTGGAAGGTGCCGAGCATCTGGGTGTAATGGCGGCGGATCAGCCAGTTGAAGCGCTTGGCCATGCGGTGGGCGTCCCCGCCCGGCTCGCGGAACGGCCCCGACAGGATCACCCGCCAGCATTCGCGGTTGAGGGTGCGCAGGGCCTGGTCCGCCAGCAGCTTCTCGAAGGCGCGGATCGCCGCCACCGGATCGTCCGGCGGGTTGCGCACCAGGGCGCGGCGTTCCGGCAAGGCGGCGCGGACATGGCGGACGGCGAGCGCGGTGAGGATGTTCGGCTTGCTGGCGAAGTAGTTGTAGACGGTCGCCGGCGCCACCTCGGCGCTCTCGGCGATCTCCTCGATCCGCGTCGCCTCATAGCCGCGGGTGGCGAACAGCGTGGACGCGGCGTTCAGCACCTGCTCGACGCGAGCCTGCCTGTGCCGGGCCCTCAGACCTGCCATCGCCCCACTCCCTCTGCGATATCGACGGCAAAATGATAGCGCCGCCGAATTTGGAGTCGACTATTTTTTTAGTCTTGACTCTAATTTTCATTGGCCCGAGGGTCCTGTGCTGCCGGCGGCGAACGGAACCGCCTCGTTGCCGGCTGACCAAAGGAAGACCCCTGCCGAGACGCCGAAGACGCGGCGGCGGGATGGCGGCCCCGTCCGCAACGGGCACTTCAGCGATCGAGGGGATCGAGATGCGCAACAGACAGACATTCAGCCAGGATCTGGCCGAGCTCGCGGCCGCCGAGGTGCGCGCCGGCCGCCTCGATCGCCGCGAAGTCCTGGCCCTGCTCGGTATGGCCGGCGCGGCCGCCGCCCTCGGCGGCTCGAGCCCGGCCCTCGCCAAGGCCGCCGAGATCGTCCTGGCCAATTTCGGCGGCGACGCCGTCGCCGGCATGGGCAAGGCCTGGGGCGAGCCCTTCACCGCCGACACCGGCATCCCCGTGCGCGTCGACGGCGGTAGTCCGCTCGCCGGCAAGATCAAGGCGATGGTCGAGTCCGGCAAGGTGACCTGGGACGTCTGCGACGGCGACGGCTTCCTGTGCAACCAGCTCGGCAAGCAGGGCCTGCTGGAGGATGTCGACTATTCCATCGTCGACAAGTCCAAGGTGCGCGAGGGCTGGGCCTGGCCGCAGGGCATTGCCAACTACACCTACAGCTTCGTGCTGGCCTATCGGAAGGACATGTTCCCCGACAAGCCGCCGACCTATGCCGACTTCTTCGACACCAAGAAGTATCCGGGCAAGCGCACCATGTGGAAGTACCAGATGGGCGCCATGGAGGCTTGCCTGCTCGGCGACGGCGTCGCCCGCGACGCGCTCTACCCCGCCGATCTCGACCGGGCCATCGCCAAGGCGCGCAGCCTCGGCGACGACGTGATCTACTGGGAGTCCGGCGCCTCCAGCCAGCAGATGTTCATGGACGGCGAGGTGGTGATGGGCAACATCTGGAACACCCGCGCCAGCGTGCTCGAGCGCGACACGCAGGGCAAGGTGACCTGGACCTGGAACGACGGCGTGTTCTGCCCCTCCTCGTTCGTCATCCCCAAGGGCAACCCGGCCGGCGCCGAGGTGCAGAAGTTTCTCGCCTCCATCCTCGATCCACAGCGCCAGATCAGGCTGCTCGAGCTGCTCGGCAACGGCCCGTCCAACCCCGCCGCCTCGGCCATGCTGAAGCCGGAGCTGCAGCGCATCGATCCAGGCTACGCCACCAACGTCGCGGTCCAGGCCCTGCGCAGCGAGGAGTGGTACGAGAAGAACTACGACGCCGCGGTCGATCGCTGGATCGACGGCATCAGCGGCTGAGCCGCCGGCGCCCGGCCGTTTCTGAGAAGGCGGAGGACCCCGTGTCGGCACGCTCGCTGGCCAGCGAACCCTATCTGGGCTTCCTTCTGCCCGCCGCCCTGCTGGTCGGCGGGCTCTTCCTCCTGCCGATCGGCCAGCTGGTCCTCATGTCGTTCGACGGCTGGCAGGCCCCGTCCCTACGTTTCTACGAGCAGATCCTGACCACCGCCAGCATCCAGCGCATCTTCTGGACCACCTTCCGCGTCGTCGGCATCACCACGCTGATCGCACTGGTGCTCGGCTATGCCGTGGCCTTCGCGATGGCCCATATGGGCCCGCGCCAGCGCCTGGCGCTGCTGCTTTGCGTGCTGGTGCCGTTCTGGCTGTCGGTGCTGGTGCGGGCGCTGGCCTGGCTGATCCTGCTGCGCAGCAACGGCCTGATCAACGAGGCGCTGCTCGGCCTCGGCCTGATCGGCGCGCCCTTGCCCTTCGTACGCAACGAATTCGGCGTGGTCATCGGCATGGTCCATTATCTCGTGCCCTATGCTGTGTTCCCGATCTACGCGACCATGCAGGGCCTCGACGGGCGGCTGCTGATGGCGGCACGCAGCGTCGGCGCATCGCCCTTCCGCACCTTTCGCGATATCTACCTGCCGCTCACCCTGCCGGCGCTGTTCGGCGCCGGGCTGCTGGTCTTCGTCTTCGGCCTCGGCTTCTTCGTCACCCCGGCGATCCTGGGCGGCGGCCGGCTGGTGATGCTCAGCGAATATGTCAGCATCGCCGTGCTTCAGACGGTGCGCTGGGGCCTGGCGGCAGCCCTCTCCGTGGTGCTCTTGGTGACGACGCTGGCGCTGATCTGGATTGTGAGCCGGCTGGTGGGCGTCAAGCGCATGCTGGGGGTGGGATGATGGCCTTGCGTCCCTGGGCCCGCGCCGCGATCTTCGCCTGCGCCTGGGTCATCGCCCTGTTCCTGCTGCTGCCGGGCCTGGTGACCATCCCGGTCGCGCTGAACGACAGCCGCTTCATCGCCCTGCCCGACGGCACGTTGTCGCTGCGCCATTTCGAGACGCTGTTCACCTCCGGCGCCTGGATGGGCAGCATCGGCGACAGCCTGACCGTGGCGTTCGCCGCCACCGTGCTGTCGACCGTGCTCGGCACGGCCTGCGCTATCGGCCTGTGGCGAGTGCGGCCCTGGCTCGCCGCCCTTGTCGGCGCGCTGATGCTGGCGCCGATGATCTTCCCGCCGATCGTGACCGCCCTGGCACTCTATCGGGCCTGGGTGGCGATCGGACTTTACGACAGCTGGCTCGGCGTGGTGCTGGCCCACACCATCCTGGCCATCCCCTACGTCATCATCGCCGTGACGACCTCGCTCGGCCTGCTCGACGGTCGGCTGGAGCAGGCGGCCCGCAGCCTCGGCGCCTCGCCGCTGCGCGCGGCGATCGACGTCATCGTCCCCAATATCCGCACCGGCGTCGTCACCGGCGCGGCCTTCGCGTTCATCATCTCCTGGGACGAGATCGTCGTCACCCTGTTCGTCTCCAGCCGGGCCGTCTACACCCTGCCGCGCCGCATGTGGGACGGCATCCGTGAGAACGTCGATCCGACGGTCGCCGCCGTTGCCTCCGTGCTGATGGCGCTGACCGCGCTCGGCGTGCTGGTCGTGGTCATCGGCTCCACCCTGCGGCGCCGGCGCGCCGCATCCTCCGCGTTCTGAAAGGCCTCCCCATGTCTGCGTCCCTCATCGCCAATCCGCCGCCGTGGCCGAACGGCGCGCGCTGCGCGGTCTGCTTCTCCTTCGACATGGACGTGGAGAGCCTGCTGCATCTCTATCAGCGCGAGGCGGCGCCCTCGCGCCTCGCCACCTCCTCGGCCCTGCGCTACGGGCCGTCGGTCGCCATTCCCCGCCTGATCGAGATCTTCCGGCGCTACGAGATGCGCCAGACCGTGTTCGTCCCCGGCTGGTGCATCGAGACCTATCCGCAGGCGGTCGAGGCCCTGGTCGAGGCCGGCCACGAAATCGGCCACCACGGCTGGCTGCACGAGCGGCCGAACACCCTGTCGCGGGATGACGAGGAACGGGTGCTCGACCGGGCGCTCCTCGCCTTCGACAGGATCGTCGGCGCGCGCCCTGCCGGCTACCGGGCCCCGGCCTACGCCCTCTCCGAGCACACGCCGCGCCTGCTGGTCGAGCGCGGCTTCGACTATGACGCCTCGCTGGTCGGCGACGACATCCCCTATCTCCTGCGCACCGGCAACGGCTCGCTGGTCGAATTGCCGTCCGACTTCGCCCTGGACGACTGGGTGCAATACGTCAACATGAAGGACTTCGGCTTCATGATGCCGATCCAGGCCCCCGAACGGGCGATGGAAGTCTTCCGCGCCGAGTTCGACGCCGCCTGGACCCATGGCGGGCTGTGGGTCTCGGTGTGGCACCCCTTCGTCTCCGGGCGCCTGGCCCGCGCCGAGGCGCTGGTGCGGCTGATCGAGCACATGCAGGCCAAGGGCGATGTCTGGTTTGCGCCGTTGCGCGACATCGCCGCCCATGTGCGCGGACTGGTCGCCTCCGGCGCCTGGACGCCTCGCACCGACGACGTTCCCTATTGGAATGCGCCGGTCGACCACCTCGTCACCGCCAGCCGGAGCTGACATGAGCGAAGCCGGATCGCCGCCCCGCATCGCGCTCTCGATCAGGAACCTGTCCAAGGCCTATGGGCGGGCAGTCGCGATCGACGATGTCTGCCTGGATATCGCCGCCGGCGAGTTCGTCAGCCTGCTCGGCCCCTCCGGGTCGGGCAAGTCGACGATCCTGATGGCGATCGCTGGCTTCGTCACGCCCGATGCCGGCGAGATCCGGCTCGACGGCCGCGATCTCGGCGGCCTGCCGCCGGAGAAACGCAATTTCGGCGTGGTGTTCCAGGGCTATGCCCTGTTCCCCCATATGAGCGTCAGGGGCAACATCGCCTATCCGCTCAAGTTGCGCGGCGTCGGCGGGGCCGAGCTCGACCGCCAGGTCCAGCGGGCCATCGACCTCGTGCATCTCGGCCCCTTCGCCGAGCGCATGCCGCGCCAGCTCTCCGGCGGCCAGCAGCAGCGCGTCGCCCTTGCCCGCGCCCTGGTGTTCGAGCCCGAGGTGGTCTTGCTCGACGAGCCGCTCTCGGCGCTCGACAAGAAGCTGCGGGCCGAACTGCAGCTCGAGCTCAAGGCCCTGCACGGACGCCTCAGGACCACCTTCGTCAACGTCACCCACGACCAGGAGGAGGCGATGACGATGTCCGACCGCATCGTCATCCTGCGCGAGGGCCGCGTGCAGCAGATCGGCACGCCCGAGGCGCTCTACAACCGGCCGGCGAGCCGCTTCGTCGCCGACTTCCTGGGCCGGGCCAACTTCATCGAAGGCCGGATCGGCGCCGCGATCGACGGCGGCGTCGGGATCGAGGCCGCGGACCTCCTCGTCCGCCATGCCGATGCCGGCCGGCATCCGGCAGCCGGAGCCCCGGTCGTGCTGGCGGTCCGCCCCGAGCGTCTGGCGCTGGCGGGCCCCCAGGCGGCGACACCGGCCGGCTTCAACCGCGTCGAGGGCGAGATCCGCGCCTCGGCCTTCGTCGGCAGCCAGCACGTCTATATCGTCGACACCGTCCTGGGTACCGTCGAAGTCAGCGCCCGCGCCTTCGAAACCGGGACGCTGAACGCACCCGGCGCCAAGGTGGCCGTGATCTGGCCGCCGGACGCCGGCGTGCTGGTCGAAGGGTGATCTCCCGCCGGGGCGGGACCCGGCGCCTCACATGGTCGCGCCGACCTGCCAGGGCACGAACTCGTTGGCACCGTAGCCCAGTTCCTCCGACTTGGAGCGCTCGCCAGAGGCGACCGCCAGCACCTTCCGGAAGATCTCCTCGCCCTTGTCGGCGATCGACACCCCGTCGAGCACGTCGCCGCAATTGATGTCCATGTCCTCCTCCATCCGGCGATAGATGTCGGAGTTGGTGGCGAGCTTGATCGAGGGGGTCGGCTTGCAGCCATAGGCCGAGCCGCGGCCGGTGGTGAAGCACAGCATGTTGGCGCCGCCCGCCACCTGCCCGGTGGCCGAGACCGGGTCGTAGCCGGGCGTGTCCATGAAGACGAAGCCCTTCTCCTTCACCTTCTCGGCGTATTCGTAGACGGCGTTGAGCGTGGTCGTGCCGCCCTTGGCCGCGGCGCCGAGCGACTTCTCCAGAATGGTGGTAAGGCCGCCTGCCTTGTTGCCGGGCGAGGGATTGTTGTCCATCGAGCCGTCGTTCTTGGCGGTGTAGTCCTCCCACCAGCGGATGCGCTCGATCAGCTTCTCGGCGACGACGCGGTCCTTGGCGCGCCGGGTCAGGAGATGCTCGGCGCCGTAGATTTCCGGCGTCTCCGACAGGATGGCCGTGCCGCCGTGATGCACCAGCAGGTCGGCCGCCGCCCCGAGCGCCGGATTGGCGGTGATGCCCGAATAGCCGTCCGAGCCGCCGCACTGCAGGGCGAGGATCAGCTCCGAGGCGGGAATCGTCTCGCGCTTCACCTGGTTGACCAGCGGCAGCATCGCCTTGATGCGCTCGACGCCGGCCTCGATGGTGCGGCGCGTGCCGCCGGTGTCCTGGATGGTCATCGTCTGGAAGTGGTCACCCTCGACGATGCCGTATTCATCCTTCATCCGGCCGATCTGGAACACCTCGCAGCCCAGCCCGACCAGCAGCACCGCGGCGACGTTCGGATTGGTGGCATAGCCCCACTGGGTGCGCTTGACGATCTCGAACCCCTCGCCCTTGGCGGCCATGCCACAGCCGGTGCCGTGCACGAAGGGCACGACGCCGTCGACGTGGGGGTAGTCCTCCAGGATGCCCGACTGGTTGAAGGCGTCGGCCATGAAGCGCGCCACCGAGGCCGAGCAGTTCACGCTCGTCAGGATCGCCACGTAGTTGCGCGTGCCGGCCGCCCCGTTCGGGCGGCGATAGCCCTGGAATGTCGCCTGCTGCGCAACCGGCAGGATGTCCTCGGCGCGCGCATCCTGGGCGATGGCGTAGTCGCGGTCGAAGGCGTGGAAGACGCAGTTGTGGCTGTGCACATGGGCGCCGGGGGCGATCGGCCCGGAGGCGAAGCCGATGATCTGCCCGAACTTGACCACGGGCGCGCCCTCGGCGATCGGTGATACCGCGATCTTGTGCCCTTTGGGCACCCGGGCCGCGGCCGCCACGCCCTCCGCCAGCGTCGCGCCGGCCTCGATCGCATCGACCGCCACCACGACATTGTCGCGGGCGTTGAGGCGAAGGGTGCGGGGAGTTTTGGAGGCGATCGTCATGTGAGGCTTTCCCGGTGCGGCATTCGGCGCATGCTTTGACAGCAGGCTCATTCTGACTAACATGCTACTATGTCCGGAAACGAGACGAAAGCCTTGAGTTACGATTTTCTCTCCCCTCTCGGCCTGACCAGCCGCGGCGGCACCACCGACCGCGTCCAGGCCGTGTTGCGCGAGGCGATCGTCGACTCCGAGCTGCCGCCCGGCGCAGCGCTCGACAAGCAGGCGATCTGCGACAGGCTCGGGGTGTCGCGCTTCCCGGTGTCCGAAGCTCTCGGCCGGCTGCAGGCCGAGGGCCTGGTCGAGATCATGCCGCAGCGCGGCACGCGGGTGGCCCGCATCCGCATCGCCGACGTCCGCCAGAACATCTTCATCCGACGGGCGCTCGAGGCAGAGACAGTGCGCCAGCTGGCCCACTCGCCGAGCCCGTCCCTCGTCGCCGCACTGGAGCGCAACATGCGCTACCAGCGCACCGCCGTGGAGGCCGACGACCGGCGCGGCTTCCACGCCCTCGACCTGGAGTTCCATCAGATCCTGCTCGACGCGCTCGCCTATGCCCGCGTGCGCGTCATCGTCGAGTCCGCCCGTGCCAGCCTGGAGCGGGTGCGCCGCTTCCTGACCTCGGCACGCCGCATCGCCGTGACCCTGGCCGAGCATGAAGCCATCGTCGCCGCGCTGCGCCAGGGCGACCCCGCGGCGGCGGGGCGCGCCATGGAAGCGCATCTGGATGCGGTCATCACCGAGCTGATCGCAGTCGCCGCCACCAACCCCGGCCTTTTCGAAGACCTTTGAGATGGATCCTCGCCGCGGAGCGGGGATCGGGAGGACAAGGATGACCGTCACACCATTTGGCACGCGCAGCTTCACGTCCCGCTCCGGCGCGACCATCGCCTTCACCGAGCTCGGCTTCGGCTCGGCGCCCGTCGCCAATCTCTACAAGGCCCTGGACGAGGCGGCGGCCGACATCACGCTTGCCGCGGCCTGGGACACGGGCTGCCGCTACTTCGACACGGCTCCGCTCTACGGCCTCGGCCTCGCCGAAACGCGCCTCAACCGCTTCCTGCGCGGCAAGCCACGCGGCGACTACGTGCTGTCGACCAAGGTCGGACGCCTACTGCAGCTCTGCCGCCCCGAAGAGCGCACCGGCATCGGCAGGTTCTTCGAGACGCCGTCGCGACGCGAGGTGTTCGACTATTCCTATGACGGCGTGATGCGCTCGGTGGAGTTCTCGCTCGAGCGTCTCGGCCTCGACTCCGTCGATATCCTCTACGCCCATGACGTCGACGTCTTCACCCATGGCTCGAAGGAGGCGTCCGACCGGCGTATCCGCGAGTTGATGGAGGGCGGCTATCGCGCGCTGGAGCAGTTGCGCAGCGAAGGCGTGGTCAAGGCGATCGGCGCCGGCATCAACGAATGGCAGGTTGCCGAGACGCTCGCCCGGGCCGGGGACTTCGACCTGTTCCTTCTCGCCGGCCGCTACACCCTGCTGGAGCAGGAGGCGCTGACTTCCTTCCTGCCCTACTGCGCCGAGCGCCGGATCGGCGTCGTGCTCGGCGGCCCCTACAATTCCGGCATCCTCGCCACCGGGCCTCGGCCCGGCGCCTACTACAATTACGACCCGGCGCCGGCCGAGATCCTCGACCGCGTCGCCCGCATCGAACGGGTCTGCGCCAGCCATCGGGTCAAGCTGGTGGAGGCGGCGCTGAAATTCCCGCTCGGCCATCCCTGCGTGGTCTCGGTCATTCCGGGCGGCCAGGCCGCGCACGAGGTGACGCGCAACGCCGAGATCATGGGCGCCCGCATTCCAGCCGCCCTGTGGGACGACCTCAAGGCGGAACGGCTGCTGCGGCACGACGCCCCGGTTCCGGCCTGAGCGGAGAGGGACCTGCTCGTGGACACCGGCCGGACCGATCCGGCCGGTATCCAGGCGCCCGCGCATCGTCGATCCTGCCGGCGCGAGCGCCCGTCGCCGGCTTTCCCGGCAGGCTTCCAGCGCGTCGATCATCGTCTACCGAATTGATGGACTGATGTTTTTGCAGAAACAACATTTTATTTGTGTTATTTATTATAATTGACAAATTCAAAGCGAAGACCGATATCACGATCCATTCCAAACTGGGTTTTGTCCGATGCTTCACGCCGTCACTGCAAATCGTCTGGGAGATGGCCGGGTGGTGTTCCGCACCATGGACGGCGCCTGGACGCTGGCCCTGCATGAAGCGGCGCTGGCCGAGACCGAGGCCGCCGCAGCCCCTGCCCTCGACGCCGCCAGGCGCGACAGCGACGACAACATCATCGTCGACCCCTATGTGATCGAGGTCGATATCGCAGGTCCCTCCCCGCGCCCCGCTCGCCTGCGCGAGGCGATCCGCGCCTTCGGCCCGACCATCCCCTATGCCCCGGAGCGCCTGCTGGAGGCAGCCGAGTAATATGGGCGCGCTCTACCGCTACGACGAGTTCGACACGGCCTTCGTCAAGGCCCGCGTCGCCGAGTTCCGCGACCAGGTCGCGCGCCGGCTCGCCGGCGAGATCACCGAAGACGAGTTCAAGTCGCTGCGGCTGATGAACGGCGTCTACCTGCAGCTGCACGCCTACATGCTGCGCATCGCCATTCCCTACGGCACGCTGTCGTCGCGGCAGCTGCGCCAGCTCGCCATGATCGGCCGACGCTGGGACCGCAACTACGGCCATTTCACCACCCGCCAGAACCTTCAGTTCAACTGGATCGCCCTCAAGGACGTTCCGGACGTGCTGGAGGCGCTGGCCGAGGTCGAGATGCACGCCATCCAGACCTCCGGCAACTGCATGCGCAACGTCACGGCCGACCATTTCGCCGGCGCCGCCGCCGACGAGGTCGCCGACCCGCGCGTCTATGCCGAGATCATGCGGCAATGGTCGACCGCCCATCCCGAGCTGTCCTACCTGCCGCGCAAGTTCAAGGTCGCGATCACCGGCGCCGAACAGGACCGGGCGGCGATCCAGGTGCATGACATCGGCTATCAGCTGGTGCGCAACCAGGCCGGCGAGATCGGCTTCCGCGTTTTCGTCGGCGGCGGCCAGGGTCGCACGCCGATGATCGCCAAGGCCGTGCGCGACTTCCTGCCCGAAGAGGATCTCCTCACCTACACCGAGGCGATCATGCGCGTGTACAACCTCGAGGGGCGGCGCGACAACAAGTACAAGGCGCGCATCAAGATCCTCGTGCACGAGAAAGGCTTCGAGGCCATCCAGAGCGAGATCGAGACCGAGTTCGCGGCGATCCGCGACGGCGCGCTGAAGCTGACGCGCGAGGCCGTGGAGGACATGAAGCGCTATTTCGTCGCCGGCCCGTTCGAGCCGGCCGACGCGTCCCCCGTCTACGACAAGGCCAGGGCTGCCAATCCCGCCTTCGCCGCCTGGGCCGCCGTCAACGTCGCCGCCCACAAGGTGTCCGGTTACGGCATCGCCACCATCTCGCTCAAGCCGATCGGCGGCATCCCGGGTGACGCCACCTCCGAGCAGATGGACCTGGTGGCCGACCTCGCCGACCGCTATTCCCTGGGCGAGATCCGCGTCAGCCACCTGCAGAACCTGATCCTGCCGCATGTGAAGCTCGACGACCTGCCGGCCCTCCACGCCGCGCTCGCCGCCGCCGGGCTCGGCACCGCCAATGACGGCCTGGTCACCGACATCATCGCCTGCCCCGGGCTCGACTACTGCTCGCTGGCCAATGCCCGCGCCATCCCGGTCGCCCAGCGCTTGTCCGAGCGCTTCGGCGATGCCGCGCGCCAGAAGGAGATCGGCCCGCTGCCGATCAAGATCTCCGGCTGCATCAACGCCTGCGGCCACCACCACGTCGCGGCGATCGGTATCCTCGGCGTCGACCGCAAGGGCGTGGAAAACTACCAGATCACCCTCGGCGGCTCGGCCCGCGAGGACTGCTCGATCGGCGCGCTCGTCGGTCCGGGCTTCTCCATCGAGGGCATCGTCGACGCCGTCGAGACAGTGGTCGACACCTATCTCGGGCTGCGCCTGTCGCCCGAGGAAACGTTCCTGGAAGCCGTGCGCCGTGTCGGCCTCCCGCCGTTCAAGGAGGCTCTCTATGGACAGCGCGCCTGAAATCCGGGACGCCCCGGCCGGGCTTGGCCTCGATGTCGCCGACGAGCCGGAGGTGCGCGCGCTCGCGCTTTCGGCTCAGCACGCCGACGCCGCCCCCCAGACCCTGCTGCAGCTGGCGCTGACCCTCTACAAGGGGCGGATCGCGCTCGTATCCAGCTTCGGAGCCGAATCCGCGGTGCTGCTGCACATGGTGGCGGAGATCGACCGGACGACACCGGTGATCTTCCTCGATACCGGCCGCCTGTTCGCCCAGACCATCCTCTATCGCAACGAACTGGCCCGGCGCCTCGGCCTGACCAATATCCAGACCGCCAAGCCCCATGCCTGGCGGCTGGCGCAGGAGGACCCGGACAAGCTCCTGTCCTACAGCCAGCCGGATCTGTGCTGCTGGATCCGGAAGGTCGAGCCGCTCGACGAGGCGCTGACGCCGTATTCGGCCTGGATCACCGGCCGCAAGCGCCAGCAAGCTGCGACCCGCTCCAATCTCGCCCCGTTCGAGGCCGAGGCCGGGCGCATCAAGGTCAACCCGCTCGCCGACTGGTCCTCTCGCGACGTCGCCGCCTACCTCGCGGCGCACGAATTGCCGCCGCATCCGCTGGTCGCCGACGGCTATCCCTCGATCGGCTGCGCCCCCTGCACCACCCGCGTCAGGGCCGGCGAGGACGCTCGCGCCGGACGCTGGCGCGGTTCCGGCAAGATCGAATGCGGCATCCACAAGCAGCCGATCCAACCCATCGGCAGCGGCATCTAGGAGCAGTCATGGCCCTGTGGCAAAACGGCAGCTTCATCGACGACGCCTATGCGACGGTCGCGGACGATGCGTCCCTTCCCGAAGGGGCCGTGCTCGTGTCGCTCAAGCGCTTCCTGGCCGAGCGGGAGGCGCTCCTCGCCCGCAACGCGCCGGTCGGCGTCCTGCTGCAGCCGGCCGACCGGATCGAGGCTATCGCCGTCGACCTGAATCGCCTGGCGCTGCTCGCCCTCGCCTTCCCGAAATTCGGCGACGGCCGGGCCTTCTCGCTGGCCCGCCTCGCCCGCGAGCGTCACGGCTTTGCCGGCGAGTTGCGCGCCGTCGGCGACATCCTGTTCGACCGCATCGCCTATATGCGCCGCTGCGGCTTCGATTCGCTCGACATCGTCAACGAGCCGACCTTGGCGGCACTGCAGGCCGGTCGTATTCCCGCCGCGCAGCAGCTCTACCAGCCGACCGGCAAGGATGGAAACGAGCGCAACACGCTGCGTCCCTGGCGTCGGCAGGCCTGAAAATCCGTTCGCCACACCTTTGTAAGGGAGTGTAACGAGAAGTTACGCCCCCGGGGCTTGCTGTCGTCCCCATTCGTCTGATGTAATGACGACATGACAAAGCGTGTGATGCCGACAATGTTTCCAGGTCTGTTCTTCGAAGCGGCCAGCACGGTCATGGAATTGGGCCAAGCCAGCGCCGTCACCATCGGTCATCGTGTTCCCATCCTCATGTCCGTGCCGTTCTGGCCGCAAGCCGATGCGGTGCTGGAGACCCATCGCATGGTGACTGAGAAGATGGCTGCCGCCGTCGAAGGCACGGTGGCGGCTTCCAATGAGGCGGCCAGGCTGCTGACGCGGGCCGCGTGGGGCCGGGCGGATGCCACGGACATGGCGACCGGCCTGATCGCCATCGCCACCGCGGCCTCGCAACCGGCACGGCGGCGGGCCCGCGCCAACGCGCGGCGGCTCTCCGTCAAGTAGCGGCGTCGCCCGCGGCGATCGCCGCCTGGTGCTCGCGCTCCAGCTTGCGGTAGTGGCGCACGCCCAGCGGGATCGCCGCCAGGTAGAGCACCACCAGCGCGGTCAGCGTCTCCCAGGGATAGAAGATCAGCATCAGCACCAGCGCCACCGCCAGCACGAACAGCGGCATCACCCATTCGCGCGACACCCGCGCCCCGAGCTTCTTGCCGGAAAAGGTCGGGATGCGCGAGGCGGTGAGGAAGGCGATCAGCAGCACATAGGCGAGCTCGACCGGTGCCATCGCCCTGGAATGGCTGAGGCCGAGGAAGTCGAGGTAGATCGGCAGCAGCACCGAAAGGGCGCCGGCCGGCGCCGGCATGCCGACGAAGAAGTTCGCCTGGAAGGCGGGGCGGTTGGGATCGGTCAGCATCACGTTGAAGCGCGCCAGCCGCAGCACCATGCACATGGCGAAGACCAGCACCGCGATCCAGCCGAGGGACCGGAGGTCGTGCAGGCCCCAGAAATACAGGACGATCGCCGGCACCACGCCGAAATTGACGAAATCCGCCAGGGAATCGAGCTCGGCGCCGAAGCGCGAGGTTCCTTCCAGATAGCGGGCCAGCCGCCCGTCGATTCCATCCAGGAAGGCCGCGGCGACGATGCAGCCGACCGCGAGCTCCATCCGTCCCTCGATCGACAGGCGGATGGCCGTCATGCCGGCGCACAGCGCCAGCAGCGTCACCAGGTTGGGAATGAGGATGCGCAGCGGGATGGCCCGGAAGCGCCGCCCGCGGCCGCGCGGCTGCTCGGGCTCGAAGGATGGAAACAGCGGATCCATGGCCTGGGCGCTCCCGGGGTCAGCCGACGCGGTGGGTCAGCTGCGGCATGATCGCCTTGGCGTCGGCGAGAATGGTCTCGCCGGCGACCGCCTTCTGGCCGACGCCGACCAGCGGCCGCACGCCTTCAGGCAAGTAGACGTCCACCCGCGAGCCGAAGCGAATCATGCCGAGCCGGTCGCCGACCGAGACGCCCTGCCCCTCGGACGACCACACCACGATGCGCCGCGCCACCAGCCCGGCGATCTGCACCACGCCGAAGCGCCCGCCATCGCCCTCGATGATGAAGCCGTTGCGCTCATTGTCCTCGCTGGCCTTGTCGAGGTCGGCATTGAGGAATTTCCCGGCCTTGTAGGCGATCCGCGTGATCCTGCCCGTCACCGGGCTGCGGTTCACGTGGCAGTCGAACACGTTCATGAACACCGAGACGCGCAGCAGCGGCCGCTCCGACAGGCCCAGCTCCGGCGGCGGCAGCGCATTGGCGATCTGGCTGATCACGCCGTCGGCCGGGGAGATCACCAGCCCCTCGCGCACCGGAGTCACCCGCGGCGGATCGCGGAAGAAATAGGCGACCCAGGCCGTCAGGATCAGGAAGGGCCAGAACAGCCAGCCTTCGATCCATGTCGCAATCAGCAAAGCAACGCCGGCGATCGCCAGGAATGGATAGCCCTCGCGATTGATCGGAACGAGCACGTTGCGGATCGAAGAGGCGATGGACATTGCGGCTTCCCGGTTGGCGCAGGGATGGGTAGCCGAAACACGGGCCGAAGGCCAGAGCATGGCCATCCTGCCGGGGATGCCCGCTTGTGCAAGCCGCAGAGACTGCTAGTGTCGAGGCAACAATAATACAGCAGGGGAAGGCGAGTGGCGGAAGGGACCGCAGGCGAGGCGTCGACTCGAAAGGAAGTCGTTCGCCTTGAATTCATCCACAAGAGCTTCGGCTTGCTGGAGGTGCTCAAGGGTGTCTCCCTGACTGCGCACGAGGGCGACGTCGTCGCCCTGATCGGCGCCTCGGGATCGGGCAAGAGCACGCTGCTGCGCTGCACGAACATGCTGGAGGTCCCCACGTCCGGACGGGTGATCATCACCGGCGAGGAGATCCGCCTGAAGCCGGTTGCCGGCGGGCAGCAGGCCGTCGCCGACGCCCATCAGTTGCAGCGCCTGCGCGGACGCCTGGGAATGGTGTTCCAGAGCTTCAATCTTTGGGCGCATCTGACGGTGATCGAGAACGTCATCGAAGCGCCGGTGCATGTGCTCAAGGAGCCCAGGGCCGAGGCGATCGAGCGGGCGGAGGCCCTGCTCCACAAGGTCGGCCTCTATGCCAAGAAGGACGTCTATCCCGCCTTCCTGTCGGGCGGTCAGCAGCAGCGCGCCGCCATCGCCCGGGCCCTGGCGCTGCGTCCGCAGGTCATGCTGTTCGACGAACCGACATCGGCTCTCGACCCGGAACTGGTCGGCGAAGTCCTGAAGGTGATCCGTGATATCGCGGCGGAAGGCCGTACGATGATCCTGGTCACCCATGAGATGGCTTTCGCCCGCGACGTGGCCAGCCATGTCGCCTTCCTGCATCAGGGCCTGATCGAGGAGGAAGGCCCGCCGCAGAGAGTCTTCGGCGCACCGAACAGCGAACGGTGCCGCCAGTTCGTGACCGCCCGGCATCAGTGAGTCCATCCGGCCCGCCGCGGGCGGCGGCCGGGCCGGCATCAACAACGACAAGCAGTCCAATCAGCAGCAGGGGTATCGTGATGAGTCTTTTCCGCAAGAGCGCACTGGCAGCCGCCGCCATTCTCCTCGGCGCCGCCTTCAACCAGGCCACCGCCGCGCCGCTCAAGTTCAGCGTCGCCGCCGAGCCCTACCCGCCCTTCGCCTCCAAGAGCGCCGGGGGCGAGTGGGAGGGCTTCGAGGTCGACCTGATCAAAGCGCTCTGCAAGGCCGGCAAGCTCGACTGCGAGATCGTCGAGACCGCCTGGGACGGCATCATCCCCTCGCTCGAGGCCAAGAAGATCGACGTTATCTTCGCCTCGATGACCATCACCCCCGATCGCGAGAAGACCATCGACTTCTCGATCCCCTACTACAACACGCCGGCCGAGTTCATCGCCCCCAAGGGCGACAAGCTCGACATCACGCCGGAAGGCCTGAAGGGCAAGATCCTCGGCGTGCAGACCGGCACGGTCCATGCCGAGTACGCCAACAGGGCCTTCAAGGACGTGGCCACCGTCAAGATCTACAACACCCAGGACGAGGCCAACTCCGACCTCGCCGCCGGCCGTGTCGACGTGGTGCTCGCCGACGCCACCGCCCTCGACACCTTCCTGGCCTCCGACGCCGGTAGTTGCTGCGAGGCCAAGGGCTTCGCCAAGGATCCGATCTTCGAGGGCGGCGTCGGAGCCGGCATCCGCAAGGGCGACACGGAGCTGAAGGCCAAGCTCGATGCCGCCATCACCGCCATCTACAAGAGCGGGGAGTTCGACACGATCCAGAAGAAGTATTTCAAGTTCGACGTCGGCACCCCGCCCAAGAGCTGAGGCTCCGCAGGAACCCGGCCGGCCCGTGACGGACGGGCCGGCCTTGCATCGGCGTCGCGGAGCGGGTGGTGGGCAGTTTTTTCGATCTTCTGGCCTTCGGCAAGGCCGGCTGGGGAGACGAACTCCTCCAGGGTCTGATGGTGACCATCGAGATCTCGGTCGGCGCGTTCATCGCCGGACTGGTGATCGGCGGCTTCACGGCCTGGGTGAAGTTGCGGGGCCCGACCTGGGGCGTGGCGCTGGCCAACGGCTATTCCACCATCTGCCGCTCCATCCCCGAGATCCTGCTGATCATCGTGCTGTTCTATGCCGGGCAATCGGCGCTGAACGCGGCCCTCGCCCTGGTCGGCTTCGAGGATGTCGGCATTTCCGGCTTCGCGGCCGCGACCGTGGTGCTCGGCCTGGTGCAGGGCGCCTATGTCTCGGAAATCCTTCGCGGCGCCGTCAATGCCATCCCCAAGGGCCAGATCGAGGCGGCGCGAGCCTACGGCCTGCAGGGCTTCACCCTGTTCCGACGCATCACCCTGCCGGCGATTGTCCCGTTCGCTCTCGGGGGCCTCACCAACCTCTGGATGATCATCATCAAGGATTCAACGCTGATCAGCATCGTCGGCTACAACGAGCTGATGTTCACCGCCAAGCAGGCGGCGGGAAGCACAAAATATTATTTCAGCTTCTACCTGTTCATTGCCGCGATCTATTATGCGATCACGCTGTTGTCGAGCGCCGGCATCCGCCTGATCGAAAACCGGGTTCGCCGCTGGACGCCGAGGATGTCATGACGTTCTTCTGGCTGCCCCAATACGGTTCCCTGTTCCTGGAAGGCGCGATGCGCACCATCGCCCTGGTGCTGATCGCCGGCACGCTGGGCTTTGCCCTGGCGGTCGCGGTCGGCATCGGCCGCACGTCCAGGAACCCGGCGATCAACGGCCTGTGCTTCGGCTTCACCTCGGTGATCCGCGGCACGCCGCTGCTGGTGCAGATCTTCCTGCTCTACTACGGCCTCGGCTCGTTGTTCGCGCAGACCCCGGCGATCCGCCAGACCTTCCTGTGGCCCTATCTGCGCGAGGGCTTCTGGTATGTCGCCCTGGCGCTGACGCTCAGCGTCGGCGGCTATGTCGGCGAGGTCGTGCGCGCGGCGCTGCTCTCCGTGCCGCGCGGCGAGATCGAGGCGGCACGCGCCTATGGCTATGGCGGCTTCAAGCTTCTGCGCCGCATCTGGCTGCCGCGGGCGCTGCAGTCGATCCTGCCGACCCTGGCCGGCGAGACGGTGCTGCTGCTCAAGGCCACCGCCCTCGCCTCGACGGTCGCCGTGGTCGACCTGCTCGGCGCCGCCAACATCGTCAAGGCGCAGACCTTCCGCGTCTACGAGCCGTTCCTCTTCGTCGCGGTCGGCTACTTCCTGGCCACGCTCGCCATCGAGCGCGGCTTCCGCGTGCTGGAGCGGCACTTCGCCAAGATGCAGCGCGCCTGAGCGGAGGGCGGGCCGGCGGGCGTCGGTCAGGCCCGCCAGCGCAGGGACATACAGGACAGGCCCGCATCGATCAGCCCGATCTGCGCCGTCGCCAGCCGCACCACCTTGTAGCCCTCGGCCGCCAGCAGCGCGGCCGTCTTCGGGAAGCCGTCGCCGACGAAGACCCGGTCGTTCACGCGCAGCGCATTCGCCGCGGCCTCCTCGCCCTCCGGCGTCAGCAGCACCCGGAGGCCATCGAACACGCCGGAGCGGGCGAGCCGTTCCGTCGACAGGATCGTGCCGTCGTCGAGCAGCGAGCAGTCCGACTTGAAGTGCAGGACGCCGGGCGGGGTCGTGACGACCACGCCCGTGCGGCCGAGCTGGGCCAGGAGGCCGATCAGCGCGGCGGCGCCGGTGCGGTCCGTGCGCTCGGACAGGCCGATCATCACCGCCTTCGGCGTCACCAGCACGTCGCCGCCGTCGGCGAAGCCCGGGCCGGGCAGTTCCAGGACGGTGGCGAAGCGCCGGCGCAGCACCGGCGCGATCTCCGCCGCCTCGCCGAGCCGGCTCGCCGTGCCGGGCCGCAGCACGATCGCGCCTTCCGGGAACACCAGCGCCGGGTCCTCGACGAAGATGGAGTCGGGAAAGGCGGAGAGGGCCGGCAACTGCTCGACGGCGACGCCCGCCGCGGTCAGCGCCGCGACATAGGCCCTGTGCTCGGCCTCGACGCCGGCCAGGGTCGGCGCGCCGCGGTCGACCGCCCTGATGCCGTCGACGACCGTGGCGGCCGGCATGCGGACGATGGCGTTGTCGAACTCGAACACGGGTCGGGCGGGCATGGGCATCTCCGGGCGGGAATGCCTTGCGATAGCATGCCGCGATCGGGCTGCGAAAGGGTTGCGCGCCCAGGACCGATCGGCCAAGGTCGGGCTCCCGACCCCACAGGAACATCCCATGTCCTCCTCGCCTGACCAGCGCCTTGCCGAGCTCGGCATCACGCTGCCCACGCCCGCCGCCCCGGTCGCGAACTATGTCGGCTTCGTGCGCAGCGGCAACCAGCTCGTCGTCTCCGGCCAGCTCTGCTTCGGACCGGACGGCAAGCTCGCCGCCACCGGCAAGCTCGGCGCCGCTGTCTCGGTCGAGGACGCCAAGGCCGCCGCACGCCTGTGCGCCATCAACGTCCTGGCCCAGATCAAGGCCGCCCTCGGCTCGCTCGACAAGGTGGCGCGGGTCGTCCGCCTCGGCGGCTTCATCGCCGCCACGCCGGATTTCACGGCCCACCCCGCCGTGATGAACGGCGCTTCCGACCTGATGGTCGAGGTGTTCGGCGACAGGGGCCGCCATGCCCGCTCCACCGTCGGCGTTCCCTCCCTGCCGCTCGACGCTGCCGTCGAGGTCGAGGCGCTGATCGAAGTGGCCTGACCATGGTCGACTGGATCGCTGCCCGGCCGGTGGCGCATCGCGGCCTGCACGATGCGGCGGCCGGCGTGATCGAGAACACGGCCTCGGCGTTCGAGGCCGCGGTCGCCGGCGGCTATGCCATGGAATGCGACGTGCAGATCTCGGCGGACGGCGAAGCCATGGTCTTCCACGACGACACGCTCGACCGCCTGACGCAGGACACGGGTCGCCTCGACGCCCGGCCCGCCGCAGCGCTGAGCGCTGTGCCGATGCGGTCCGGGCGCGACCGGATGATCACGCTCGGCGAGCTCTGCGACCTCGTCGCCGGCCGCACCCCGCTGATCGTCGAGGTGAAGGCGTCCTGGGGCACCGATCGCCGGCTCGAACGCCGCGTGGCCGAGGTCCTGAAGGCGTATGCCGGCCCGGTCGCCGTCATGTCGTTCGATCCTGGCTCCGCCGCCGCCTTCCGCAGCCTTGCGCCGCAGCTGCCACGCGGCGTGGTGCAGGAGAGCCTTTACGACGACCCGGAATGGGCCATCCTCACGCCCGGCCGCAAATGGGCGCTCGGCGCGCTGCTGCACCTGCCGCAGTCGCGCCCGCATTTCCTGGCCTGGTATGTCAGGGACCTGGCCAACCGGGCACCGCGCCTGGCGCGCAAGGTCCTCGGCCTGCCGATGCTGACCTGGACGGTGCGCACCGAGGCGGACCGCGCCCAGGCGAAGCGTTATGCCGACCAGATCATCTTCGAGGGCTTCCGTCCGTGAGCGAAGGCCTCGCCATCCGCGCGGCGCCGTCGATCGAGGCTGTCGGTCGGGCGGCGTGGGACGCCTGCGCCAACCCCGAAGCATCCCGCGCCGCCGGCCCTCCCTCGGGATCGGCGGAACCGGATGCGGCGGACCAGGCCTATCACCCCTTCATCGCCTATGACTTCCTGCATGCCCTGGAGGCGAGCGGCAGCGTCGGCGGCCGCAGCGGCTGGACCCCGATCCACATCGTCGCCGAAGCCTCCGGCGGCACGGTCGCGGGCGTCATGCCCGCCTATGCCAAGACCCACAGCCAGGGCGAATATGTCTTCGACCACGGCTGGGCCGACGCCTATCAGCGGGCCGGAGGCCGCTACTACCCAAAGCTCCAGGTCTGCGTCCCCTTCACGCCGGCCACCGGCCGCCGCTTCCTGATCCGTCCCGGACAGGACATCGCGGCCGTGCGCGACGCCCTCGTCGCCGGCGCCAAGGCGGCCCTCTCCTCCTTCGGCGGCTCTTCCATCCACGCCACCTTCATCGACCGCGCCGACTGGGCCTATCTCGGCGCCGAGGGGTTCCTGCAGCGCACCGACCAGCAGTTCCACTGGGTGAACGAAGGCTATGCCGGCTTCGACGATTTCCTCGCCGATCTCGCCTCGCGCAAGCGCAAGGCCATCAAGCGCGAGCGCCGCGACGCGGTGGCCGACGACATCACCATCGAGCGGCTGACCGGCCCTGCGATCACGCCCGAGGCCTGGGACGCCTTCTTCGCCTTCTACATGGACACCGGCTCGCGCAAATGGGGCCGGCCATATCTCAATCGGGCCTTCTATGCCGAGATCGCCGCCGGCATGGCCGACCGCATCCTGCTGGTCATGGCGCGACGCGCCGGCCGCTACATCGCCGGCGCCATCAACTTCATCGGCTCCGACACGCTCTACGGCCGGCACTGGGGCTGCATCGAGGATCACCCCTTCCTGCATTTCGAGGTCTGCTACCACCAGGCCATCGAGTTCGCCATCGAGCGTGGCCTCGGGCGCGTCGAGGCCGGCGCGCAGGGGGAGCACAAGCTGGCGCGCGGCTACCGGCCGGTCACGACCTATTCGGCGCATTGGATCGCCGATCCGGGCCTGCGCCGGGCCTTGGAGCACTATCTCCGGCAGGAACGGGCGGAGATCGCCCGCATCCACGATGCGCTGGAAGATGCCGCCCCCTTCCGCAAGGTCTGAGCGGCAGATTGCGAGAGCCGACTCGAAAGCCGGCAGGCCGGGCTCCGATCGCCGCCGCAAGAGGGTTGTGAGCGGCGCCGGCTTGTGCCTTAATCATAATCTATGGATTTAGAAGGATAAACCATGGCCTTGCAGATCGGCGACATCGCCCCCGACTTCGAAGCGCAGACCACCGAAGGCCCGATCCGGTTCCACGACTGGATCGAGGGCTCCTGGGTCGTGCTGTTCTCGCATCCCAAGAACTTCACGCCGGTCTGCACCACGGAGCTCGGCTATACCGCCCGGCTCAAGCCCGAATTCGACGCACGCGGCGTCAAGGTCATCGGCCTCAGCGTCGACCAACTCGCCAATCACGACGCCTGGTCGCAGGATATCGCGGAGACTCAGGGCCATGCCCTCAACTTTCCGCTGATCGCCGACGAGGACCGCAAGGTCGCTAGCCTCTATGGCATGATTCATCCCAATGCCAGCGACACGCTGACCGTACGCTCCGTCTTCGTCATCGGTCCGGACAAGAAGGTGAAGCTGACGCTGAACTATCCCGCCAGCACCGGCCGCAACTTCGACGAGGTGCTGCGCGTCATCGATTCCCTGCAGCTCACCGCCAGGCACGGCGTCGCCACGCCGGTGAACTGGCAGGCGGGCGAGGACGTGATCATCGTGCCCTCGATCTCCGACGAGGCGGCGAAGGAAAAATTCCCCGGCGGCTGGAAGACGCTCAAGCCCTATCTGCGGGTGGTGCCGCAGCCGGGTTCCTGAACCGCTGAGCCCTTGACGGCGGATCTGCGCGCGACGCCAAGCGGGCTCTCCTGAGCCCGCTTGCACCAGCAAGTCCGAGCAGCATTGATTTTGCATTGGAAATGCAAAATCAATCGTCGCGGGAGCCACGAGAAGCTGCCTGGGGCTGGAGTCCGGCCCCGCGGCGGAGGAGCAGCCATGACCGCATATGACGACCAGAACATCTTCGCCCGGATCCTGCGCGGCGAGATCCCCTGCCACAAGGTCCATGAGGACGAGGCGACCCTCGCCTTCATGGACATCATGCCGATCGTCGACGGGCATTGCCTCGTGATCCCCAAGGCGCCGGCGCGCAACATCTTCGATGTCGCGCCGGACAGCCTCGCCACCCTGATCAAGGCGGCGCAACGCATCTCCAAGGCCGCCTGTAAGGCTTTCCAAGCGGACGGCCATACGCTGCGGCTGCATTCGGAAGCGTCCGGCGGCCAGGAAGTGTTCCACATCCATTTCCATATCCTGCCGATGAAGACCGGCGTGCCGGTGCGGCCGCGGGCCATGGCCGACCACGCCGTCTTGGCTCGCCATGCCGAGTTGATCCGCGCGGCATTCTGAGCCTTTCTGCAGCGGCGCCGGGGCTTTTTGCAGCCGGCGCGCGGCTGGAAAGCAACTCTTTACCATCCTGCGCAATACTCCGGGCAGTTGTGTAGGAGTTGCGTAACCATGCTGTTTGTCAGCGCCGTCAATGTCGCCCTCGGCTGGGGCTGGCATATCGCCTACCGCGCGAAGCATCAGTGGACGCTGAAGCGCGAGGGCGCCCTGGCCGCGGCCGCAGCGGTGGCCCTGATCGGAGCGATCGACACCGTCCGCTCGGCCCGCAGCCCGAAGGAGCCCAACGTCGTCGCCGCACCGGCAGCCCCGCTCACGGCGTCCGCGACACCCGTGGTCACGGAAACCCAGCCGATCGAGATCAAGCCGGTGGATCAGACGCTCGGCACAGTCGCCGCCTTCCAATCCCCGGCCGTGCCGCCGGCCCCGGCCGACGATCCGATCGGCCAGAAGATCCTGGAGCGCCTGGGCGAGCCGACCTCGACCGGCTCGATCGATGCCACGGCTGCGCCGGTCGACGATCCCGATGCCCTCGATCCGGTCGACGCCGCGACGCTGATAAAGCCCAAGCCGGAGAAACCGGCGAAGGCCGTGAAGCCGGCCAAGGCCGAGGCGCCGGCCAAACCGGCCGCCAAGAGCGAGAAGCCCGCCAAGGTCGCCGATCGCCACAAGCCGAAGGCCGAGCCGAAATCCGCCAACTGAGTCGCCTGCGGACAAGCCTTCGAACGGGCCGCCGGCCTTGCCGCCCGACGACGGGCTCGATCCGGGAGCCTCTGTCAACTCCTTGAAGTCCCGGAGAATTTTCGCGGCGATCCGGCGCAGTTCCTTCTGGCATTCCGTGCGGGCAGACATTGCCACCCGAGGGTGGACCGCAGCATCCGGCACACGGCGCCTCACGACCGCCGTGCCGAACCTGTTGACGTGATTGACAAATACCTGCGCCGCTCTATGTTGCGCGGCATTCCGGTCTCCGTCATCGAGTCCGTGCGCGGCGATGCGAGCCGCCCTCTGCCGTCCGATCGGGGCGGCGTCCGTTCAGTCCGTCCGTCCCAATGAGCTTCGCCGAACTCGGTCTTTCCCCAAAAGTTCTCGCCGCCGTCGAGGCGTCCGGCTACACCACCCCCACGCCCATCCAGGCCCAGGCCATCCCGCATGTGCTGCAGCGTCGCGATGTTCTCGGCATCGCGCAGACCGGCACCGGCAAGACCGCAGCCTTCGTGCTGCCCATGCTCACCCTGCTCGAGAAGGGCCGCGCCCGCGCCAGGATGCCGCGCACCCTGATCCTGGAGCCGACACGCGAGCTCGCCGCGCAGGTGGAAGAGAATTTCAGCCGCTACGGCGCCAATAGCGGCCTGTCCGTGGCGCTGCTGATCGGTGGCGTGTCCTTCGGCGACCAGGATGCCAAGATCACCCGCGGCGTCGACGTGCTGATCGCCACACCCGGCCGCCTGCTCGACCATGTCGAGCGCGGCAAGCTGCTGCTCACCGGCGTCGAGCTTCTGGTGATCGACGAAGCCGACCGCATGCTCGACATGGGCTTCATTCCCGACATCGAGCGCATCTGCAAGCTGGTGCCCTTCACGCGCCAGACGCTGTTCTTCACGGCGACCATGCCACCCGAGATCCAGCGCGTCACCGAGCAGTTCCTGCATACGCCGATCCAGGTGGAGGCCTCCCGTCCCGCGACCACGGCCACGACCATCACGCAGGCGCTCGTGCACACCGCCAGCCCGACTGCGGCCAAGCGCGAGACCCTGCGCCGGCTGATCCGCTCGGCCGAAAACCTGAAGAACGCCATCATCTTCTGCAACCGCAAGACCGAGGTGGCGCTGCTGCACCGCTCGCTGGTCCGGCACGGCTTTGCAGCCGTGGCGCTGCACGGCGACATGGATCAGCGCTCGCGCATGGCGGCGCTGGAGAGCTTCCGCAACGGCGACATGACGCTGCTCGTCGCGTCCGACGTCGCCGCACGCGGCCTCGACATTCCGGACGTCAGCCACGTCTTCAATTTCGACGTGCCGGTGCATGCGGACGACTATGTCCATCGCGTCGGCCGCACAGGCCGTGCCGGCCGCGCCGGCTGGGCGTTCACCCTTGCCTCCCCCGCCGACAAGAAGCACGTCGCAGCCATCGAGACGCTGACCGGCAAGCCCATCCCGTGGACCGGCGACCCGCCGCCGTCCGACGAGGATGAGGTGGAAGCGCCGCGCCGCGGCGCTGATCGCGGCCGGCGTCGCGGCCAGCCGGCCAAGCCCGTGGCCAAGGAGGCCGGCGGCGCCAAGCCCGGCAAGAAGGACGCCCCACCCCCGCAGCGGCCGCGTCAGGAGCCGCACAAGGCTGCCGCGGAGGCCAAGCGCCCGCATCGCCGCGAGGAGCATGACGAGCCGGCGGTGATCGGGCTCGGCGATCACGTCCCCTCCTTCCTGCTCCAGCCCATCCGCCGGAAGGCCCGCTGAAGAGCCGGCCGTCATTCCTGCTTAACCGTGGGTTAAGGACGGCTTTGTAGGCTGCGGCCTCCACTTCGAAGCTGGATGAGGGCCCGGATTCCGGCAGCAAGGCCGGCTGGTGGCCTCGAGGCGGACAGATGATCGAGAGCAGCACAGAGTTCGAGCGCACGATCGCCCTGGGAGAACAGGCACTCGGTCATATCCGGACCTACAGGACATCAGCCTATCCCCATTTCTATGAGTTGTGGTATACTTATGCTTCCGGCCACAACACTTCGCTCAATCGAGCTATCGATGCTCTGCGCGGCCGCTCCGACGGCGTCACCCAGAAAGATCTGGAGCAGATCTACGACAGATATCTGTCGCCGCACCGTTTTTCGGACAGCTTCGACGAGGTCGGCAACCGCCTCACCAAGGAGATCGACCAGGTCATGGCCACGGTCGAGGCGGCCATGGGCGAGGCCACCAGCTTCGGCAACAGCCTGAAGGCGGCCCTGCACAAGCTCGCCGTGCCTGCCACCGACCGTGCCGCCCTGCTCGCCCTCCTCGACGGCATCGTGCGCATGACCAAGGAAGCGGAAGCCTCCAACCAGGCGCTGGGGGCCCGGCTCAAGGAATCCCGCGACGAGATCCGGGCGTTGCAGGAAGGATTGAGCGCCGTCCGCACGGAATCGCTGACCGATCCGCTGACTTCGCTGTCGAACCGCAAGGCTTTCGACGTCACCCTGGCGGCGCGGATCGCCACGGCGCGCGAGTCCGGCGAGCCGCTGACGCTGATGATCACCGACATCGACCATTTCAAGCGCTTCAACGACAGCTACGGCCATCTGACCGGCGACCAGGTGCTGCGCCTCGTCGCCCTGGCGGTGAAGCAGAACGTCAAGGGCGTGGATCTCGCCGCGCGTTATGGCGGCGAGGAGTTCGCCGTGGTCCTGCCGAACCGGACGCTGCGCTCGGCCGTGACGGTCGGCGAGCATATCCGGCGCGCCGTCATGTCGAAGGAACTGGTCAAGCGCTCGACCGGCGAGAATCTCGGCCGCATCACCATCTCCATCGGCATCGCGGCCTTCCGGCCCGACGACACCCCGGCCAGCATCATCGGCCGCGCCGATGCCTGCCTCTATGCCGCCAAGCGCGGCGGCCGCAATCGCGTCATCTGCGAGACCGACGCGGAAGTCCAGCTCACGGCCATCGCCTGACCGTCAGGACGGCTGCGCCCGGCGGCCTCACCCCGGGAGGGCTGTCGGCGCTCATTCCGTCGGCAGCCGGCACTCCCGGCCGACGCGACGAAAGCCATCCCCCCGGCCTCCAGCCCGCCGCCCTAAAGCGTTTTGCGATTTGACGGAATCGCGTCAAGTCGCAAAGACGCGTCGAAACAAGGCGTTAGAGCAAAGCGCGTTTCCGTCAAAACGCGCTTTGCTCTAGACCTGCTCTAGTTCCACCAGCGTGCCGGCGAAGTCCTTGGGATGCAGGAACAGCACCGGCTTGCCATGGGCGCCGATCCTTGGCTCGCCGTTGCCGAGAACGCGTGCGCCGGCGGCCGTGAGCCGGTCGCGGGCCGCGATGATGTCCTCCACCTCGTAGCAGACATGATGCATGCCTCCGTCCGGGTTCTTCTCCAGGAAGCGGGCGATCGGCGAGGCGGCGCCGAGCGGCTGCATCAGTTCGACCTTGCTGTTGGGCAGGGTGACGAACACGACGGTAACACCGTGCTCCGGCAGCGCCTGCGGCTGCGACACCGCGGCGCCGAGCCCGTCGCGGTAAGTGGCCGCGGCCGCGGCGAGATCCGGCACGGCGATGGCCACATGGTTGAGCCGGCCGATCATGCCGACATCGCGCCGACCGCCGCGGGGCGGGACAGCACGCCCCCTGTCAGCGGCCGCGGCACGCCGGTGGTGGAGGGGAAGCTCAGCGGCAGGCCGCGCAGCGAGCGGACGGCGAGATAGGCGAAGGCCTGCGCCTCCATCATCGCCGCCGACCAGCCGACCACGTCGGCGGTCGTCACCTGCCCCGGCACGCGGGCCGCCAGCGCGGCCAGGATGGCTGGATTGCGCGAGCCGCCGCCGCAGGCGACCCACAGTGCCGGCTCGCGCGGCAGCCATTCGCGAGCCCGCGCCACCGATGCGGCGGTGAAGGCGGTCAGGGTCGCGGCGGCGTCAGAGGTTGGCAGAGAGGCGATCGCTGCTCTGGAAAATTCATTGCGATCAAGGGATTTCGGAGGCTTCCTCACAAAATAGCTGTGATCGAGAAGTGCCGCCAGCGCCGCTTCGTCGACCGTGCCGGAGGCTGCGGCGCGCCCGTCGAGATCGACGGCGACACCCGTGCGCTCCAGCATCAGGTCGTCGATCAGCGCATTGGCGGGGCCGGTGTCGAAGGCGATCGGATCCCGTCCTCGCTCGACATAGGTGACATTGGCGACGCCGCCGAGATTGAGCACCGCCACCGGGCCGGGCAACGTGCTGGCCTCCACCAGGGCACGATGATAGGCCGGAACGAAGGGGGCCCCCTGCCCGCCGGCCGCGACGTCGGCGGCGCGCAGGTCCGAAACCACGGCAATGCCGCTCGCCTCGGCCAGTGCGGCGCCGTCGCCGATCTGCACCGTCAGGCGCAGCTCGGGGCGATGCAGCACAGTCTGGCCATGGAAGCCGATCACGCCGATGTCGCCGGGCTTGCGGCCCTGCTCGGCGAGGAAGGTGCGGATCAGGGCGGCGTGCCGGCCCGTGATCAGCCGTTCGGCCTCGCCGAGGACCCCGGGCCGGTCGGTCCGGTCCGTCATGCCGCGCGCGTCCACCAGCGCCTGGCGCAGCAGGGCGCGCTCCCCCGGCCCATAGTCGAGCGAGGCGGACGGCCCCATGCGCACGGACCCGACACCGTCGGTTTCGATCAAGGCAAGGTCGATGCCGTCCATGGACGTGCCGGACATCAAGCCGATCGCTGTCGTCAGTGCCATTGACAACCTCCCCGGTGCAAAACAACACGATAAGCTGATAGACGACACACGACCATTGGCAATGTCTTACCGGCCCGGAAGAATCACGACATGACGAAGTTCGCCTCCGATTTCCTGCGCATTCTCGACGAGCGTGGCTACATCCACCAGGGCTCGGATCTGGCGGGACTCGATGCGCTCGCGGCCAAGGGCGAGGCGATCGGCTATATCGGCTTCGATTGCACCGCCCGCTCGCTGCACGCCGGCTCGCTCGTGCAGATCATGCTGCTGCACTGGCTGGAGAAGACCGGCAACAAGGCGATCGCCCTGATGGGCGGCGGCACCACCCGCATCGGCGATCCGACGGGCCGCGACGAGGCCCGCAAGGTCCTGTCGCTTGAGGATATCGAGGAGAACAAGCGCTCGATCCAGACCGTGTTCGACCGGTTCCTGCGCTTCGGCAACGGACGGCACGACGCCATGATGGTCGACAATGCCGAGTGGCTCACCAGGCTCAACTACATCGACATGCTGCGCGAGGTTGGCCGGCATTTCTCGGTCAACCGCATGCTGTCGATGGATTCGGTGAAGCTGCGCCTGGAGCGCGAGCAGGAACTGTCCTTCCTCGAGTTCAACTACATGATCCTGCAGGCCTACGACTTCGCCGAGCTGGCCAAGCGCTATGGCTGCAACCTGCAGATGGGCGGCTCGGACCAGTGGGGCAACATCGTCACCGGCATCGATCTCGGCCGGCGCCTGGGGACACACCAGCTCTATGCGTTGACGACGCCGCTGCTCACCACCTCGTCCGGCGCCAAGATGGGCAAGACCGCAGCCGGAGCCGTCTGGCTCAACGACGACATGCTGTCGGCTTACGACTACTGGCAGTACTGGCGCAACGCCGAGGATGCCGATGTCGGTCGCTTCCTCAAGCTGTTCACCACCCTGCCGATGGACGAGGTGAACCGCCTCGCCGCGCTCGGCGGCGCTGAGATCAACGAAGCCAAGAAGATCCTGGCCACCGAGACCACCACGATGGTCCATGGCCGCGACAAGGCCCTGGCCGCCGAGGAGACGGCGCGCAAGACCTTCGAGGAAGGCACGCTGGCCGAGACCCTGCCGACGATCGAACTCGCCGGTCTGGCCGCCGGCGTCGGCGTGCTGACCGCGTTCGTCGCCGCCGGCCTGGTCGCCTCGACCTCGGAGGCGCGCCGGCAGATCAAGGGCGGCGGGCTGCGGGTCAACGACGCGCCGGTGAGCGACGAGCGTGCGGTCCTCACCGAGGCAGACCTCGGCCAGGCCGGCGTGATCAAGCTGTCGCTCGGCCGCAAGCGCCACGTGCTGGCCAAGCCGGCCTGAGGCATCCCGAAGGCGCCGCAGCGGCTAAAGCGTCTTTGCGATTTGACGCAATCGCTTCAAGTCACAAAGACGTGTCGAAACAAGGAGCTGGAGCAAAGCGCGTTTCCACCAAAATGCGCTTTGCTCTAGCAGGCCTCCCGGCCTGTCGCTGCGGCGAGACCCCTTCAGTCCTGCTGGAAGGCGAACAGCTTGCGCAGGAAGCCGGGCGCGATCGCCGACAGCGGGTTGATGGTCAGCACCGGCGCGGCGATGCGACCGGAGACCTTGAAGTTGATGGCGAACAGGCCGCCATTCTCACCGCCGCCGAGGATCTCGCCGAGGATCGGGATCTTGCCGAACAGGTTGTTGACCGCATAGGCCGGCACGAAGGTGCCGGTCATGGCGACACGGTCCGCGGCATAGTCGATGAGGCCGGAGATGCTGACGCCGACATCCGCCCCCCAAACCACGGCATCGGAGATGTCGATCCGGTCGGGCGTGCGGCGGAACGCGAGCCCGAGCTTGCGAAACTTTGCCGAATTGCCGTTCTCCGGCAAAGCCACCCGGTCGCGGGCATCGGGCGATTGCTGCAGCGACGAGCGATACCGGCCGAGGGCCGGCTCGTCGCGCACCGAGAAATCGCGCATGGCGATCCGGCCGCTCATGTCGTTGAGGGTCGGCGTGGAGACCAGCCGCATCGTGCCGCCATTGATCCGGCCGTAATAGTCGAGGAAGCGCAGCAGCGATCCGGCGTCGGACGTGTCGAGCACGACTTGCGACGCCGTCCCGGCCGGCTGCGCCACCGTGAGGTCGCCGCCGCCGAGGCGTCCCTTGAGGTCGACCCGGCGAATGGTCGAGCTCTTGGTCTCCAGGCTCACCGCCAGGCCGGACAGGGTCTCGTCGCCAAAGCCGAGCGCCTGGTCCAGCCGGGCATCCAGCGTCAGATCGCCCGCCTTGCCGGTGCCGCCCTGTTGCAGCGCCTTCAGGAGCGGACGCAGATCGAGCGATCGGCCACGAATCACCGCCTTCCAGCCCTGGCCGAACGCTTCGAGCGACCCCTGCACATCGTCGCCCGGCGACAGGCGGAAACCGGAGAGGGCGGCACGCCGCAGCTTTCCGTCGGCGCCGAGCGTGACGTCACCGCGCAGGGAGACCGGTCCGGACTCCAGCTTCAGGTCGGAGATCTGGCCGCCGGCGCCCTGGGGCGTCCAGGTGAAGGAGGCCGTGCCGGGTCGTCCCGGCGGCTTCTGCCAGCCGGGAAGGAGATCGCGGATGCGCGCCGGTGCCAGGTCGACGTCGACGGTGTAGGAGCCCTGGCTCGGCCGCACCTCGGCCGTGATCGGCCCGTCCAGCGCGTCGCCGAAATCGAGCCCCTTCTTCTTGCGCGCCGCATCGTCGATCGTGACGGTCATGGCGATCTGTGGCGTTTCGCCGGTGGCCTGGCGATAGTCGATCCGGGCGGGCAGCCCGGAGAACTGGCCCTTGCCGGTAACGAGCATCACGCCCGGCTCGATCGACAGCTTCAGCGTGCCGTCCTCGAGCTTGCCGCCGCCGAACCCGCTCCCGCCGGTGGTCATGCCCTCCAGCGTGCCGGTGATGGCGTAGCGGATGTCGCTGTCCTTGATCGCCGGGAGCAGCGGCATGTCCAGCTTCACCTCCAGCGCCGCTGTCCCGGTCACGGTGGCCGGATCGAGCGGCACCCCGGCCGAGGCCTTGGCCAGCGGCTCGCGCCCCATCAGGCTCGCGACCGCCTTGGTCGGGCCGGAGAGGTCGAAGGAGACCTGCTGGCGCGGCGGCTTCACGTCGAGGTCGGGGATCTCGTAGAGCCCGTCGGCCAGCGTCAGGACGCCGGCATCGCCAAGGTCGACGCGGCCGCTCGACAATCCCACCGTCACCCGGTCGGCGTTGAAGCTGGCATGGATCGCCGCCCCGGTTATCGGCGGCAGCGTGTCGTGCAGGGCGAGCCCGCCGTCGCTCACGACCACGTCGCCGCTGACCGCCCCGGCGGGCAGCGGCGGGATCACCCCGTCGACCGGGGTCAGCGCATCCACCGCGATCGCCAGAGACAGCTTGCCGCTTTCCACCGTGCCGCCGGTCATATGGTGCTGGAACCAGTCGCGCACCGCCGGCACGGCGAAGAAGGGCCACAGGCGCTTCAGCGCCGTCACCGACATGCGGTCGACCTCGAGGCCGAGGCCGATGCCGGGCGTGTTCTTGCCGAAGGTGGCGGAGCCGGCCACCACCACGCCGGCCGTCGGCCCGGAGAACACCCCCTTGTCGAGGCCGAGCCGGCGCGTCAGCGGATTGTAGCGGGCGCGGATCGAAGCCCGGTCGAGCTGCAGCGGCGGGTCCTGTTCGTTCGGCCCGCTGAGGGTCATGCCGGGCGCGTCGAGCTCGATCATCCAATTGCCGTCGCTCGCGGTCGAAGGCGGCGACATCCGCCCCTGGAACGAGCCGACGCCGGAGCCGGAGCGGAGCATCGCCCGATCGACGAACACCTCGCCCGCCGCCGCGTCCCAGCGCAGGTCGAGGCGCGCCTCGTCGAACAGGAAGGGGGGCGCGGTCGGATCGATGCGCCAGCGGCCACCGCCATTGGTCAGGTTCAGGCTTGCCTGGCTGATCGTGCCGTCGCTGTCGAGCTTGGCGCGGGCCAGGACATTGATCGTCGCAGCCAGGTCCGGCGGCTTGGCGCCCGGGGTGAAACCGGTCACGAGATTGCGCAGGCCGATCTCCTTGGCCTGCACGTCGATCAGGCGCGCGCCGTCCTGGCGCTTCTCGATGGTGGCGTTGACGCTGCCGCCCCCTGTCGCCAGGGCCACGGCAAGACCGCCGTCGACGGACGTCCGGCGGATGGACAGCCCGATGCCGCGATAATCCGCGTCCCGCCCGATCGCCTTGTCGTGGATGACGAGCGAGGCGCCCCGCAGCTCGACCGCGTCGATCGTGCCGGCGGCCACCAGCAACGCGTCGAAGGCGTTGATCATCGCCGGCACGGTCATCTCGCCCGGGTTCTGCAGGGGCGACATCGCATCGCCCCCCGCCCTCAGGCTGATCCGCCCGCTTGGGTCGACGATCAGCGTCGCCGAGGCTCCCTCGACCACGATCGTGCGCAGCGCGAGCGTGCCGCCGAGCAGCCCCGACAGGCCGACGCCGGCGATGATCCGGGGAGCGGAGGCGACTACGCCGCCGGAGGCGTCGCGCAACACCAGATCGTCGAGGACGGCCGCCAACCGGCCGTCGCGCCGCTGCAGCGAGACGCGGCCGAGCGTGAGGGCGTAGCCGGGCGGCAGCTTGTCGGCGAGGGAGGCCTGCACCTCGTCCGTCAGGTAGGGCACGGCCATGGGGTCTTTGCCGAGCCGCCAATACAGCGCCCCACCCACCGTGCCGACGACGACGACAAGCATCAGCAGGATCGAAAGGACGCAGCGGCCCCACGCGAATCCATGATCGGGAACAAGAAGATACGCCAGCCGCGCCAGCCTGGCGCGCTCGTCGTGATGGTGCTCATCCGCGCCGCGGATATGGGCCAGGTCGTTCATCACCCTCGTCTGGTTGCTCGCCGCCTTCGATTCGACGAGATTGCTTGTCCCCGCCAGCCGTGCCCTTGCCCGGGCCGTCACGATAGCCATAAGGGCGTGGCGCGCCGATGGCAAAGAGCTTGATGCCTCGGCCGGCGGGCGGATGTCGCAGCGCCGGTGATATCAACGGCAATTTCACGAAAGGGAAGACACCATGACCGCACTCGCCGTCGGAAGCCCGGCTCCCGATTTCACCCTGGCGCGGGACGGCGGCGGCAGCCTTTCGCTCGGGGCCTTGCGCGGGCGCAAGGTGGTGCTGTTCTTCTACCCCAAGGCCGACACGCCCGGCTGCACCATCGAATCGAAGGACTTCTCCGCCCTCGGCCAGGCCTTTGCCGCCGCCGGCGTCGAGGTCATCGGCGTATCAGCCGATCCCGTAAAGAAGCAGGACAGGTTCAAGGCCAAGCACGGTCTGACCGTTCCGCTGGTGTCGGACGAGACGCACGCGATGCTGGAGGCTTATGGCGTGTGGGGCGAGAAGACCATGTTCGGGCGCAAATATATGGGCATCGAACGCACCACCGTCCTCGTCGGAGCTGACGGACGGATCGCCCGCATCTGGCGCAAGGTCACGGTCGAGGGGCACGCCCAGGAGGTGCTGGCGGCCGCCAAGGCCCTCTGAGCCGCGTCTCGCCGATCGCCCCGCATTGGCGAGATGTTAACCTTAATGGTTTCTAATTACCACGCAGGACGGTTGGCGTAAGAGGGCGGGCGATGGTTGAGCGCAGCGGGCAGGGCCAGCAATTCGGCAAGCGCCGGCCGCCCTCGCACCAGATCACCATCACCCGTGGCAACAAGGTCCGGCGGCTGACGCTGCCGCCCTGGACCCTGGCCGCCTCCGGAGCCGCGCTCGGCCTGTTCGCCCTGTGGACGGCTGGGGCTACCGGCTTCATCATCTTCCGGGACGATTTCATCGCGGGCATGGTCCGGCGCCAGGCCGCGGTCGAATATCAGTACGAGGACCGCATCGCCGCGCTGAAGGCGGAGGTCGCACGGCTCCAGTCCAAGCAGCTCGTCGACGGGCAGGCCTTCGCGCAGAAGATCGAAACGCTGATGAGCCGCCAGTCGTCGCTGGAGACGCGCCAGCTCACGCTGCAGACCCTGGCCGACAAGGCGGCCGGGGCCGGCGTCAAGGGGCTGCTGCCGGCGCAGCTCGGCGACGCCGTCCCCGGGGCGGCCCCGCTCGGCGCCCCGCGCCCCCTGCCCGACGACGCGGCTGCGATCGACCGGCCGGACAAGCAAGCCGCCCTCGGCTTCGCGCCGCCGCAGCAGGCCTCGGTCATGGGGAGCGGCCTGTCGTCCGCCAGGCCGGCACCGCGCCTTGCCGGCATGCGGGTCGGCGACCGGCTCGACGCCGTGGCCCGGTCGCTCGACCGCGTTGACGCTCGCCAGATGCATGCCCTGGCCGCCCTCACCGCATCCGCCACGGCGCGCACGCGCTCGGTGCGCGATGCCCTCGACGACATCGGGCTCGACGCCGACGCCCTGCTGTCGCCTGCGGCCAGGCCGACGGCGGAGGGCGGCCCCTATATTCCCGCCCCCCTGCCCGGCCAGGCCTCCTTCGAGGCACAGGCCCAGACCGCGCAGGCTGCCCTGGCCGCGGTCGAGGGCATCGACCGGGCCCTGGCCGCGGTTCCACTCCACCTGCCCTTCCCCGGCGGCGAGATCACCTCGCCTTTCGGCGTGCGCCTCGACCCGTTCTTCGGCACCGGCGCGCTGCATGCCGGCATCGACATTCGCGAGGACAGCGGCACTCCGGTGCGCGCCACCGCCGCCGGCATCGTCACCACGGCCGGCTGGGCCGGCGGCTACGGCAACATGGTGGAGGTCGATCACGGCAACGGGCTGGCCACCCGCTACGGCCACATGTCGGAGATCCTGGTTTCCCCGGGCGACAGGATCGCCCTTGGCCAGATCGTCGGCCGGGTCGGCTCCACCGGACGCTCCACCGGGCCGCACCTGCACTACGAGACCCGCATCCACGGCACCGCCGTCGACCCCATGCGCTTCCAGCGTGCCGGCCGGCTGATCGAGCAGGCGTCCTGAGCAGCGGCGGGGGCGCCGATTCTCAGTCCGGCGTGTGGTGCACGGCGATCAGGAACGGGCCGAAGCCTTCGGCGGGCCGGTCGCCCGCCAGCCAGGCCGGCCGCGCCTTGCGCGACGGCGGCGGCCGCAACTGCACCGTCGCCATCGCCCCGCCCTTTCCGTCCATGGCGACGCCGTCGGAGGCGACCAGCAGCGGCCCGTCCGGCGCCCCCTCGGCGCGCGCGGTCAGCACCATCCTGCCGCCAGTCGCCACGAGCTGCAGGCTGAGCGGGCTGTGCCAGTCCTCCGCGGCGTTGTCGAAGGCGAGCATGCAGCCGGTGCCGAGGTCGCAGACCAGCGAACGCTGCTCGACCGGCATTCCGTCCGCGCCGATGCGAGCGGCATAGACGAGGTCGCGGGCATCGGCGGTTCCGGCGTGGATCGTCAGGGCGAGAACAAGGGCCGCGCTGCGCAGCATGGGCGCCTCGAAACGAATCGAACTCGGCGCATTGTAACAGAATGATGACAGCCCCGCCGTCGGAGCGGCCCGCCGACAAGTGGCCGCCGCAGTGTTATGATCGCTTCCGTCCGGAGGGCGGCCCAGCCGCGGATTGACCTTGACAGCCCCAAATTGGTCCGACAATTTTCAGGCGACTGTCGCGGGGGGAGGCGCCGGCCGCAAGGTTCCAACGATGGCCGTCGGAATGCCGGACAGTCGCATCGAAGCAGAACAAGAACGGGAGGACCATCATGATCGATCGTCGTTCACTGTTGCAGATCGCCGCCGGCGGGGCCGCGGTCACGGCCTTCGGCCTTCGGCCGGCCTATGCCAACCTGCCGAAGCTGAAGAAGAAGGACAGCTACAAGGTCGGCTTTGCCCAGACCGAGAGCAACAATCCCTGGCGCCTGGCCCAGACCGCCAGCATGAAGGCGGAAGCGGAGAAGCGCGGCTGGCAGCTGGTCTACACCGACGCCGCCGGCTCGGCCGCCAAGCAGGTCGCGGACGTGCGCTCGATGATCGCCCAGAAGGTCGACGTCATCCTGCTCGCCCCGCGCGAGGAGAAGCCGCTCATCCCGGCGGTGATGGAGGCCAAGAAGGCCGGCATCCCGATGTTCCTGATCGACCGCAATGTCGATCCGTCGCTGGCCAAGGGCGGCACCGACTATGTCGCCTTCATCGGTTCGGACTTCGTCAAGGAGGGCACCCAGGCCGCGGAAGTCCTCACCAAGGCGGTGGACGGCAAGGCCCTGATCATCGAGCTGCAGGGCACGATCGGTTCCTCGCCGGCCAATGACCGCAAGAAGGGCTTCGCCGACTATATCAAGGCGCACCCGGACATGAAGATCATCGCCTCCCAGTCCGGCGACTTTGCCCGCGACAAGGGCCGGCAGGTGTTCGAGACGCTCTACCAGGCCCATCCGGAAGCGACGGCGCTCTACTCGCACAATGACGAGATGACCATGGGCGCCATCGCCGCGATGGAGGCGGCCGGCAAGGTCCCCGGCAAGGATCTGATCATCGCCACCATCGACGGCACCAAGGACGCGACCCAGGCCCTGCTCGACGGCAAGGTGCTGGTCTGCGTCGAGTGCAATCCGAAGTTCGGGCCGGCTGCCTTCGACGCCGTGGTCAAGTATGCCGCCGGCGAGACGATCCCGCCGCGCCTCGTCAATGTCGACCGCGTCTTCACCAAGGACAACGCGGCCGCCTACATGCCGGAAGCCTACTGACGCGCGACGGCTTCTCGTGGCCTCGGCCACGGTCGATCCTGCATTCGTCGGTGCAGGATCGATGCCGTCCGGATTCCCAACTCCTGGCAGGTTCGCAAGGACCTGCCAGGAGGGCGCAATCCCGCCGGCTCCCGCCCCGTCTTCATCCGCCCGCTCCGACCCGGCCGAGCCCGCATGACATCCCAGCCGCTCCTGTCGATGACGGCCATCACCAAGAGCTTCGGCGGCGTTCCCGCGCTGAGCGGAGCCACGCTCGACATCCAGCCCGCCGAGGTCATGGCGCTGGTCGGCCAGAACGGAGCCGGCAAGTCGACCATGATCAAGATCCTCAACGGCGCCTACACGCGCGACGGCGGTTCGATCACCTTCGACGGCCGGCCCTGGACCGCCGGCTCGCCGCAGCAGGCCCAGCGTGCCGGCGTGTCGACCATCTTCCAGGAGATCAACCTGATCGCCTATCGCTCCGTGGCCGAGAACATCTATCTCGGCCGCGAGCCGCGCCGATTCGGCCCGCTGCTCGACTGGAAGGCAATGCGCGAGGGCGCCAGGGCCCTGCTCAAGCGCTTCGACGTCGACGTCGATGTCGGCCGCCCGCTCGGCGAATTCTCCACCGCGATCCAGCAGATGGTCGCCATCGCCCGGGCGGTGTCCTTCGAGGCCAAGCTGGTGATCATGGACGAGCCGACCTCCTCGCTCGACGAGGCGGAGGTGGCGGTGCTGCTGCGCACCGTCCGCCAGCTCAAGGCCGACGGCGTCGCGGTGATCTTCGTGACCCACAAGCTCGACGAGCTCTATCAGATTTGCGACCGGGTCACGATCATGCGTGACGGGCGCACCGTCGCCGTCTCGCCGATGGCTGCGCTAAGCAAGCTGCAGCTGGTCGCGGCCATGCTCGGCCGCGACCTCGCCGACGTGAAGGCCAGCGGCGCCACCGCCTTCGAGGGCGGCGCCCATGCCATCGGCGGCGAACTGCTCGCGGTCCGCAGCGTCGCCGTCGGCCGGCGGGTGCAGGACGCCAGTTTCGACATCCGCAGGGGCGAGATCGTCGGACTCGCCGGCCTGCTCGGCTCCGGCCGCACGGAGACGGCCCGGGCGGTGTTCGCGGCCGATCCGATGACCCATGGCGACATCCGATTCGACGGCCGTGCCGCCGGCTTCAGGAGCCCGCGCGACGCGATCGCCGCGGGCATGGGCTATTGTTCCGAGGACCGCAAGGTGCAGGGCATCATCCCCGACATGTCGGTGGCCGAGAACCTCACCCTGGCGCTGATGCCGGCCCTGACCCGCTCGGGCACGATCGACGAAGGCAAGCGGCGCGAGATCGTGGCCCGCTTCATCAAGGAGCTCGGCATCAAGTGCTCCGGGCCGGACCAAAAGATCCGCGAGCTTTCCGGCGGCAACCAGCAGAAGGTGCTGCTGGCGCGCTGGCTTTGCATGAACCCCAAGCTGCTGATCCTCGACGAGCCGACGCGTGGCATCGACGTCGGCGCCAAGGCGGAGATCCAGAGCCTGATCCGGCGCTTTGCGCTGGAGGGGCTCGGTGTCCTGATGATCTCGTCCGAGCTGGAGGAGATCGTCGAGGGCGCCGACCGCGTCTTCGTGCTGCGGGAAGGACGCACGGTGGCCGAGCTGGACAAGCCGCAGATCAGCGAAGGAGCGGTGATGGACGCGATGGCGCACGGAGCCTCGGCCGTTGCGGGAGCCGGCGCCCATGGCTGAGGCCGGCATGGTTCCCGCCCGCCGCCGCATTCCCGCCGATGCCGGCCTGGTCCTCAAGCGCTACGGCGTGTTCATCGCTCTGGCGCTGCTGATCCTGTTCAACCTCGCCTTCACGCCGAACTTCGTCTCGCTGCGAACCCTGTCGGTCAACCTGACCCAGGTCTGCATGATCGTCATCGTCGGCGTGGGCATGACGTTGGTCATCGCCACCGGCGGCATCGACCTGTCCGTCGGCTCGTTGATGGCGATCGCCGGGGCGCTCTCGCCGATGATCTTCACCGGCCAGCTCTTCCCCGTGCCGAACCTCTACGTCGGCATCGCCATCGGCATCGTCGTGCCGGTCCTGGTGGCGGGGGTGTTCGGCCTGTTCAACGGCTGGCTGATCACGCGTTTCGCGATCCAGCCGATCATCGCCACGCTGATCCTGTTCATCGCCGGGCGCGGCATCGCCCAGGTCTCGACCAATGGCGACCTGCAGGTGTTCAAGGTGCCGGAATTCCAGGCCATCGCCATCGGCCAGGTGCTCTATCTGCCCTTCCAGGTCTGGATCATGCTGGCGGTCGTGGCGATCGCCGCCTTCATCCTCAGGCGCACCGTGTTCGGCCGCCAGGTGCTGGCGGTCGGCGGCAACGAGGCCGCCGCCCGGCTCGCCGGCGTGCCGGTGGCGCGGGTGAAGGTGCTGGTCTATTTCGCCTCCGGCCTGTGCAGCGGCATCGCCGGCCTGATCTTCATCGCCATGAACTCGGCGGCGGATGCCAACCTGATCGGCATGGGCAGCGAGCTCGACGCCATCGCCGCGGTCGCCGTCGGAGGCACCGCGCTCAGCGGCGGGCGGGCGTCCATCCTCGGCACGCTGCTCGGCGCCCTGATCATCCAGCTCGTGCGCTACACCTTGCTCGCCAACGGCGTGCCGGACGCCGCGGCGCTGGTGGTCAAGGCCGGGCTGATCGTCCTCGCCGTCTGGCTGCAGCGCCAGGAGCAGCAGTGATGCCCAGGATCCGCTTCCAGCCGAGCCACGGCGTCATCCTCGTCCTCGTCCTGCTGACGCTGTTCGGCGCCTGGCGCTATGACGGCTTCCTCGGCGCCTACAACGTGCAGACGGTGCTGCGCTACAATTCCATGTTCGCGCTGGTCGCGCTGGGCATGTGCTTCGTCATCATGACCGGCGGCATCGATCTCTCCGTCGGCTCGGTGGCGGCGCTGGCCAGCGTCGTGGCGGCCCACCTCAGCGCCTACGGCCTCGTTGCCGGCGTTCTCGGCGGCTTGGCGGCCGGTGGCCTGGCGGGGCTGATCAACAGCATCGTCATCACGCGGCTGAAGATCCTGCCTTTCATCGCCACGCTGGCCACCATGCTGGCCGCCTCCGGCACCGCCCTGCTGCTGGCCAACAACCAGTCGGTCTCGGTCTCCTACGACACCGCCTTCATCCAGCTCGGCCAGGGCGAGCTGCTCAGCGTCTTCCGGCCGGAATGGGTCGATGCGGAGGATGCCGGATTCTGGGCGCAGGCGCTCGGCTTCCTGCTCGGCTTTCCCACCCCGGCCTGGATCGCGCTCGCCGCCTACATCGTCGGCGCCGTCGCCCTGAACCAGACCGCCTTCGGCCGCCATGTCCTCGCCGTCGGCGGCGGCGCCGACGCCTCGCGCCTGATGGGCCTGGAGATCGACCGCACCATCTTCGCCGTGTACGTCATCTCCGGCCTGACCGCGGGCATGGCCGGCGTCATCCTCGCCGCCCAGTTCGGCGCCGGCCAGCCGATCGAGGGCGTGGGCTGGGAGCTCTTCGCCATCGCCTCGGTGGTGGTGGGCGGCACGCTCCTCACCGGCGGCCAGGGCTCGATCGGCGGCACCCTTGCCGGCGCGCTGCTGCTCGGCCTGATCTTCAACATCCTCAATTTCGAGAACGGCATGGGCTGGATCTCGCTCTCGGCCTATTGGCAGTCGGTGGTCCGCGGCGTCTTCCTGCTGATCGTGGTGATCCTGCAGTCCAAGATCACCGGCGCCCGGCGCAGCGCCGGAGCCTGACGGCTCACGGGACGCGCAATGGGGTTATGATTTCCGGCGATCGGTATTAAAAGGGATCGACCGATCCATCTGCGAAGCCGTCCATGAACAAGCCGCTCGGCCCGATCCGCAGGGCCTCCGCCTGCCCGCACGACTGCCCCTCGACCTGCGCCCTGGAGGTCGAGGTCTTCGACGGCAAGGCGATCGGCCGGGTCTACGGCGCGGCGGACAACAGCTATACCGCCGGCGTGATCTGCGCCAAGGTCGCCCGCTATGCCGAACGCGTGCATCACAAGGACCGGGTGCTCCATCCCCTCGCCCGCACCGGTCCGAAGGGCTCGGGCTCCTTCGAACGCATCTCCTGGGACGAGGCGCTCGACCGCATCGCCGGGGCCTTTCTCGAAGCCGAGCGCCGGCACGGGCCGGAAGCGGTCTGGCCCTATTACTACGCCGGCACCATGGGACTGGTGATGCGGGACGGCATCAATCGCCTCCGCCACGCCAAGGGCTATTCCGGCCAGTTCTCGACCATCTGCACCAACCTGTCCTGGGCCGGCTACATGGCCGGGCACGGCCGCCTGACCGGCGCCGATCCGCGCGAGATGGCCAAGTCCGACTGCATCGTGCTGTGGGGCACCAACGCCGTCGTCACCCAGGTCAACGTCATGACCCACGCCACCCGCGCCCGCAAGGAACGCGGCGCCAGGATCGTGGCGGTCGACGTCTATGACAACGCCACGATGAAGCAGGCCGACGTCAAGCTGATCCTCCGGCCGGGCACGGATGGAGCGCTCGCCTGCGGCGTCATGCACGTGCTGTTCCGCGAAGGGCTGGCCGACCGCGCCTACATGGCCGGATATGCCGACTGCCCCGAGGAGTTCGAGCAGCATCTCGCCTCCCGCACGCCGGAATGGGCCTCGGCCATATCGGGTGTGCCGGTCGAGGAGATCGAGGCCTTCGCCAGGCTGCTCGGCGAGCGGCCCCGCACCTTCTTCCGCCTGGGCTACGGCTTTGCCCGCTCGCGCAACGGCGCGGCGTCCATGCACGCGGTCAGCGCCATTCCGGTGGTGCTCGGCAGTTGGCAATACGAGGGCGGCGGCGCCCTGCATTCCAACTCCGGCATGTTCGGCTGGAAGAAATCGCTGATCGAGGGGCTCGATATCCGCGACCCGAAGGTGCGTCAGCTCGACCAGTCGCGCATCGGCGCGATCCTCACCGGCGATCCCGAGGCCTTGTGGGGCGGCCCGCCGGTCACCGCCATGCTGATCCAGAACACCAACCCGGTTTCGGTCGCGCCGGACCAGGAGAAGGTCAAGCAGGGCTTCGCCCGCGAGGATCTGTTCGTCGCCGTGCACGAGCAGGTGATGACCGACACCGCCCGCATGGCGGACATCGTGCTGCCGGCGACCATGTTCGTCGAGCACGACGACGTCTACCAGGCCGGCGGCCAGCAGCACATCCTGCTCGGCCCCAAGCTGGTCGAGCCGCCCGGCGAATGCCGCAACAATCACGACGTGGTCACCGCCCTCGCCGAACGGCTGGGTGCTCGCCATCCCGGCTTCGCGATGACGCCGCGCCAGCTGATCGACGAGACGCTGCGCGCCTCCAACCGCGGCACCCTGGCCGAGTTGGAGGAGAATCGCTGGATCGATTGCCAGCAGCCGTTCGAGCGGGCGCATTTCGTCGACGGTTTCGGCTGGCCCGACGGCAGGTTCCGCTTCAAGGCCGACTGGCGGAAGGTGCCCTATTCGGCCCCGGCCAAGTTCGGCCCGATCGCCGACATGCCCGCCTTCCCCGATCATTGGGCCTCGATCGAGGCAGCGGACGAGGTCCATCCGTTCCGCCTCGCCACCAGCCCCGCCCGCAACTACCTCAACTCCTCCTTCACCGAGACGCCGACCTCGATCGCCAAGGAGGAACGGCCGAGCGTCCTGATCCACCCCGAGGACGCCGCCGCCGCCGGCATCGCCGACGGCGACAAGGTCGAGCTGGCGAATATGCGCGGCGCGGTGCGCCTGCACGCACGGCTGTTCGACGGACTGCGCCGTGGCGTTCTTGTCGCCGAATCGATCTGGCCGAACTCGGCCTATGAGGATGGCCGCGGCATCAACACCCTGACCGGCGCGGACGCCCCGGCCCCGGTCGGCGGCGCGGCCTTCCACGACAACAAGGTTTCCATAGCCAGGATTGCGTGAAACAATCGCCGCAACTTCTGCCGGGAGCGAGGCGACATTCGAGGAGGAGACGAGCGATGGCAGGCCAGCCGCACGAAGCGATCCCTCACGACTACAACGGCGAATGGGCCGAGGCCGACTTCGGCCAAGCCCGGCCGGCATCCGATGCGATCCCCCCGGCTGTCGTCGAGCCGGCGCGATCCCTCGTTGCGGTCCGGCTCAGCCGCGATGTCGTCGAGCCATTTCGGTCGGCGGGCCCCGGATGGGAGGCTCGCATCGAAACAGTCCTACGGCAGGCGGTCGAGGCCGGAACTGCCGGCTCGGCCGGAAGCGAGCAGCACCATGAATTCGTCAGCGACGGCTGCGAGGGCTGAACCCAGGGCCTGAGAAACCGGCTCGAAGACCGGCGGAGCCCCATCGGCGCTTTGGCGCACGGTGCCTGGCCACGTTCGCCGATCTCCCTGATGGCGGCGGCGATCCCCGCGAGGGATCTCCCGGACATGCCCGGCTGCCGGCCTTCGCTCAGCCCCCGAGGAGCAGGTCCGTCGGGGCGATCGCCACTCGTCCGGCCACGATCGGAGCTTGGCCGCGCGCCACCCGGGCGAGCGCGGCGGGGTAGAGCCTGTGTTCGGCGACGAGGACGCGCGCGCCCAGGCTCTCTTCCGTGTCGCCGGCGAGCACCGGCACCGCAGCCTGGGCGATGATCGGCCCCTCGTCCATGCCCGGCGTCACATAATGCACGGTGCAGCCGTGCAGGCGCACCCCTGCCGTCAGGGCGCGCTCATGGGTGTGCAGGCCCTTGAAGGAGGGCAGCAGTGCCGGATGGATGTTGATCATCCGCCCGGTCCAGCTTTCGACGAAGGATGGCGTCATCAGCCGCATGAAGCCGGCCAATGCGACGATCTCCGCCACGTGAACGTCGAGCCGCGCTTCCAGCGCCGCCTCGAAGTCCTCGCGCGAGGAGAACGCCTTGTGGTCGACCGCTTCGGCATGAATGCCGGCGGCTCGGGCGATCTCCAGCCCCTTGGCATCGGGACGGTTGGAGATCACCGCGACGATCTTGGCCGGATAGTCCGCGGCCTTCGCCGCGTCGATCAAGGCGGACATGTTCGAGCCGCGGCCCGAGATCAGGACGACGACGCGGGCCTTGCCGGTCACAGCGCGAGGTCGCCGGAATAGGCGACGCGGCTCTCTCCCCCCTCGACCACCGTGCCGAGGCGGATCGCCGGCTGCCCGGCCGCCGCCAGAGCCTCGGCGACCGGAGCCGCATCGGCGGCGGCCGTCACCACGATCATGCCGATGCCGCAGTTGAAGGTGCGCAGCATCTCATGGGCGGCAACGCCGCCGGTGCGCGCCAGCCAGCCGAACACCGGCGGCGGGGCGATCGCCGAAAGGTCGATCGACGCGCCCAGGCCTTCCGGCAGGACGCGCGGGACGTTGTCGGGAAAGCCACCGCCGGTGATGTGGGCGAGCGCCTTGATCGCCGTGCCCGTCGCCTTCAGGGCGGCCAGTACCGGCTTCACATAGATGCGGGTCGGCTCGAGCAGCGCCGCGCCGAGGCTCTGTTCCGGCCGGAACGGCGCCGGCGCGTCCCAGGGAAGGCCGGACAGCGCCACGATCTTGCGCACCAGCGAGAAGCCGTTGGAATGCACGCCCGAGGAAGCCAAGCCCAGAATGACGTCGCCGGCGGCGACGGTGCGCCGCGGCAGGACGGCGTCGCGCTCCACCGCGCCGACGGCAAAGCCGGCAAGGTCGTAGTCGCCGTCGGCATACATGCCCGGCATCTCCGCCGTCTCGCCGCCGATCAGCGCGCAGCCGGCCTCCCGGCAGCCGGCGGCGATGCCCTTCACCACCTCGACGCCCTGCCCCGGCGCCAGCTTGCCGGTGGCGAAATAGTCCAGGAAGAACAGCGGCTCGGCCCCCTGCACCACCAGGTCGTTGACCGACATGGCGACGAGGTCGATGCCGACCGTATCGTGAATGCCGGTCTCGATCGCCACCTTCAGCTTCGTGCCGACGCCGTCATTGGCGGCGACCAGCACCGGGTCGGTGTAGCCGCAGGCCTTCAGGTCGAACAGGCCGCCGAAGCCGCCGATCTCGGCGTCGGCGCCGATGCGGCGCGTCGCCCGCACCAGCGGCTTGATGGCTTCGACCATGGCATTGCCGGCATCGATGTCGACGCCGGCGTCGGCATAGGTCAGGGCGTTGGTGGAAGGGTGCTGTGTCATGCGCCGGCTTTGCCCTGCTTCTTCTGCGCGATCAACCCCAGATAATGCTGCATCACCGTCGCACCGGCGATGGCCGTGATGTCGGCGTGATCGTAGGCGGGCGCCACCTCGACAAGATCGCAGCCGACGATGTCGAGGAAGTCGAGCCGCCGGAGCATCATCAGCGCCTCGCGCGACGACGGTCCGCCGGCGACCGGCGTGCCCGTGCCCGGGGCATAGGCGGGATCGAGGCAGTCGATGTCGAAGGTGAGGTAGGTCTTGGCGTCGCCGACCCGCTCGCGGATACGCTCCACCACCCCGGCGACGCCCAGCGTCTCGATGTCCTCGCCATAGATGATCTCGATGCCGCAATCGTCCGGCGCGTGGGTGCGGATGCCGACCTGGATCGAGCGTTCCGGCAGGATGATGCCCTCGCGCACGGCGCGGGCCACAAAGGAGCCATGGTCGATGCGGCCTTCATCGTCGTACCAGGTGTCCTGGTGGGCGTCGAAATGCACCAGCGCCATCGGCCCGTGCTTGGCCGCATGCGCCTTCAGCAGCGGCCAGGTGACGTAATGGTCGCCGCCGACCGAGACCAGCATCGGCCCGGCGTCGAGGATGTCGCGCGCCTGCGCCTCGATGCAGGCCGGGATCTCGGCGTGGCGGGCATAGTCGAAGGAGCAATCGCCATAGTCGACCACGGCAAGATTGGCGAAGGGGTCGGCATGGAAGGGATATTGCGGGTCGCCGTCGAAGATCGCCGAGGCCCGGCGCACCGCCTGCGGCCCGAAGCGCGCGCCGGGCCGGTTGGAGACGGCGGCATCGAAGGGGATGCCCCAGACCACGACGTCGATGCCGGCCAGATCGCGCGAGATGCGCCGGCGCATGAAGGAGAGGACACCGCCATAGGTCGGCTCGGCGGCGCCGCCGAGGATCTCCTTGCGAAAGACGGCGTTGTCGGTGGCTCGAGGGCGCTTGGGATCGATCGCGGGACCGGCCATGGAAAGCTCCGAAAACGGGCAGGAATTCGCGCGCGACCATGGCCGGACGCGGCAACGGTGACAAGAGCCAAAACGCCCCGTCCGCCTCGCACCGGCCCGGCTGCGAGCACGGCGGTTGCCGCAGGGCTGCACTGACAAAAATTCGTACACATCCAGTGGTAAAACGATGCGTATTGGCCTATGAGAAGCGCGCGGTATTCCGATTGAGCCGTCGAGTTGCGGACAATCGAGAGCCGTGCGCCGAAAGGGCGCATCCGAACATCCATCTACCAAAGGCTGCACTTGAGCATCTACAAAGACAGGAGTTTCGTCGATCGGCGGAGCGCCGCCGCGGACGCGAAGAAGGCCCAGCTTGACAAGTTCCGGTCCAAGCTGACGCAGGACGATCCGGCAGCAGAGGCACGGCGCGCGGAGCGTCGGGCCATCGTCGAGGCCCGCGAGGCGCGCGTCGCCGCTCGCGAAGCCGAGCGCGAAGCGGCTCGTCTGGAGCGCGAAGCTCTGGAGGCCGCCGAGAAGGCGGCGCGCGAGGAGGCCGAGCGTATCGAGGCGGCCGAGCGCGAAGCGGCACGGCAGGCCGAGGAAGCCGCTCGGGCCAAGGCGCGTCCCAAGCAGGTCTTCCGCGACTTCGTCGCCTATGCCGAGCGGCGCGCCGCCGGCTCGCGGCGCTGAGTCGACGGATTCGGCCGGGCCAAGGCGCGGCCGACGACCGGCGGACGGCATCTGCCGCCGCCTCTTCATCGATTCCGGCTGTGGCGCCGGATCGGGCGCGGGGACGGCGAGCCCCGGCCCATCGGCTTGCGGCGAGGGAGCGCTGCGTATCGCGCTCCTGATCGCCGTCCCGACTCACTCCATCTCGTCGACCGCCATCTGCGCAACCTGCAGGCGCCGCCTGCGGGCGCGATGGCCTTTTCCCGGACAATCCACGCATCCCCGACCCGGCGTCGCGCCATGGCCGCGAACGAATCCATCCGGAGATGGCATGATTCCCCGGAGCGGCGGGCGCCGCGGCGAACGAGGATGCCTCCAAATCGGCACAGCTGCCGGCAGACCTCCCGATCGCCGCCGCGCAGGCGGGCCGGCACCGGGCACTTCAAGGAATTGAGGTCATGCGGGCCTTGGCGCGTCGAGGTGATCGAAGAGCGCGGTGGGGAAGGACGCGGTTCAGGAGCAGGCGGCTGTTGTGCCACCAGCGCCTGGAGTTCGCCGCGATGGTCCTGGCATCCGAGTCACGCGCTCCGAATGAAGCCTCGCGCCACGCTTCCTCCCCGCGGTCGGCCGCACTCCCGCCGTTGCGCTTCACCGCCCCCCGCTGTGACGAGCTCACGGCGGGACCTGCACCCGCAAGAGTGCGCCCATGCCGGGCGCATAAAAAAGGCTGCCGAACCGGCAGCCTTTTGCATTTCCGACGATGGAAGCGCGATCAGCGCTTGGAGAACTGGAAGGAGCGGCGAGCCTTGGCGCGGCCGTACTTCTTGCGCTCGACCACGCGGCTGTCGCGGGTGAGGAAGCCTTCCTTCTTCAGCGCGGCACGCAGCTCCGGCTCGAAATAGGTCAGGGCCTTCGACACGCCGTGGCGCACGGCGCCGGCCTGGCCGGAGAGGCCGCCGCCGGCCACCGTGACGACGATGTCGTACTGGCCGGCGCGGTTGGCGACGGTCAGCGGCTGTTGGATCAGCATCTGCAGCACCGGACGGGCGAAGTAGACCTCGACCGCGCGATCATTGACGGTGATCTTGCCGGCGCCGGGCTTGATCCAGACGCGGGCGATGGCGTTCTTGCGCTTGCCGGTGGCGTAGGCGCGGCCCTGGGCGTCCAGCTTCTGGACGTGCGTCGGCGCGGCCTCGGCCACGTCGACGGCGCTGCCGAGGGACTGCAGCGAATTGAGCGTTTCGGCCATCGGGATCAGCCCTTCACATTCTTGGCGTTCATGGCGCCGACGTCGAGCGTCACGGGCTGCTGCGCCTCATGCGGATGCTCGGTGCCCTTGTAGACGCGCAGATTCAGCATCTGCTTGCGGCCGAGCGGGCCGCGCGGGATCATGCGCTCCACCGCCTTCTCGACGACGCGCTCGGGAAAGCGGCCTTCGAGGATGAACTTGGCGGACCGCTCCTTGATGCCGCCGGGATGCCCGGTGTGATGGTAGTACACCTTCTGGTCGCGCTTGCGGCCGGTGAACACCACCTTGTCGGCGTTGATGACGATGACGTTGTCGCCGCAGTCGAGATGGGGCGTGTAGGTCGGCTTGTGCTTGCCGCGCAGACGCATGGCGATGATCGTGGCGAGACGGCCGACAACAAGGCCCTTCGCGTCGATCAAATACCACTTCTTCTCGATGTCGGCGGTCTTGAGCGTGAAGGTGGACATGTGTCGCCTAAAAATTCGCTGTCGATCCGACGGGTTGAAAACGTACAAGGCGGCCGTCAGTGAACATCGGGCCGCCAAGTTGGCGCGCTTCTACACGAGGCGCGCGGACACGTCAACGTCACAAGACGCAAGGTCTCGCCAGATTCCGCAGCAACATCAATCGCTTGCGATATTGGTATTTAAATACCATAAAGAAATCAGCTGAAATAGCTCACGATTTCCGTCAGCGGCGGGCGCGGTCGGTCCGGCACGACATCGGCCGGGGTGCCGATATGGACGAACCCGGCGACGCGTTCCTGCGGCTTCACGCCGAGCTGGGCCATGACCTCCCCGTCATAGGCGAACCAGCCGGTGAGCCAACTCGCGCCGAAGCCGAGGGCCGCGGCGGCGATGACCAGGTTCTCGCAGGCCGCGCCGGACGACAGTTCCTGCTCCCAGCGCGGGATCTTGACGTGCTCGGCGGCTGTGGAAACCACGCCGACGATCAGCGGCGCCAGGGTGAAGCGGGTCGCCTCCTTCTTCAGCGCCGCCGCCTCGGCATTGGGATTGCGGGCAATGAACGCCTCCTCGATGATCCGGCCCGCCCTCGCCTTGGCTGCGCCGGCGTAGACGATGAAGCGCCAGGGCTGCAGCTTGCCGTGGTCGGGCACGCGCGAGGCGATGGTGAGCATGGTTTCCAGCTGGCTCGCATCCGGTCCGGGTTCGGACAGCAGCGCGGGCGGAACGGAGCGGCGGATCTTCAGCAGGTCGATGGCATCGGGCATTGAGGATGTCCTGGGACGGGCAGCCCTCACATAAGCGAATGCGAGGCCGGCGCAAGTCGCGCCGGCGTCACGCCGAAGACGGCCTCGAAGCCCGCGCGCCCCGGCGCAGTGATCGACACGGCCCGGCTGTCGGCGAGCGGCCGGATCCAGCCGAGATCGAGGCAGCGCTGCCGCAGCAGCGCGCCGACCCGGCCGGCCAGATGTGGCCGGCGCTCGCTCCAATCCAGGCAGGCGCGGCAGAGCGGCCGCCGTCCGGCAGCCTTGCCCTCGAGATCGAGGCCGAATTCGCAGAAGAACGCCAGGCCCGATTCGGTCACGGCAGCCGCGCCATCCGACAGGACGACGTGGCCGCGGCCGGCCAGCGCCTCGGCCAGGGCCGTGCCGAGGCGCCCGGCCAGATGGTCGTAGCAGTTGCGCGCCAGCCGCAGGGCCTCGTCGCGCGGCCCGACGGGCCGGTGTCGCGGCGGTCCGGCGGCCCCCACGGCCATCAGCGCCTCCATCACCGCCGCGACCTCGCCCGAGGCGAGCCGGTAGTAGCGATGCCTGCCCTGCTGCTCGGCGGCGACGAGGCGCCCGTCCAGCAGCCTGGCGAGGTGGCCGCTGGTGGTCTGTGCCGTCACGCCGGCATGCCAGGCGAGCTCGCCGGCGGTCAGGGCGCGGCCGTCCATCAGGGCGGCGAGGATATTGGCGCGAGCGACGTCGCCGATGAGCGCTGCGACCTCGGCGATGGTGACGCCGGAAGCAAGGTTGACCATGTGGCGCAGGATCGCGCCGAAGGCGTCCCGCATCAAGCGGCCATGCTTCGGCCGAGACCGAAACGTCGAAGCGTGACCGCAGTCCCCGGCCGCTGGCAGGTTGCGGCCTCCGAAGCCGGAGATCGCCATGTCCGTCACGCCAGCCGCCCCCACCCCCCGGCGCGTGTTCGCCACCGCCGGCGAACTCGTCCTGCTCGCCCTGCTGGCGATGCTGTGGGGGTCCTCCTACGGCTTCATCAAGCTCGGCGTCGCCACCATTCCGCCCCTGACGCTCATCGGCGCGCGCACGCTGATCGCCGGCCTGCTGCTCCTTGCCGTTCTGCACCTGCGCCGCATCGCCCTGCCCCGCGATGCGGCGAGCTGGCAGTCGTTCCTAGTCCAAGCCTGCCTCAACAGCGCCATCCCGTTCACGCTGATCGCCTGGGCGGAGCAGACGGTCGATGCCGGCCTCGCCGTCATCCTCAACTCGACCACGCCGATCTTCGCCTTCCTGGTCACGGCGGCGATTACCCGGCACGAGGCGGTGACGCTCCGCAAGCTGTTCGGCATCTGCGCCGGTCTCGCCGGCACCTGCCTCCTTGTCGGCATGGAAACGCTGCAGGGCGCCGGGCGCGGGCTGGTGCCGGAGCTGGCGATCATCGGCGCGACGCTGTGCTATGGCTGCGCCGCCGTCTTCGGCCGGCGCTTCAAGGACCTCGATCCGATGGTGCCGGCAACCGGTTCGCTGCTCTGCGGCGCGGCGCTGCTGGTCCCGGCGAGCTTCCTGCTCGACCGTCCCTGGACGATCACGCCGTCGGCCACCTCGGTCATGGCCCTGCTGGCGCTGGCCGTGTTCTGCACCGCCCTCGCCTTCGTCCTCTATTTCCGGCTGTTCCGGACGCTCGGCTCGGTCGGCGCCACGGCCCAGGCCTATCTGCGCGTCCCGGTCGGCGTCGCCTTCGGCGTGCTGGCGCTGGGCGAGACGCCGAGCCCGACGGCCTGGATCGGCCTCGCCTGCGTCATCGCCGGGGTGCTGGCCATGACCGTGCCCGGGCGTCCGGTCGCCCCCTCCGCCGCGCCGGCGGGCGTTCCGGGCTTGAAATTGCCCTGATTCCGTGGCTCGTGACGGCCATGGTTCGGATCCGCCTCGCCCCTGCCCTGTTCGCCGGCCTGATGACGGCCGCCCTCGCCGCCATTGCGCCGGCCGCGGCCCAGACCGATCCCGCCCCGGTCCCCCTGCCGCCGGCGGCCACCCAGCCGCTGCGTCATGCCCAGCCGCTTTCAGTCAGCGCCTTCTTTTCCGAAGAGGGCGAGCGGATCCGGTCGGGCCTGCGCTGGCGCGTGTTCCGCGCCCGCAATGACGAGAACGGCGACCTGCCGATTGTCGGCGAATCCCAGGACGCCAGCCCCACCTTCACCGTCGAGCCGGGCGTCTATGTCGTGCATGTCGCCTATGGCCTGGCGGCGGCGACGCGGCGCGTCGAGATCGGCAACACGCCGGCGATCGAGAAGCTGGTCCTCAACTGCGGCGCGCTCCGGGTGTCGGCGACGATCGACGACAGGCCGCTGGCGACCGGCCAGCTGACGTCGCGCATCTCCGCCATCATGCCGAACGGCGAACGGCGCCTGATCGCCGAGGACGTCCCGGCCGACGACCCCGTGCGCCTCCCGGAAGGACGCTATTTCGTCGAGAACGACTATGGCGAATCCAATGCCCGCGTCTCCGCCGAGATCGCGATCAAGGCCGGCCAGCTCACCGACGCCACCTTCCATCACAACGCCGCGACGCTGACGCTGAAGCTGGTCAACCAGCCGGGCGGCGAAGCCCTGGCCGACACCGCCTGGTCGATCCTGACGCCGGGCGGCGACGTGATCCGGGAATCGATCGGCGCCTTTCCCTCGATGATCCTGGCCGAAGGCAATTATTCCGTCGTCGCCCGCCATGACGGCCGGGTCTACACGCGCGAATTCGAGGTGAAGTCCGGCCTCGACCAGGACGTCGAAGTCATGGCCAAGTGAGGCGCCAGCCGGCGGCCCTCGAGCGGGGAGCCGGCGGCGTCAGGCCGCGTCGAAGACCAGCGACGGCTGCGTGCCCTGCCCGACGGGCACGGTCCGATAGAAGCAGGAGCGCCGCCCGGTGTGGCAGCAGCCGCCGTCGCCGCCGACCTCGACCCGGATCACCAGGGCGTCCTGGTCGCAATCGACCCGCATCTCGACGACGCGCTGGAGCTGGCCCGATGTCTCGCCCTTGCGCCAGAGCGCCTGGCGCGAACGGGACCAGTACCAGGCCTCGCCCGTCTCCAGCGTGCGCGCCAGCGACTCGGCGTTCATATGCGCCACCATCAGCACCTCGCGCGAGGCAGCCTCGACTGCGACGACGGTGATGAGGCCGTCGCGGTCGAACTTCGGCGAGAGGACGGAGCCCTCCTCGAGCGCGGCTTTGTCGCCGGGCGCGGCAAACGGAGCGGGAACGGCGGCCATGAGACCGCCTACCGGGCGCCGGGGCCGCGCAGCAGCGTCAGGAAACGCATCTGCTCGGTCGGGTCATCCTTGAACACGCCGGTATAGCCGGTGGTGATCGTCGAGACGCCCTGCTTCTGGATGCCCCGCATCGCCATGCACATATGCTCGGCCTCCATCAGCACGGCGAGGCCGCGCGGCTTGAGGTGGTCGTCGATGGCGTTGACGATCTCGGCGGTGAGGTTCTCCTGCGTCTGCAGGCGGCGGGCATGGATATCGACGACGCGAGCCAGCTTCGACAGGCCGACCACGCCCTCGCGCGGATAATAGGCGATATGCGCCTTGCCGAGGATCGGGACGATATGGTGTTCGCAATGGGAAAAGAACGGGATGTCGCGCACCAGCACGATGTCGCCATAGCCGCTCACTTCCTCGAACACCGTGTCGAGTTCGTCCGCGACGTTCTGCTCATAGCCCCGGAACAGCTCGCGCCAGGCCTTGGTCACCCGCTTGGGCGTATCGACGAGGCCCTCGCGGTCGGGATTGTCGCCCGCCCAGCGGATCAGCGTGCGCACGGCCTCCTCCGCCTCCTTGCGAGACGGACGATGCAGCACGGCGGCCGCATCGGCCTCACGGTCGGCGGTGGACTTGGACGAGGGCGTCATCGCGTCCATGGTCATGCTCCTGACGGCGGGCGGACAGGCCCGCCCTGCTCTTCCAGACGATCCGTTTCCGGGAGCGCCCCGAAACCGACCCCGCCTCAAATCTCGCCAGCCACTCGCGTGAAGCGACGGCAGGGCTTATATAAGCGGAACATTGGGTCTTGCAATTCGTGGCACCGCCATGCTCGACGACGTCTATAACAAGCATATTCTGGCGCTGGCCGCCGATATTCCGCGCATCGGACGTT